>NZ_CP068985.1:0-633333 GCF_019397265.1 Nonomuraea coxensis DSM 45129
GTGAGCAGTGTCGACCTCGGCACGGTATGGGCGAGGGCCCTGGGCAACTTCCTCAACGAGAACGTGCCGATCCAGCAGCGGACGTGGCTGTCGATGGTGCGCCCGATCGCTCTGGCCAACGACACGATCGTGCTCGGCGTCCCCAACGACTTCCTCAAGGACCTCATCGAGGGCAAGCTGCGCCCGCTGGTCGCGCACGCGCTGTCGCAGGAGCTCGGCCGGACGATGCGACTGGCGGTGATGATCGACACGACGGCTCCCGAGCAGCACGTCGTCGACCTTCATCAACAGCCTGTGGCTCCCAGTTATCCCCAAGGTGTGGAGAACCAGCCGCGTTTCACACAGCACCTCCAACCGCAGGCCCAGCAGGCTTCCGAGCCTCCGCAGTTCTATTCTCCCCAACCCGAGCCGGAGCGTTCGTCCACCGAATATCCACAGCAGGGCTTCGCTTTTGAACAGGCGCAGCCGTACTCTCCGCCCGGCACGCCGCCCGTGGAGAAAACTCCGGAGCCGGCGCCGAATCGGTGGGAAGCAAAAAGCAGCAAACCCAGCGAACCCGCCCGGCTCAACCAGAAGTACACATTCGAGACTTTCGTCATCGGCGCCAGCAACCGGTTCGCGCACGCGGCCGCCGTGGCCGTCGCCGAGTCGCCGGCGAAGGCGTACAACCCGCTGTTCATCTACGGAGACTCGGGGCTGGGGAAGACCCACCTGCTGCACGCGATCGGGCATTACGCGCAGAGCCTCTACGACGGCGCCCGGGTGCGTTACGTGAGCTCCGAGGAGTTCACCAACGACTTCATCAACAGCATCCGCGACCACAAGGCCGACGGCTTCCGCGGCCGCTACCGGGCGATCGACATCCTGCTCGTCGACGACATCCAGTTCCTGGAGGGCAAGGAGCAGACGCAGGAGGAGTTCTTCCACACCTTCAACACCCTCCACAACGCCAACAAGCAGATCGTCATCTCCAGCGACCGCGCGCCGAAGCAGCTGATCACGCTGGAGGACCGGCTGCGCAACCGCTTCGAGTGGGGCCTGATCACCGACGTCCAGCCGCCCGAGCTGGAGACGCGCATCGCCATCCTGAGGAAGAAGGCCATCCAGGAGGGCCTGGCCGCGCCGCCCGAGGTGCTGGAGTACATCGCGAGCCGCATCTCCACCAACATCCGTGAGCTGGAGGGGGCGCTGATCAGGGTCACCGCGTTCGCCAGCCTCAACCGGCAGGGCGTCGACCTGCAGCTCGCCGAGGTGGTGCTGAAGGACCTCATCACCTCGGAGTCCGACACCGAGATCACCATCGCGGCGATCATGAGCGAGACCGCCAACTACTTCGGCATCAGCATCGACGACCTGTGCGGCACGTCGCGCAGCCGGGCGCTCGTCAACGCCCGGCAGATCGCCATGTATCTCGCGCGGGAGCTGACCGAGCTGTCGCTGCCGAAGATCGGCCAGCAGTTCGGCGGCCGCGACCACACCACCGTGATGCACGCCGAGCGGAAGATCCGCTCCCTGATCGCCGAGCGCAAGTCGATGTACAACCAGGTCAACGAGCTGACAATCCGCATCAAGCAGACACAGCGCGGATCCTGAGTGTTATGCACAGCCTGTGGAAAACACTGTGGAGCAGCGGAAACGTCGATTCGAGGCCGCTCGGCGCCCGGCAATGCCCCGAAAAATCCACCCACAAGGGCTGGGGACAAAGCTGGGGACATCTGGGGGAAACCTGGGGACGGTCCGTGGATAACGTGTGGACAGCGTGTGCACAACCGATCTGGGGCTCCAGAAGGGCCTCGCTTACCCCGTGGATAACCTGTGGAAACATCGTGGATAACCCCGGGTTCTCGGTGGATGAAGCGACCATGATCTGGGGACGGCCTGTGGGGAAAGATTCGCCGTCCCCAGGCGACCCCAGTTACCCCCAGGCGTCACACACACCCCCGGTGGATGAATTCAGGGCTGCTGACCTGGGCGAAGGCCAGTTGTCCACAGTTTCCACAGCCCCTAGTGTGATGACCTCTTCTATCTCTTACTAAGAAACTCAAAGACCCATAGTTGGGCTTCTCCCGGAGCGCGAGTGCGGGAGAGTGGATCCTCGAATCAACGACAGACCCAGGAGGCCGATCACCGTGATGTTCCGGATCGAGCGAGACGTACTCGCCGAGGCGGTGGCCTGGACGGCACGCAGCCTCCCGGCGCGCCCGTCGGTGCCCGTCCTCGCGGGCATGCGCCTGGAGGTCACCGACGACCAGCAGTTGAAGCTGTCCGGCTTCGACTACGAGGTCTCCGCCCAGGTGACGCTGGAGCTGCACACCGGCGAGCCCGGCGTGGTCCTGGTCTCCGGCAAGCTGCTCGCCGAGATCACCCGCGCCCTTCCCGCACAGCCTGTGGACTTCGTGGTCGACGGTGCCAAGGCGGTCGTCACCTGTGGCAGCGCGCGGTTCACCCTCCTCACCATGCCTGTGGAGGACTACCCGTCCCTGCCGGCCATGCCGCCGGCCGCGGGCCGCGTCGGCAGCGACGTGTTCGCCTCGGCCGTCTCCCAGGTGGCCGTCGCCGCCGGCCGCGACGACACCCTGCCGATGCTCACCGGCGTCCGCATGGAGATCGACGGCGACACCGTCACCCTCGCCGCCACCGACCGCTACCGGCTCGCCGTGCGCGAGCTGAAGTGGCAGCCCGGCCAGCCCGACTTCTCGGCCATCGCGATGATCCCGGGCAAGACGCTCGCCGACACCGCCAAGGCGCTCGGCAGCACCGGCGCCGAGGTCGAGATCGCGCTCAGCTCCGCGGGCGGCACCGGCGAGGGCATGATCGGCTTCTCCAGCGCCGGCCGCCGCACCACCACGCGCCTGCTGGACCCCGAGTTCCCGAAGTACCGCTCGCTGCTCCCCACCGAGTTCTCCGCGCGCGCCGACCTGTCCACAGGGCCGTTCGTCGAGGCGGTCAAGCGCGTGGCCCTCGTCGCCGAGCGCAACACCCCCGTACGCCTGGCGTTCCGCAGCGGCGAGGTCGTGCTGGAGGCCGGCAGCGGCGACGAAGCCCAGGCCGTCGAGGCCCTGCCCGTGGACTACGAGGGCGAGGAGATGAACATCGCCTTCAACCACCAGTTCCTGTTGGAGGGGCTCGGCGCGATCGACTCGGACATCGCGAGGCTCCAGATGACCACGTCCACGAAGCCCGCTATCCTCACGGGTGGCAAGCCTGTGGAGGACGGCGCCACCACCGACTACCGATATCTGATCATGCCCATCCGCCTGTCAGGCTGATCCTGTCATCGGGGATGATGAAAGCCTGACGAGGGGGTAGGGGAAAAGTCATGCAGATCGGCATGGTGGGACTGGGCAAGATGGGCGGCAACATGGCCGAGCGCCTGCGCCGCGGAGGTCATGACGTCGTCGGCTACGACCGCGACCCCTCGATCAGCGACGTGGAGAGCCTGAAGGGCCTCGTGGAGCGCCTGGAGGCGCCGCGCCTCGTCTGGGTCATGGTGCCCGCCGGCAAGCCCACCCAGTCCACCGTGGACGATCTCGGCGAGCTTCTCGACGAGGGCGACATCGTCGTCGACGGCGGCAACTCCCACTACGTGGACGACCAGAAGCACGCCGCCGAGCTGGCCCAGAAGGGCATCGGCTTCGTCGACTGCGGCGTGAGCGGCGGCGTGTGGGGCCTCCAGAACGGCTACGCGCTCATGTGCGGCGGCGACAAGGAGCACGTCGACCGCCTGATGCCGATCTTCGAGACCCTCAAGCCCGAGGGCGAGGACGGCTTCGTCCACGCGGGCGACGTCGGCGCCGGCCACTTCGCGAAGATGGTCCACAACGGCATCGAATACGGCATGATGCAGGCCTTCGCCGAGGGCTGGGAGCTGCTGGAGGCCTCCGACGTCGTCAAGGACGTACGAGGCTCCTTCGCGAGCTGGCGCACCGGCACCGTCATCCGCTCCTGGCTGCTCGACCTGCTGGTCCGGGCCCTCGACGACGACGAGCGCCTCGACCAGCTCCGCGGCTACGCGCAGGACTCCGGCGAGGGCCGCTGGACCGTCCAGGCCGCCGTCGACCACGCGGTGCCGCTGCCGGTCATCACCGCGGCCCTCTACGCCAGGTTCGCCTCGCGCCAGGAGGACTCCCCCGCGATGAAGGTCGTGGCCGCGCTGCGCAACCAGTTCGGCGGCCACGCGATCAACGCGACCGAGGGCAGCACCGCCAAGGGCGCCGACGCGCCGGGCGCGGACGTCACCCCGCCCAAGGAGGCCGACCGCTGACGGTCCTGCGACGGTGACCGCCCGCGGCGAGAGGTTTTCCACAGGACGCACGCCGGTGACCCCAGCGGCGGGCGAGGCCGACTAACCTCTTTGAGGTGCACGTCGCCCACCTCTCGCTGACCGACTTCCGGTCCTACGCCTCCGTCGAGCTCGGCCTGGAGCCGGGCGTCACGGCGTTCGTGGGGCCCAACGGCCAGGGCAAGACCAACCTGGTCGAGGCCCTCGGCTACGTCGCGACGCACTCCAGCCACCGGGTGGCGACCGACGCGCCCCTCGTCCGCCAGGGGGCCGCCAGGGCGATCGTGCGCTGCGCCCTCCACAGGGACGACCGGCGGGCGCTGATCGAGCTGGAGATCAACCCGGGGCGGGCCAACCGCGCGCGGCTCAACCGCTCCCCCGTCTCCCGGGCCCGCGACGTCGTGGGCCTGCTGCGCACGGTGCTGTTCGCCCCCGAGGACCTCGCGCTGTCCAAGGGCGACCCGTCCGAGCGCCGCCGCTTCCTCGACGACCTGCTGGTGGCCAGGGCACCCAGGTTCGCCGGCGTGCGCGCCGACTACGACCGGGTGCTGAAGCAGCGCGGCGCGCTGCTGCGCACGGCCGCGCAGGCCCGCAGGGGCAGCCGTGGCGCCCGCAGGCAGGACAGCGACAGCGCGTTCGCCGCCGCGGGCGCGGGCGACGTCCTGAGCACGCTGGAGGTGTGGGACGCCCACCTCGCCCGGCACGGGGCCGAGCTGCTGAAGGCGCGGCTGGAGCTGATCGAGGCACTGCGTCCCCTGGTCGCCGGCTCCTACGCGGCGCTGGCCCCGTCCAGCGCTCCCGCGACGCTGGCCTACCGCAGCACGTTGTCCACAGGTGGGGATGACGACGAGGGGGGTCAGGGCGGCGAATTCCCCGGTGAGCGGGGATCTTTCGATACGCAGACGTTATCCACAGACTTGGGGAAAACCCTTGAAGAGCGTCTGCGGGAGCGGCTGTCGGAGGTCCGCCAGTCGGAGCTGGAGCGGGGCGTCACGCTCGTCGGCCCCCACCGCGACGACCTGGTCCTCGGCCTGGGCGAGCTGCCCGCCCGCGGCTACGCCAGCCACGGGGAGTCGTGGTCGTTCGCGCTGGCGCTGAGGCTGGCCGCCTACGACCTGCTGCGGGCCGACGGCGGCGACCCCGTGCTGATCCTCGACGACGTCTTCGCCGAGCTCGACAGCCAGCGCCGGCGCCGGCTGGCCGAGATGGTGGCGCCCGCCGAGCAGGTGCTGATCACCGCCGCCGTGCCCGACGACGTCCCGAAGGAGCTCGCGGGCGCCCGGTTCGACGTGGTGGAGGGGAGTGTGACCCGTGTCAGATGAGGACAACCCGAACGCCCGTACGGCCAGAGGCGTCGCGATGGCCAGGGAGAAGCTCGCCCAGGCCAAGGCCGACGCCGCCAAGCGCGGCCAGCTCCCCCGCCGCGAGCCCCGGCGGCGGGCGGCCGGCCCGCGCAGGGAGGCCGGCGATCCCCAGCTTTTCGGGCGGGCGATAGCCGACCTGCTGGCCGATCGCGGCTGGGAGCGCTCGGCGGCCGTCGGCGGCGTGTTCGGGCGCTGGCCCGAGATCGTGGGCCCCGACCTCGCCGCCCACACCAAGCCGGAGTCGTTCGAGGACGGCGAGGTGCTGATCCTGGCCGACTCGACGGCCTGGGCGACGCAGGTCAGGCTGCTCGCCCGCACCCTCGTGCGCAGGCTCAACGAGGAGCTCGGCGCGGGCACGGTCACGAAGGTCAAGGTCAGAGGGCCGCAGAACGCGCCGCGTCCATCAGGGGGTTTGCGGGTGACCGGAAGCCGTGGTCCAGGTGACACCTACGGTTAGGCGCCGGGGGCGATCAGAAAGCCCCCAGACGCGATAAGCCCCCTTTCCGGAGGGGGGATGCTGGCCCGGGGGCAAATCGAGCTAGAGGCGACCACAGGCGCGTTCATTGCCACCGCGGGGCTCCGGAAGCGGTAGAATGAAAAAGGATTCCGGACACGTCCGCTTGCGTGTCACCCCGGCAGCAAGCCGACTCCCCCGGGTGACTGCGCATCGGGGCACTCACGACGGTGACGGGCACGGCAGGGGCACTTCGCAACACGATGGCCTCCCCCGCCGCGTGTCCGCGGCAGGAGGATTTCGCAGTTGTCCTACGACGCTAGCTCAATCGCCGTACTCGAAGGGCTTGATGCGGTTCGCAAGCGCCCGGGTATGTATATCGGCTCGACCGGCGAGCGCGGCCTGCACCACCTTGTCTACGAGATCGTGGACAACGCGGTGGACGAGGCCCTGGCCGGCTACGCGAGCCGCATCGAGATCACGCTGCTCGCCGACAACGGCGTCCGGGTGGTCGATGACGGCCGTGGCATCCCCACGGGCATCCACCCGGCGCAGAAGCGCTCCGCGGTCGAGGTCGTGCTGACCACGCTCCACTCCGGCGGCAAGTTCGACAGCCAGGCCTACGCCGTCTCCGGCGGCCTGCACGGCGTCGGCTCGGCCGTCGTCAACGCGCTGTCGACCGCCATGGACGTCGAGATCAAGCAGAACGGCCACTACTGGCGCCAGCGTTACGAGCACTACAAGCCCGTCGCGCCGCTGGCCAAGGGCGAGGGCACCGACGAGACCGGCACCACGATCACGTTCTGGCCCGACCCCGACATCTTCGAGACCACCACCTGGAACTACGAGACGCTCTCGCGCCGCTTCCAGGAGACGGCCTTCCTCAACAAGGGCCTCGTCATCACGTTCACCGACGAGCGGCCCGACCACGTCAACGGCGAGAAGCGCACCGTCACCTACCACTACGAGGGCGGCCTGTCCGACTTCGTCAAGCACCTCAACGCCAAGAAGGAGCCGGCGCACGCGTCGATCATCGCCTTCGAGGAGGAGGGCGACGGCATCGCGGTCGAGGTCGCGATGCAGTGGAACAACTCCTACTCGGAGTCGGTCTACACGTTCGCCAACATGATCAACACGGCGGAGGGCGGCACCCACGAGGAGGGCTTCCGCGCGGCGCTGACGTCCATCGTCAACCGCTACGCGCGCGAGCAGAAGTTCCTCAAGGAGGGCAAGGACGACAACCTCTCGGGCGAGGACGTCCGCGAGGGCCTGACCGCGATCATCTCGGTCAAGCTGTCCGACCCGCAGTTCGAGGGCCAGACCAAGACCAAGCTGGGCAACACCGAGGCGAAGTCGTTCGTCCAGAAGGCGTGCAACGACCACCTGCGCGACTGGCTGGAGCGCAACCCCGGCGAGGCCAAGGACATCATCAACAAGTCGCTGCAGGCCTCCCGCGCGCGCCTCGCCGCCCGTCAGGCCCGCGACCTCACCCGGCGCAAGTCGCTCCTGGAGTCCGGCAGCGGCCTTCCCGGCAAGCTGGCCGACTGCCAGTGGAACAACCCGGAGAAGTGCGAGCTGTTCATCGTCGAGGGTGACTCGGCCGGCGGCTCGGCCAAGGGCGGCCGCGACTCGCGCTTCCAGGCGATCCTGCCCATCCGCGGCAAGATCCTCAACGTCGAGAAGGCGCGGATCGACAAGGTACTCAAGAACAACGAGGTGCAGGCGCTGATCACCGCGCTCGGCACCGGCGTGCACGACGAGTTCGACATCAGCAAGCTGCGCTACCACAAGGTCATCCTGATGGCCGACGCCGACGTCGACGGCCAGCACATCAACACCCTGCTGCTGACGCTGCTGTTCAGGTTCATGCGGCCGCTGATCGAGGCCGGGCACGTCTACCTCTCCTGCCCCCCGCTGTACAAGATCAAGTGGGACCGCAAGGGCGAGGACGCCTCCTACGCCTACTCCGACCCCGAGCGGGACGCGGTCATCGCCGAGGGCATCGCCAACGGCAAGCCCGACCCCCGGCCCCGCGACAACGTGCAGCGCTTCAAGGGCCTCGGCGAGATGAACGCCGGCCAGCTCTGGGAGACCACGATGAACCCGGCGACCCGGTTGCTGCGGCTGGTCACGCTCGACGACGCGGCGCAGGCCGACGACCTGTTCAGCGTGCTCATGGGCGAGGACGTGGAGGCGCGGCGCGACTTCATCATCCGTAACGCCCGTGACGTGCGCTTCCTCGACGTTTAAGGAATTTCACCTGTGACGGACGTGAACACCACTCCCCCGGCTGACCGCATCGAACCGGTGGACATCCAGTCCGAGATGCAGCGCAGCTACATGGACTACGCGATGTCGGTCATCGTGTCCAGAGCGCTGCCGGACGTGCGCGACGGCCTCAAGCCCGTCCACCGGCGGGTGCTGTACGCGATGTACGACGGGGGCTACCGTCCCGACCGCGGCTACTTCAAGTGCGCCCGCGTCGTCGGCGACGTGATGGGCACCTACCACCCGCACGGCGACACCTCGATCTACGACGCGCTGGTCCGCCTGGCGCAGTCGTGGTCGCTGCGCTACCCGCTGGTCGACGGCCAGGGCAACTTCGGCTCGCCGGGCAACGACCCGGCGGCGGCGATGCGTTACACCGAGTGCAAGCTCGCGCCCATCGCCATGGAGATGCTGCGCGACATCGACAAGGAGACCGTCGACTTCCGTCCCAACTACGACGGCAAGTCGCAGGAGCCCGACGTCCTCCCGTCGCGCTTCCCGCAGCTCCTGGTCAACGGCTCGGGCGGCATCGCGGTCGGCATGGCGACCAACATCCCGCCGCACAACCTGCGTGAGGTCGCCGCGGCGGTCAAGTGGGCGCTGGAGAACCCCGAGGCCACCGACGACGAGCTGCTCGAAGCGTCGATCAAACTGGTCAAGGGCCCCGACTTCCCGACCAAGGCGCTCATCGTCGGCCGGCGGGGCATCGAGGACGCCTACCGCACCGGCCGCGGCTCGATCACCATGCGGGCCGTGGTCGAGGTCGAGGAGGAGAAGGGCCGGCAGGCGCTGGTCGTCACCGAGCTGCCCTACCAGGTCAACCCCGACAACCTCGCGCTGAAGATCGCCGAGCTGGTCCGCGAGGGCAAGCTCACCGGCATCGCCGACGTACGCGACGAGAGCTCCTCCCGCGTCGGGCAGCGACTGGTGATCGTCCTCAAGCGGGACGCCGTCGCCAAGGTCGTGCTCAACAACCTCTACAAGCACACGCAGCTCCAGGACACCTTCGGCGCCAACATGCTGGCCCTGGTCGACGGCGTGCCGCGCACGCTGCGCCTCGACCAGTTCATCCGGCACTACGTGGCCCACCAGATCGAGGTCATCGTCCGGCGCACCCGCTACCTCCTGCGCAAGGCCGAGGAGCGCGCCCACATCCTGCGCGGCCTGCTGAAGGCCCTGGAGCGGCTCGACGACGTCATCGCCCTCATCCGGGCCTCGGACTCCGCGGCGCACGCCCAGCAGGGCCTCATGTCGCTGCTGGAGATCGACGAGGTCCAGGCGCAGGCCATCCTCGACATGCAGCTGCGCAAGCTCGCCGCCCTGGAGCGCCAGGCGATCCAGGACGAGTACGACTCCCTCATGACGCAGATCGCCGAGTACAACGCGATCCTGGCCAGCGAGGCCCGCCAGCGGGAGATCATCAACGAGGAGCTCGCCGAGGTCGTCGGCCGCTACGGCGACGAGCGGAAGACCGAGATCATCGCCTACGACGGCGACATGTCGATCGAGGACCTCATCGCCGAGGACGAGATCGTCGTCACGATCACCCGCGGCGGCTACGCCAAGCGCACCAAGACCGACTCCTACCGCGCGCAGAAGCGGGGCGGCAAGGGCGTACGCGGCGCCCAGCTGCGCCAGGACGACATCGTCGACCACTTCTTCGTCACCACCACCCACCACTGGCTGCTGTTCTTCACGAACAAGGGCCGGGTCTACCGGGTCAAGGCGTACGAGCTGCCCGAGGGCGCGCGTGACGCCCGGGGCATGCATCTCGCGAACCTTTTGGCCATGCAGCCCGACGAAACAGTCATGGAGGTTCTCGACCTACGCGACTACGACGTCGCGCCCTACCTCGTCCTGGCCACCCGCAGCGGCCTGGTGAAGAAGACCCGCCTGTCGGAGTACGACTCCCCCAGGTCCGGCGGTCTGATCGCCATCAACCTGCGGGAGGACGACGAGGTCATCGGAGCCAGGCTGGTCTCCGAGCACGACGACCTGCTGCTGGTCTCCAAGGGGGCACAGTCCATCAGGTTCACGGCCTCCGACGAGGCGCTCCGCCCCATGGGCCGGGCGACCAGCGGCGTGATCGGCATGAGGTTCCTCGAAGGGGACGAACTTCTCGCCATGAATCGCATCGCGGACGGTCAAGACGTGCTTATCGCCACGAAGGCGGGGTACGCAAAGCGGACGCCAGTGGAGCAATATCCGGTTCAGGGTCGTGGCGGCAGGGGGGTGCTGACGGCGAAGATCGTGAGTTCCCGTGGCAAGCTGGTTGGAGCCGTCATGGTCAACCCTGAGGACGAGGTCTTCGCGATCACGTCCGCCGGCGGTGTGATCCGGACGAGTGCCGGCGAGATCAAGCAGTCCGGCCGTCAGACCATGGGAGTTCGATTGATGAATCTCGCTGAAGGCGACAGCGTGGTTGCCCTCGCCCGGAACGCGGAGTCCATGGAGACTTCGGTGGACAGTGATGAAGACGGGGGAGGAGAGTAGTCCATGAGCGCCCAGGGTGGCCCCGCCAGGACCCAGGCGGCTTCGGGTAACGGACAGCAGCCCAAAAAGCCCGGAGAAACCGAGATTTTCAACCCGGTCGACGACGGTCAGGACACCACCTCGCCCGCGCAGGGCAAGCCCGTCCCGACCAAGGACGAGCCGCAGCAGCGCTCCCAGGCGCCCGGCGCGCCGGTCGACGGCAACCGCAACGACGGCGTGCGCAACGACGGGATGCGCGCCCGCCCGTCGCTGGCCACCGAGGCTCCGCCGAAGATGGAGCTGGCGAGCGGCAAGAACAAGAAGAACTCCTCGAACTCCGGCGGCGGCCGGCTGCCCCGCAAGGCCCACCTGGTCCTGCGGCGCATCGAACCGTGGTCGGCCATGAAGTTCAGCTTCGTGGTGTCGCTGGTGTGCTTCGTGGTGCTGTTCGTGGCCGTGGCCGTGCTCTACGGCGTGCTGCAGGCCCTCGGCGTGTTCGACAGCATCGTGGACCTGGTCAACCAGCTCGGCCAGGGTGAGCAGGGCCAGAGCTCGATCCCGATCGACATCGCCTCGTGGTTCGAGCCGGTGCGCATCCTCGGCTACACGGCCCTGATCGGCGCGGTCAACGTCGTGCTGATCACCGCACTGTCCACACTGGGCGCGGTCATCTACAACATCTCCTCCGACCTCGTCGGAGGCGTCGAGGTGACCTTCAGCGAGGCCGAATAACGCACACACGCACGGCCGCTCGCGCCGTCCCTCCCGGGCCTGCCGGGGCCGGGGACGGCGCGAGCAGCTCCCCGGACGCGGTAAGCTTTTCCTCGTCCGCGCAACCGGTTCGCCTCCATCCCAAGGATGCGATACGGTTCAGTGCAGCGGGGCTATAGCTCAGTCGGTTAGAGCGCTTCCCTGATAAGGAAGAGGTCCCAGGTTCAAGTCCTGGTAGCCCCACACAGTCTGACCAGCGAAAAGGCCGCTATCCGATCTTCGGAGAGCGGCCATTCTGCTGTCTGCGTGACTACCGTGCCCGACACGGTCTCTCGTCAGGATCTTCTGTGGTGCATCATGGCCCGATGAGCGTGCGCTATGACGATGTGATCGGTCCGCTCCGAAAGGCTTACGACGGCGGTGCCAAGCGTCGAGACGGCAGCGGCAAGCAGGAATGGAAGCTGGCGGAGCGGACGGCCTTCCTGAACGTGGTCCGCGACGCCGGCGGCGGGCGGATGCTGGAGATCGGTGCCGGAACGGGCCAGGACAGTGCGTACTTCCAGGACAACGGCCTGGACGTGGTCGCTGTCGATCTGTCGCCCGCGATGGTGTCGCTGTGCCGGGAGAAGGGCCTCGAAGCTCATGTGATGGACTTCCTGCATCTCGACTTCGCGCCTGAGTCGTTCGATGCGGCGTACGCCCTGAACTGCCTGCTGCATGTGCCCAACGTGGATCTGCCGGCGGCGCTGGAAGCCGTTCACACACTTCTGCGACCTGGCGGGCTGTTCTTTCTTGGCGTTTATGGGGGTGGCACCCTGAGGGGAGAAGGTCCCTTCAAGGGGGACCATCACGAGCCTCCCCGGTTCTTCTCTTTCCGTAGCGATGAGGAGATTCAGGCGTTCGCCAGTCGGTTGTTCGAGATCGTGGACTTCCACGTCGTGGGATCGGATGAACTCCGGTTCCAGTCATTGAGCCGTTGTCGGTAACGAACAGTTGCTGTGCGTGATCTCCTTGGACCCGGCAAGCCAACCTAGTGATCAGCAAGCGTAAAGCCCCTGGTAGAAGTGGTCTTGACTAGAGATCAACTTCAGAACCAGAGGCTTCACGTGCCCACTAGTGTCACATACACCGCGACCCTCGACGTACGTCGCGAGACTGTGCTGTTCCTGGCCGCCCTGCTGCACACTGAACGCCGCCGTCGCGGCACCCGCAAAGGACGCCGGGCGCTGGGCTGCTTCGCCCAGGCAGTCTTGATCCTTCGCTGGTTCCTCGACAACACCCGGATCAAGCAACTGGCCACCGACCACCACATCAGCCGCAAGACCGCCTACCGCTACCTGCACGAAGGCATCGACGTCCTGGCAGCCCACGCCCCCGGCCTGCGGCAGGTGCTCGACAGCGCAGCCGACACGGGCCTGACTCACGTCAACCTCGACGGCATCGTCATCGCCACCGACCGCGTCGCCACGCCCGGCCCGAACGGCGCCGACCTGTGGTGGTCGGGCAAACACAAGCACCACGGCGGCAACATCCAGGTGATCTCCGCCCCGGACGGCTGGCCGTTGTGGGTCTCCGACGTACGCCCCGGCCGCGAACATGACATGACCTGCGCCCGCACCCACGGCATCATCGCCACCCTGGCCACCGCGCGGGACACGGTGCCGGCCCTGGCCGACCTGGGATATGAAGGCGCCGCCGACGTCATCCGGGTGCCGGTGAAGAAGAAGCGCGGCCAGGCCATACTCAGCGACGACCAGCACACCTACAACAAGCTGCTGCGGGGCCTGCGCGGCGTCGGCGAACGCGCGAACGCCCTGCTCACCGTCACCTTCAAGGCTCTGCGCCGAGTCAGCCTCGACCCCTGGCGCATCGGGCAGATCGTCCGAGCCGCACTCGTGCTACTGCACCGCGAGCACGATTGGACCATATCGGCATCACACAACGCGATCTTCGGTTACTGAGAACGACTCATTGACGTTGCGCCGTCCACTGTGAGCCGTGCGATGGCCAGACCGTGGGCCTGCCCATCGTTCGCCGTTCATGTATCAAAGATCCGATCCATGATCACCGCTCCTCCCTGGAGGACGGGACGGATCTGCTTGCGGTAGACCAGCTCCGTCACTGCCGTACTGCTGTGGCCGACCAGGCGGGAGATCTCCTCCGGAGGCGTCCCGTTGTCGGAGAGCAGGGAAACGAAGCTGTGCCGCAGCTCTCGGGGCGTCCACTCCCCCGGATTCAAACTGTGTGCTTGATGACCGGCGGAATGCTCGCCGAACGTTGGCCGCGTCCAGCTCGGTTCCGGCGGTGGACGCGAACACCAGACCGTGCTCTGACCAGGCGTCGCCTTGCGCGTTCTGCTGGGCCTCCTGTTGCTCGATCAGCACGTCCACGCACCGCTTAGGAAGCGCGAGGGTACGGCGGCACTTGCGGGTCTTGGTGTCTCCCCCGTTCCGTACGGAGCGCCACACGGCGACGTACGGCGGTATCGGCGGATGCCATCGAGGTTGCCCATCAGGTCCACATGATCCCAGCGCAGCGCGCGGAGTTCCTCGGTACGTGCGCCAGTGAGCAGGGAGACCACGATGGGGGCGCACAGGTTCTTGCCCTCGGCGGCTTTCAGTACCTCTTCTGCCTGCGCCATTCGGAGCGCTTTGGACGGGCGGCCTTCCTGCCCCTGAGGTACTCGGCACAGTTCCACCACGTTCCGCCGGACCTTGTCCCGCGCCATGGCGCGCTTGATGATCCGGTTCAGGCAGGAGCGGAGCCGGGCCACGGTGCTCGTACTGTGCGTCTTGGCCTTGGCCGCCAGCCACTTGTCCACATCCTGTGCACTGAGGTCGCGGAGCTTCCGCTCGTTGGCGAGGGCGAGGCCGCAGCCGCCCTTGAGTACGTCCATACGGGTCCAGGAGTGAGAGTTTCACTCGCTCTCGGCGTTTCACCCGGTCGATCGAGAGGCTAAGGTGTCGGCAGTTGAAGATCACATAGGGCTGGCAGTAGCTCTCGGGCGATGGAGTGGCCATGGGAAGCCGGACCGTGCTGGCTAAGGCGAGAACGTTGGCGATCGCAACGGGGGCGTTGCTGTTCATCGGACCGCTGAATCCGTCAGCAGGGCGGGCGACCCCTGACTTTCGCCTCGCATCTGCCCAGCAGATCGCCCCAGCAGCTAAGGAGGCCGCGTCGCGGGCAGAAGTACCTGCCCTTGGTACGCCCATCGGCAAGCCCATGAAGGGTCACACGGATCGCGTTGAGGCGGTGGCGGTGGGCAAGCGCAGCGATGGCAAACCGGTCATCGTCTCCGGTGCCTATGACAAGACCGTACGGATTTGGGACCTGAACACTGGCAAGGCCCTCGGAAGACCCCTCATAGGCCACAAGGGTGAGGTCTACGACGTCGCCATCGGCAAGCGGAGCGACGGGACGCCGGTCATCGTCTCCGCTGCCGCCGACGGCATCCGGCTCTGGAACCTGAACACCGGGAAGCCGCTTGGAAAGCCCCTCAAGACGCGTAGCGGGCTCATCTATGCGGTGACGACCGGCCGGCGGAGCAACGGAACGCCGGTCATCGTGTCCAGCGGTGATGCCCTGACCAGGGACGTCGAGATCTGGAACCTAAACACGGGAAAACTTATCGGCAAACCGTCCGTCAACCCCTTCGCGTTCACGGTCACTCAGCTGGTTACCGGCAAGCGCAGCGACGGCACTCCGGTGTTCGTCACGGGGGCGACCAACGGCAGGGCGCGGATCTGGAACATGAACACCGGCAAGCCACTGAGCGGATCTCTCAGCCGATGTGGCACCTGTCTGGTGGAAGGACTCGCGGTCGGCAAGCGGAGTGACGGCACTCCCGTGGCTGTCTCCGGCGACATTTCGCCCTATCCTGCGACGGATGGCAGCGTTCCACGGAGTTCGATCCGGATCTGGAACCTGGACACCGGAAAGCCGATCGGCGACTCCATCACCGTTAAGAGCGAGGCCAGCATCGAAGTAGTGGTCGGGAAGCGAAGTGACGGCTCCCCGGTCATCGTCTCCGGCGACGACGACGGCAACCTGTCAGTATGGGACCTGGACACAGGAGAGCGCATCGGTGAACCTCTCACCGGGCACACCCGTCCGATCGTTGCCCTGGCGACAGGGCAGCGTAGCGACGGAACCCCTGTTGTCATCTCCAGCGGCTTGGACAAGACCATTCGGGTGTGGAGTTTGGGCGCGTGAGACTCTGCCGGACTGAGTGACAACCGCGGCTGACGGCCGCGAACGCTGACGGACGTTGGCAGCCTCCTTAACCAGGTCACGGCATCGGATTTGATAAGTGCAATCTCTGTTCGGGTGCCTGATAAGGAAGAGGTCCCAGGTTCAGGTCCTGGTAGCCCCACCCAGTGTGATCAGTCAACAGGCCGCTATCCGATCTTCGGATGGCGGCCGTTTTGTTGTCCGCCGTTCCGAGCCTCCGTCTTCGGGGACGTACACGGCCCTGAAGACGTCGGTTCTGCGTAGGGGCGGGCGATTTCCTGGCGTGCCTGACTGAGCGCTGGATATATCCGGCGTATACCCGGGGTGCATACGATCCCGCATCGTCTGAGTTGGTCGCGCCGCGACAGTCGCGGCCACTCGGAGTGGGACGAGATCTGGCGGGTGCAGTGGTGGCCGATGCCGGCAGGGTGGCGCGCTCGACCGCTCACCGGACGGTCCGCGTCATCACCTGCTCATCCCAGAAGGTCCGGGGGCAGGAAGCGCTGCAGCCGGTCAGGGAGTTCGCTGCCCGGCCGAGCAGTTCTCGTCGTGGATCACGATCTACGGCTGCCATGTCATCACGGGGGGCGATCAACGTGCTCAACATCAGGTTCACCGCGGCCGACCTGCGCCGGATCACTCTGGCGCCGGGTCCGAACGACGTGATGGAGACCGTGCTCAGCGTGCGCCCGCAATCAGGCCCGTGGCGATCGCGCCGGCGGATCAACGGCCGTCAGTCGGCCCAGGCGGGTGTGCTCGCGGAGTTGGTCCGCGCAGAGGGCTTCTTACCCGACTTCCTGGTGCAGCCGGACTGCCACGACCTCGCCTCCGGGATCGAGCGGATCGGCCAGACGCCCGACGCCCAACTGTTCGCCGACCTGAGCCTGGTGGCCGGCTCCAGCGGTACGAGCCGTTGGTTCCGTCAACTGGCGGAAGGGGCCGCGGGGGCGCGGCAGACGCTGATGAACGATCTGCGGACCTGCTCCACCGCATCGCTGGCACCCATGATGCCGCGCATCAGGACCGCTGCCGCCGCAGACCGGTCTCTGCGTGCCGAGACCCTGCTGCGCGGCGGCATCGACGCCCTACTCGCCACGCTCAACGTCAGGTGGCACTGGGACCCTCCCACGCTGCGGATCCCGTCCCGTTACACCTACGAGGTCGAACTGTGCGGACGGGGATTGCTGCTGATCCCGTCCTACTACGCGGTGACGCCTGTGCTGACGTATCGGCCCGGCGATTCCACTGTGCTGATGTACCCGATGCACCGCGGCGATGCCCCCGTGACAGCCGCGGACACTCTCGGGCCACTGCTCGGCCGCACCCGGGCGGCGGTGCTGGCCGCCCTGCGCGATCCGGCCACGACCACCGCGCTGGCGCAGCGCGTCGGGATCTCCCTCGCCTCGGTCAGCGGGCACACCACCGTGTTGCGCAACGCCGGCCTGATCTCCACGACACGGATCGGCGGGGCCGTCCTGCACGCGCTGACCCCGCTGGGCACGGCTCTCGTGGAGGGTGATCCGGCGGCGCGGTAGCCGCGGACGAGTGGCGCCAGGCTGCCCCCGTGCCGGGCCAGGCGCGCCGGTGTGCGCCTGGCCCCGGGGAAATGCGGCTGAAGTATCAGCGGCAATTGACGGCGTCGTTCACGCCGTTGCCGTTCTCGTCGGTGCTGATGAATCTCAGATTGTCGTTCGCCATCCATCCGTACGTGGACGTGCCCGCCACGCGGACCCACCACCAGTAATTCCCGTAGGCGTTCCTGTAGAGGCACTGGTAGTAGACCAGCGTCGACTTGGTGAGGAGGCGGACATTTCCGCAGTGGGCGTACGGGGCCGTCTTGAGGTTGAAGTCGCCCCGCATGGTGCCCGAGCCCTCTCCGTTGCCCCCGTGGGGCGGGCTCACGCAGCTCGGAGCGGCTGACTGCGCCTGTGCGGCGGATGCCGGGGCGAACAGGACGGCCGACGCGAGAACAGCGGCAGCCGCCCCGCCCGCGAATTTCGTGAACATGCGATACGCCCTTTCGACGATACGTTTTTCCTGGGGTTTTGACCGGTCGTCGTCGGCAGCGAGCCTCGCATGTTCCGCAAAAATCGGCGATGCCTTTCGGTCGTGAATTGAAGGCCCAGCTCAGCGGGTCCTGGTGGTGGCGGGGGTGTGGCCGGCTGCCGCGAGGGTCTGGACGATCTGGTCGCGTACGGGGCGGGGCGGGGTGGGCAGGAGGGCGGGCAGGTCGCTCTCCCCGGCCTGGAGGTTGCCGGCGATGACGTTGGAGAAGGTCGAGAGCGTGTGCGTGACCTGGTAGGGCTCCAGGCCGAGGCCGGTCAGCGCCTCGCGGGCGGCGGACAGCGGGATCGGCTGGTAGCGGACCGGCCGGTTCAGCGCGTCGGCGAGCGCCTCGGCGAGGTCGTCGCCGCCGACCGTCTCGACGCCCTCCAGCTCGTACGTCCGGCCGGCGTGCCGGCTGCGGCGGCCCGCGGCGAGGTCGTGCTGGATTTCCGCCGTCACCCGGACGGCGACGTCGGCCAGGTCCTCCCTCGCCACCGTGGACATCCGTCCGGCGCCGAGGGCGGCGGCGAACACGCCGGTCTCGGCGGCGGTCGCGGCGCCCAGCGCGGCGAGCCCGGCCGGGATTTCGGCGTAGAGGCCGTTGCGCAGGATGGTCACCTCGAACGGGGCCGCGGCCAGGCGGGCTTCGGTCCAGCGGTGCGGCGGGGCGATCGTCAGCGGCTCGCCCGACCGGGCGAGGCTGGTGTAGACGACATGCCGGACGCCCGCAGCCTCGGCCGCGTCGGCCACGGCGCCGTGGCGGGCGAGCACCACGTCGTCCTCGGCGTAGCCGGCCGAGACGAACACGAGGACGTCCACGTCCCGGAAGCCGTCGGTGAGCGAGGCCGGGTCGTCGAAGTCGATCCGGCGGGCGGTCACGCCGTCCCCGGAGCGCGTGCCGCCCACCACCGCGGCCCCGCCGCCGGCCACCGCGGCCCCGCCGCCGGCCACCGCGGCCCCGCCGCCGGCCGATGCGGCCCCGCCGCCTGCCACCGCGGCCCCGCCGCCGGCCGATGCGGCCCCGCCGCCTGCCACCGTGGCGCCGCCGGCCGCCGCCACCCCGCCGGTCGCCGGGTCGAGGTCGTAGTGGGCCGACAGGCCGTGGTGGATCAGGCCGCCGAGGCCGCCGGAGATGCCGGTCACGAGAATCATTCGGTGCTCCCTGATGTTGACATGGGTCAGAACGCGACCGATCATCCGCGCGACGCCCGCGCCACCGTAAGGAGGCACTTTCGTGTCAGTGACGAACACGGCGGTAATCCCGCAGGTCAACAGCCCCGCCCCGGCCGGGCCGTGTGGTGATGACGACTGCGGGATCCGCGACGTGCTCGACCGGCTCGGGGATCGTTGGACCGTGCTGGTGCTGGTCGAGCTGGCCAAGGGGACACGCCGTTTCCGGGAGCTGGAACGCGCGATCCCCGGCATCTCGCAGCGGATGCTCACGGTGACCACGAAACGGCTGTGCCGCGACGGGCTGGTCGAACGTACGCTCTATCCGACCGTCCCGCCGCGGACCGACTACCGGCTCACCGCGATGGGCAGAAGCCTGGCGGACATGGTGTCCGCGCTCGCCGACTGGTCCCGCGGGCACAAGGACGCCGTCGCCGCCGCCCGTGCCCGCTGGGACCAGCAGCACCCGTGACGTGCCGGCCGGCTCAGACCTCCTCCACGCTGCTCGGCTCGCGCCGGGACAGGTCGATGCCGAGCTCTTCGGCGGCGCGGAAGATGTCCTCGTCGGCGTCGCGCATCTCGATGGACATGCCGTCGCTGGAGAGCACCTCGACGTTGAGGCACAGCGACTGCATCTCCTTGATGAGGACCTTGAAGGACTCCGGGATGCCGGGCTCGGGGACGTTCTCGCCCTTGACGATGGCCTCGTAGACCTTGACCCGGCCGACGACGTCGTCGGACTTGATCGTGAGCTGCTCCTGGAGCGCGTGGGCCGCGCCGTACGCCTCCAGCGCCCACACCTCCATCTCGCCGAAGCGCTGGCCGCCGAACTGGGCCTTACCGCCGAGCGGCTGCTGGGTGATCATGGAGTAGGGGCCGGTCGAGCGGGCGTGGATCTTGTCGTCGACCAGGTGGTGCAGCTTGAGGATGTAGATGTAGCCGACGGCGATGGGGTAGGGGAACGGCTCGCCGCTGCGGCCGTCGAAGAGCATGGCCTTGCCGTTCCGCCCGACCAGGCGTTCGCCGTCGCGGTTGGGGACGGTGTTCTCGAGGAGGCCGATGATCTGCTCCTCGTGCGCGCCGTCGAAGACCGGGGTGGCGACGTTGGTGCGCGGCTCGACCTGGCCGAAGCCCTTGTCGCGCAGCCGCTCGGCCCACGCCTCCTCGACGCCCGAGATGTCCCAGCCGCGGGCGGCGATCCACCCGAGGTGGGTCTCCAGTACCTGGCCGACGTTCATGCGGCCGGGGACGCCCAGCGGGTTGAGGATGATGTCGACCGGGGTGCCGTCCTCCAGGAACGGCATGTCCTCGACCGGCAGGATCTTGGAGATGACGCCCTTGTTGCCGTGCCGGCCGGCCAGCTTGTCGCCGTCGGTGATCTTGCGCTTCTGCGCGACGTAGACGCGGACCAGCTCGTTGACGCCCGGAGGAAGCTCGTCGCCCTCCTCGCGGGAGAACACCCGGACGCCGATGACCTTGCCGGACTCGCCGTGCGGCACCTTCAGCGAGGTGTCGCGCACCTCGCGGGCCTTCTCGCCGAAGATCGCGCGCAGCAGCCGCTCCTCCGGGGTCAGCTCGGTCTCGCCCTTCGGGGTGACCTTGCCGACCAGGATGTCGCCGGTCACCACGTCGGCGCCGATGCGGATGATGCCACGGTCGTCGAGGTCGGCCAGCACCTCCTCGGAGACGTTCGGGATGTCCCGGGTGATCTCCTCGGGGCCCAGCTTGGTGTCGCGGGCGTCGACCTCGTGCTCCTCGATGTGGATCGACGACAGCACGTCGTCCTGCACCAGGCGCTGGGACAGCACGATGGCGTCCTCGTAGTTGAAGCCTTCCCACGGCATGAACGCCACCAGCAGGTTCTTGCCCAGCGCCAGCTCGCCCCCGTCCGTGGAGGGGCCGTCGGCGAGGACCTGGCGGGCCTCCACCCGGTCGCCCTCGGCGACGATGGGCTTCTGGTTGAAGCTCGTCCCCTGGTTGGAGTGCTTGAACGTCGCCAGCCGGTACGTCGTGCCGGTGCCGTCGTCGTTCCTGACCGTGACGTAGTCGGCGCAGACCTCCTCGACCACGCCGGGCTTCGCGGCGAGCACCAGGTCGCCCGTGTCGGTGGCGGCGCGGTACTCCATGCCGGTGCCGACGAACGGCGCCTCGCTCCGCAGCAGGGGGACGGACTGGCGCATCATGTTGGCGCCCATGAGCGCGCGGTTGGCGTCGTCGTGCTCCAGGAACGGGATCATCGCCGTCGCCACCGACACCATCTGGCGCGGCGAGACGTCCATGTAGTGCACGTCGTGGCCGCGGACGAACTCGGTCTCACCGCCCTTGGTGCGGACCATCACCCGTGGCTCGGCGAAGCCGCCGTCGGGCGAGAGAGGGGAGTTCGCCTGGGCGATGACGTACTTGTCCTCCTCGTCGGCGGTCAGGTAGTCGATCTGGTCGGTGACCCGGCCGTCCACGACCTTGCGGTACGGCGTCTCGACGAAGCCGAAGGCGTTGAGCCGGGCGAAACAGGCGAGGTAGCCGATGAGGCCGATGCTCGGGCCCTCGGGGGTCTCGATCGGGCACATGCGGCCGTAGTGGGACGGGTGCACGTCCCGCATCTCGACGCCCGCCCGCTCCTTGGACAGGCCGCCCGGCCCCACGGCGGACAGGCGCCGGCGGTGCGTCAGCCCGGTCAGGGGATTGGTCTGGTCCATGAACTGCGACAGCTGCGAGGTGCCGAAGAACTCCTTCATGGACGCCACGACCGGGCGGATGTTGATCAGGGTCTGCGGCGTGATCGCCTCGACGTCCTGGGTCGTCATCCGCTCGCGGACCACCCGCTCCATGCGGCCCAGGCCCAGCCGGACCTGGTTCTGGATCAGCTCGCCCACGTTCCTGATCCGCCGGTTGCCGAAGTGGTCGATGTCGTCGATCTCGACGATCACCTCACCGTTGGCGCCCGGCATCGACTCCTCGCCCGCGTGCAGCCGGACGATGTACTCGATCGTGGCGACGATGTCCTCTTCGGTCAGGGTGCCCTGCGTGATCTCCGCATCCACCCCGAGCTTCTTGTTGATCTTGTAGCGGCCCACCTTCGCCAGGTCGTACCGCTTGGCGTTGAAGTACAGATTCTCCAGCAACGTCTGCGCCGACTCCTTGGTCGGCGGCTCACCCGGCCGCAGCTTGCGGTAGATGTCCAGCAGCGCGTCATCCTGACCCGCCGTATGATCCTTCTCCAGCGTCGCCCGCATCGACTCGTACTGACCGAACCGCTCCAGAATCTGGTCGTTCGTCCAGCCCAGCGCCTTCAACAGCACCGTCACGGCCTGCTTGCGCTTACGATCGATGCGCACCCCGACACTGTCACGCTTGTCGATCTCGAACTCCAGCCAGGCCCCCCGCGACGGGATCACCTTGCACCCGTACAGATCCTTGTCGGAGGTCTTGTCCACCGTGCGCTCGAAGTACACGCCAGGTGAACGGACCAGCTGCGAGACCACGACACGCTCGGTGCCGTTGATGATGAACGTGCCCTTCGGCGTCATGAGCGGGAAATCCCCCATGAACACCGTCTGGCTCTTGATCTCACCGGTGGTGTTATTGATGAACTCCGCCGTGACGAACATCGGGGCGGAGTAGGTCATGTCCTTGTCTTTGCACTCGTCTACGGAGTACTTCGGCGGCTCGAACCGGTGATCGCGGAACGACAAGGACATGGTCCCCGAGAAGTCCTCGATCGGACTGATCTCTTCGAAGATCTCTTCGAGGCCCGACTGGGTCGGGACGTCCCTGCGCCCGGCCTGACGAGCCGCCTCTACCCGGGCCTTCCACTTGTCGTTGCCGAGCAGCCAGTCGAAAGACTCGGTCTGCAGGGCCAGAAGGTCAGGAACTTCGAGCGGCTCCTGGATACGCGCGAAAGACACGCGACGGGGACCAGCGGGTACGGCGGAGGCGTTGCGCGAGGCTGCCAACAGATGTCCTTCCGAGGGCTCGCGGCGGACTGACTACACGCACGCCAGACGACCTCGGGTTGCGAGCGGGCAGCACGAGGCGTCACAAGGGGAGCGTGGAAGCATGAGCGTACTCGCTCTGTCTGGTTTTGTCCACGCTAACGCAGACCCATCCCGCCGGTCGCATCTTCAGGATGACGTACGGAGGTCCGCTTGTCAACCTTCACATCGAGAATCCGGATCCGCGGGTCAGGTGCGGAGCCGTCCGGGCGGGGCGTCGTCCACAGGCTGTGCATGGACGGGGTCGCGCGGCATCGGCGGCGGCGAAAGGGATTCTGAGCTCCGCACCGATCATCCTGTGGATAGCTGTACGTCCGGTCTGTGCTGGGATGACGTGCATGCGGAGCCGGTTTCGGACGCGGTGGGCCCGGGTGAGGGGTTGGCTGGGGATGCGACGTTACGGGGAGTGGTTATCCACAGGAAGGGTGAGTTATCCACAGTGTGTGGGAAAGGTCACTCGCCCACCGGCGTGGCCGTTCTCCTGAGCTGCTGCGCCCGCGCGCCCGCGTCCCTGGGCAGGTCGCGCTCGGCCAGCCCGGCGGCGACGCGCTCGCGGAGCTCGACCGGCTTGTGGCTGTCGTACTTGAACTTGGCGCGGACGCCCGTCACCTCAAGCCGCAGCCCCCGGATGGCGGACAGCATCTTCCGGTAGGGCCCCTCGTCGGCGGCGACCACGCCGTACCCGCCGTCGGGCTCGTGGTGGGCGAGCTGGCGGCGCAGGATGTCGGCCTTGCCCTCCTTGTCGTCCACGATCCTGGCCGTGCAGGTGAGCTGCACCGAGGCGTAATAGCTGGTCGGGACGCCGGTGCCGGGGGAGTCCGCGCGCCAGGTGGACGGGATGAAGGCGTAGTCGTCGTGCACGCTCATCACGACCGTCGGGTGGGCCTCCAGCGCCGCCCAGATCGGGTTGGGCCGGGCCAGATGCAGCACGATCTCCTCGCCGACGCCGGCGCCGGCGTCGCGGGCGTCCAGCAGGAAGTGGGTCGGCACCACCACGGGCGGGCCGCCGTGCACGCCGTTCGCCGCCAGCAGGCCGAAGTCGCGCGTACGCAGCCAGGACCGCCACTCGTCCGCGTCGAGAGCCGCGTCCCAAGGATGAATGAGCACCCCGAACTCCTTTGTATTAGTACATAATATCTTTTGTGCTAGAAAAATATCGGATCACCGGCGAGACAGCCAGCGAGCTGGCGACGGCCGTCGAGACCGCCGTCTCCGAGGGACGGCTGTCACCGGGCGCGCCGCTCCCCCCGATCCGCGAGCTGGCGCGGCAGGCCGGGGTCAGCCCCAGCACGGCGGCGGCCGCCTACCGGCTGCTGCGCGAGCGCGGCGTCGTCGAGACCGCGGGGCGGCGCGGCACCCGCGTCCGGCCGCGCCCGGCCAGCACCGCCCGCGAGGACATCCGCATCGAGGCGCCGCCCGGCGTACGCGACCTGTCCCAGGGCAATCCCGACGCGGCCCTGCTGCCGCCCCTGCACGACGCGCTCGCCGCCGCCGCCCGCGCCCACGAGGAGCGGCCCGCCATGTACGGCACCCACGACGACGCGGACCTGCTCGCCCTGGCCGCCGCCCGTCTGCGCCGCGATGGAGTGCCGCCCGGCGACCTCGCGATCACCTCGGGCACCCTCGACGCCGTCGAGCGGGTCCTCGCCACCGCCCTGCGCCCCGGCGACCCGGTCGCCGTCGAGGACCCGGGCTGGTCGTCCCTGCTCGACCTGGTCGCGGTGCTGGGCCTGCGGCCGGTCCCGGTACGGGTGGACGACGACGGGCCGCTCCCCGACGACCTCGGCCGGGCGCTGCGGGCCGGCGTACGGGCCGTCGTGGTCACCGCCCGCGCCCAGAACCCGACCGGCGCCGCCGTCACCGCCGCCCGCGCCGCCGCCCTGCGCGAGCTGCTGGCCGCGCACCCGGACGTGCTGCTCGTCGAGGACGACCACGGCGACGGCTTCGTGGACGTGCCCCTGCACCCGCTGGCCGGAGCGACGTCCCGGTGGGTGCTGGTGCGTTCGACGGCCAAGGCGTTCGGCCCGGACCTGCGGCTTGCCCCGGTCACCGGCGACCGGGTCACGCTGGACCGGCTGCGCGGGCGGCAGCGGCTGGCCGTCGGCTGGGTGAGTCACCTGCTGCAGCGGGCGGTGGCGCACCTGTGGCGTACGGAGGCCGTGGACACGGCGGCCGTGGCGGCCTCGTACCGGGAGAGGCGGGACGGCCTGGTGGCGGCGCTGGCCGGGCGAGGCGTGCGGGCGCACGGCAGGACCGGGCTCAACGTGTGGGTGCCCGTCGCGGACGAGTCCGCCGCGATCACCCGCCTGCTGGCCAGGGGCTGGGCCGCCGCGCCGGGGGCGCGCAACCGGGTGCGCACGCCGCCGGCGCTCCGCGTCACCGTCTCCACGCTGCGCCCGGCCGACCTCGCGCCGCTCGCCGCGGACCTCGCCGCCGCCGTCCAGGCCCCGTCCCGCGGGCGGTACGGCTAGGCGCCCGGCACCGCCTGCCGCGAGTGCGCGGCCATCAGGTGGTCCACGAGCGCGAGCAGCACGTCACGGCTCGCCCGCCGGTCACGGGCGTCACACAGCACGAGCGGCACCTGCGGGTCGAGGTCGAGCGCCTTGCGGATCTCCTCAGGCGCGCGGTCCCTGACGCCGTGGAAGCAGTTCACGCCCACGACGAACGGGATGCGGCGGCTCTCGAAGAAGTCGATCGAGGCGAAGCTCACGTCCAGCCGCCGGGTGTCGACCAGGACGACCGCGCCCATCGCGCCGTTGACCAGGTCGTTCCACATGAACCAGAACCGCTCCTGGCCGGGCGTCCCGAACAGGTAGAGGACCAGCTCGCGGCTGATCGTGATGCGCCCGAAGTCCAGCGCGACGGTGGTGCTCGTCTTGCCGTTCAGTCCCTCCAGGTCGTCGACGCCGACGCTGGCGTGGGTCAGGTACTCCTCCGTGCGCAGGGGCGCGACCTCGCTCACCGCGCCCACCAGGGTCGTCTTGCCGACCCCGAAACCGCCGGCGACGAGGATCTTCACTGCCAGGGGAGCGGTGTCCCCGTGGTCAGAGTTCGCGTAACCCATCCCTCACCGCCTTGAGGATCTCCATGTCGGGAAGGCCGTTCGCGTGCGCGAAGGCCATCGGAGGCCGGGCGCGCAGTTGCCCGGTCTCGATCAGGTCGCCAATAAGGATCTTGGTCACGGACACCGGCAGGTCCAGCGCGGCGGCCACCTCGGCCACCGCCATCGGCCGGCGGCACAGGACGGCGATCTCCCGGTGCTCCGGCTGGAGCCGGCGCGGGCCGCGAGCCGGCTCATGGAAGGTGTCGGACACCGTCGTCACGAGAGTGATCAGCGCGAGGTCGTCCCGCTCGGGAGCGGTGCGCCCGCCGGTGATCGTGTAGGGGCGGACGAGGGTTTCGTCGGCGTCGTCGTCGAAACCCTCCGTCCAGTGTTTCATCCGTGTCCCCCGATGTCGCGGATCTCGGGAGCGCGGGCGTCGGTGCCGAGCTTCTGGCCGACCTGCTGGATCAGGGTGTGCATGGCGACGCTCATCAGCTCCGCGTCCACCTCCTGGGAGGCCACCACGGCGAGGTGCGTGCCGCGGCCAGCCGCCGTGATGAACAGCCACAGCTCGGCCATCTCGATGATGACCTGGTGCACCGGCCCGCCGCTGAAGAGCTGCCCGACGCCGCGGGCGAGGCTCTGCTGGCCGGTGGCGATGGCGGCGAGGCGCTCGGCGTCCGCCCGCTGGATGGACCGGGAGCGGCTGATCACCAGGCCGTCGTCGGACAGCACGATGGCGTGCCTGGTGCCCGCGACTCGATCGACCAGGCCGTCCAGCAGCCAGTCCAGGTCGGCGTTGGTGGCGGTGGTTCGCTGCGTCATCATCGATCTTCCGTCGTAGGGGAGCCGGGCTCGGGGGATCCGTTCGGCGGGTGAGGTGAGGTGTCGTCGTCGCCGCGGCGCAGGCGGGACTGCCTCTGGAAGGCGCCGATCGCGGCGCCGGATCGGGTGGGCCGGTCGCCCCAGGCCCAGAACTGCTGGTCGTCTGGTTCGTCCGGCTCCGGGGTGGCCGGTGTCCTGAGTTCCTCGGCCAGGTTGGCCTGGCGTACGCGCTGCGGCAAAGGCCGGCGGCCCGCGTGAGAGCCCGGGCCGGGCGGCGGGGGCACGGGGGAGGCCGCCACGTTCGCCAGCGCGCGGCCCCTGGTGCGGTTCGGCAGCCTGCCGTCCTCCGCGGCCGCGTCCCGCACCTCCGCCTCGTCCTGGGGACGGGGCCGGGGGCCGGTCGCCACCGGGCGGGGCTGCTCGGCGGGCGCGGCCGGCTCGGCGCTCTCCCGGGGGCGCTCCACCACCAGCGTCTCCGGCACCAGCACGATGACCCGGGCGCCGCCGAACGCCGACGGCCGCAGCTCCACCTGGAGGCCCAGGCTCGCGGAGAGCCGGGCGACGACGTACAGGCCGAGGCGTACGTCGTCGGCGTGCGTCATCACGTCGAGCTGCGGCGGGGACTTCATGAGGGCGTTGGCGGCCGCGTACTGCTCGGGCTCCATGCCGAGGCCGCGGTCCTCGATCTCGACCGCGACGCCGCGGCTGACCGGCGAGGCTCGCACCTCGACGGGCGTGAGCGGCTTGGAGAAGGCGGTGGCGTTCTCCATCAGCTCCGCGAGGACGTGGACCAGCGGCCCGACCGCGCGCTCGGCCACCCAGGGCTCGCCCTCGACGTCGATCGTGATCCGCCGGTAGTCCTGCACCTCGCCCTGCGCGGCCCGCAGGACGTCGAGCAACTGCACCGGCCGGCGCCAGCGGCGCTGCGGCTGGCCGCCGCCGAGGATCACCAGGTTCTCCTCGTAGCGGCGCAGCCGGGCGGTGAGGTGGTCCAGGTCGAACAGGCCCTCCAGCACCTCCGGGTCCTCGTGCCTGCGCTCCAGCTCGTCGAGCTTCTTGAGCTGGAGGCCGATGAGGATCTGCGTACGCCGCGCGATGCGCTGCAGCATCCGCTGGAAGCCGCGGTGCTGCTCGGCCTGCCGTACGGCGGTGAGGACCGCGCTGCGGCTGGCCAGGTTGAGCGCCTCCCCCAGCTCGCCGAGCTCGTCGGGGGTGGGCTCGACCAGGTGGACCTCGGCGTCCACGTCGACGTCCTCGCCGCGCTCCAGCCGCGCGACCACCTCGGGCAGGCGCTCCTGGAGCTCCTGGGCCTCCTCGCGCAGGCGGGAGATGCGCCGCCGCAGGACGGAGGTGAGCCGCCAGCTCGTGAAGATGACCAGGCCGAGCGCGAGCAGGCCCACGCTGCTGATGGTGGCGAAGACCACGAACAGCATGCGGGCGTGGCCGTAGCCGAGCTCGCGGACGTTCGCCAGCCGGAGGGTGAGGAGGTCCATCACCTGCGCGGTGACCGCGTCGGCCGACGTGCGCCAGCCCGCGGCGTCGCCGCGCACCGCCACCTGGCCGCTCGCGTCGCCGCCGGCGGCGAGGCGCGACTCCTGGGCGGTCATGGCGTTCCACGCCTGGCTCGTCATCAGCGCTCGGTGCCGCAGCTCGTCGCCGGTGAGCGCGGGCATGACCCGGGACTCCAGGAGGTGCGTACGGGTGCCGATGGCGTCGGTGACGACGGCGTAGTCGTCCTTGGTCAGCCGGCCCGTCTTCCAGCCGCGGGCCAGCACGGCGTCCTCGCGGCCGATCGCGTCGACGACCCAGAACAGGTCGATCATGATCTGCGCCCGGCTGTTCACCTGGCCCTCGTCGGTGTGGCTGAGGGCGGTGAGCACGCCGAGGTCCGCCGCCAGGAGGCCGCTGTAGTAGTCGAACGCCTTCCTCGCGGTGGACGCGCCGGCGTCCACCGCCCGCCGCTCCGTGGCGAGGCCGGCGAGCACGCGGTCGGTGCCGGCGACGGCCTCGGCGAGCCCTTCCTGCCCGTTGGCGAAGTCCTGGCCGGTGAGGGAGCGGAAGGCGCGGACGGCCTCGTCGGTCGCCGCCCGCTGCTTGACGAGCTGGTCACGGACGTTCGGCTCGGAGCCGGCCTGCAGCTCGGCGGTGAGTCTGCGTTCCTTCTGCAGGTTGAGGAACAGGGCCGCCGCGGGCTTGCCGGCGGTCTCGGTCGCGAGGTCGAGCTGGGCCCGCTCCGCCCGCCACTGGGACGAGAGCTGGTACATGCCCGAGGCCAGCAGCGGGGTGAAGGTCAGGCTGGGCACGAACACGATGATGAGCAGGACCGTGCGCAGAGGGAGCCGGCGCGCGCCGGAGAGCCGCCGCGGGCGAGCGCCTTCCGGCTCGTCCGAGCCGTTGCCGTCGCCTCCGGTTTTCGCTACTTTTCGCCCGTCCCTGCCTAATTCAGCCACGTGCCGGACTCTCCTCACACTTCGGATTGGTGCTCGATCGTAGCTATGTGACAGGTGTGGCGAAAAGCCCTGCCGTAGCGGGCTCGGCGGCCTGCGTGTCCGGCCCGCGAGCCCTGTCCGGGAGCGCTAGGATCGCGGCGTTCCGCAGGTGCTCGGGGCTCCCCAAGGGAAGGGTGGGCGTGAGTTCGCAGACCGAAGAGGTGCGGCCCGAATGGCCCCTGGCGCTGGACATCGCCGCTCTGCTGGAGAGCGGCTGGCGCCCTACGCCCTTCCAGCAGTTCGTGCTCAAGATCCACAGTAGGTGCAATCTCGCCTGCACCTACTGCTACATGTACGAGATGGCCGACCAGGGCTGGCGCCGCCAGCCCCGGCGCATGTCCCAGGCCACCATCGACTCGGCCGCCGCCAGGATCGCCGAACACGCCAGGATGAACCGCCTGACCCAGGTCGAGGTGATCCTGCACGGCGGCGAACCCCTGCTCGCCGGCGCCGACCGCATCCGCTACGCGGTCAACGCCGTCCGCGCCGCGGTCGATCCCGGCGTGACGGTGAACGTCCAGGTGCAGACCAACGGCGTGCTGCTCGACACCGCCTTCCTGGAGCTGTTCGACGAGCTCGGCATCCTCGTCGCGGTCAGCCTCGACGGCGACCGCGAGGCCAACGACCGCCACCGCCGCGGACCGGCCGGCCAGGGCAGCTTCGACCGGGTCCACACCGGGCTCACCCGGCTCGTCTCCCCCGTCTTCCGCCACCTGTTCAACGGGCTGCTGTGCACCGTCGACCTGGGGAACGATCCAGTCGGCACCTACGAGGCGCTGCTGGCGTACGAGCCGCCCGCGGTGGACTTCCTGCTGCCGCACGGCACCTGGGAGACCCCGCCGCCGGGCCGCCCGCCGGACAGCGAGGACAGCCCCTACGGCGACTGGCTCGTCGCCGTGTTCGACCGCTGGTACCGCGCGCCGGAGCGGGAGACGCGGGTGCGCCTGTTCGACGAGATCATCCGGCTCCTGCTCGGCCGCCCCTCGCGCAGCGAGACCGTCGGGCTCTCCGCCGTCGCCGTCGTCGTGATCGAGACCGACGGCGGCATCGAGCAGGTCGACAGCCTCAAGTCGGCCTACGACGGAGCCACCCGCACGCCGCTGCACGTCGGCACCGCCGGCGCCTTCGACACAGCGCTCATGCTGCCCCCGATCGCCGCCCGGCAGATCGGCGAGCGCGCGCTGGCGCCGGAGTGCCAGGCGTGCGAGATCAGGCGGGTGTGCGGGGCCGGGCTCTACCCCCATCGCTACCGTCCCGGCACCGGGTTCGCCAACCCCAGCGTCTACTGCCGCGACCTCTTCCGGCTCATCAAGCACGTCCAGCACGCCGTGAGCGACGACCTCGCCGCCGTACGCGAGCGCCGCCTGCGCCGCCAGGCGTCCGCGCGGCTCACCGATCCGCAGAGAGGCCACTCCACGTCATGAGGCTGACCCCGCACCTGCTGCCCAACGAGGTGTTCGCCGAGCTCGCCTCGGGCGGGGGCGGCCGCGACGCCATCGGCCGCCTGTGGGCGGCGCAGGACAGCAAACGCCTGCTGCTCCTGCGCGGGATCCGCGACCTGGCCCCCGAGGACGTCGCCGCGCGGGTCCGGCGGGCCTACGACCTGCTCGCCGACATCCAGGAGGCCGCGCCGGAGGTCACGCGGGCGCTGCTCCGCTACCCGACCGTCGGCTCCTGGGGCCTGAGGACGCTCCAGGCCCTCGGCGGCGAGGCGCCGCCGGCCGCCTGGCAGGACCCGGCGGCCCTGGCGTCCCTGGCGGCGGCGGCGGCGATCCTGGCCGGGCGCACCGCGACCGTCGAGGTGCCCGTGCTGGACGGCGCGGTCGTGCTCCCTTCGCTGGGGCGGGCGCTGGTGCCCGTCGGGGAGCGGTTCGCCGTCGTACGGACCGGGGACGGCACGGCGGAGATCAGCGCGGGCGGGGTCATCGTTCGCGTCGGCGAAGGTCCCTCGTGGGAGGGGCTGCGCCGGATCCGGGCCGAGCACCGCGGGGTGGCGGTCGAGTTCGTCGTGGACGACGTCGATCCCGGCCGGATGCCGGGCGCGCAACGGACGGAGGAGCGGCTGAGCGAGACCGACCTGCGGCGATGGGCCATGATTCTCCAACCCGCCTGGGAGATCCTCGTCGAACGGCATCCGCTGGCGGCCGAGGAGATCGACGCCGTGGTCACGGTGCTGACGCCGCTGATCGAGCCGGACCACGGCACCGCGAGTGCCACGTCCAAACTGGCCCTCGGCAACATCGGCATCTCGATGCAGCCGGATCCGCACTCGTTCGCGGTGACCCTGGCGCACGAGTCCCAGCACGCGAAGCTGAGCGGCCTGCTGGACCTGATCCCGCTGACGGAGCCGGACCACGGCGGCCGCTACTACGCCCCGTGGCGGAATGATCCGCGCCCGCTGGGCGGCCTGCTTCAGGGCGCCTACGCGCACTTGGGCATCGCCGCGTTCTGGGAGGTCGAACGCCATGAGCCGCATCCGGAGGAGCTGCTGCTCCGTGCCCATACGGAGTTCACTCTGTGGCGCGACGGCACGGAGGCGGTGATCCGCACGCTGCGGGCAAGCGGTCGGCTCACCCGAGAGGGTGAGCTGTTCACCGCCGAGATGGCCGACACGGTGGCCGCGATGGGCGAGAAGGACGTGCCGGCCGAGGCCGCTCGCCGGGCACGCCGCTCGGCCGGACGGCACCTGGCCGGGTGGCGCGAGCGCAACGGCGAGCCGCCGTCCCACCCGGTGCCGTCACTCACCGACTCGTAGCTCCAGGGCGCCCGGCGCCGGATCAGATCGGCGGCGGGTCGAAGTCGAGGTCCAGGTGCCGTTCCTCCAGGAAGGCGACGGCGTCGGGGTGTTCGAGACCGAGCTGTTGCGCGTACCGGTCGTGAGTGTCCTCGCGCAGCCTCTCCGCCTCGGCCAGGGCTTCTGACGTGCCGAGCTGTCTGAGGTCGGCGGCGAGGTTGGCGGCGCAGGCGAGCGCCATCGGATGGCTCGGGCCGACGAGCTCCGTCAGCCGGCGGTGAGTGTCGCGGCCTCGCTCGACGGCCGCGTCGTGGTGACCGAGCGCAGCGAGGTCGCTGGCCAGGTTGGTCGCCACGGTCAGGTAGTAGTGGTGGTCGCGTCCCAGATGCCGCTCGATCTCGCCCAGGGTCTGCTCGTTGAGGGCGCGCGCTCTCTCCGGGTCCTGGCAGGTGCGGTGCAGGAGCGCCAGGTTGCCCGTGCAGGCGAGGATGTACGGGTGGTTGGTGCCGTACACCCTCGGGTAACGTGCGACGGTGTCGGCCGCCAGCTTCAGCCCTTCCTGCTCTTGGCCGTTGTTGCGCTGCACGTTGGCGAGCGACATCGCGGCGGCCAGTGTGTCGGGATGGTCGAGACCGTACCTTCGTACGTAGCGGCCGTGCACCTCGGTGCACATGTCCAGCGCCCTTTCGAGCTCGCCGAGCCGCCGCAGGGCGATGGAGAGGTCCTTGGCGGTCGAGAGGTAGGCGGGGTGCTCGCCGCCGAGGTATTCAAGGCCGTAGGCGAGAGCCTCCTCGCCCAGGTCGCTCGCTTCGGCGTAGTCGCCGGTGAGGCGGACAGAGCGGGCGAGCGCGTTCCAGTGGAGCAGGACGGTCGCCGCGCCCGCCTGGGCGTCCTGGAGCCCGATGAAAGCGATTTCGTGCAACTCTCGCGCCCGCTGGAAGCTGCCCGTGAGGCTGTAGTCCAGGCCCAGGTTGTTCTTCGCGCGCAGGGTCCGCGGGTCGTCCGGGCCGAAGGCGGCCTCATGGCGGCGTACCGATTCCTCGTCGTGCTGCAGGGCCGCGTCGAAGTCTCCTCGCGCGCGCAGATCGCCGCCGATGCCGCTGATCAGGAGCAGCAGTTCGTCGTCGCGGGTCCCCGCTTGCTGCATCTTGGAGAGAGTCTTCTGGTTGAGCTCGTAGACCTCGTTGTACTTGCCCAGCTGACGCAGGATGTTGCCCAGCTCCCGATATGCCCTGAGCACGTGGGGGTCGAGCGGGCCGGAGTCCTTCTCCCACTGGCTGATGAAGAGGTTGACGAACTCCTGGGCGTATTCGTCACCTGACATGTACAGGTAGCGTGCCAGGTTCAGGGCGAGATCACGGACCTGCACGTCGCGGCTCTCCTGGACCCGGGAAGGCACGATGTGCCCCAGGATGCTGCTGTAACGGCCCCAGTTGACCGACTCTTCCGGGTTGCCAAGCTGGTGACCGGTCAGCAGGCGGTGGACGTCATTGAGCTGCTGAGTTCTCTCCTCGGGTTCGAGTTCGTCGCGTACGAGGGCTTGGATCAGTCGGTGCACCTGGATGGTCCGGTTGCCAGGATCGACGCGCGCGAGAGCGAAACGGCCGAGTTCTCCCACCGACCGGCTCAGCTTGATCGGGTTGGCGAGCAGCTCGGTGAGCTGCGGGCTCAGGCCGCGGACGCGCTGGCTGAACACATCGCGCGGGATCGGCTCAGGGCCGAAGAACGCGCAGCACCGCAGCAGGTGGATGGCCTCGGGCCGCCGCTCGCTCAGCCTGCTCACCGACAGGTTCCAGGCCGCCGTCATCGAGATCGGGTACTCCGTCGGTCTGCCCTCGTCGAGGAGCTGGGCGGTGTGCTCGTTCAGCAGCTCGATGTACTCGTCGACGCGCATGCCCGTCTCGGCCTGGAGCGCGCCGGCCTGTTCCAGCGCCAGGGGAAGATCTCCCAGCTGCTCGGCGAGCCGATCGGCGTCCTCGGGTGCGATCGCTCTGCGGACGCGCTTGCTGAGGAAGGCGATGCTCTCCTCGCGGGTGAAGACGTCGACCGGTACGGCTTCGACGACGTCCTCCCATCGGTGATTACGGGAGGTGATGAGCACGTGGCCCGGCCCGTCCGGGATGACGTCCCTGATCTCCTCGGGTTCGTCGGCGTTGTCGAAGATCAGCAGCCAACGGTCGTACGGCTCGCCGCGCCGCAGGGCGTCCAGCGCGGCGTTGGCGGCGTCCTCGACCCCGATCGTCGCTGCCGTCGGCAGATCGAGATGGGGGGCCAGGGTCGCCAGCGACGAGCGGATGAGCACCCGCTGGTCGGCGGAGATCCACCACACGAGGTCGTACTCGTTGCCGTACCTGTAGGCGTACTCCACCGCCATCTGCGTCTTGCCCACCCCTCCCAGGCCGTGAAGGGCGTGGGGAAGCACTTGGGGGAGCACGACCGTGACCTGACCGCTGGTGCCGGCGGTCATCCCGGCGCGCAGTTTCTCGAGCAGGTCTTTCCGGCCGGTGAAGTTCTTGTTCCGAGGCGGGATCTTGCCCCACACCTGGGGGGCTGACCGTCGTACTTCACTCGGGTGGGTACCGGTCATAAGGCCACCTCCGGATCGCGGATTCCAATCCCAACGTTGAACAACGTGTCGATACAGTCAATGGCTCACCCGTACCAAGCCACTTCATATCCAACTCATCGCATAGATATAGAGCGCTAGCAAGGGCTCCTCAGCCTAGGGCAGCGGCAGGGTATTCGCGTCTCGGAACCCTGACCCTTCCCAAAGTATGGTCTGTCGAGTCGTCCCTATTACCTGAGGCGGACGCGTACCTTGTATGCTGGCCCGGAAACTGGACCAGGGTGCATCGAGCTGGGAGTCGGCCATGGAGCTGCGGGAGAGCGAGCTAGCAGGTCAGCTGCTTGATTGTTCGGATCTGTCTCTCCGTGATCTCGATGAGCTCGACGACTCTGTCTTCGCCTGGGCGATGAGAAGCCTGATGTCGCCCGACCGTCGTGACGCCGACCCTGTCGCCCGGTTCAGTAACTCGGTTCCTCTCACTGGCGATTGAGACATATCTCCACAACTGGGCATAAACACCCTTTATCACTGCTTCCTTATGATTTTCGCGGCCTGCCGTCGATGGTGGCTCGACAGGCATGGATTCCTCGCAAGGAGGGCTTCCTCGGCGAGTTCCGCCGCCAGGTCGCGGTTGCCGTTCCTGTGCGTCGTCTGAGCGAGGTACAGCAGGACCAGGCCATGAGAGCGCCCTTCCTCGCGAAGCTCTTCGATCTCCCCCCGCGTGACGGGGACGTTGGCCGCCAGGATGTACGCCGCACGGGCAGACGGCGGCGCGGAGATGGCGACACTGCTCAGGTCGCGCACCGCTTGTTGTGACTTGCCCCAGTCCGCGTAGATCTCGCCGCGGATGCGCAGGGCCTCGCAATGCGTCGGGTCCCGCTCCAGTATGACGTTCAGTTCCTTGACCGCCGCCTGATGCCGGTTCGTCCGCCAGAAGGACTGCGCCACCTCCAACCTGGCGATGAGCTCCGCCGTCTGGTTCACCCGGCTGGCGCGGGCGACGCCGAGCGCGCGTTCCATGTCCCCCTGGAGCAGGTGGAGACGGGCAATCGCGGCGTACAAGTACGTGACAGTGGGAGACCCGGCGTCCACCAGCAGCTCGATCTCCAGCGCCTTCTCGTAGGCCTGGCATGCCGCGCCGTGATCCCCCAGCATGTAAGCGACGTCACCGAGAGTGATCCGGGCGGAGACATGAGCATCGCTGCGTGCCTTCCCTGCCGTGGCGAGCGCCGCTCGCGCGTACTTCTCCGCGAGCTTCGGATTGCCCGCGGTCATCGCCTCCTCCGTTTCGCGTAGCAGGTCGTCGGCGGTGGGCTCGGGCTGCGCCACGGGTGACTCGCCGAGCCGCTGGAGAGCCCGCGCCAGGAGCGGATGCTGAAGCTGAAGACCGTCCTCGTCCGGCAGCCGGCAGTACTTCAGCAGGTGCCGGTCCTCCACCGCGCGGACCACCGCGTCTGTGACCTCCTTCGGCCGGGCGCTCCGGGGCGCCGGCACGGCCTCGTGCGGGGACGCCTCGTCGGGTGACCTGGTGAAGGTCCGCCGCATCCACCCGCCGATCTCGCAGGTCGGCAGCCCGTGGTCGCTGGTCAGCGTATACAGCGTTCGGGTGCAGAAGTCGGCCAGCGTGGCGTCCACGTCGTCGAGCACCCTCTTGGCGGCGGCGGACAACGTCCTGCCGCCGTGCAGGCCGGCCAAGAGTTCGGCGCACAGCATCTGCAGCAGGACGGGCTCCACGCGTGGGCCGCCCGGCGTGCCGTGCTCGACCTTCAGGACGTCGACCAACCGCTCCGCCACTTGATGGTCGAACTGCAGAGGGGTGCCGAGCAGGGGACGAGTGAGCGCGTCGATCGCGGACGGCCGGTCGAGAGGCGACAGGTCGTACCGCGCAGGGGTTTCGTTGAGCGCCACACAGAGATCGAGCGCCGCTTCGACGGCGTCCGGCCGGATCGCGAGCAGCAGATGGACGTCCGGGAACGCCCGCAGAGCGGCTTCCAGCTCCGCGCGCAGGCGGCGGTGCTCCGGCTCGGCGGCGGTCGGGCGACGGAGCATCCGCTCGGCGCCGTCGATGGCCACCAGGAGCGGCGTGCCGCGCCCCGCCTTGCCGAGCTTGCGTTTGAAGAACTCCTGGATCGTCAGCCCGATGCTGCGGGTGGGGTCCTCCGCGGGCTGCCATGAGGACAGGAGCGCGAAGAGGGGACGGCCGCGGGCCGTGATCAGAGGGGCGGGCAGGGACCTGCGATAGCTGAGGTCGCCTACGGGCACCACCTGCGCCCCGCTCGCGACCGCGTACGGAGCCGCCCCGGCATGCAGCAGGGACGTCTTCCCCACGCCGGAGTCGCCGACCAGCAGGGTCAGCCGATGCCTGGTCCAGAGCTCGGCCACCGCGCGCTTCTCGGCGTCGCGTCCGAAGAACCTGGCGTAGTCCTGCCTGCCGAAAGGCCGGAGACCGACCCAAGGGCCATCTTCGTACGCGGTCATGATCTCCCGTAACCTGTTGCCGCCTCCAGTCGAATCCATAGTTTGCCTGGAGGTGGCGTGGCTTGAAAACCGGCTGGGTAATGCCGTAATCATCCAAGAAAGTCTTCTATCATGCTATGTCTAGCGTCAGAAGTCTCTGGAGGAGAAAATTTAAGGCGTACGAAACGTCTTTTGTCCTCCGGCTCGCATCTGCATTTGTGGTGACCCAAATCGGTGTTACCGATCACGCCGGTGGGGGTGGAGATGGATGGCAAGAACGACCGGCTGTCCTCCGAGGAGCTGGAGCAGGTCGCACGCGAACTGCTGGAGAACGACGCCGAGATGGAGTACGACGCGGGCCTCCATCGCGAGATACTCGACAAGGTCCGGCTGAGATCCGGTCAGCTCGCCACCTTGCTGAGCGAGGAGATCGCGGTGGTCGAAGAGGCCAGCCGCGCGATGCGCCGTTTCTGGGTCGTCGCCGCCCTCGCCCTCCTGGCGGCGGTCCTCCTCGTCGCCGGGGCCGCCCTGTGGAGCGACGGCACGCCCTTCGCGTCGCGCACGGCCAACGTCACGTTCGCGTCCGGCCTGGCCGTGCTCGGAGCGGTCGCCTTCGTCGCGCGCTGGACCGCGATCCGGCGGCGCGGCGTGAGCGCCGCCCGCGAGCTGCGGACGGCGCTGCTGGCGCCGCTGCGCGCCCTCATCCGGCTCGTCATCAGCGAGCTGCAGGACGACGAGGTGCGCTGGGGCGGCACGCTGCGCACGTCCAAGGCTCCCGCGCTGGTGGAGCTCCACCTCCAGGACACCATCCCCTCCCGCACCTACGAACGGCTCCGCACCTTCATCGGCGAGCACGAGTCCTCCGCCATCGGCCTGGCCGGCGCGCGCGGCTCCGGCAAGACGACCCTGATGCGGCAGCTCCGGCTGGACAAGAACCTCGACTTCCACGTCGCCCTGGTCAGCGCGCCGGTGCAGTACTCCGCCGTGGAGTTCACCCGCCTCATCCACAACGAGCTGGCGCAGGTCGGCCTCAAACCCGGCGAGGCCGCCCTCATCCGCCACCGCATGGTGGCGCCGACGCTCCGCGCGGTGCTGCGGACCCTGCTCGCGTCCGTGGTGCTGTTCTTCATGATCGCGCTGTGGATCTACGACAAGAACCGTCCCGTGCCCGACGCGCTCGACCTCGGCTGGACTGGCTTCGCCGCGGTCGTCCTGGGCGCCCTGATCATCGGGTTCATGCTCAGCCGGGGCTGGGTCCTCTTCCAGAGCCGGACGAAGCTGACGGTCCCGCCGCGGACCACCCGCGAGCTCTGCCTGCAACAACTGGAGTTCCTGCGCTGGTCCACGACGGTCGAGAGGAGCGCGAGCACCGCGCTCAAGATCGGCGGGACCGGCTTCGACGGCGGCGGCAAGCTCTCCAGGACCGAGCGGGAGATCACGCACGCCGAGTCGGTCCAGGCGCTCCGGCAGTTCATCGACCAACTGCTCGCGCTCAGCAACAAGCCCGTCGTCATCTGCGTCGACGAGCTGGACAAGCTGGCGAACCCGGCCGAGGCCGTCGACGCGATCAACGGGCTCAAGGACCTGTTCCACGTCGCCAAGGCGCACTTCGTCCTGTCGGTCTCCACGGACGCCATGCACAGCTTCGCGGCGCGGGGGGTGCCGGTGCGGGACGTCTTCGACTCGGCGTTCGACACCATCATCGGCGTCGGACCGCTGTCCATGAAGGAGTCGCAGACGCTGCTGTCCCGGCGGGCCCGCGACTTCTCCACGGTGTTCGTCCTGTTCTGCCACGCCTGGTCCGGCGGCCACGCCCGCGACCTCATCAGGACCGCCCGCGCGTGCGTCGACCTCAAGCGCGAGCTCAGGGCCGGCGAGGAGGCCACCGTCGCCCTGCTGTCCCGCCGGGTGCTGCGCAAGGACCTGCGCGAGGTCGTGGACGCGACCGTCGAGAAGCTGCGCGGCGACGACGGCAACGAGGAGATGCTGGACCAGGTGCTGGCGTTCCAGGAGTCGCTGGAGAACGAGTCCGCGCCCTTATATGACCTCGTCGAGGCCGGCGCGTTCCCCCCGGACGGGGGACCGGTCGCGCCCGAGGCCCAACCGGCGGCGACCCTGGCGCCGTACGCGCGGATCGCCGCCCTCTGCGAGCGCCTGTTCTCCGTCTCCCGGCCGCCGGCGGCCTGGCAGAGCGAGGCGATGGGCCAGGCCGTCATGGCCCTGGCGGAGGCCAGGTCGTCGCTCGGCCGCCACCCGCGGGAGATCGAACGCCGGCTGAAGCGGGCCGTCGAGGCCTGCGACCGGGTGTAGCAGGATCGGCGTCCGACGGGGGTCGTCAGTCGTCGCCGTAGCCGTACGGGGGATCGATCGGGCGTCCTTGGGCGAAGCGGTCGGGGGTGAAGGCGGAGACGTCCACGGTCTGCGGTTCGCCCAGGGCCAGTTCGGCGAGGGCGCGGCCGACCGCCGGGCAGATCTTGAAGCCCATGCCGGAGAAGCCGGCCGCCACGATCAGTCCCTCGATCCCGGCCACCGGGCCCAGCATCGGCCGGGCGTCGGGCGACATGTCGTACACGCCGGTCACGCCGCGGCTGATGCCCGACTCGGCGAGGGCGGGAACGCGGCGCGCGGCCCGCCCGACCAGCTCCACCACGCTCTCCTCGCCCGGCGTCTGCGGGAAGTCGTCGGGGTCGATCCCGTCGCGCGGGCCGACGAAGTCGCCGAGCAGCAGCCCGCCGCCCTCCGGCCGGAAGTACGTACGGGTCCCCGAGTCGATGCAGGCGATCCTGGACGCCGGCCCGCCGGGTCCGTCCCGCAGCACCGCCACCTCGTGGTACTCGGACTCGATGGGCAGGTCCACGCCCACGGCCAGGAGCAGCGGGCGGGTCCACACGCCGGTGGCCAGGACGACCAGGTCGGCCATGAGGTCGCCGGTGTCGGTGCGGACCCCGCGCACCCGGCCGCCGGCGTCGGTGAGCAGCGAGCGCACGGGGGTGTTGGGCCGGTAGGCGACGCCCAGCTCCCGGGCGCGGGACAGGAGGTCGCCCGCCACGACCGCGCCGTCGCCGTAGCCGGCGCGCGGCTCGTACGCGGCCGCCACCACGTCGTCCACCCGCCAGCGCGGCTCCAGCTCCAGCACGTCGGCCGCGCCGATCACCTCGGCCTCGGCCCCGCAGGCGCACTGCATCGCGACGTTCTCGCGGAGCAGGCCGGCCTCGCCGGGCTGGACGATCCGGACGAACCCGCACTCGCGGAGCACGGGAGGCCGCCCGACCCGCTCCGGCCACTCGCGGAAGAAGGCGAGGCTGTCGACCGCGAGACGTACCTCCTGCTCGAACGTGTAGTGCATCCGGACGAGGGCCGACGAGCGGCTGCTCATGCCCTCCCCGGCGTGCCGGGCGTCGACGACCGTGACGGACCGCGCGCCGCGTTCGGCCAGATGGAACGCGGTGGACGCGCCCATGACGCCGGCGCCGACGACGATGACCTCGGGCACTGCTCAGACCTCCAGGAAACGTGATGAGGGGCGGGGGGTCACGCGAGGACCTTCGACAGGAACGCCTTGGTGCGCTCCTCCTTCGGCGCCACCAGGCATTCCCCGGGCGGCCCCGACTCGATGACGACGCCCCCGTCGAGCATGGCGACGGTGTCGGCGACCTCCTTGGCGAACCCGATCTCGTGGGTGGCCACGATCATGGTCATGCCCTGCCTGGCCAGGTCCTTCATGACGTCGAGCACCTCGCCCACCAGCTCGGGATCGAGGGCCGAGGTCGGCTCGTCGAACAGCATGACGTGCGGCTTCATCGCCAGGGCGCGCGCGATCGCCACCCGCTGCTGCTGCCCGCCGGACAGCTGCGACGGGTAGGAGTCGAGCTTGTCGCGCAGGCCGACCCGGGTCAGCAGCCGCTCGGCCTCCGCCTCGGCCTGCGCCCGGGACAGGCCCAGCACGCGCCGGGGACCGAGGGTGACGTTCTCCAGCGCGGTCATGTGCGGGAACAGGTTGAACCGCTGGAACACCATGCCGATGCGGACCCGCTGCCGGCACAGCTCGGCCTCGGTCAGCTCGTGCAGCCGGCCGCCGGCCTCGCGCAGCCCGACCCGGCTGCCCTCCACCTCGACCAGGCCGGAGTCCAGGCGTTCCAGGGCGTTGACGCAGCGCAGCAGGGTGGACTTGCCGCTGCCCGACGGGCCGAGCAGGACGAGCGTCCGCCTGGGCCGGACGGTGAGGTTCACGCCCCGCAGCACGTCGGTGGAGCCGAACCACTTCCACGCCTGCTCCACGCGGATGACGGGCTCGCCGTCGTCCACGGTCTCCCGCGCGGTGTCCGGCACGAGCCCGGGCGAGGGCTCGGCCTTGGCGCGGACGGCCGCGCGCCGCCGGGCCCGCCGTTCCGCGGCGGCCGAGTGCTTCGCGCCGAACCCGCGGCCGAAGTAGCGCTCCACGTAGTGCTGCCCGACGCTGAGGACCGAGGTCAGCAGCAGGTACCACAGCGAGGCCACGACCAGCAGCGGAATGATCTTGAGGTTCTGCTGGTAGATCTGCTGCACGCTGGTCATCAGGTCCCGCCCGGAGATGACCGAGACCAGCGCGGTCATCTTCAGCATCGAGATGGCCTCGTTGCCAAGCGTCGGGATCAGCACCCGCATGGCCTGCGGCAGGATGACGAAGCGCATCCTGCGCCTCGAGGACATGCCGAGCGACATGGCCGCCTCGCTCTGCCCGCCGTCCACCGAGATGATCGCCGCGCGGACCAGCTCGGCGCAGTACGCGGCCTCGTTCGTGGCCAGCGCCAGCACCGCCGCGGTGGCCGCGCCGATGACCGAGCTCGTCGGCACCGAGCCGAACACGACGCCGGTGAGCGGGATCCCGAGGAAGAGGTTGGGGTAGAGCGCGCCCAGGAAGCCCCAGAAGATGATCTGGACCAGCAGGGGAGTGCCGCGGAAGAACCAGATGTAGCCCTGCGCGACGCCGGACAGCACCGGGTTGTCCGACAGTCGCATCACCGCGAGCAGCACGCCGCCGGCGACGCCGATCACCATGGCCACGAGGGTCAGCTCGACGGTGACGACGAGGCCGTGCAGGATCGAGGGCGCGAACAGGTACTGCCGGATCGAGGCGAGGTCGAGGTTGGGGTTGTGCCACAACGACCAGCCGAGGGCGAACAGGATGTACGCCACCAGCGCCGCCGCCGCCCAGCGGCCGTACCGGCGGACCGGCACCACGGCGACGGGAGGCGGCCGCTGCCCGGCGAGGGCCGAGGTGGCGTCGGCGGATGTCAAGGAGGTCATGACACTTCTCCTTCTCGCGGGTGCCCTAGTCGGTCCCCTGGTCGATCTCCGCCTTGGTCAGCGCGATGTTCTGCACGCCGTACGTGGAGAGGATCTTCAGGTAGGTCCCGTCGTCCATCAGCGCCTGCAGCGCCTTCTGCAGCGCCGTCCGCAGCTCGGTGTCCGCCTTGGGGACGCCGATGCCCTCCATGCCGCCGCCGAACTCGGCCGTGATCGAGGGCGACTCGACCAGCTCGAACGCGTTGCCGCCCTCGAAGGTCTTGGCGGCGTACGCGGCCGCGGAGGTCGCCTGGACGCGGGCCATCGCCTTGCCGCTCTTGATCGCCAGGAACGCCTCGCTGTCGCCGGGGAACGCGAGGACCGTGACGCCCGGCTTGCCCTCCGACTCGAACCGCTTGCTCAGCTTGCTCATCGCGGCTTCCTCGGAGGTGGAGCTCTGCACCGCGACGGTCTTGCCCGACAGGTCGGCGACGTCCTTGAGTCCCTGGGGGTTGCCCTTGACGACCAGCAGGGAGTAGCCGTCCTTGGCGTAGTCGACGAAGCTCAGCGACTCGCGCCGCTTCGGGGTGTCGAAGATGCCCGCCATGACGATGTCGGCCTTGCCGGCCAGGAGGGCGGGGATCATGCTGTCGAAGGCCGTCTGGTCGAAGGACGCCTTCACACCGAGCTTGGCGGCGAGGGCCTGGGAGAGGTCGTAGTCGATGCCCGTGGGCTGCTGACCGCCCGCCGTCGTGTACATCTCCCAGGGCGGATAGGGGATGTTGCTGGCCACCCGGATGACGCCGGCCGACTTGATCCGCTCGGGCAGCAGGTCGTGCAGGGCGGGATCGGCCGCCGGCGTCGCGACGGGCGCGGATGCGGAGGCGGCGCTCTCCTTGCCGCCGACCTCGGGGGCGGGCGGGTCGGCGGCCAGGGCGCAGCCGCCGAGCGCGACGACCATCGCCACCACGCTCAGGAACGTCGACCGGCCGCGCGGGCGAAGTGCTCTCATCAGTTGGCTCCAACCGGTGTCAGGGACGACGCCAGGTCCCGTACGAGGACGGAGCTGTCGTCGGCGGATTCCACGCCCGCCAGGGCTTCCAGCAGCCGGGGAACCGACTCGGGCGTCACCCGGCCGGAGGCCAGCCAGGTGAACTTGTCCCGCATCTCGTCCAGGGTCCAGCCGGGCTCGGGGTAGAGGATGTGGTCGACCCGGCCCGACGACAGCACGGTGCCGTCGGTCAGCGTGACGGTGACCACGGCGGAGTCGCTGCCCTCCGGGTCGTTGACCTCCGAGAGGTAGTAGCGGCGGGTGAGGTCGTCGGTCACCACCACCTCGATCCGCCGGCACAGCTCGGCGATCTCGGGTGCGCCGAGGCGGGCGTCCGCCATCTGGTCCGGTCCGACCCGGCCGTCGGCCAGCAGCGCCGCGACCGGCCAGGCCAGGTTGAACTGGGCCTCCTCGGTCGTCTCCGGCAGCCGGGTGCCGAGCCTGGCGGCGTCGGGATAGGTCTCGATGACGACGCGGGCGATGTCGGGGGGCGGCAGAGGGTGCTCGGTGCGCAGCTTCTCGACGGCGAGCAGGGCGGGGTGGGTCCAGGCGCAGCTGGAGTACCGCTTCCAGGTGATGCCGCGCGGCAGGTAGTAGTCGGCGCCCAGGTCGTCCACGTACGGGCGGAACCGCGCGAGGTCGAGGCCGGGCTCGATCCCGGTGAAGCCGCGCCGGGCGAGGTCGGCCGCCAGCAGGCCGGTGAGCGCGCCGAAGCCGACGCCGTGCTTGACCATGCCGGGGGTGTCGATGGCGCGCATCATCGGCAGGTCGGGGGAGTCGTACTCGGCGATGCCGAGGGCGTGCCGCGTGGTGGTCTCGTCCAGCCCGTGGACGTGGCAGGCGATCGCGGCGCAGGCCACCGCGCCCCACGAGCCGCAGGCCCGGTAGGTGCGTTCGGCCGAGTGGACGGCGCTCTGCTCGTGGTTGACGCAGCGGCCGGCCCTGAAGGCGATCTCGTAGCCGACGACGATCGCGGTGATCAGCTCGCGCCCGCTGAGACGCAGCTCCTCGGCCAGGGCGAGCGCGGTCGGCACGACCTGGGCCCCGGGGTGGCCCCAGGTGTAGATGCCGCAGTCGTCGATGTCGACGGCGTTGGCCGCGACCGCGTTGGCGAAGGCGGCGCCGCCGGTGGCCAACGGGCTCCCGCTGACGATCGAGGTCGCCGGGCCGGTGGGCCACCAGGCGCGGGCGAGGTCGTCGGCCACGAGCGCGGACTTCGACGCCCGGCCGGCGAGCACGGCCGCGAGCGTGTCGATCAGGCACATCACGGCCCGGTCGATCACCTCGCGCGGTAACCGCTCCCAGGTGAGCCCGGTGATGAAGGCCGCCGCCGGTGAATCGCCGTTCGTCCAGGCCACAGGCGCGCTCCGGAGATCGTCACGAAACGGCGCCGCCATTTGTTTCTCCCATGTTTCTGCAGGTATATCTTTGGTGCCGGAAACAATTCCATTCGCCGCGATGGCTTGTCAAGGAACGTTCTGCCTTGTATTTACAGAGAGCCGGAAGTGTGAAAATACCTGCAGAAGCAAGTAAGGAAGCGGTGGCCGCCGACCGGGAGGAGGCCGCGCTGGCGCTGCTCTGGAGCACCGTCCACGCCCCCGACGGCCGGACGCCCCACTGCCGCCGGTGCGCGGCCGACCGGTCGTTCCACCGGGTCTCGCGGCGGCGGGCGTACGCCTGCGACAGCTGCGGCGCGCACGTCTACCCGGCCTCGACCACGCCGTTCGCCGGCTCCCCCGTGCCGCTCGCGGCCTGGCTCGACGCCGTCGTGCTGGTGCTGGACTCCCCCGGCAAGGCCCGCCCCAACCGGGTCGCCGGGGCGCTCGGCGTCGACTACCGGCGCGCCTGGCGGATGACGCGGCGCATCGACGACGTGCTCCAGGCCGGCGGCGACGACGCCGGCCTGCTGCGCAAGCTGGCCGGCCGCTGGAAGGAGCAGGCACTCACCAGGCCCGGCCTGACCCCCGACCCCGGGAGCCCCGAGGACCGCATCCGCGTCGCCGCCTGCCGGCTCATGGCCCAGCACGGCATCGAGGCGACCCGCATCGCCGACATCGCCCGCGAGGCGGGAGTGTCGAACGCCAGCATCCACTATTACTTCAGGAGCAAGGACGAGGCGCTGCTGGCCGCCTTCCGCTGGGCCGGCGACCAGCTGCACCTCACCCTGCAGCGCCTGCTCGGCGGCAACGCCAGCGCCATCGGCCAACTGCGCCACCTGCTCGAACTCAGCATCCCCGGCGACCAGGGCACCTTCGAGGAATACCTGCTGTGGCTGGAGATGTGGGCGCGGGTCAGGCGGCACCCGGCCTTTCTCGACGAGTGCGTACGCATGTCGCGGCGGTGGGCGGACGCGGTGATGGGGGTGTTCGCCGCGGGCGTCGCGGACGGCACGTTCACGCCGGTCGCGCCGCTCACCGAGGTGTGCGAGCGGTACGTCGCCATCGCCGAGAGCCTGGCCGTGCGCAACACCCTCGGCTACAGCGACATGTCGGCCGAGACGGCGCGGGGCCTGCTCGCCCGCTTCACGGCCGAGCAACTCGGCGTGCCCGCCGAGTCGCTGCCGGCGCGCTGAGCCGGCGTACTTGGCCGAGCGGTCATTTTCCCGTCGCACGATGCGACTTGCGCGCCCGGCGCATCGCTTTTCTTGACAGCGCTTCGCCGCCGTGCCGACAATCCTGCAATTACCCCCCGGACACCTCGGAACGGAAAATCGCATGCCTGATTCACGCCCAGGCCCGGCGGACGTCGTCGTGCTGGACGCCACCGTGCTCACCATGGACCCGGCGCGGCCGCGCGCGGCGGCGCTGGCGATCACCAGGGGCAGGATCAGCCAGGTCGGAGACCGTGCCGAGGTTGCCGCGCTCATCGGACCCGGCACCGACGTCATCGAGGCGGGCGGGCGGGTGGCGTGCCCCGGATTCGTCGACATTCACACGCACACCGATCTCGACCTGTTCAGTGACCCCGGGCACCTGCTGTTCAAGAATTACCTCATGCAGGGCATCACCACGGTCCTCGCCGGTAATTGCGGAATGGCGGAAATGGCGCCCGGCGAGCTTCTCGGCCGCCTGGACCAGACCCCTCCCGCGGTCAATTTCGGCACGCTCGCCGGGCACGGGTACGTACGCGACGCCTGCGGCGTCCCGGCCGGCGCCGAAGAGCTCTCCGGCGAGCAGATCGACGCCATGCGGGACGTGCTCGGCAAGGCGATGGCGGACGGCGCGTTCGGCATGTCGACCGGGCTCGAGTACATCCCCGGCCTGTCGTCCCGTACGGCGGAGCTGATCGCGTGCGCCGCCGTCGTCGCCGAGCACGGCGGCTTCTACGCCAGCCACATGCGCAGCGAGGGCGACCACCTGCTCGCCGCCGTCGAGGAGGGCATCAGGATCGGCCGTGACTCCGGCGCGCGCGTCCAGCTCTCCCATCTCAAGACCGACGGCGCGTGCAACTGGTGGAAGACGGACGCGGTGATCGGCGCGATCGAGGCGGCCCGCGCCGACGGCATCGACGTGGCCGGCGACCAGTACCCGTACACGTTCTTCGGCTGGAACCCCTCCATCTTCATCCCCGGCGAGCACCTGGCGGCCGGCCGGACGACCCTGCTCGACACCTACCTGCCCGACCCCCACCGCCGGCGGCGGATCAAGGAAGGCATCGTCGACCGGATCGTCCGCTACCACGGGGGTGACGGCGACCTGGTGGTGGTGTTCGACTGGACCGACGGCGGCGGGCGGCGGTGGCAGGGCATGACGCTGGCCGGCATCCTGACCGCGCGCGGCCTCACCCCCGGCCCGGACGCGGAGGCCGAGCTCATCCTGGAGATGCTGCCCGACGAGCGCCCCGACGCCGTCATGGGGACCGACCTGAGCACGAGCGACGACGCCGTCCGGCGTTACCTGTCCCTGCCGTACCTGGCGGTCTGCACCGACGGGTTCAACCAGCCGTGGCTGGCCCCGTGCCATCCGCGCAGCTACGGGGCCTTCCCCAAGGTGCTGGGCGAGTACGTACGGGAGAAGCGGGCGCTGCCGCTGGAGACGGCGGTCATGAAGATGACCTCGCTGCCGGCGTCGCTGATGGGGCTGACCGACCGCGGCGTGCTGCGGGCCGGCGCGTGGGCGGACGTGGTGGTGTTCGACGAGGCGACCGTGGGGGAACGGGCGACGTTCGACGCCCCCGCGGCGCCGACCGGCATCGACTTCGTGCTGGTCAACGGGGTGGTCGTGGTCGACAGGCGGGCGGCGGGCGACGGCTTCCGCCTCGACGCCGCCGCGACCGGCGCGCGTCCCGGCAAGGTGCTCCGCCGCGCCCTTGCGGGATGACGTCGCCCGACATATCGTCGCGATGTATCAGGTCGATACATTGAGCGAGCGGGGGCGGCGCCGCGATGAGACGGGTCGACTACGACACCGAGCAGCACCAGAACTACGCGCGCGGCCGGGCGCTCACCGAGCGGCAGCTCCAGGTTTGGATCGACGCCTTCGCGGCGGTGCTGCCCGGCCGCCGTCCCCTGACCGGGCTGGACGTCGGCTCGGGGACCGGCCGCTTCACCCCCGCGCTGGCGGACGCGTTCGGCCCGGTCACCGGCGTCGAGCCGTCGGTCCGCATGCGCGAGGTGGCCGAGGCTCAGCCCCCGCACCCCGGCGTGCGCTACCTGGAGGGCTCGGCCGAGCACCTGCCGGTGCCGTCCGCGAGCGCCGACTACGCGCTCATGTTCCTGTCCTGGCACCACGTGGAGAACAAGCCGCGAGCCGTCCACGAGCTGGCCAGGGCGCTCCGCCCCGGCGGCCGGCTCCTGCTGCGCGCGAACTTCAGCGACCACCACCCCCGGCCGTGGTGGCTGGACCACTTCCCCCGCGCCCATGAGGTCGAGTCCACCCTCTTCCAGCCGTTGCACGAGGCCATCGCCATGTTCACCACGGCCGGCTGGCGCGTCACCGACTTCACCACGGTCACCGAACCGTCCTCAGGCACCCGCCGGGACCTGCTCGACCGGCTCCGCCTGCGCACCCTGTCGTTCTTCGCCCACCTCACGCCCGACGAGCAGGAGGCCGGCTTCCGCAGCCTCGAACGGACCGTCGCCGAGGACCCCGACGCCCCGGCCCCCGTGTTCGCCGAGCCGCTGCTCACGCTTGAGCGGGGGTGAGACGGGATGGGCGCCTAGAGTTGGACGCTCGATAGCCACCTTTTTGTGGGTACTTGTCGGCGGGGTTCGTACGGCGCGAAGCTTGGTCGTGCGGGCCGGAGGGGTCCGTACGACCAGGTGAAGCGGGGGCCGGGAGTGGTTCAGGTGACGGGTCGGGGCTCGGCCAGCTTCTCCAGGCGGCGGTGGCCCCAGTCGGAGAGCGGCGCGAGGGCCTCGGAGAGCTCGCGGCCGAACGAGGTCAGGGAGTAGACCGTCTTCAGCGGCCGCACGTCGTGCACCTCCCGGTGGACCAGCCCGTCGGCCTCCATCTCGCGCAGCGTCTGAGTCAGCACCTTCTCCGTGAGCCCCGGCAGCCGCCGGCGTAGCTCGCCGGGGCGCTGCGGAGCCGATTCGAGCAGCCAGAGCAGCATCGTCTTCCACTTGCCGTCGATCACGGCGATCGCGGCGGTCACCCCGCACACGTTCGGGTCCCGGGCACGGCTGCGCGTCATCGTCGTCCCCTTTTTTCATCATCTATCGCTACTTCTGAGGAGCTGAGGCATGTCCTCGAACACCCACCAGTCTGCCGTCACCGTGCTCGGTCTGGGCCCGATGGGCCGGGCCCTGGCGGGCGCCTTCCTGGCCGCCGGCGTGCGGACGACCGTCTGGAACCGTACGCCGGGCAAAGAGCGGGAGCTGGTCGAGCGGGGCGCGACCGGCGCCCGCTCGCCCGAGGAGGCGGTCGCCGCGAGCCCGCTGACCGTGGTCTGCGTCGTGAACTACGACGCGGTGGACGCCGTCGTCCGCCGCGACGAGGTGACCGGCGCGCTCAAGGGACGCACCCTCGTGAACCTGACCGCCGACACCCCGGACCGGGCACGGGAGAGCGCGGCCTGGGCGGGCGCGCACGGCGTCGGATACCTGGACGGCGCCATCATGACGCCGACCCCGACCATCGGCACCCCCGCCGGGGTGTTCCTCCACAGCGGGCCCGAGGAGCTCTACCGCGAGCACCGGCCGACGCTGGACGCCCTGGGCGGCACCCACACCCACGTCGGCGCGGACATCGGCAGGGCGGCCGCGTACGACATCGCCCTGCTCGACCTGTTCTGGACCGCGATGGCGGGGTACGCGCACGCGCTGGCGGTGGCCAGGGCCGAGGGGATCAGCGCGCGGGAGCTGGCGCCGTTCGCCAAGGGGATCGGCGCGATCCTGCCGCCGCTCTTCGAGGAGGGCGCGGCGGACGTGGACAGCGGGACGTACTCCGGCGAGGGGAACCCGATCACCTCGGCGGTGTCGTCGATGGCCCACATCGTCCACACCTCCGAGGCCCACGGCATCGAGGCGGGCGTGATGCGCGCGGCGGAAGGGCTGGCGCGCCGCGTCATCGGGCGCGGCCACGGCGACGACGGGTTCCTCCGCGTCACGGAACTGCTCAACCCCCGGTGATCGCCTAGCGCCGCACGTGCTCCCGTACCGCCAGGAAGAGGGCCAGCACGTACGGCCCGAGCAGCAGGGCGGCGCACAGCAGCGCGTACCAGAAGCGCGGCTCGAACGGCCCGAGCACGAGCCGGTCCGCCGTCCACGCCAGCGCGGCGACCACGACCGGGAGCACGAAGAAGACGAACCAGGCCAGCACCCCGGCGAACCCGGCCAGCCACACCCACCGGAACCACCGCCCGGCCCGTACGTCGGCGGGCCCGGCCGCGACCAGCTCCGCCTTCTGGGCCGGGGTGAGCCGGCCGAACGCCTGCCGCAGCATCAGGGTTTTGACCCGCCACAGGTCGCGGCAGCCGAGGGCGTTGACCAGCACCGCGTACAGGTCGGTACGCAGGAACACCATGCACTGCCACAGCAGGCCCGCCAGCTTCACGAACACCCACACCGCGAGCGTCGCGTCCACGGCGGGAGCCGGCGACCACACCCCCTGCCTGATCAGCAGCCGGGCGGCCAGCAGCAGGCTGAGCACGACCACGTCCACCGCGATCCCGCCGAGCAGCGGCCCGTAGCGGAGGCGGCGCGGCACCGTCCAGAGCTGGGAGAGGTCGGTCTCCAGGACGAGCAGCATCATCCGCCGGTCCACCCCGAACCGGGACCGGAGGCCGATCGCGCGGGCGGCCAGCCAGTGCCCGCCCTCGTGCAGCGCGGTCGAGACCAGGACGAACGGCATGAGCAGCAGCACGCTCAGCCCCACGTCGTCGAACAGGAACGCGTCCTGTGCCGGGCTCGGGAACAGCGACGGCGCGGCGACGAAGACGGCCAGGCAGAACAGGGCGAGGGCGAGGTAGCAGGCCCAGGCGGCCCGCCCGAAGAAGGGGCGGGCCACGCGCCGGCTCACCCCCGCCATCCAGCGCCGCATCTGGATCGGCGCGGTGCGCACGGCCTGGCGTTCCACGTCCGGCCGGTCGCCGCCGGGGCGGTCGTCACCGGGCCGGTCGTCGCCGGGGCGGTCGCCGTCCGGTCGGTCGCCGTCCGGCCGGTCGTCGAGGAAGCCCAGCTCGGCGAGGGCCGCCACGAACGACGGCAGGTCCACCGGCTCGCCCGCGAACGCCTCCGCCTCGGCGGCGGCCTCCTCCTCGCTCGCGCCGCGCAGCAGCGCCGAGATCACCACTCCGCCCACGGCGGGCATGGAGACGAAGGTGCCGGTGGCGGGGTCGCCGACCAGGGCCTCGTCGCCCTCCTCGACCACGGTGAGCGGGCGCAGCCGGACCCCGCCGGTCATGCGGGTCACCGCCTGGCCAGCGCGCACGCCGGGCAGTCCGGGTCGCGGGGGAACGGCTGCCACACGGGGACGAGCCCGTTCAGCAGGTCGAGCACGACCCGGGACCCGGCCGCGCGCGGCGGCTCGACGCCGGTCAGGTAGCGCATGACCTCGTAGGCGACCAGCGACCCCACCTGCATCGCCATCGGCCCGGTGAGGCCGTTCGCGAGACGCAGCCCGCGGCTGAGCCGCTGCGCGACCGCCGCGCTCGTGCGCCCGTCGGGCGGGGGCAGGTCGGACTCGTCGCAGAGCAGGCAGGCGCTCCGGCCCGGGTCCACGGAGAAGTAGATGAGCTGGGTACGGGTCATCCCACCGGCGACCAGGGGGACGCCCGCGCGCAGCGCCGCCTCGTTCACCCACAGGTTCGCGTCGGGCGCGCCGTCGAGGCCGCCCGCGATCACGTGGACGTCGTCGGTCAGGTCCTTGAGGTCGTCCGGGCCGGAGATCCACCGGTCCACGGCGCGTACCTCGATGCGGGGGTCGTACTCGCGCACCCATTCGGCGGCGCGGTCCACCTTCGACCGGCCGACGTCGGCGTGCCGGTAGAGGAACTGGCGGGCGAAGTTGCGCGGCGCGATGTCGTCGCGGTCCACCAGCGTCAGCGCGCCGACGCCGAGCCCCGCGAGGCACTGCACCAGGGCCGAGCCGCCGCCGCCCGCGCCGAGCACGAGGACGTGCGAGTCCCGCAGCCGCCGCACGAACTCCGCCCGCGACGTGCCCAACCTGGCGAAGGCCCCGAAGAACGTCAGATTGGAGAAATGCCGCTCGTCGGCGTCCGGGTCGCCCAGGAGGCGTTCGGCGGCGTTCTCGACCAGGCCGAGCGAGTCGAGCCCGGCGAGCCCGTCGCGGACGTCGTCCCCCGTGACGGCGACGCCCCGCGCGATGAGCCGCGCGCTCAGCTCCTCCGCCGTGGCCGGCCCCCGCGCCAGCTCGTCGAGGAGCGCCGCGATCCGGCCGTCGGGATCGGCCAGCGTGTACGCCTCGCGCGGGTCGTGGACCACCACCAGCTCGTCGCCGAGGGGCTCCCAGGCGCACTCCTTCAACATCACCTGCATCGCGCTCATCCGCATCGTTCGTCGGGCCGGGACTGGTCGGGCCGGGGACTGGTCGGGCCGGTGCCGGGCCGGGAGGCGGGGGGACCGCCTCCCGGCCCGGCTGCGAGGACGTGCCTCAGGTCATGTACTGGGTCGCCTTGACGGCCTCGACCTTGCGGATCTCGATCTTCACCGCGTCCACCTCCTTCGCGTCGTTTCCCGATCAACCTCCTCCACCGGCCCACACAAACCGCATATGGTCGCCATAGAACGACAGAACCGCTGATCGTGCCGGGAGACGCAGGTGGAGTTCGCGATCCTCGGGCCCGTCCAGGTCACCGACGCGCGGCGGCCGGTCCGGCTGCCCGCCAAGGCGCGCGCGGTGCTCGGCGTCTTCCTGCTCCACCCCAACACCGTCCTCACCAGGGACCGGCTGATCACCTCGGTGTGGGACGACCCGCCCAGGTCCGCGCTGCCGAACCTGCAGACGTACCTCACCGCGTTGCGGCGCGCGGCGGTCGAGATCGAGACCGTGCCGCACGGCTACCGCCTGTGCCTCGGCCCCGACCGGCTCGACGCGCTCGCCTTCGAGGAGGCCGTACGTGAGGCCAGGCTGGAGGCGGCGCGCGGGGAGCCCGCCACGGCGAACCGGCTGTTCGCGCGGGCGCTGGCACTGTGGCGCGGCCGGCCCGCCGAGGACGTGACGCTGGCCGCCACCGTGCAGGCGCGCATCACCGAGCTGGAGGAACACCGGGAGAGCGCCCGGCTGGGCTGGATCGACGTGCGCCTGCGGCTCAGACTGTACGACGAGCTCGTCGGCGAACTGACCCCCCTGGTGGAGGCCGCGCCGCTCAACGAACGCCTGTGGCACCGGCTCATGCTGGCGCTGCACCGGGCGGGCAGGCGCGCCGAGGCGCTGGAGGCGTACCGACGGGCCCGTTCGGTCCTCGTCGCCGAGCTGGCCCTGGAGCCCGGCCAGGAGTTACGCGACCTGCACGCGGCGGTCCTCGACGACGCTCCCGTCCCCGCCCCCGAGCTGGAGACGGTACGGGAGCCGGCGTGGACGGGGATCTGCCTGCTGCCGGCCGACATCGCCGACCTGGCCGGGCGCGAGCGCGAGACCGACGCCCTGACCGCCGCCCTGGACGCCACCGGCGCGGCGGCCAGGGCGGCGGGCCGCCCGTCGAACGGCGCGAGGGGCGGTGCGGCGGCCGGTGTCGCGCCGGTGATCGTGGCGGTGTCGGGGCCTCCCGGCGTCGGGAAGACCACGCTGGCGGTGCACGTCGCGCACCTGGCCAGGGAACGGTATCCCGACGGCCAGCTCTTCCTCCGCCTGCACGGCGCGTCGGCCGCGCCCCGCGACCCGTCCGACCTGCTCGCGGAGCTGCTGCGGGCGCTCGGCGTGGACGCCGCCGGCCTGCCCTCCTCCGTCGAGGAGCGGGCCGCGACGTACCGGGCCGTGCTCGCCGACCGCGCCGTGCTCGTGCTGCTGGACGACGCGGCCGGCGAGGCCCAGGTGCAGCCGCTGATCCCGGGAACGCCGGGCTCGGCCGTCCTCCTCACCTCCCGAGGGCCGCTGCCCGCGCTGCCGGGCGCGGTCACGTACGCGCTCGACGTGCCCACGCCCGCCGGCGCCCGCGCCCTGCTCGCGGGCGTCGCCGGGGCGGACCGGGTGGCGAGCGACCCGGAGTCGGCGGAGGCGATCCTCGACGCCTGCGGACGGCTGCCGCTCGCGCTGCGCATCGCCGGGGCGCGTCTCGCCACCCGCCCGGCCTGGCCCCTCGCCGAGCTGGCACGCCGGCTCGCGGACGCCTCGGCGCTGAACGAGCTGCGCGCGGGCCACCTGGACGTCCGCGCCACGTTCGAGGCGAGCTACGCGACGCTGTCGCCGCCCGCGCGGCGCGCGTTCCGGCTGCTCGGGTCGGTGGCCGCCGACGGCGTGGCGGCCTGGACGGTGGCGGCGCTGGCGGGCGCGAGCGCGTACGACGTGGACGGCCCCCTGGAGGAGCTGACCCTCGCCGGCCTGATCACCGCCGGCGCCGCCGACGCCGCGGCCCAGCCCCGCTACCGCATGCACGACCTGTTGCGCGGCTTCGCCGCCGAGCTGTTCCGCGCCGAGGAGAGCGGGGAACCCGGGACGGCGGCGCTGCGCAGGCTCGCCGCCGAGGCCCGCGACCGGGCCGCCGGCGCCGCCCGCGAACTCCCCCTCGCCTTCGCCCCGCCGCCGCCGGACACCCCGACCAGGACGCCGCCCTGCCCCGAAGGCGGCGCCTGGCTGGCGGCGGAGCGTGGCGTGCTCGTCGCCGTGGCCGAGGCCGCCGCCCACGCCGGGCTCGTACGGGAGGCGGCCGGCCTCGCGTACGCGCTGGCGCCGTTCCTCGTCGTCCGCGGCTTCCACGACGACGCCGTACGGATGCTGGGCACGGTCGCCGGCGCCGCCGCCGCGGCGGGCGACACCGGCACCGAGACGCGACTGCGGCTGGCCCGCGCCGACGCCGAGGTCGACCGCCGGCGCGCCGGCACGGTCGCGGACGAGTTCCGCCTCCTGCTCGGCCGCAGCTCGCGGGCGGGGGACCGGCACGCGGCCGCGTACGCGCTGCTCGGGGTCGCCGCCACCCTGGAGCACGACCTGGGCTCCGCGCTCGCCGCCGCCACCCTGGCCGCCGAGCGGTTCGAGGCGCTGGGCGACGGGCACGGCCTGCTGAGCGCGTGGACCGAGATCGCCGGGATCCAGTTCTACCTCGGCCGCCACGACGCCGCCGGGGCCACCTGCCGCCGCGCCCTCGCCCGCCTCGACGGCGACAGCGCCCTCCACCGGGCCCGTGTCCTGCGCGCCCTCGGCATCGCCTGCTACGAGACGGGCCGCGTCGAGGAGGCGACCGGCCACTACCGGACCAGCCTGGCCCTCTGCCGCGAGCTGCGCTGGGAGACCGGCGAACGGCTGGCGCTGCACCGGCTTGCCCAGGCCGAGGCCGCGCTCGGCCGCCACGACACCGCCATCGGCCTGCTCGCCGGCTGCGCCAAGATGTTCATGACCGCGGGGGACACGCGGGGGCGGGCGCTGATCTCGTACACGCTGGGGGAGATCAGCCGGTGGCGGGGCGACGAACGGGTGGCGCTGGCCCACTTCACCGCCTGCCTCGACCAGCTCGACCCGCTCAACGAGCCCGTCTGGTCCGCCCGGGCCCGCGCCCAGGTCGCCCGCTCCCGCGCCGCCCTCCGCTGACCTGCCCGCGCCTCGAATGTCGGTGCCCGTCGTTACGATCGCCGCATGTTCGGCTTGGACACGACGGAGTCGTTACTCCTCGTCCTGCTACTGATGATCATCGGGACCGGCGTCAGCAGGTGGGCGGCACGGCGCAAGGTGGTGCGGATCCACATCGACCTGGACCACATCACCCCTGTCGACGTGCAGGTGCGCGCGCACGACCTCATCGGGGCGGGCAGGTTCCACGACGCCGTGCGGCTGATCCGCAAGGAGTCCCAGGTGTCGCGGCGCACGGCGATGGAAGTCGCGAACGTGCTGCGGGCGGGCGAGGTCCTGCCGGGGTTCCCGGTCTTCGACCAGGGCGACCTCTCCGACCAGGTCCGGGCGCTGCTCGCGGCCGGCAGCCGCAAGCAGGCCGTCTTCCTCGTACGGACCACCGAGGACATGAGCCGGGCGGAGGCCGAGGCGTTCGTCGACGCTCTCGGCGGGACCGATGACTCCGGCGCGCGGCCGTGGTCTCCCTCCTGAGACGACCGAACTCCGGAGGAGCGCTCCCGTGGACCTGTACCGCGCACGGCATCGAGCACGAACCGGTGGAGACCTACTCCAACGGGGTGCGCCACGTCGAGATCCTCGACCCGGACGGCAACAGCATGTCGCTCGCGCAGGGGCCCCAGGGCACGCCCTAGGAGCCGAGCGGGTGCCCCGTCGTCGCGTCGACGTGGCCGGGGATCGCGTCGTGGCGGTCGCTTGGTCGGCTTCTGCAGCGGCGCCTTCACCCTGGCCGAGGCCGGGGTGCTCGACGGACGCCGGGCCACCGCGCACTGGCAGTGGGCGGACTCCTTCCGGGCCCGCTTCCCTTCCGTACGGCTGGAGACGGACGTGCTGTTCGTGGACGACGGCGACATCCTCACCGCCGCGGGCAGCGCGGCCGCGCTCGACCTCGGCCTGCACATCGTCCGCCGCGACCACGGCGCGGAGGTCGCCAACTCGGTGAGCCGGCGGCTGGTCTTCGCCGCCCACCGCGACGGCGGGCAACGGCAGTTCGTGGAGCGGCCCGTGCCCGAGGTGCCCGACGAGTCCCTGGCGCCCGTACTCGCCTGGGCCCAGGAGCACCTGGACGCCCCGCTCACGGTGTCCGACCTCGCGGCACGCGCCTCGGTCAGCGCGGCCACCCTGCACCGCCGCTTCCAGGCGCAACTGGGCACCACCCCGCTGGTATGGCTGACGGGGGAACGTCTCGCCCTGGCATGCCGGCTGATCGAACGGGGCGAGTCCCGCTTCGAGACGGTCGCCCGGCACAGCGGCCTGGGCACGGCCGCGAACCTGCGTGCGCTGATGCGCCGCAGGATCGGCCTCACCCCCCTGCAGTACCGCCACCGCTTCGGCCCAGGAGCCGGCAGGATGAGTGCTACCTAGTAGCACCGGATGGCACGAGGGCGTAGACTTGGGATGTGAGCACTCCTGAGCCTGACCACTCGCACGAGATCTCTCAACGCGACCTGCGTAATCGCTCGGCCGAGATCATGGACGGCCTGGAACGGGGGGAGCGGTATGCCGTCACCCGTAATGGTCATCACATCGGTGATCTGGTCCCTCTCCGTCGTCGGCGCCGGGCTGTGTCGCGTGCGGAGTTCGCCGCCGTGTCGCGTGGCATGCCGCGGCTGGACGACCGCAAATATCGCGCGGACATGGACCTTCACGTCAATGACGATCTCTACGACCCGTACGATCGCGCGTACGGCAGACGCGAACCCGCCGAGGACGAGGGATGACCCACCCTCTGGGGCTGCTCGACACCAACATCCTCATCCTGCGCGCCGGCATAGATCCCGATGAGCTCCCCGATGAGATGATGATCAGCGCCATCACCACCGCGGAGCTCTCGGTCGGCGTCCTGACGGCGACAGAGCCACAGGAACTCGCCCAGCGTATGAAGATCCTGCAGACCGCCGAAGCCGAATTCGACCCGCTCCCCTTCGACGACACCGCAGCTCGCGAGTACGGTCAGCTGTGGACGGCCGTCATCGCCTCAGGACGCAGACCACGTCCCCGCACCGCGGATCTCATGATCGCCTGTGTCGCGATCGCGAACCGGCTCCCTCTGTACACCTGCAATCCCAAGGACTTCAAAGGGCTTGACCACCTGCTCACCGTGGTCCCGGTGACCCGTCCGCAATAGGCTGGGCCGCCCTCATACCGGAGCAGGAGCGCGTTATTCGTCTGACCATGACGGAAGCCCTTGTGGGCCTCACCCCCCTGCAGTACCGCCACCGCTTCGGCCCGAGCCAGGCACCGACGCCGAGGCCAGCCGGGTCATGAGGGTCTGCCGGACGGCCGGCCACTCGGACGAGACCACCGCGAACATCGCCGAGTCCCGCAGCATCCCCTCCTCGCCGGGCGCCCAGGACATCGACCAGGCGAACGGCGTCAGCCCGCGCCTGGCCAGCTGCGTCGCGACGTATCCCCGCATCCCGGGGCCCCTGGGAACCAGCGTGAATCCGTAGGACGCCCTGTCCTCCTCGGCGGCCTCCGCCAGGCCGGCCGCGTGTTCCATGGTCAACGGCTCCAGCCGTACCGAGGAACCGGCGAGCACGAGAACATCGAGTTGGATGCTCATCAGACCTTCCTCATCGTTCCTGGCGTTGGCACCTTGCCCGAGCTGGGCAGGTTGCCGGACCGTCACAGGGCCAGGCCCCTCAGATCCTCTGGATGATCGTCGAAGGCCGATCCTCCCCAATGACCGCTGGCGGCGTCAACCCTGGAGGAGGGTGGCCGCGAGGATCCCGACGAGCCACTCCTCGTACTCGGCCTCGGTCCACCCGCAGACCTCGGTCAGCTTCTCGAAGTTCTCCGTCGAGGTGAGCACGTAGATCTGCTCGGCCGCCCTGTCAGGAGTGAGGCCCGGCCGCAGGGCTCCGAGCGCGTGCAGGTGGTGGGCCGGTCCGCGGCTGCCCTTCAGCCGCTCGCGTTCGATGTCGGCCAGGACCTCCTGGAGCCCCGCGTCGGCCGGGGAGGCCGCGGCGGCCGCGCGCAGGACGCGGTGCACGGGCTGGATGCGCCGGAGGATCCCGGTGGCCATGGCGGCGTACCGGGCCAGCTTGCGTGCGGGGTCGGGTTCGTCGATGATCGCCTGCACCTCGGGGCGGTCGCTCTGCGGCAGGGGCCGGGCGTCGCCGGCCAGCGTGATGTCGTAGACGAGCTTGGCCAGGGCGGGCTTGCCTCCCGGGGCGGACGTGTACAGCGTCTGGAGCGCCACCCCCGCCTCACGGGCGACCTCGGCCATCGTCGTGTCCGCGTAGCCCTTCCTGATCATCAGCTCCCGCGCAGCCCCCGCGATCCTCTGCCGCGTGGCCTCGGCCTGCTCCTGCCGTAGAGCGCTGGAGTAGGGGCGGCGCTTCTTCTGCTCGGTCATCGCCGGCCATGATTCCAGAAGTGTATTGACTAGAGGTACTTCTAATGAAATTGTCTGCTTCTAGTCAAATCTTGGAGGTGCCGGTGTCGTCGCTGCTGACCGCGTCCAGGATGGTCGCGCTGCTGCTGATCGGCCTGTACACGGGCGGCGTCGTCTTCGTCGTGCTCGCCCCGTCCGTGGCTCGCCTGCCAGGGCCCGCGTACGTCCGGCACTGGCAGGCGCTCAACGTCGACTACGGCCGGGCCATGCCGCCGCTGCTGCTGGCCGGCATCGTGGCGCTGGTCGTCGCGGCCGCCCTGTCGTGGCGCCGCGGATGGTTCGCCTTCGGCCTCACCGCGGCCGCCCTGATCCTGGTGATCATCACCGTGGCCCTCACCCTGGCGGGCCTGGAGCCCCTCAACCGGCTGGCGGACGCCTGGGACCCCGACCTCCTGCCCGCCGACTGGGAGGAGAGCCGCCGGCGGTGGCTGAACCTGCACCTCGTACGGACCGCGCTCGCGTTGCGGCGTTCGCCTGCCTGATCACCGTCCAGACCTTCGACCGCACCTGAACGCCGGCCCGCGAACCGGCTACGGCGGAATCAGCGCGGGAGCTCGTCCGTCCACTCGGTGGTCACCGAGATGTACGAGTTGCTGAGCGCCGCGCCTCCTTCGGCGGTCAGCAGGATGTTGGCGCGCGCCACCCGGGCGGTCTCAGGATCGACGACCATTCTGATCTCCATCTCCCCGGAGAGCGGGATCAGCAGTTCCTGCCCGCCCTCGGCCGGCCCCGCGTTCCTGACCCCGGGCGTCGCGGCGAGGGCCTCGAATGCCGCCGAACGGACCTGGGCGGGCGTCGGCAGCTCCGTGATCAGGGTGATCAGCGGAGAGACGAGCTCGCCTTCCCGGTCGGCGAGAAGCATGGCGCTGTCATGGCGGGGCAGCCCGGCGATGCGCTCCTTCAGCTTCTCCGGTTCCGTCGGAAGCCCTTCGAGCTCCTCGAACCCGATCTCGGCGCCCATCAGCCTGAACGGTGCCGGGTCCTCGACGGCGGAATCGGGCGTGGCGGACGACTCGTTCCTGGACCAGCGCCGGCCGTCGCGGGCGGTCCAGCTCTCCTGGACATTGGTCCCGTCCGGGACCTGCCACGTACGGGTGATGTGCCAATAAGTCCCCCTGCCCTGGAGGGTGTGCTCGGCGCTGGCCGCCGCCATGAGCAGGACGTCCCTGCCCGAGACCGGCGCTGTGGCGGGCTGGAACACACTGGTGACGATCACGGCGGCGGTCACCGCGGCGGCCACCGCCATGCCCAGCACCGGCAGGCGCCGGCGGGCGCGGCCCCGCGTCATCCTGTCCTGGAGGCGCCTCCTGCTGCGGGCGACCGCCTCGGCGGACGGTTCGGGCTTGGCGAGAAGGGTCGCGACGGCGTCCAGGTCATTCACGGGCGTTCTCCTTGTCGATGAGGGCGAGGATCTTGCTGCGGGCCCGGCTCAGCCGGGAGCCCACGGTGCCGACGGCGATGCCGAGCGCCTGAGCCACTTCGTCATAACTGAGCTGGCCCAGGGCCACGAGCAGCAGCACGTCGCGTTCGCCGCCGGACAGGGCGGCCAGCGCCCTGGCCAGCTGCGGCTGCAGGCGCTCGGCGGCGACCGAGGTGACGACCCGGTCCTCGTGGCCTTCCACGACGGGCTCGGGCCCCAGCTTGGCCAGCGCCTTGTAGTGGCGGGTCTCCTTGCGGCGGTGCCTGGCGATCAGATTGGTGGCGATGCCGAACAGCCAGGGCCGGAGGTCTCCGCGTTCCGGGTCGTACCGGTCGCGCCGGTCGAAGGCCAGCAGGAACGTCTCGGCGGCGAGGTCCTCGGCGATCTGCGTGTCCAGGCGGCCCGCGACGTACAGGTAGATGTCGCGGTAGTAGCGGTCGTGGACGGCGGTGAACAGGTGGGGGTCGCGCCGGTACCGGGCGACGAGCTCGGCGTCGGTCACCTGCTCGCTCGCTTCGGCGCTCACGTTCTTGTCTCCGGCATGCGGTCTGCCTTCTGGGTCTGCGGTCTCGATCACCCATCCTTCGCCGCAGGCCGGAATCGTCTTCCCGCACACCGGCGGCATGCCCCAGGTTTTCGGGACGTGTCCCGTTATAGGCACCTAAGATGCGCGGCATGTCGTCCCTGCCCCGCCATGAGCCATCGATCAGTCGTCCTGCTGCCTGGCGTGTCCGGCAGAGGTGGACCAGCCTGCTGCCGACGGGCATGAAGTCATGCCCGCCGCTGGGCTCCGCGGACGGCCACACCACTTATGTGTCGTCGGTGGTGACCACGGTCCTCGACGGCCGTCCCGTGGCGGTCACCGGGAGCGGCGACAACACCGTACGGGTCTGGGATCTGTCCACCGGTGAGCTGATCGGCGCCCCATGGACCGGTCACACGAACGCGGTGCGGGCGCTGGCGATGTCCGTGCTGGACGGCCGGCCCGTCGTGGTCAGCGGTGGTGACGACGGCACCGTACGGGCGTGGGATCTGGAGACCGGCGATCAGGTGTGCCGGCCGCTTCACGCACCACACCGGCGCCGTCACCGCCGTGGCCGCGACCCAGGTGGACGGCCGGGCGGTGGCGCTCGCCGGAGGCAAGGACGGCGAGGTCCGTCTCTGGGACCTCGCCCTGGGGAAAGCGGCCGGAGCGCCTACGCGGTGGCAGGAGCCTTGGGCGTGCCGTTGACGGCCCTCGTCCTGGAGGCCGGCGCACCGGCCGCGGAGGCCGTCCGCGTGCCGGGGTCCGCCGTGACGGCGACGCTGCTGGAGGTCTTCGAGGAGCCGACCGCGACGTTCGAGCTGCTGCGCATGCGCGTCCGGCCCGGCGTCGTGCAACACTCGCCGCCCCACGCCCCCGGCGTGACCGAACACGTCACGGTGTACGCGGGCGTGCTGCGCGCCGGCCCTGCCGACGCCCCTCTGGTGGCCGCGCCGGGCGAGCACATCTCCTGGCAGGCCGACGTCCCCCACGTCTACGGCACCGTCGGCCCGGACGAGGCGCTGGCCACTCTGCTGATCCGCTCCCCCCGGCAGTCCTGAGCCACCGCGATCCCGCCGGGCCCCTCTGGACAACCGCCACGTCCACCTGATCAACTTCGACGGTCTGAGCGCGACGAGCCGAGAAACGACCTGGCGAGCACATGAGCCTCATCACCCTGCGGCAAGCCGCCGAGCGCTTCGACCTTTCGTACGACGCTCTCCGGAGGATCGCGGCGGCCGGCCTGCTCCCTGACGTCGGCCCCCACGCCGGCAAGCCCGTCATCTCCACGGACGTGGCACGACGACTCCAGGCTCGTTCCGCCGTAGCGCTCCATGACCTCCTGCCGACGACAACGGGCGCCGCCACGATGGCGGTGCTGCGCGTCGACGCCGCGAAGCCCGTCCCCGATGAAGATCGTCCCTTCATCGGCTTTCATGCCGACCTGACGCCTGAAGACCTGTTGGAGGCGCTGCGCGGCTGGTGGGTGGGCAAGCCGGAAAAGATCGCCCAGGCCGGCATTCTCCCGGTGACACTCGGCGGCTTCGTCGTCGCCGTACTGACGGGGCTCAGCGGCTGGGACAGAAAAGTGACGGAAAACGGCCTGACCCGTCATCGTTTCGACGCGAGACTCGCCGGCTGCATCAGCGACCTCAGCACGCCTGCCAACATGATCACGGTCGGCCCGGCCGACGACCTGCGGATCGCCGGGCTCCTTCTCGGCAAGCGGCTCACCTCCACGGCCGGCGGCCCGATCGCTTACGTGACCGCAGCCTCTCGCTGACCGAGAGCGGCCACTGATCCCGTGACGTCCCCTTTTGACTCAAAAATGCACGAATTCTTGCCCGGTCTTGTCCAGGCGCAGTGATCCACGCCAGAATCAGTTCAGCCTTCAACTACTCGGTTGGAGCGTCACCGCACGGATAGGAGAGGCATGAAGCGCACCATCTCCGTTCTCGTCGCCGCCGGCGTCCTCGGCGCCACGCTCACCGGCACCAGTCCCGCATCCGCATCCACCTCCGCCATCGACTGCGCAGCAGGCGGATACACCCGGGTCGTGAACAGCTACGTCCCCACCAACGTCGAGAGGCCGGCGATCGACGGCCACAGCTACAACATCGGCGGCCCGGACGGGTACACGTACGAGATCTGCCTCGACATCCCGGACACCTCGACCTTCACGATCGAGGTACGGATCTGGAACAACGGCACACAGAGCTCGTTCGTGGACGACCGACCCGGGGACAAGATCTTCCGCTACTCGCTCGCCCCCAACAGCTTCTGGCAGGTCTACGGCACGCTGACCGGGCCCGGCAGCACCTACCTCTATTACACCTGGCACGAGAAGCAGATCCCGGCCTGACGTGGAACGGACCGACCACCGCTCTCATGCGGGCCAGAAGCCGGCTCAATCCGGGTTCAGATCCCTCAGGTTCCTGATCTCAGGAACGACGGCTCGGTGAACAACCGACTTCGCCGCCGCTCCTGAATTTCGCCGCTACGCAAACCGCAAAGGCCACATCCCGATCACGGGCATGTGGCCTTTGACCTGGAGCCGAGCACAGGAGATCCGGACGGCCGCACGAAGGATCGTTCAAGCCACCACCGATTACGGGCCAGAGCCGTCAGTTTCACAGCCCCATCCACCATTGCCGCCGGGCCACCGCCTCCACCCGCCGGCGATCGAGTCAGTTCACCGGCCTCCCCGCCGAGGAGGACAGCAGACAGTGGTCAGGCCTGAAATCTCGCCGGCTGGTGGCAGCTGCGAGCCGAAGCGCGCCACGCAGTGCCAGACCTTCTTCAGCGCCTGCAAGTCGTAGCGTCCGGTACGGACGGCGTCTCCGACGATCCGCGGATCAAGCAGACCGTCGACCGCGATCTCCGCGCCGAGCGCCACGTACTCCTGCCCCCGGTAGTCCGGGTGGCGCCGCAGATGCTCGACGGTGAGGCGGAATCCGGAATGCCATTCCACCGGGCACGGAAGCCGGCGGGCCGCGTCCTCCACGGCGGTGCCGCGATAGCCGGGGTCGAGGATCAGCGCCTCCACGTCCCGTTCGAGCCTGACCGGCCCGTGCACCTGAGCCTCGATGTAGTCGTCCAGGAGGTCGGGGTGGTCAGCCTCGGCCACGCCGACGCGGCCGCTCCCTGAGGGGGAGGGCGGCGCTCCTGCTGAGGCATGCTAGTGGCCCGTCCGTCCGCGCCGGCCGCCCCGTCGAGGTCGTCGAGCATCCTTTGGGCTAGTTGCTCATTTGGCCCAGCCTCCTCGCACAAGGCCTCTGCGGCTGGCACGGGACGGCTGCGGGTAGAACCTCACCCGGGAGGGGCACTGATGACTGGTTCGATCAGGCGTGTGCCGTTCGATGTGGAAAGCTACAGTCGCCGTTCACGGACGGGACCGTGCTTCATCTGCGCGATCGTCAGCAGAGATCCCGGTCAGCCGGAGGAGATGATCTACGACGACGGCGAACGCATCGCGTTTCTCGCCCGCTTTGCCTCACTGCCGGGATATGTCCTCGTGGCGCCCAAAGCCCACATCGAACACGTCGTCCGAGACCTTACTGAGGACCAGTTCGTCGCGGTGATGCGGGTTGTGCGCCGAGTCGCTCTGGCCTTGGAGGCAAGCGTGCCCTGCGAGCGAACGTATCTGTTGTCCTTGGGCAGCCAGCAGGGCAACGCCCACCTGCACTGGCATGTCGCGGCTCTGCCGCCTGGTGTGCCGTACGAACAGCAGCAGTATCACGCCCTCATGGCAGAAAACGGGATCATCGAGCACACGCCCGAGGAAGCCGCCGCCTTGGCCGCCACCATACGGAATGCCTTAGGCACGTAGCTTGTGCGCGCAGGGATGGCCGTCAGTACGCCTGCAACTCCGGGAGGTTGTCCTCCAGATCACGCAGGTGTGCCGCACGAAGGCCGGGGGCCCACTCCGGTCGGTCCGCCGGCGGTGCCACGGCCCGGCCGCCCCGGCGCAGGCAGAACCGGTGGTCGGCGTTCACGTCCGCCACCCAGCTGACGAACATCACCACATCCTGCGTCGCAGGGCCGTGCTCCGGCAGTTGGGCGGTGCCGGCCACCCGAGCCATGGCCTCGCGGTCGAACAGCGTCAGCACACCCTGCCCGCAGGCGTCCCAGTGGGCGTACGGGCCGGCTTCGGTGCCCTGCACGCGCTCGGCGCCGATCAGCTCGGGAAGCACGGCGTCATCGAAGTGAAAGGCCCGAGCGAAGTCACCGGCCAGCAAACGAGGACGAAACGCCGTACGCGGGCCGTGTCGCCTCCCGGATCGCCCTGCGTGGTGGGCCGCGCTCACAGCGGGAGCTCCGAACCAGATCAGTCGACGCACATCGCGTTGTGGGTGGACTCGAAGACCCACGTGCCGCCACCTGGAGAGGAATAGATCAGCAGCGAGCTGTAGGTCCCAGGGGTGCAGTCGTGGCCGACCGCGAGGACGTCCTGCCGGGCCCGCTGTTCGGCCGCCGCCAGCCCGGCCGCGTAGGTGCTGCCCGCCCCCCGAGCAGTTGCGCTGCGGGGAGTGTCATAGCCGTCGGCGTGCGAGGCCACCACGGGTGCGATCGCGAGGCCGACCGCCACCACCGCTGAGACGAGGCCCAGCCGGTGGAGCCAAGTGACTTTCTGCATGCTTCTCCTCACGAGGGGCGGGCATGTGACCGATCGACATAGATTTAGCGCAGGCCGATATATCGGCGGTATTTACCATTTGGTCACAAGAATATGGCGGCCGTTTCCTCATGGTGGAGCACATGGCCAAAGGTCGGCCGCGAATCGGTCTTCAGGTAATTCTGACCCATGAAGGCAGCCCCACTGCTCTCACCTGCAGCTTCAATTCGCCGAGACGATTGAAATTACTGAATTACGCGGAACGCCGGTACGAGGGCGGTTGAGGTGCGGCGACCCGATGTGCCCTGCCCCCGTCCTGGTGCTCGTTCTCGGGCTGGGGCTCGGCGAAACGCTCAAACTGCGCGCCCTGTCTGGGGCGGATTCGCGTGGGTCAGATTATGCCGATGACGATCTCCGCTGACAGCTTTGGTCCCGTCCGCTTTGTGACGGCCGTTCTTCGCGACGGCGATCGGGTGCTGCTGTGTCATCGAAACGCCGGACGCCGTTGGTATCCCGACGTGTGGGACCTGCCGGGCGGTCATGTCGAGGAGGGGGAGGACCCGAAAGAGAGCCTTGTCCGCGAGCTTCGGGAGGAGTTGGGAATCACGGCATAGGAGCCGTCCGGCCCGCGCCCCGCCGACGCATGGGATCCGGACCGCCTCACTCGAACTTCATCGAGCACTGCCTTAAGCCCCGCGTCGAACGCCTCACGGTCCTGCGGCACGACCAGGGCGGCGCGGATGGCCCTCAAGCTCTTCCCGGGCATAGGTGAGCCGGGGACACGAACTCCTGCGGCTGGGCGGTCATGCTGGAAGCTCCTCTCCCTGCTCATAGAGCCCACAGACGCCGTTGACAGACGCGGTGGCTCAGGAATCCAGTCACCAGAACATGCGAAAAATAAGATGATGTGCTGCGGCGTACACCTTGTCGCGCGGCCGAAGGCAAGGCGAGCAACCTCAGCCGCGGATAGAAGCGAGCGTCGAGTCGCTCGCCGGGGTGCCCGGGTGCAGACGGGCGGGCGGTTGCGGACGCGACCCCCTGAGACCGTCACCGACAGGCCTTTACCTACGGCTTTGCATCCTTCTAATCTTGATCACCATGAACCGGGCTCTGATCATTCTTTTCGGCATAGTCGCCGTCATGCTCCCCTACGGAACAGCCCACGCGTATCCCATCAAGAACAAAACCCTCACCGTCAACGCGATCTACAGCAGCGGAGCCCTCGACACCACCGAGTGTCCGGAGAAGCCCATCAAGCGGCGCAACGTGAAGCTCGCCGAGGCCTATGTGAAGGTCGTCGTGGGCTGCCTCAACACCACATGGGCAGCCCAGTTCGAGAAGTCGGGTCAGGCATTCAGGCGCCCGAAGCTGAAGCTGGTCACCAAGCCACCCGCCAAGTTCTGCGCGCTCAAGTGGGATCAGTCCGAGCAGGACGCGTACTACTGCGACCAGACTGAGACGATCTTTATCGTGCTCAGCAACGACCTGCTCGACGACCCTTCCGATCTGTACCTCTTCAACTTGGTGAGCATGGAATACGGCCAGCACGTCCAGACGCTCACCGACATCTACAGCGAGTACGAGGACATCGACTTCCGCAGCAAGAAGGAGCTTCAGGAGCAGAACCGCCGCTATGCATTGCAGAGCAACTGCTTCGGTGCCGCTTTCCTGGCGAGTGTCTGGAACTCCCTCGACCGCTCCTCGGCCGATTGGAAGCTGCTGCTTTCACAGGTTAAGAGCTGGACCGACAAGGACAATGGGACAAGGAGCAACATTGCCTACTGGATGAGCCAGGGGTTCAACACGGGCGATCCGGGGGCGTGCAACACCTGGGCCGCGCCTGTCAAGCGCGTGGCCTGACCGACTGATCGGTGCCTGTCAAACCGAATGAGACATCAGGCTACTTGTGTGGTTTGAGGTGAAGCGTCGCTCTGGAGGGTCGTAGGTGGCCTGTTGATCCACACTCTGGCCGGCAGCGACGGCGGGTTGGGGCGCCGGCCGCGGAACCGCTCGGGGCGGGCCAGGAAGGCCGCGTTCAGCGTGGCGACCCGCTGGGCGTGGATCTTGACGGCGGTGCCGTCGTGCACGGACGCGGGAGTGTGCATCGCGATACCCGAATGACGATGCTCGTTGTTGTAATAATCAAAGAACTGCTCACAGAAGATACGGGCGTCTTCGATCGAGCCGAACCTCCCGGGAAACGCCGGGCAATATTTGAGTGTCTTGAACTGCGCCTCCGAGTAGGGGTTGTCGTTGGACACGCGCGGCCGTGAATGCGACTGATCGATCCCGAGCTGCGCGAGCAGGCCAGTGACGGTGTTCGACGTCATCGACGTGCCGCGATCGGCGTGGATCGCGTCAGGTGCGATCCCGCCGTTGCGCTCGATGGCGCGCTCGATGAACTCCTTGGCCAGAGTGCCGTTCTCGGTCGGCCAGATCTCCCACCAGATGACCTTGCGGGAGAAAATGTCGAGGATGACGTAGAGAAGGTAGTGGACGCCGCGCGCCGGGCCTTTCAGTTTCGTGATATCCCAGCTCCATACTTGATTCGGTCCGTCGGCCTCCAGTTCGGGCTTCTTCTTCGCCGGATGGGTGGCCTGCGCGCGCCGCTCGCCGGACTGGCCGCGCTCGCGCAGCAACCGGTACATGGTGGCCTGCGAGCACAGGTAGGTGCCCTCATCCAGCAGGATCGCCCATACCTGGCCCGCCGACTTGTCGGCGAACCGGGACGAGTCCAGCACCGCCAGCACCTGCGCCCGTTCCTCCTCGGACAACTCCGCCGGGTGATGAAACGGCCGGCGCGGACCTTGCCTGCGCGGCTTCGGATTTCGCTGCCGGTACAGGCTGGCGCGGGCCTTGCCGAGTACCTCGCACGCCTTGGTCGTGCCGACGGCCGTCTCCATGCCCGGGAAATGCTCGTCGATGATGCGGTTCAGGTCTCGTCGGAGTCCGCGCTGCGTGAGATGTCGTCCAGCAGCGCGAATGCTTTTCCCGCGATATTCAGCGCGGTCTTCGTCTTCCCCAGTTCGCTGGTGAGCTTTTCGTTCTTGGCCTCAAGCTTGGCCGCGTCGGCTTTGAGCTTCTTGTTCTCGGCCCGCAGCCGGGCCAGTTCCTCAGATTCCGTGTCCTTCTTCGGTTTACCTGTCGAGGAGGCCAGCGTCCCGTTCTCCTGCTGCTTTCGCCAGTGTTCGATGTGCGAGTGATACAGCCTTTCCCGGCGCATCAGGGCGCCACGCTCGGAGCTGCCCTCGGGCAGAGCGTCGAAGGCCGCCAGGATCCGTGCCTTGTAGGCCGCGGTGAACGTCCGGCGCGTCGGCCGGCTCACCTGCTTGTCGGTCGCCTGACCGTTCTGCCCGCTCATGGCGGCCTGGTCGGCGAGGGTCATCGTCACTGTCTCGATCGTCCTGTCTCGCCCTGCTTCGTATCAAAAGGACTCGTTCATCCCATGTCTCACAGCAGTCTGACAGAGAGGGGATGACAACGCGGCCCGAGGGCCGGCGACAGACGTCTACGCGACGTCAAAAGTCTTCGGCCTCCCGCCGTGGCCGTCCTCGTCGTCGTCTCAAGATTGTTTGTCCCGCAGCTGACCTCGCAGCTGTCGTGGTGTGTGTCCGTGCGGGACGGGAGCAATCGTCAATATCCGTGGATCAAAGCTTCAAGCAGCGACGGATGGCCGTCCTTCTGGGGACGTCTCGTCCGGCCGCTCGACGAGCTTGCGCCCACGAATGTCGCCCCGGCGCGGACCAGGGCGATGAGATGTGGTGCGTTGACCGCCCGCCGGCGCTTTTGTGCCGACTCGATCAGCTTGGAGGCCATCGCCAGCCCGGCGGCGCGCAAGCCGGGACCCTTGGTGACCTTGGTCCGATGCCGGACGGTGGCGAAGGTGGACACGATGGGCCAGACACAGAGGGACACAAGGGGCACTGCGGCTGGGCTTCCGGCATGCGGCGCGTCTCGATGACACCGATCACCTCGCGCACCCCCAGTAGCTGGATGGCACCAACACGCCACTCGTCATCCTCGTAAGGGCAATCCGCGCCCTCACGGTGCCGCGAAAGTGCCCTGCCGGCGCACCGTGTGCCAGCGCAGCCGCACCCCCAGCAGCGCTGTCGCCACCGATTGGAACACCACCAGATAGATGAGCTGCCGGTAGACCACCTGCTGCAGCGGCAGCGCCCACAGCGCCGAGACCCGCTCCCCGTCCAGGCGCAGCGCGTACCAGCCGGAGGCGGCCTGCACCACGACGAACCCGGTCCACACCGCCACCGCGGGCAGCGGGTCGCCGACGGCCACGTGGTAGACGGCCATCAGGTCGACCACCGGCGCCAGCAGCGGCAGCAGCACCTGGAACAGCGCCAGGTAACCCAGGCAGCGGCGGCCGAACGGCCTCGGCTCGGCCAGGGCGCGGCGGTGCTTCCACATCGCCTGCATCGTGCCGTAGCACCAGCGGTAGCGTTGCCGCCAGAGCTGGCGCAGCGTCGCGGGCGCCTCCGTCCAGGCGATCGCCCGTTCCTCGTACACCATCCGCCAGCCCGCCCGGCAAAGCGCCATCGTCAGGTCTGTGTCCTCGGCCAGCGTGTCGGTGCTCACCCCGCCGAGCGCGACCAGCACGTCGCGCCGGAACGCGCCGATCGCCCCCGGCACCGTCGGCATGCAGTCGAGCAGCTCGAACGCGCGCCGGTCCAGATTGAATCCGATCACGTACTCGATGTGCTGCCAGCGGCCGATGAGCCCGCGCCGGTTGCCGACCTTGGTGTTGCCGCTCACCGCGCCCACACGCGGGTCGGCGAGCCGGCGCACCAGATGCCCGATCGTGCCGGGCTCGAACACCGTGTCACCGTCGACCATGACGAGGATCTCGTGGCGCGCGTGCCGGATGCCGGTGTTGAGCGCGACCGCCTTGCCCCCGTTCGCCTGCCTGATCACCCGTACGCCCGGCAGCCTGGTCGCGGCGACGGCCTCGGCGGTGCCGTCGGTGGAGCCGTCGTCCACCACCAGCACCTCCACCGGTCCGGGGTACGCGGTCGCCACAAGCGAGCGCACGGTCGCCGCGATCCCCGCCTCCTCGTTGTACGCGGGCACGATGACGGTCACCCCCGGCGGACGGTCCCACCGTCCGGCCCGTTCCGGGTCGCGCGACCGGCGGGCGTGCACCCGGGCCAGCACCACCAGGAGCACCAGCCGTGCCAGCGTCAGGGCCCCGGTGACGAACAGCACCCACCACAGCGCGGCCGTGAACGCGCCGGCCCCGCGCTGCGCCAGGCCGAGCGCGGTGCCGGCGATCCACGCCGTCTGCTCGGCCGGGCGGTGGGCCGACGGCATGCCGAGCGCGGACGTCAGCGTCTCGGCGCGGTAGCCGGCCCGGTCCAGCTCGTCGAGCAGCCGGCTGACGGCCTCTACCGTCTGGGCGCGGTCGCCGCCGGAGTCGTGCATCATCACCACCGCACCGCGCCCCCCGGACGGGAGCGCGGCCTTGACGATGTGGGACGCGCCCGGCCTGAGCCAGTCCCGGGTGTCGAGGTCGGTCAGCGCGATCAGGTAGCCCTGGCGGCCGAGCGCCGCAAGGCTGTCCCACTGCTCGACGGTGATGGTGCCCGGGGTTGAGGAGTACGGGGGACGGGCCAGCGTCGTGTGCAGGCCCGTGGCTCCGGCCAGCGCCTTCTGCGTGAGGTTCAGCTCCAGCTCGGCCCGCCAGGCGGGGATAGCGGCCAGGTCGGGATGGGTGTAGGTGTGGTTGCCGAGTTCGTGGCCCTCGGCGACGATCCGGCGGGTCAGCTCCGGATGGGCGGCGATCTTCGAGCCCACACCGAAGAACGTCGCCTTGGCCCCCTGCGCCTTCAGCACGTCCAGCAGGCGCGGCGTCCAGTCGGGGTCGGGCCCGTCGTCGAACGTCAGCGCCACCGTGCGGGCCTTCGGGCGGGCGCTGGACGGCTCGTCGCCGGTCAGGTTGAGCACCGGGCCGCCCCGGTGCAGCGGTTCCAGCCAGGCCACGGGGTTGCCGCTACCGGGCGCGGGCCCCGTCTCGCCGGCGACGTTCCTGACGAAGCCGTCGAGCACCAGCGCGCACCCCACCAGCGCCATCACGGTGAGCAGCAACAGCCAGTGACCCGACGGCTCGCCGTCCCGGCGCCGCGCCCGCCTCTTCACCCCATGACCGGCGTCACCTGCCCGCACAGGCCCGGGGGTCGTGCCGGGGCGGGGACGGCGGCGGCGCCGGGCGGGAGTCACGCCGGTGCTCCGGAAGCGATGGCGGCCGGGGCCGGCGACGGTTGCCCGATGGATTCGGGCTCGGGGCTCGCCGTCGCCTCGGGCTTGCGGGGCGGCACGATGTCGTGGATCGTGCCGAGTTCCGGCTCCACCGCCGCCTCCGTCTCGCGCCCGGTCGCCGGCGCCCTCTCCGGCGCCCTCTCCGGCGGCTCGGACGTGCGCGACGGCCGCGCGGACGCGGTGGTGGGAGACGCTGACCGGGTCATCTGGCGCGTACGGGAAGGCGCGGCAGGCGTGCGAGGGCCGGGTTCCCGCCGGAACGCGGACCGGGACGGGGTCGGCGGGGTCTTGGACGGGGCGGAGGACAGCTCGCGCTCGGCCGGTTCGCCGCTGGAAGCAGTGGCGTCGAGGATCGTGCCGGGCGGGCTTGCGGGCCATCCGGGCCAGCCGTCGTCCGACAGCGGCGTGTCCGCGAGCACCGCGCCCACGAGCGTCGCCGTCATCGCGAGGGTGAGCGTGCTGACCACGGCCGCGCCCACCGAGAGCCATCTCCTCCGCCGACCGCTGTGGTCGACGAAGACCGCGCCGTCAGGGGGAGCGGATTTTTCTCGGGCAGAGACAGGGGGGACACATAGCCTGCTTTGGGGAGGAATCGGGCATAAGCGTAGCTGATTCCGCAGGTCCGCTCACCTCTCGGCCTCCACTCGAACCTTGGTTCGCCAAGAACTGGCAGGAGTTTCGCCTGAGGGTCGTTGGCGCGCCGCCGCCCGCGTCGGCATACCGCCTTGATTGAGCATGCTCTACCTAGTACCTTGCATTGCATGGAACCAGGCAACACCGAGAAGGCAATGAGTCAACTGCGGCGCGGTGTCCTGGAGTACTGCGTGCTGGCCTTGCTTCGAGGCGGCAGGCGCTACGGCATTGAGCTGCTTCGCGAGCTTGGAGAGGTGGACGCCATGGTCACCAGCGAGGGGACCATCTATCCACTGCTATCCAGGTTGCGCCGAGAAGGTCTCGTCGAGACCACGTGGCAGGAGTCGACCAGCGGCCCGCCACGCAAGTACTACGAACTCACGCCGTCCGGTGCGCGGGCGCTCGAGGAGTTCACAGCGGAATGGCCCAGGTTCCACGCCGCTGTCCTGCATTTCCTCTCCAAGAACGAGCCGAAGAACGAGGCGCCCTGAGTCATGACTAAAGACCTGCGTCATAACACGATTGCCGAGGAATACCTCGCCGAGATCGAAAGGGCTGCAGCCGCCCTCCCCGTGAACCGCCGAGCCGAGTTGCTCGCCGACGTTCGTTCACACATCGCGGTCGCTCGGGCCGAGGCCGCGTCCGGTTCACCTGACGGGGTCGAGGATGACGCCGCCATGAGCCGCATCCTCAGCCACCTCGGCGACCCTGACGCGATCGCCGCGGCGGCTATCGCTGACCTTCCCGCGGAGACCTCGGCGAACGCCACCGCTCGGGCCGATTCCAGGTTGCTGGAGAAGATCGCTGTCATCCTGCTACTCGTCGGGGGCTTCCTGTTCGGAATCGGGTGGCTCATCGGACTTATCCTGATGTGGTCTTCACGACGATGGTCCTTCGGAGACAAGCTGCTCGGAACCTTGCTGGTTCCTGGCGGCCTGGCCCTTCCGGTTCTCATGCTGACCGCCGGGAGCCAGACTTGCGTAGGCGCCGCGACACAGGGAGGCGGTCAAGCTGTGATGGAGTGCAGCGGCTTGGATCCCACCCTGAGCGTCCTTCTCGCCGCCGTCCTGGCGCTCGCATCCGTCTTCACCGTGATCCGCCTCGTTCTACGAGCCCACCGCACCTGAAAAGCGGCAAGGAAGCGGTCGAGCCTGTCGAGCCGTATAAAGCTCACGGCAGGTCGTCCAACTAGTAGGTATGCCAACCTCAGCCATGCCCTTCGGCGAGCCAGGGTGAGGAACGAGCAGTGGATCTTCGATCGCAACGGGCACGGGAGCCGGACGGGGCCGGATGAAGATCGAAGCCCAGGTGAGGCGGCCATGCCTGACCTGGGCTTCTTCGTGTCGTGAGGGTGGTGGAGCCTAGGAGATTCGAACTCCTGACTTCCTGCTTGCAAACGGGAGCCAGTCACCACCTGGGCAACTCCTTCGCCTGCTCCGGCGTGTGGTGGTGCGTGTCGGAGTGAGAAGTTGTGCGGCTCTGTTGCTGTACTTCGCTGCTGTACGCCTTCCCGATGACGTGACACCCTGAGGCCAGATCGACCGATGGAGCAGCCCATGCGCGTCACCGGATGGAACAACGGCAGCCATAACCCCAACGGCTCTGGCTACGGGCTTCGGATCTCCAAGGCGGACCGGGACCGGTTCTTCGATCGGCGCTGGCACAGCGTGCTGCTGGAACTAGAAAAGGATCAACTCGTCGCTGTCCCCATCACACCATCTTTCTGGCGACGCTGCACCGAGCTCAGGAGCGGAGAGATTGGCCACTGGCTCATCAAGCAAGACCTGGCTCCGTGGCCGAAAGGAAACCCGCCAGCGCTCGTTCTAGAGCACCTGCAAGGCAACCAGTTTGCTGTACGGCGTAGCTCCTGTTAACCCGTAGGGCAAGTGAACGTCTGCTTGTCAGGCGGAGCACAAACACCCTGCTCACCTGATCGAGGCCGTGGTCAGGCGGGTGTAGGCGGTGGCGCGGACGCGTCGGCGTGTAGGGACGTTGCTGTCAGCGCTGCTATCAGCTCAGCCATGGTCACCCGGTGGCAAGGCCCGACGGAGGAGGGCCTTGCCGGCGATCGCCCCCACCTGTGAGACGGGCACCGAAGTCCGCGATCGTCACGGCCTCAGCCAACCGACACCCGGTTTAGGAGAGTGGGGGTTTCTCCGCGCGTTCAGGTGCCTTGAGCTGGGCAAACAGCTGATGTAGCGATTGGATCGAGCAAGATCATCCCGCGCATATCCCGGAAAGCAATCATCCACCGCGGCCTCCAAGCGACCCTCGCCCAGTTCGAGGCGATCACGGACGCACTCAGCCAAGACGAGACGTAGGGAACTATCGCAGCCTTAGAATGTTGATCTTACCCCCATGCAACTGAAGAACAAGGAATCCCCCCCATGTCCTTCACCGAGCACATCGCACCCATCTTCCGTGCGGCCTTGGAGATCCTTCGGGATGCGGGCCGTCCGATGCAGCCTGCCGAAGTGCGAGAAGCAGTGGCCGGGCGGGTCTCCATCGATCCTGGGCAGGAGGTACTCAACGCGCACGGTCAGGTGCGATGGCACGCTCAGTTGGGGTTTCGCACGGGCGAGGCGGCGTCGCTGGGTTGGATGACCAAGCGGAACGGCTGGGCGATTACTCCGGCCGGGGTTCAGGCAGTGGAGGATTTTCCGGGAATTGAGCTCTATCGGGAATTAGTGCGTCAGTATCGTGCGCGTCGCCAGTCTGCCCAGACGCGGACGTACGCCGATCCGCGCTGGAAGGTGGTGCTGGAAGCGCTCGCTCGGCTGGCCCCCGGTTCCTGGACGACCTACGGGGACATCGCCGAGGTGGTCGGCATGTCCGCCCAATCAGTGGGCGGGTTCATGGCCGAGGCGGGCGAGGCCGCGGGTGCCCACCGGGTCCTCCAGTCCGGCGGCAAGATCTCGCCAGGGTTTCGCTGGCTCGACCCGGAGCGAACCGATGATCCGCGCGAGGTGCTGGAGCAAGAGGGCGTGACATTCGACCAGTACGGTCGAGCGGCTTCCAGTCAGCGGGTGACCGCGGGCAAGCTCCGGGCGATGCTTTCCGACGCTGGCGTGCTACGAGCTTCTGAGCCCGAGCAGGAGCCCGGATGGGGCATTCCGGCACCGTTCGAGCAATTCCAGCAGAACCTTGGTTACGCGCGGCAACTCCTCGATGGTGGACGGAACCTGGAACGGCTGGGTGTTGGTGCTTTCGATGTCACCGACCTCTACCGCGCGGCCTGGACTCAGTCGGTCGCAGCGCTCGACCACTGGATCACGCGGGAGATCATCGAGCGGGGCGTCGCGCTCGCGTTGCAGCCGGGCGCGCCCCGACCGGCCAAGTTCGACAAGCTGACACTACCGGTCGCGCTGTTTGAGAAGATCCACCATCACGACGCCCCGCTTGCTGAGGTCTTTCGTACGCACCTGGAGCAGGAGTTCGAGTACAAGACGTTCCAGAACCCCGAGAAGATTCAAGAGGGGTTCGCGCACGTCAGCTCCGTTAAGCTCTGGGTGAAGGTGGCCGAGATCCTCACTGAGCAGGATCCGACGTCACCGGTGACCTCTGACGGCGTGCGGGCCAGAATGCGAGACATCGCTCGACGTCGCAACAACATCGCCCACACGGCCGACCACGACCCCGATAACCCCGGACAGAAGCTCGCAATCACGGCGCAAGCAGCCGAGGCCACCATCGACTGGCTCGAATCGATAGCGATTGCGATCCAACTCGCCCTCGGCGACCCGCTGCCGACAGCGGACTACGACGCCGCCCCCGCGGAGGCGGGCGGCCTGGGAGCTGTGCCGATGTCTGCCGGCGAGCGCCGAACAACAACTTCTCGTGCCCGACGCAAGTGGGATGAGGAAAGCCTTCTCCAGACCATCGAACAGTACTGTTCCAATGACGTGGCGCGGACCCTGTTGGAGGTGTACCGGCACGCCGAGCGTCACCCGGCATTCCGGGGCTACTACTACGGCGAGGGCGCATACCCCTCCGCCACGGCACGATTCAGCGTTGGTACGGACGAAGTCGCCGTCTGGAGCATCTACACCGGGGCAAGCGAGTCCGTGCTCTCGATCAACTTCGAGTGGATGCGCAACCGTGGAGTTGCCCCTGAGGTCCTGTCAGAACTGGCAGAGACCTTGTCGGGGCTGCCTGGCTGGGCTGGTGTGCCCGGGCAACTGGTCGCGGCGAACTATGCCAAGCGTCCGTCCCTCACTCCGATCGCGTTGGCCCGGCCCGCTGCGGCCGACATCATCACCAGTTCCATTGGCGCGCTGCTGGCCGCAGGTGGTGAAGAGGCATGATCTTGCAGGTCTCCAGACAGCCTCGTACGCGACTGCCAGGCCTTGTCCCTGGCCGCGCGTGGCGACAGAAAAATGATCGCCTGGTTCGACCTCGCCGTCCGGGGTCAGGCAGAGGTGGTGACGTCTCCAATGACGATGGTTGAGGCCTGCGACGGCAGAATCACCGAGCAACGCTGGGACTGGGTGCTCTCCCGGCTCAACGTTTCCAATATCGGGAAAGACGAGGCCCGCCAGGCACGCCGACTCCTGGCCGACGCCAAGCTGCACGGCCACAAGTACGCGATCGACGCGGTTCTCGCCGTCATCGCACGGCAGCAAAAGGGACAGGTCACCGTCTTCACCTCGGACGTAGACGACCTGGAGAAGCTCGTCCCGGACACGATCGTTGTCAAAAGAATATGACCCCCTACGCTCGTCACCGGGCGCGCCCGCACCTTTCGGGGAGTGCAGAAGAGGACCGCTCAGGCCACCTGAGCTGAGGTAAATAGCCTAAGCGGCGCAGGGGCTATACAGGATCATCCGGTGAATGTTCCCGTCTGCGCTGTGTATGGCCGCTGATCTCCGGCAAGGTGGTCCGCTCTGGTGGCGGCGCACACAGTAATGCAGGACAGGTGCCCGAACGGGCGACGTCCGTCCCTGACGGGTGTCCGAACGCAAGTTCGATAGATCTGCAACGGAAGGCAAGCGCCCCATCGCCAACGACCGCATCGTTCGGGAACAAGCCCTCTGCTGTCGCTGGCCTGCACTATGCTCCCAGCGTGATTACGGGTGAGCTACGCAGCAGGATCGACAGGTTGTGGGACGCGTTCTGGTCCGGCGGGATCTCCAATCCGCTGGAGGTCATCGAACAGATCACCTACCTGATGTTCATCAAGCGGTTGGACGGCATCCAGACCACTAAGGAACACAAGGCCAACCGCACCGGCGGGGAGGTCGATAGCCCGATCTACTCGGCCGACACCAAGGACTTGCGCTGGTCGGTGTTCACGGAGAAACAGCCGGACCAGATGTACGAGATCGTAGCCAACGAGGTCTTCCCACAGTTGCGAGGGCTCGGCGGTGAGAAGTCCACCTACTCCCAACACATGAAAGATGCTCGGTTCACTATCCCCACCCCGAACCTGCTCACCAAGGCTGTGGACATCCTGGACGAGTTGCCCCTTGATCAGGGTGACGTCAAGGGCGACCTGTACGAGTACATGCTCAGTAAGATCGCCACGGCCGGCCAGAACGGCCAGTTCCGCACACCTCGGCACATCATCCAGCTCATGGTCGAGATGATGAACCCAAGCCCAAGAGATGAGATCTGCGACCCGGCCTGCGGGACCGCTGGTTTTCTGGTGGCCGCCGCCGAGTACGTCCAACGCGAGCACTACGACGCCCTTCTGGAACGCAACCAGCAACTGCACTTCCACAACAGCATGTTCCACGGATTCGACTTCGACTCGACCATGCTGCGGATCGCCAGCATGAACATGCTGCTGCACGAGATCGAAGAGCCCGACATCCGCTACCGCGACTCGCTGGCCCAGAACGTTGCCGACGAGACGGAGAAGTACTCCCTGATCCTGGCCAACCCGCCGTTCGCCGGCAGCCTCGACTACGAGACCACCGCCGAGGACCTGCTCCAGGTCGTCAAGACCAAGAAGACCGAACTGCTATTCCTGGCCCTGTTCCTGCGACTGCTAAAGCCCGGCGGCCGCGCTGCCGTCATCGTCCCGGACGGAGTGCTGTTCGGCTCTAGCAAGGCCCATGTGGGTCTGCGCAAGATGCTGGTCGAAAACCACAGGCTCGACGCGATCGTCAAGCTGCCATCGGGGGTTTTCAAGCCGTATGCGGGGGTCTCCACCGCGATCGTCTTCTTCACCAAGACCAACGCGGGCGGTACCGACAACGTCTGGTTCTACGAGGTTACCGCGGACGGATACAGCCTCGACGACAAGCGCACCCCACTGTTGTCGGAGGAGAAGCTGGGGCCGCGTCCCAATGTTGCCCTCGATGAGGCCGATCATGAGAAGAACAACCTCCCCGACGTTCTTGCCCGCTGGGCCCGCCGCGGCAACTCTGAACTGGAGCGCCCCCGGACCGCCCAGAGCTTCACCGTTGTCAAAGCCGACATCGTCTCACAAAATTACGATCTTAGCCTGAACCGCTACAAGGAAATCGTCCACGACGAGGGCGAACACCGTCCGCCCCTGGACATCATCGCGGACCTGGAATCACTCGAATCCGAGATTCAGTCTGGCCTCTCTATTCTGAAGGCAGCTATCCGATGAAGACTAATTCTCTCGGCGAAGTAGCTTTCTTTGTTCGGGGAGTGACCTTCAAGCCGTCCGATATAGTAAGCGGGAATTCGCCGGACAGTCTTTGGTGTATGCGAACAAGGAATATTCAAACCGAACTCGACCTGAGTGACGTTTGGTCAATCTCCCGATCGCATGTCAAGCGCCCTGAACAGATTCTTCAGTTCGGCGACGTTCTCGTGTCCAGCGCAAATAGCTGGAACCTTGTTGGAAAGTGCTGCTGGACTCCACAGCTGGACAATGAGGCTACGTTCGGAGGGTTCATAACGGCACTGCGAGCCGACCCCGCCAGACTTCATCCGCGCTATCTCTACTGGTGGTTTTCCTCGCCGACAGTCCAAGCAGCTGTCAGAAGCTTTGGTCGGCAGACTACAAACATTTCCAACCTGGATATTCACAGATGTCTTGCATTGAATATTCCAGTTCCACCACTCGAGGAGCAGCGGCGGCTCGCAGGTCTGCTAGATCAGGTAGACGATCTGCGAGCCAAGCGGCAACAGGCTATTGCTCTCCTTGACGACCTTGCACAGTCCATCTTCCTAGACATGTTCGGCAACCCCGCCACAAACCCGAAGGGCTGGGTAATCCGCACAGTCAGCGATCTGATCGAGTCGGCAACCTATGGCACAAGCCAAAAGGCGCACACGGCTGGAGATTTTCCGGTTCTTCGCATGGGGAATCTCACAGCCCAAGGAAGAATTGATCTTTCCAGTTTGAAATATCTCCCGACGTCTGAAGTGGGAGAACGTCACATTGTTCGCAAGGATGATATACTGTTTAATCGAACCAACAGCGCGGACCTCGTAGGCAAGACCGCCGTTTTTCGCGAGAACACCCCAATGGCCTACGCAGGCTACCTCGTACGAGTGCGAACGAATCCACAAAATCACCCAGAGTACATCTCAGCCTTCCTGAATAGCCGTTATGGCAAGAAGATATTGCGAAATATGTGCAAGAGCATCGTCGGCATGGCTAACATCAACGCCCGCGAGCTACAGAGCATCCGCATCCCAGCGCCGCCCCTCAAGCTTCAACAGGAATTCGCGCAGAGGCTGCAGGCGACGGAGCAGCAGAGAGCGGCGCACGTATCACACCTAGAAGCACTTGATGAGCTCTTCTCTTCCTTGCAAGCTAAGGCGTTTCGCGGGGAGTTGTGAGAGAATCGCGACCTCTGTCCGTGCTAGTGGGTTAGGGCGGTTGTCGTGAGCAACTTCGGGTTCCTGAAGACGGAGTGGCTGGAGCTGTACAGCGAGGCGATCCGGGCGGAGCGGTTAGCGATCGCCGACCCTCGGACGTCGTGCTTCTACGCACGGCGAACGATCGAGCTGGCGCTTAACTGGCTGTATAGGGCCGATGCCTCGCTGAGGGAGCCCTACCACCGCGACCTCAGCGCGATGATCAACGAGCCGACGTTGGTCAGCCTGGCAGGTCCGGGGCTGCGGGCAAAGATGGACGTGATCCGCAGGCAGGGCAACCTGGCAGTGCACTCGGCCAGGCAGGTGCACAGTAGGGACGCGACGCGGACCGTGGCAGAGCTGTTCCATGTGCTGTACTGGCTGGCCCGCAACTACGCGCAGCACGAGGCGGACGTCCCGCCGTCCGGGCTCGGGTTCGACGCATCGCTGATACCGGTACCCGAGCCCGCCTCAGTACGGCTTAAGAAGCAGGCCGAACTGAAGGCGATGGCTGCCCGGTTCGCCGAGCAGCAGGAGGAGCTGGCCAGGGAGCGCCGGCGCAGCCAGGATCTCGACGCCGAAATACAGCGGCTGCGGGAGCAGATCAAGGCAGCCAAGCTCGTTAACGCCCAACGGCGTGACACTCACGATTACAACGAGGCCGAAACCCGCGCCCACATCATCGACCTGCTGCTCCAGGAGGCAGGGTGGCCGCTGGACAAGGCCGAGGACCGGGAGTACCCGGTGGAAGGGCTGCCATCGACCACGTCCGGCAAGGGCAAGGTGGACTACGTCCTGTGGGACGACGACGGCAGACCGTTGGGCCTAGTGGAGGCCAAGGCCACCACTCACTCGGCCATGGAAGGACAGGAGCAGGCCAGAAGGTACGCCGATGCCCTGGAACGCAAATTCGGCAGGCGTCCGGTCATCTTTTACACCAACGGTTACGAGACCTGGATCTGGGACGACGGCAACAAGTACCCACCGCGGCCGACCCAGGGATTCTACACGAAGGACGAACTGCGTTCGCTAATCGCGCGGCGGGCGTCTCGGCAGGCGCTTAGCAGCACGCCGATCAACGAGGAGATCGTTGAGCGCTACTACCAGAATCGTGCCATCCGCCGGATTGGGGAACGTTTCGACCGGGACAACCAACGCCAGTCTCTTCTCGTCATGGCGACAGGTTCCGGCAAGACACGAACCGCCATCGCGCTGGTCGACGTGTTGCAGAAGGCCGGCTGGATCAAGCGGGTGCTGTTCCTCGCCGACCGCACGGAGCTGGTGGCGCAGGCGACCAACGCGTTCAAGCAGCACCTGCGCGGCACGCCTGTAATCAACCTCCTAACGGAGAAGGACGACAGCGCCCGGGTGTACGTCTCGACGTATCCGACCATGCTCAACCTAATCAACAAGGTGTCCGACAGCGGCGAACGCAAGTTCGGGCCAGGCTATTTCGATCTGGTGATCGTGGACGAAGCGCACCGGTCGATCTTCAACAAGTACCAGGCAATCTTCGACTACTTCGACGCGCTGCTGGTCGGACTCACCGCCACCCCCAAGAACGAGATCGACCGCAACACCTACCGGGTCTTCAACCTGGAGGAGGGCAACCCGACCGACGCCTACGACTTGGAGCAGGCCAAGAAGGACGGCTACTTGGTCGGTCCGTTCACCATCAACGTGCCGCTGAAGTTCCCGCAGCGCGGCGTCCGCTACGACGACCTCTCGGAGGAGGAGAAGGCTCGCTGGGACGAACTCGACTGGGACGAGGAGGACGGAGCCCCGACCGAGGTCACCGCCGACGAGGTCAACCGGTTCCTGTTCAACGACGACACCATCGACAAGATGCTCCAGACCGTCATGACCTACGGCTACCGCGTCGACGGCGGCGACCGACTCGGCAAGACGATCGTGTTCGCGCGCAATCAGCGGCACGCTGAGTTCATCGTCGCGCGGTTCAACCTGCTCTATCCAGAGCACGGAGGCGAGTTCGCCAGAGTGATCAGCCATCGGACGCGGGGCGCGGATCTGCTGATCGACGAATTCCGGCGCAAGGACTCGGCGCTGCGTATGGCAGTCTCGGTAGACATGCTCGACACAGGCATCGACATCCCCGAGGTCGTGAGCCTGGTCCTGGCTAAGGCTATCCGCTCCAAGACAAAGTTCTGGCAGATGATCGGCCGGGGTACACGGCTGTGTAAGGACCTGTTCGGCCCCGGGCAGGACAAGCAACAGTTCCTTGTCTTCGACCTGGCGCGCAACGTGGAGCACTTCAACGCCGATATCCCCGAAGCCCAGGGACGTACGCAGAAGTCGCTGAGCGAGCGACTGTTCGCCCAGCGCGCCGACCTGCTCTATGTCCTGGACCAGGAGCAACCTTCGACCGAAGGCGATGCCACCGTACGCAACGACGTGGCCACCCGTTTGCAGGGCGAGGTGGCCGGCATGAACAGGAATAACGTCGAGGTGCGGCGGCACTTGCGCGAGGTGGACGCTTTCCTCGACCCCGAGTCGTGGAAGCAGATCACCGCCGAGAAGCGCGACGAGCTTAAGGAGAAGCTGGCTGGCTTGCCCTCAACCTACAAAGACGACGACACCAGCGAGGAGGCCAAACGGTTCGATCTGCTCGCATTGCGGCTACAACTCGGGCTGCTTGTCGCTGATCCCGGGTATAACGCACTAAAGCTTCAGGTACAGCGGATCGCCGAGGACCTGCTTGACCCCACCACCCTCAACAATCCCGTAATTGGCCGGCACGTCGAGTTTCTCACCGACGTCGCGGGCGAGGACTGGTGGCAGGACATCACCTTGCCCATGCTGGAGACCATGCGCCGCACCATGCGTGGCCTGGTCCGGCTCATCCCCACCAAACACCGCGCCGTCGTCTACACGGACTTTGAGGACGAGCTCGGCGAGCTCAGCCACTCCGAGCTCAGGGGCCTGGAGATCGGCACCGACCGCACCAAGTTCGAGCGGAAGGTTCGCACCTATCTGCGCAGCCACGACGACAACCTCGTCGTTCAAAAGCTCCTGCGTGGCCGCCAGATCACCAGCTCAGATCTGGACGAACTCAAGAACGCCTTTCTCGACCTAGGCCTCGGCACCGAGGCTGACATGGACGAGATCGCTGAGCAGCACGAAGGGTTGGGTCTGTTCCTGCGTTCCATCACCGGCCTGAGCCGCGAAACTGCCATCCGTGCCTTTGATGATTTCCAGCAGGGCCGCAACCTCAGTCCTGCCGAGTACAGGTTCCTCGAGCTCATCATCGACTCCCTCACGAAAAACGGCTATCTGGACGTCGGCGACCTGTATGAACCACCCTTCAAGCGGCTTGGTGATCCCGACGTTGTCTTCCGCAACGCTTCCGACGTCGACGTCATCGTCAACGTCCTGAAGCTGGTGAAAGAGACCGCGATCCCAACAGAAGCTGAAGCGAGTTGACGATCAACAGTAGGTAATATCTTCGTGAGCAGGGTGTGTTGTCACTTAGGGCGTGCTCGATGAAGCTGGCCTTGCGGGCGGGCAAGGCAACCGAGGCGACGTTCACCAAAGGGACGGTCGCGTCGCCTCGGCCCCGGATCGCCCGACACGGAGGAGCCACACGTACAGCAGTCGAATAATCCATTTTGTCAGCCGCAGCTAGTAGGTTTCGTAACCAGCGTTCATCCTGGAGGTAACCATGACCACCCCCCCACAGTGGCGGATGGATGAGCTCGAGGCCCTTGAAGAACGGCTGGACAACGAGATCGCCGGGCTGGACGAGCAACTCGGTGCGGTGTACAGCCAGATCGAGGAACTCGCGTTCAGCATCGACGACTACCTCGCTGAGAACGACTTCATACAGGTAGAACAGGCGGTGAGCCAACTCGTAGGCCTTTTCAGAGAGGACATCGAAGACGATCTCGAGTACCTAATCAAGCTTTCCGAGATCAAGAATGGAGAAGGGGATTCCATGTCGTGCGGCGCGGAGATCCCGACCCTGTCCAAAGATAGGCTACCTAAGCGCGAGCCCACCCAATCCGACGACCATGATGACGTTGATTACGAGGTCTCGGCTCTGAACGAACGCGTCAACGCGTGTGCAAATCATCTCCGAGACCTCTTTGGCCAGGCACTTGAGCATTGGCAGGAAGCCAATGAGGCCGCGAACAACGGTTCCGGTCCTGCTGCCCGTACAGAACTTGGCTACGTCAGGAAGGTAGCTACGGAGGCAGGGAAGACGTTCGCCCTCTGGCAAGCCTGCTTGTCGGAGCTCTACGTTGTATCCCCCGGAAGTCTCGGCCCGATCAGCGACTTGTTGCTCATCCCGGTCGAACGGTGGATCAGGTCCGCGGAGTAGCGGGCTCTGAACGTCCGAGATATGGGAGCACCCCGTAACGTTGAATTGTCTGCAGCGTCTGGCTGATCGTTATGGTGGCTGGCACTCCCCGAGACCGCGGCAGTCTGGCCTTGCACACCCGTTCCGGATTCCGAGTGATCGGTGTCGGCGAACGCATGGGCCGCCATCATGGCGTCTGGCGCGACGTCACCGCGACTGAACGCCGCAGTTCGATCACCTCCTGAGTCCTCGCCCGTCCGCCACGCACGAGGCATCACTCCGCCGTTCGGTGGGTCGGGGCTGAGGAACGAAGCCCCGGACCTTCGATCGCCCTCAACTCGTATGGTGAGTGACCACCGCGCGATCGCAACCTGTATATGTATGGCGGCTGACCCATAGGCCAGCCCTGACGGCGGGACGACTTCCAGTGTGATTGATGACCGGCGACTGGCGGCCGTCCGAGCTAATGCGGCGAGCGGTGATGCGATGGATGCTCGCGGTAAAGGTACCCAGTAATGCCGATTCTGGGGCGCGGGCGGTGCGTGCCCGGACCGGCCGAAGAGCCGCAGCCGGGCACGCAGACCGCCCGGCGCGCCCGGCGGGCCGCGCAGCGGGCCGCCTTTAAAGCCGTAGAGAAAGTTCTCATCCAGCGACGATGCCGAGTTTATGATCTTGGTAACTGGCGCTGTTGTCCTACCGTGCTCGGCCCTGCAGTAGTGCCTGCCACACGGCCTGTCCTTCTCGGAGCCGCATGCGACGGGTCTCGCGGACCTCCTTCGCGGCGAGGTCTGTGCGGAGCAGGAAGAACTGTCCGCCTGTGGTGCAGAGCTCGTAGATGACCGCGTCGCAGTGGCAGGTCCAGGCGATGATTCGTCGTCGTGCATCCGTACGAGCCGTGAACCAGGCCAGCCGCATGTGGTTCGGCTGCGGCTGAGGCGGGTGAGGTGACAGGCAGTCGCTCATGTGGGTTGGCCGGTGGAGTTGAGAGGGATGAGCGCCCATACCGTGCGCCCGCCGTCGTCGCCGTGGACGCCCCAGCGTGTCGTCAGGCTCTCCACCAGGTACAGCCCACGGCCGTTCTGATCCGTGTTCTCGGCCTGGCATCGGCGCGGAGTTGAGGGGCCGCCTTCGTCGTGGACGGCGAGGATCAGCAGGGTGGTGCCTGCGTGGAGGGTGACGCCGAATCGGCCGCCGGCCTGGCCGCTGCGGGTGCGGCGGATGGCGTTGGTGGCCAGTTCGGATGTGACGAGTTCGGCGGTGTAGGCCTCGGGGCGGTCGCCGAGGTAGCTGTTGACGAATCGGCGCGCTTCGCTGATCTGGGCCTTGGTGCCGGGGAAGTTGCGACACCACCGGTGGATTTCTTGGCGGCTGTTCAGCGCTGGGTACATCGCCGTTTCCTTGCGTTCATGCAGGTCAACGCCCTGCGATCCGCTATCCGTACTTAAAGTACTGGTGCTATACTTCAAGTACAAGCGACTTGATGTACTTGCGCCGCACAATAAGTACTGGTCGAGTGAAGACACCGAGATCCCAGACCGTGACGGCGACTCAGGAGGCGTACATGTTCGGACTCATGGTGCGATTCACCTGCAAGGACGAGGAGAGCGCCGCAGCGTTCGACGCCCTCGTCGGTGAGACAATCGAGGCGATCCGCCGGCACGAGCCGGGAACGATCGTGTACGCCTCGCACCGGGTGGACGGTCAGCCGCTCCAGCGGATCTTCTACGAGCTGTACCGGGACCGCGACGCCTTCGACGCCCACGAGCAGACCGAGCACACCAGGCGCTTCCTGGCCGCTCGCGAGGAACTGCTGGCCTCGGTCGAGGTCGACTGGCTGGATCTGCTGAGCGGGAAGGGCACGACGTCGTGAGCATGGAGTATCAGCGGGCGCTCGGACGGCGCATCGCCCAAGAACGCAAACGGCGTGGCCTGTCGCAAGCTGAGCTGGCGCGGCTGGTGGACCGGTCGGTGGCGTGGATCTCGCAAGTTGAGCGGGGCGTCCGCAAGGTCGATCGCATGTCCGTGCTGGAGAAGGTCGCCGAGACGCTGGACGTACCGCTGTCGGAGCTGGCCGCTGAGGCGCCGGTGGTGGCGGCCACGACCGAGGAGATGCCGGGGACGGCCGGGCTACGGCTGGTGCTGTCCGGGGCGCACTCGTTGCAGGCCATGTTGCACGCCACGCCGGTGCCGCCGACCGAACAGCTCAAGCCGCGGGTGGATCACGCCTGGGAGCTGACGCATCAGAGCCGCTACGTCGAGCTGACGGAGCTGCTGCGTGGGCTCGTCCCGACGCTGGAGAACGCGGTACGGTCCGCGCCCGCTGAACGGCAAGCCGAGTTGTTCGAGCTGCTGGCGGTCACCTATCAGGCGTGTTCGGCGTCGCTGGCGAAGCTGGGTGAGCCGGAGGCGGCGTGGATCGCGGCCGATCGGGCCATCAGCGCGGCCGAGCGTGCCGGTAACCCGTTGATGATGGCGGCCGGGGCGTTCCGGCTGGGGTTCGTGTTCCTGGGGGCGCGTCACTTCGATCAGGTGGAGGAGACTGCGCGTACGGCTGCTGAGGCGCTGTGGTTCCTGACCGATCAGGGCAACGTGGAAGCGATGTCGCTGTGGGGCGGCCTGACCTTGCAGCGGGCGGTCGCGGCCTCGCGGCTCAATCAGGCCGATGTCGCCTACGAGCACCTGTCGCGAGCCCGCGGCATGGCCGCGCGGGTCGGTGAAGGGCGCAACGACTACAACACCGAGTTCGGGCCGGCCAACGTGGCGCTGCATGAGGTGGCCGTAGCGGTGGAGGTCGGTGACGCCGGGCATGCGCTGCGGGTCGGAACCGCGGTGGACGTCTCGACGCTGTCGGCCGAGCGGCGGGCACGGCTCGCGGTGGATCTGGCGCGGGCGCATGCGCAGCGTCGCCAGGTGGACGAGGCGGTGGCGCGGCTGCTGGAGGCGGAGGACGTGACGCCCGAGCAGATCCGTAACCATCGGGTAGTACGGCAGCTCGTCTCCGACCTGGTGTCGATGCAGGACCCGGCATCGACGGAGCTACGGGAACTGGCCGAGCGAGTGGGGGCGTAGAAAAAGTACGTGTCCACGTACTCTAAGTACTAGTGATTACTCTCAGTATCAGGTAGCGTTCGTGTTGTAGCTGGAACTCTCCGTAGTCGGAGGGTGGCAGCCCAGCACGAACGCTCTTCGCGTTTCAGGGGTGGATCAAGGAGGTCCGCTCACGGAAGGCGGAGAGAAGGCCACACATGAAAGTGGCCTGAGCGGGAGACCCGCCCAGGCCGGATGCGTTAGCACCCTAGTTGGCGCTTCGATGCTATCGCCTCCGAGCTGACGGCACGGTCTCCCTCGTCCTGAAACGCCTGATCAACAGGCTGACGAGAGGTGTATTCGCCATGCGTACCGTCCCCATCCCTGTGGACGTCAGCAAGCTCACCATCACCTGCGTGAAGGCCCCGCGCCCTCGCGTGCTCAACCGCGACACCGGCGAGATCAAGACCGACAAGAACGGCAACACCGTCTACGAGGTCACCGTGTCCGTGGAGGACGAGTTCGGCCGGATCGAGCTCGTCAAGATCGGCATCACCGGAGAGCCGCCCATCAAGGCCGGCGACGCCGTCAACGCGGTCGGGCTGCTCGGCTACGTCTGGGAGATCGCCGGCCGATGGGGCATCTCCTACCGCGCGACCGCCCTGCTTCCGCAGCAGGAGGCCGCCGATGTCTGACCAGCTCTACACGATGCTCGCAGTCCTGGCCGCTCTCGCGGCCGGGCTCTGGGCCTGGCGCCGCTTCCACTACCCGTCCTTCTGGCTCGTCATCGGCTTCCCGATCATCGCCATCACCATCCGGGCGACCTGGCGCAAGGTCGCCCTCGGCTGCGGCCTGACCAAGAAGCGGCAGCGCTTCTGGTTCACCACCGTTCCCGGCCTGGTCGCCTCGACCGGCGTCGTCCGGGTGCGGCGCAAGTGGCAGCGCATCGCCGTGGACACCAAGCCGTTCATGTGGCTACCGCTGCCGGCCCGTCACGGCTGGCGCGTCACCCTGCACACCCTGGAAGGACAGATTCCCGCCGACTACGCCGAGGTCGCCGAACGGCTCGCGCACTCCTGGGGCGTGCACGCCGTACGCGTCTCCTCCGACAAGCCCGGCCGGGTACGGCTGGCCGCCACCGTCCATGACCCCTTGGTCAAGGTCGATGAACTGCCACCGTCCACCGAGCTGCTCAAGGTCACCGTGGGCCGCCTGGAGACCGGCACACCGTGGGTGATCGACTTCCGCACCGTGCCGCACTGGCTGAACGCCGGAGCAACACAGTCCGGCAAGTCCAACCTCGCCAACGCCCTCATCGTCGGCCTCGCCCCGCAACCGGTCGCGCTGATCGGCTTCGATCTCAAGGGCGGCGTCGAGTTCACCCCGTACGCACCACGATTGTCCGCGCTGGCCACCTCCCGCGCCGAGTGTGGCGGGTTGCTGGAGGACCTGGTGGCGCTCATGACCGACCGGATGGGCGTGTGCCGGATGGCCGGCGCCCGCAACATCTGGCAACTCCCGCCCACCATGCGGCCGGTACCGATCGTGGTCCTGGTGGACGAGCTGGCCGAGCTTTACCTGATGGCCGACAAGTCGGAGAAAGACGAGATCGCCAAGACCTCGACAGCCCTGCTGCGGGTCGCCCAGCTCGGCCGGGCGTTCGGCATCTACCTGTTCTGCTGCGGACAGCGCATCGGCTCCGACCTCGGTCCCGGTGTGACCGCGCTCCGGGCGCAGTGCTCGGGCCGGATCTGCCACCGGGTCAACGATCCCGAGACCGCCACCATGACCCTCGGCGACCTCGACCCCGCCGCGCTCGACTCGGCTCGCACTATCGCCGCCGAGACGCCCGGCGTCGCCATCGTCGCCGGCCAGGACGGCCAGTGGTACCGCGCCCGCTCCTTCTACGTCACTGAGCAAACCGCCGAGCGCGCCGCCCGCACCTACGCGCACCTGGCGCCGCCTTGGTCCGAGGTGGTGACCGCCCAACCCATCGAGACGCCCGACCAGCAAACCGCCTGAACCGGCACTCCGAGGAGGAACTGAGATGCGCCGCATCACCGCCTGGCTCCTCGACACCGGCTCTGTCCTCGTCCTGGCACTCATCGCGGGTGCAGGCTCGTTCACCCACATCCGCGACACCGCCAGCGAACACGGACAGACCGGCTGGATGTCCTGGGCCATCGCCATCTGCATCGACCTGACCTGCGTCATGGCCGCCCGCGAACGCCAACGCGACAAGAAGACCGGCCGAACCCGGCGCGGCCCGGTCTCCTGGCCCGTCCTCGTCCTAACTGGCGGCATCATCCTGTCCCTGGCGGCCAACCTTGCCCAAGCCACACCAACCGTCTGGGGCTGGATCACCGCCGCCACCCCGGCCGGTGCCTTCCTGGTCGCGGTCTCCATGCTCGAACGCCGCGCCACGACCACCAGCGCCGACACACCACAGGACGTCCCGCAGACGTCCTCGCCCTCCGCGCAGACGTCCTCAGCCTCCGCAGGGTCCCGGGATGTCCCGGCCCGCCACGACAGCCCGACACCAGCTCCGGCCCTCGTCGACTACGCCCGCCGCGTCGCTGACGAGCACCGCGCCAAGCACGGCGAGCACATCTCGGCAGACCTCATCCGTGCCCGCCTGGGTGTCTCCGAGCAACTCGCCACGGATCTCCTCCACGTCCTGCAACCCGTTCAAGCTCACTGAGAGGAACGGCGTCCATGTCCGCTCTTCACTCGCGGCCCGCGTTCATCGCCGGGCTACGCGCCCTGGCCGAACTGCTGGAAGCCCGTCCCGACGTACCGATCCCACGAAGCACCGTCGTTCATCACTTCGTACCCGATGCCCAAGACGCCGACATGCCGATGACCGCGGACGCGACGCCCCTCATCCACTACCGCTGCTGCACCTGCAACGGCACCGGCCTCTACGACGACCAGACCTGCGCCGACTGCCACGGCACCGGCATCGACAACCACGGCGCATAGCCGTAGCGCCCCCCGCCTGGCCACACATCCGCCAAGATCCGCGCCAGGCCGGGGGCCATCCACACCAGCGTCACTGGATAGGACGGAACCCATCTTGCCCCACCTTGCCCACAGCCACGCCGTGGCTGGAATGATCCACCGGCTCAACCAATCCGACTACGACCGCTGGGCCGGCCAGATCCGCCGTACCGGCGGCTGCCGCCAGCCCATCCACCTGCGGGGCAAGGTCGAACACTACGACCAGGCCACCGGCCACCTCCTGCACCGCTACAGCACCAGCACCGAACCGGACGGCGTCCTGCGCGTGGCGTGCAAGACCCGCCGCGCCTCCCGCTGCCGGGCCTGCGCCGAGGTCTACCGCGCCGACACCTACCAGCTCGTCCGCGCCGGCCTCATCGGCGGCAAGGGCGTCCCCGAGACGGTCAGCGCGCACCCGTGCCTGTTCGTCACCCTCACCGCGCCGTCCTTCGGAGCCGTACACGTCCGGCGGGAGAAGAACGGCAAGGTCCTGCCCTGCCACGCCCGCCGCGACGCCGAGACCTGCTCGCACGGACAGGTCATGTCCTGCACAGACCGCCACAGCGCCGACGACCCGCGCCTCGGCGAACCGCTGTGCCTCGACTGCTACGACTACGACGGCTCGGTCCTGTTCAACGCCATCAGCCCCGAACTGTGGCGACGCTTCACCCTCGCCCTGCGCCGCCGCTTCGCCCGCCTCAACGGCCTGACCGTCAAGGCCCTACAGGAGCACGTCAGCATCGCCTTCGCCAAGGTCGCCGAATACCAGCGCCGCGGCGTCGTCCACTTCCACGCCGTCATCCGCCTCGACGGACCCGACGGTCCCGACTCGCCGCCACCGCCCTGGGCGACCGGTGACGCCCTGGCCCAAGCCGTCCAGCACGCCGCCGCAGTCGTCACCGCGGAGATCAAGCCACTGAGCCGTACCTTCCGCTGGGGCACGCAGCTCGACGTCCGCCCCATCACCATGGACGGCGACCTCACCGAACGAGCCGTAGCCGCCTACATCGCGAAGTACGCCACCAAGGCCGCCGAATGCGTCGGCACCCTCGACCGCCGTATTCAGCCCTTGGACGACCTGGCCGCACTCCCGGTACGCGAGCACGCCCGCCGGCTGATCGCCGCCTGCATGCGGCTGGGCAGTGAGCCCGGCCTGGCTGACCTACGGCTCACCCACTGGGCCCACATGCTCGGCTTCCGCGGCCACTTCTCCACCAAGTCCCGCCGCTACTCCACCACCCTCAGCGCCCTGCGCGCCGCCCGCGAAGAACACATGCGCGCCGAACAGATCAGCACCGGACACCTCCCATTCTTCGACGAGGACACCGTTCTCGTCGTTGCTCACTGGGCCTACGCCGGACAAGGGCTCTCCCTCGGCGAACAGCTCCTCGCCTCGGCCATCACCGGCCAGCACGCGCCACACCTCAGGGAACCAGATGACCGCTGAACTGCTCACCGTCCCGGAAGCGATGGCCGTCCTGAAGGTCAGCCGCTGGACGCTCTACAACCTCATCCGCTCCGGCGAACTCCGCTCGATCATCGTCGGCGTCCGCTGCCGCCGCATCCCCGCCTCCGCGCTGGAGGCGTACGTGACCCAGCTATGCGAGGAGGCCGCCTGATGCCCACCAAGACCACCCTCGCGACACCCGACGAGCCCGAGCGCGGCCCTCGCAAGAGCCGGCGAACCCGCGCCAACAACGAAGGCTCGATCTTCCCGTACAAGAACGGCTGGGCAGGCTACGTCTGGGTCACCACGCCAGAAGGCAAGAAAACCCGCAAGTGGGCGTACGGCAAGACCCGCGAGGAGACCCACGAGAAGTGGCTCAAGCTTCACGAACTGGCCCGCAGGGGGCCGGTGGTCACCAAATCGCCGAAGCTCTCGGACTACCTGACGTACTGGCTCGCCAACGTCGTGGAGCCCAACCTCGCGCCCAAGACCGCCGCGAACTACGAGATGTTCGCCCGGCTTTACATCACGCCCGCGCTCGGCTCCAAGCGGCTCGACAAGCTGACCGTGCGGGACGTCCAGACGTGGGTGAACAAGATCCGCCGCTCCTGCCAATGCTGCGACCAACGCAAGGACGCCGCTCGTCCAGAAATCCACAGCAACCCAAAGCGCCGTCAGCACTGCTGTGCGGTCGGCAAGTGCTGCAAGTCCGAACCCTCGGAGTGGACCGTCCACGACGCCTACATGACGCTGCGGGCCGCCCTGAGTAACGCCGTCCGCGAAGAAGCCCTGACGCGCAACGTCGCGGCCAACGTCAAGATGTCGGTCCCTCGGAAGCGCAAGGTCAAGCCCTGGTCGGTGGACGAGGCCAGGACCTTCCTGGAGTCAGCCCGTACTCGGGAGGACCCGATGTACCCGGCGTACGTCCTGGTGCTCGTCCTGGGTCTGCGGCTCGGCGAGGTCCTCGGGCTGCGTTGGGAGGACGTCGACCTCGACCAGGCCGAGATGACGATCGGCTGGCAACTCCAGCGAGTCGCCGGCAAGCTGCTGCACCGCCAGACAAAGACGGATGCCTCCGACGCCACTTTGCCCTTTCCCGAGATCGTCACGACGGCCCTCCGTACCCGTCAACGGGTACGCGATGCCGCCAGGGATGCGGCGGGAGACGACTGGCAGGAGACCGGCCTCGTCTTCACCACCGCCAGTGGTCGGCCGATCGAACCGTCCAACTTCCGGCGCAGCTTCGCGAACGCCTGCGCCAAGGCAAACGTACGAAGAGTCCATGTCCACGCCACCCGCAAGACCTGCGCGTCTTTGCTCGTCGCCCTCGACGTTCATCCACGCGTGGCCATGCAGATCCTTCGTCACTCACAGATCTCCGTGACCATGAACGTATACAGCGAAGTCTCGTCCGCAGAGACGCGCCGAGCTCTGAAGAAGCTTGGTGATCATCTCGACTCCTAGCGAGACCCAGCACTGACGAAAATCGATTAGGCCATTCCTCGACTCACGGGGAGTGGCCTTCAACGTGTGACAAGGGCTGACGACTTCTCCTGCCGCCGCCACGCGACGACGGTTCCGCTTGCGACTCATACCCAGTCCATCGAAAGAGAAGGATGAGCACGCCGACAAAGGGGGTCTTCGAGTTTGATCGGGGAGGGGCGGCAGGAGTCCGCTCTCTGGTCACGTTGAGTGACGGCTAAGGCTGAAGATCACCCCGGATGCAAGATGCCCGCGGCTCTTGTGGATCATGACTGTTGTCTAGGCAGTCGATCTTCAAGAAACCACGGGCGTGCAGAACACTATAGAGATTTCTTCGGATGCGACACTGCTGCTGGGCCTGGAAGGCGTGGCGGTGGTGCGGGTGGAACGCGACGATGACGGCCATCGGGTGGTCCACATGATCACTGATGATGAGACGGCACGGGCCTGCCCGGCGTGCGGGGTGTTCGCCACCCGGGTCAAGGAACGTGTGCTCACCTCGCCCCGCGACCTGTGCGCCGGCGGTGAGACGATCAGCCTGCTGTGGCACAAACGCCGCTGGGTGTGCCGGGAGGAACGCTGTCGGCGCGGATCGTTCACCGAGCAGGTTCCGCAGGTCGGCGCGAGGATGCGGACCACCGCCAGGTTGCGGCGGGCCTGCGGGCGCAGCGTGGTGGACGGCGGGCGCACCATCTCCCAGGCCGGGCGTGACCATCGGCTGTCCTGGCCGGTGGCGATGCGCGAGATGCGCGCCTATGCCACCGAGGTGCTGCCCGCCGAGCCGCTGCCGACCTCGGCAATCGGGATCGATGAGATCCGGCGGGGCGCTCCCCGCTGGGAACAGGATGCGGCCACCGGCAAGTACCGGCTGATCGCCGACCGATGGCATGTCGGCTTCACCGATCTGTGCGGGGAGCAAGGGCTGCTCGGCCAGGTCGAAGGCCGCGTGGCGACGTCGGTCACGGCCTGGTTGAACGCCCGGCCCGCCGCATGGCGCAACGCCGTCTCCTACGTGGCGATCGACATGTGCGCGGTGTTTCGCTCGGCGATCCGCGCCGCGCTGCCACACGCGATCATCGTGGTGGACCATTTCCACCTGGTGCAACTGGCCAACGCCAAGCTCGCTGAGCTGCGGCGGCGGCTGACCTGGAAGATGCGCGGACGCCGTGGACGCAAGGGCGACCCCGAATACGACCACCGCCGCCTGCTGCGCGCCAATGCCGAGGAGTTGACCGCCGAGCAGCGTGCCGTCCTGGAACGCGACGTGGGCAGGATCGGCACCGCCGGCAGGCATCTGCTGGCAGGCTGGCACGCCAAGGAGAAACTGCGTCACCTGCTCGCGCTGGCCCGGACCAACCCGGCCCGCTCGCGGATCGCCCACCGCCTGCACGCCTTTTTCGCCTGGTGCGCCGACCACGCCTACCTGCCCGAACTGGTCACCTTGGCCCAGAGCATCGCCGCCTGGTGGGCCGAGATCGAGGCGTTCATCCGCACGGGCATCACCAATGCCAAGAGCGAAGGGACCAATCGCGTGATCAAGCTCGAAGCGCGCTGCGCGTACGGCTTCCGCAACACGAGCAATCAACGCCTCCGATCACGCTGCGCAACCACCCGCTCAAGCCGAAACCGAGCTATCCCCGCGTAAGTTCGATGACCCGACAAAGGTCGTGATCACGCCAGAGAACAGGGCAAGGAAGGCCATGACAAACTCGCCGTCTGGATCACCGACCCCGGAAGGTCGTCCTTCGACCCAGTTCATCGTGGCCCAAGCCTGCGTCGCGACGATCACGCCGAACAGCATCGTGATCGAACCCAGGGCATAGCCAGGTGTACGCGTCCACGACCGTGTGGCGGTCAGCACGATGCCCACCAGCAACCCGAGTGGAACGGTTACGACCTGTCCAGCGTCCAGCGCCATCAAGGCTGCGAGTCGTGCGTGCTCGAAATTCTCGCCGCGCTGGATCCACAAGAACGGCAGCGCTACGACACCGCTGAGAAGGCCGATCGCCAGCAACCTGAGTAATGCCACGCGCATCATGATCGCGGGCTTGCTTGCTCCTGTGCTAGCCGAACTGGAGGTGTAGCTGTACTTTGCAGCTGTACAAGATCGAAAAGGCCACTTCCCGATCACGGGATGTGGCCTTTGAGCTGCGGTGGAGCCTAGGAGATTCGAACTCCTGACTTCCTGCTTGCAAAGCAGGCGCTCTGCCAACTGAGCTAAGGCCCCTTCGAGACGAAGATAGCTTACCGGGCGGAGGATGCCACCTGCGTCGTGTCGAGGTCGTCGGTCAGGATCAGGCCGGGGAAGTCGACGATGGAGTCCAGGATGTGGGTCGCGCCGCCCTTGAGGAGGCGTTCGCGGCTGTGGACGCCGGTCATGAGGCCGGCCACGATGGAGGCGCCGGCGCGGCGGCCGCAGAGCATGTCGCTCTCCGAGTCGCCGACCACGGCCACGTTGCGCACGTCGGGTACGCCGAGGCGGAGGACGGCGTGGAGGACCATGTCGGGCCAGGGGCGGCCGCGGCCTCCCGCGTCTTCCGGGGAGATGGCCAGGTCGATGCGGTCGTGCCAGCCGAGGATGCCGAGGACGCGGCTCAGCGTGGTGCGGCTGAAGCCGGTGATCAGGGCGAGCTTCACGTCGTTGCCGCGGAGCTTGTCGAGGACTTCGAGGACACCGGGCATGGGTTCGAGACCCGCGCGCTCCAGGGCGTCCTCGTAGGAGCGCTCGAAGGTCAGGTTCGCCGCCTGGGCCTGGGCCTCGTTGCCGGGGAAGATGCCGCGGAAGACGTCGATCTTGGGGCAGCCCCGGGACCGGTGCACGTGAACCATGGCTCGCGCGTACGCTCCGGTCCCGGGCACTATGCCCTGTGTCGCGATCGCCTCGGCGAAGGCGCGTTCGACCATGGCGATGTCACCGACCGTGGTGCCTGCAAGGTCCAGGCACACCAGCTTGATGGGGACGATGTCACTCATCGCCTCGCCGGTCGGTTAGTTCTCGCTGCCGGTCGCCTCGGTCCAGAGATCGAGCTCGGCGCGGTCGGCCTGCACCTTACGCCAGATCAGCAACCCCCCGAGGGCGATCAGCGCAAGAACGAGCAGCTTCTTCACGGTGTGACCCCACTTCTTCGACGGCCTCACCTGCCGGGGTGAGACCCAACGGTTGACATGCAGCCTAGCAAGGGATGGCTGCGGTCCTCGTGTTGAGCGCGGACCAGATGTGCGGATTGGGCGGTGAAATGTGTGGATTGGGGGATGGGTAGGGATACGAGCAGGTGCCGAAACAACTGCTCAGGCAACTTTTCAAGCTAGCGAGTGCTCGGCGAGTCTTCGCGTCGTCCTCAAGGGCCCACCATATCCAGGGGTGACGGTTCTCACGTGCCGACAGGGCCGCGTGTCCGGATTCAGGGGCTTGAACATACCCTAGGGGGGTATGCTACTTTCGCCGGGATGGCTGGACGCCGTGAGCGAACGGCCCGCCGCTGGAGCGCTTTCGTCCGTACGTCAAGGGGAGAGGCAAGACGTCGAAATACCCTAGGGGGGTACGGTGTTAGATTCGATGAGGACGTACTTGAGCATGTTGAGGAGACCGTGATGACCGTTACCGCCACCTACACCGTCAAGGGCATGACCTGCGGACACTGCGTCAGCTCGGTGAAGGAGGAGGTCGGCGAGGTCGCCGGCGTCACCTCCGTCGAGGTCGAGCTGGAGAGTGGGCTGCTCACGGTCAGCAGTGACGAGCCGGTCGAGCAGGCGAGGATCGCCGCGGCGGTGGAAGAGGCCGGGTACGAACTGACGGGCCGGTCGTGAACGCGGCCGGCAAGCTAGGCGCGGCCGGCAAGTTGGGCGCGTACGTCCTGGGGCTGGCTGTCGTGTTCGGCGGGGCCCTGGGCGTGGGGCGGGTCGCGGCCTCGGGCGACGGAAGGGATTCCGCGTCCGCCGCCGCGCCGGCCAGCGACTCGACCAGCGGCAAGGCCGAGGACAAGACGGGTGCCCAGGGCGAACACGCCCACGACGACGCCCACGACAATGCCCACGCCGACGGCGAGGCCGACAGTAAGACCAAGAGCGATACCCCCGGGGGGCTCCAGGTGTCCCAGAACGGTTACACCCTTTCCCTGCTCACCACCCCGGTCGCCGGCCGCCCCATGGACCTGACGTTCCGCGTCACCGGCCCCGACCAGCGCCCGGTGACCGCCTACAAGGTCGAGCACGACAAGAAGATGCACTTCATCGTCGTCTCCCGCGACCTCACCAGCTTCCAGCACGTCCACCCCGAGCTGGCCGCGGACGGCACCTGGAAGACCCGCCTGACGCTGCCCGCCCCCGGCGCCTACCGCGCCTTCGCCGACTTCGTCCCCGAAAGCCCCGAGGGCCCCGAGGGCCACGAGGGCCACGAGGGCCACGAGGGCCCTGAGGGCGGCGAGAAGCTGACGCTGGGCGCGGACCTCCAGGCCGCGGGCGACTACCGGCCGCAGCCGTTGCCGCACGTCAGCCGTACGGCGACGGTCGGCGACTACACGGTGAACCTCGCCGGTAACCTGGTGCCGGGCCGGTCGAGCAAGCTCACGCTCACGGTCAGCAAGGACGGCAAGCCGGTGACGGATCTGCAGCCCTACCTGGGCGCGTACGGACATCTGGTCGCGCTGCGCGCGGGTGACCTCGCCTACCTGCACGTGCATCCGGAGGAGAGCGCGCAGGCCGGGCCGGAGATCACGTTCTACGTGGAGGCGCCGAGCGTCGGCAACTACCGGCTGTTCCTCGACTTCCAGCATGACGACCAGGTGCGGCCGGCGAGCTTCACCGTTCCCGCCACCCTCGCCGACGGGCACGCGCCCTCGGCCACCCACGACCACGGCCACTGACGGCACGGACGCGACGAAGGGAGAGGTGACATGTCCTCCGTAACCGAGGGCAAGGCTGTCGAGCTCACGATCGGCGGCATGACCTGCGCGTCCTGCGCCAACCGGATCGAGCGCAAGCTCAACAAGCTCGACGGCGTGACCGCGACGGTCAACTACGCGACCGAGAAGGCGAAGGTCACCTTCCCGGAGGACCTCGATCCGCGGACGCTGGTCGAGGAGGTCGAGAAGGCGGGCTACACCGCCGCGCTCCCCGCCCCACCCGCCGCCGAGGAGGAAGCGGAGAAGAAGGAGGAGGGGCAGCCGGACGAGCTGCGCCGCCGGCTGATCACCGCGATCGTGCTGAGCGTCCCGGTGGTGGCGATGGCGATGATCCCGCCGCTGCAGTTCCCGAACTGGCAGTGGTTGTCGCTGACGCTGGCGGCGCCGGTCGTGGTGTACGCGGGCTGGCCGTTCCACAAGGCGGCCTGGGCCAACCTGCGTCACGGCGCGGCCACCATGGACACGCTGATCTCCATGGGCACGCTGGCGGCGTTCGGCTGGTCGCTGTGGGCGCTGTTCTTCGGCTCGGCGGGCACGCCGGGGATGACGCACCCGTTCGAGTTCACGATCGAGCGCACCGACGGCTCCGGCAACATCTACCTGGAGGCGGCGGCGGGGGTGACGGCGTTCATCCTGGCCGGGCGTTACTTCGAGTCCCGTTCGAAGCGGCGGGCGGGCGCGGCGCTGCGGGCGCTGATGGAGCTGGGCGCGAAGGACGTGGAGCTGGCCGACGGCAGCCGGGTGCCGGTCGAACGGCTCCAGGCCGGCGACCGGTTCGTGGTGCGGCCGGGCGAGAAGATCGCCACGGACGGCGTGGTCGAGGAGGGCACCTCGGCGGTGGACACCTCGATGCTGACGGGCGAGTCGGTGCCGGTCGAGGTCAAGCCGGGCGACGGCGTGACCGGCGCGACCGTCAACGCGGGCGGCCGGCTCATCGTGCGGGCCACCAGGGTCGGCGCCGACACGCAGCTCGCGCAGATGGCGCGGCTGGTGGAGGAGGCGCAGACCGGCAAGGCGCAGGTGCAGCGGCTGGCCGACCGGATCTCGGGCGTGTTCGTGCCGGTCGTGATCGCGCTGGCCGTCGGCACGCTCGGCTACTGGCTCGGCACCGGCAACGGGGCGGGGGCGGCGTTCACGGCCGCGGTGGCGGTCCTGATCATCGCCTGCCCGTGCGCGCTGGGCCTCGCCACGCCGACGGCGCTGCTGGTCGGCACCGGGCGGGGCGCGCAGCTCGGCATCCTCATCAAGGGCCCCGAGGTGCTGGAGTCCACGCGCAAGGTGGACACCGTCGTCCTGGACAAGACCGGCACGGTCACCGAGGGCCGCATGACGCTGACCACCGTGCACCTGGCCGAGGGGGAGACCCGCGAGGAGGTGCTGCGGCTGGCCGGGGCGCTGGAGAACGCCTCCGAGCACCCGATCGCCCAGGCCGTCGCCCGCGAGGCCGCCTCGGAGGCCGTCGTCGAGGACTTCGCGAACGTCGAGGGGCTCGGCGTGCAGGGCGTCGTGGACGGGCACGCGGTGCTGGTCGGACGCCCCCGGCTGCTCGCCGAGTGGTCGCAGCACCTGCCCGCGGACCTCGCGGGCAAGCTGGAGGAGGAGCAGGCCAAGGGCCGTACGGTCGTCGCCGTCGGCTGGGACGGGAAGGCGCGGGCGCTGCTGGTGGTGGCGGACGTCGTCAAGCCCACCAGCAAGGAGGCGGTCGCGCAGCTCAGGGCGCTGGGGCTCACCCCGGTGCTGCTGACCGGCGACAACGAGGCCGTGGCCACGACGGTGGCGCACGAGGTGGGCATCGACGAGGTGATCGCCGACGTGCTGCCCGCCGAGAAGGTGGACGTCGTCAAGCGGCTCCAGGGCGAGGGCAAGGTCGTGGCCATGGTGGGCGACGGGGTCAACGACGCCGCCGCGCTGGCCCAGTCCGACCTGGGGCTGGCGATGGGCACCGGCACCGACGCCGCCATCGCGGCTGCGGACCTGACGCTGGTGCGCGGCGACCTGCGGGTGGCGCCGGACGCGATCCGGCTCTCGCGCCGGACGCTGGCGGTCATCAAGGGCAACCTGTTCTGGGCGTTCGCGTACAACGTGGCGGCGCTGCCGCTGGCGGCGGCGGGGCTGCTCAATCCGATGATCGCGGGGGCGGCCATGGCGTTCTCCAGCGTGTTCGTCGTGAGCAACAGCCTACGGCTGCGCGCGTTCCGCTGAGCGGCGGAGCGCCCAGCGGACGGCCGGCGCCATCGCGGCGCCGGCCGCCGCGAACATCGCGCCGAGGACGAGCCAGCCGAGCGTCCCGCCGCCGAGGACGAGCGCGGTGAGCGCGACCGGGCCGAGCATGCGGGCGACGGCGGTGCCGGTGCCGAAGAAGCCCTGGTACTGCCCCTGGCGGTCGTCGGGGGCGAGGCCGAAGCTGATCTCCCAGGCGCCGGCGGCCAGCAGCATCTCGCCCCACACCAGCAGCGCCGCGCCCAGCAGCAGGTACGGCCACCCGTACGGGCTGAGCGCGAACACCGCGCAGGCCGCCAGCATCATCAGCCCGGCCCGCCGCACCGACGCGGACGCCTCCCGCAGGGTCCGCACCCGGCGGGCCACCCGCACCTGGAAGGCGAGCACGCTGCCGGTGTTCACCAGGAGCAGCGCGGCCACCACCCACGACGGCGCGGACGTCCGCCCGGCGATCCACAGCGGCACGATGACGCTGAGCAGCGGCATGTAGAACAGCAGCACCGCGTTGATCAGCGTGACCAGCGCGTACGGCCGGTCCCGCAGCACGGTCAGCCTGCCGGAAGGAACGGCGCCGCCCGCGGCTCCGCCCGCCGGGCGGAGTGCGGGGAGCCGCAGCAGGAGGGCGGCGGCGACGAGGAAGCCGGCCGCGTCGAGGGCGAAGAGCGCCGTGTACGCGGCGGGCGTGTCCAGCCAGAGCGCGATCCCGCCGAGCCCGGCCCCGACGGCGAGGCCGCCGTTCAGCGTGGCCTGGAGCATCGCGCGGGCCGCGGTCCGCCCGGCGGGCGGCACGAGGCCGGCGAGCAGGGCCTGGCGGGCGGCCGACAGGCCGGTCTGCGCGATGCCGTACAAGCAGGTGACCAGCAGGAACGGCGCGAACGAGCGGACCAGCGCGAACGAGGCCACCGCGACGGCGGTCGCGACCGCCAGCGTCACGGCGATGCCGCGCGGGCCGCGCCGGTCGGCGAGGTGCCCGAGCGGGACCCCGGCCACCATGCCGGCGGCCCAGCCGGCCGTGAGGCCGAGCCCGATCTGGGCCGGGGGCAGGCCCACGACCTTCGCGAAGTAGAAGGCGGAGGCGACGAGGTAGGCCCCGTCGCCGACGGAGTTCGCGAACTGCGCCTGGGCGAGCACCCGCCGCCCGGAGCCCCGGCGGCCGGCGGCGGACGCCGGGGCGGCGAGAGTGACGGCGGTCATGGCTGGTACGACTCGGGCGTCATGCGGGTGGAGACCCCGATCCGGTTCCAGGCGTTGATCGCGGCCACCGCGACCACGAGCGCCGCCATCTCCTCCTCGCCGAAGTGCGCGGCGGCCTCGTTCCAGACGGCGTCGGTCACGTCGTCGGTGGACAGCCGGGTGGCGGCCTCGGTGAAGGCGAGCGCGGCCCGCTCCCGCTCGGTGAAGAACGGCGCCTCCCTCCACACCGCGACCGCGTGCAGCCGCGCGTCGCTCTCCCCTTCCTTCTTGGCGTCGGCGCTGTGCATGTCCACGCAGTAGACGCAGCCGTTGATCTGGCTGGCGCGCAGGTTGATCAGGTGGACGAGGGACGAGGGGAGCGGGCTCGCGGCGACGAAGTGGTCCAGGAAGGCCATTCCACGGTAGGCCTCGCGGGCCAGGGAGCCGAGGTTCATGCGTTCGGTCATGACTTCATCTTCGCGCCCGGCTTGTCCCACGATAAGCTCCAATTTCAAGCCAAATGATTGGGCCAAGATGGACGTGCACATCACCCTTCATGAGGGCAGCGGCAACCTGGCCGCCCAGGTGTACCGCCAGCTCATGGACGCCATCCTCGACGGCCGCCTGCGCTCGGGCGAGCGCCTGCCCCCGACGCGCGAGCTGGCCCGCCGGCTGGACATCTCCAGGAACACGGTCGCGCTCGCCTACGACCGCCTGGTGGCCGACGGCTTCCTTGAGGGGCGGGCGGGCGCGGGCACGTTCGTCTCCGCCGCGCCGGTACGCGGCCGGGCCGCGCCGAAGGGCGTCATCCGCCCGCGCGCGCCCTGGGCGGACCTCAGCCCGCCCGCGCAGATCCCGGCCGCCCCGTACGACTTCCGCGTCGGCATGCCCGACCCCCGCCTGTTCCCCATGCAGACCTGGCGCCGCCTGGTGGCCCGCGAGCTGCGCGCCGGCACGGGCGGCTACGCGGACCCGGCCGGGCACCCGGCGCTCCGCGAGGCGATCTCCCGGCACATCGGGCTCAGCCGCTCGGTCCACGCCGGCCCCGGCGACGTGCTCATCACGAACGGCGCCCAGCAGGCCCTCGACCTCATCGGCCGGGTGCTGATCGAGCCGGGCACCTGCGTGGCCGTCGAGGAGCCCGGCTACTGGCCCGCCCGCCTGCTGTTCCGCTCGCTCGGGGCGCGCGTCGCCGCCGTGCCGGTGGACGCCGAGGGCATCGACGTCGCGGCCATCCCCGGCGCGGCCCGCATCGTGTACGTGACGCCGTCCCACCAGTTCCCGCTGGGCACGCCCATGTCGCCGGCCCGCCGCGCCGCGCTGCTCGCCTGGGCCGAGCGCCGCCGCGCGGTGCTCATCGAGGACGACTACGACAGCGAGTTCCGCTTCGGCGAGCGCCCGCTCGCACCCCTCCAGAGCCTCGACCGGGCGGGCCGGGTCGTCTACGTCGGCTCGTTCTCGAAGACGCTGCTCCCCATGTTGCGGCTCGGTTTCCTCGTCGCGCCCGCCTCGCTCGCGCCCGCGCTGCGCACCGCCAGGCAGCTCTCGGACTGGCACGGGGAGCTGCCGACGCAGGCGGCGCTCGCCCGCTTCATCGACGAAGGGCTGCTGGCCAGGCACATCAGGAAGGCGACCCGCGAGTACGCCGCCCGCCACGCGCTCATCGCCGAGGCGCTGGCCGCCGAGGAGCGGCTGCGGCCGGTGCCCTCCAGCGCGGGGCTGCACCTGTGCGCCCGCCTCGCGCCCGGCGTGTCCGTCGAGCCGGCGCCGGGGCTCGCGGTGGAGCGGCTGGAGGCGTACTGCGCGGACGGCGTCCCGCAGCCTGGGCTGGTGCTGGGCTACGGCGGGATCACCACGGACCTGCTCCCTGAGGGGCTGCGCCGGCTGCGGCGCTCGCTACGGATGCCGGCGGCCCCAGGACCGCCGGCCGCGGTCACCTGACAGCTCGGGGTCGTCGGGCGCGGCCGGCTGCTGCACGATCACCACCGTCGTACGCGCGTGCCGGGCGCAGTACATGCTGGTGGAGGGCAGGAAGATGCGGCTGAACAGCCCGCGTCTCCCCCGGCCCAGCACCAGCAGGTCGCCCTCGCCGGCGAGATCGACGAGATGGTAGCCGGGGTCGCCGACCCGGCCGATCGCGGCCGTCGTGAGGTCGTCGGGCACCCCGCCCGCCACGTCCTCGAACGCCGCCGTGATCACCTCGGCGCAGCGGGCCTCCTCGCCCGCCCGGACCGCGTGCTGCACGGGCAGGGCCTCGGGGAAGGGATGGACCGGCGCGCGGCTGACGTGCACGGCGACCAGGGCCATCCGGTGCAGCCTGGCCGCTCCGATGGCCCAGGCCAGCGCCCAGCGCGAGGCCGGGGACTCGTCCACTCCCACGATCAGCCTCGCACCGCCGGGCAGATCCTGTTCCACGGTGCCTCCTGATGAGAAGTACGACCATAGTGCGCCACCCGGCCGGTTACCGGGAGGTGGGACTTTGCGAACTATGGAGTCGCCGCTCGCGGACGCGGATCAGATGAGCGTGAGCAGGCCGTCGTGGAGCGTGTCGCGCTCGGCGGCGGACAACGCCGCGTACGCTCCGGCCGCGCGGAGGTTCGTCGCCGCCTCGACGCCGGCGCGCACCGGGCCGTCGCGCAGGCCGACGATCTCGGCCGCGGTCAGGCCCGCCGCCTCCCAGGCCGCGGCGTGGGCGTCGGCGCGGTGGTAGCGGAGCGCGGCCAGGCGGTTGAACAGCAGCACGCCGGGGGAGGCGCCGCCCGGCTCGTACGGGGGCGCCACCAGCTCCAGCGCCCCGCCGGGGACGCGCTCGGCGTGCTCCAGGACGCGCCCCGCCAGGCCGGCCAGGGCCGGCAGGTCGCGGCCCGCCCAGGCGCGGGCGGTGGCGGCGGCGTGGACGTCGTACAGGCGGTGGACGTACGCGAGGCCGCGGGCGGTCAGCCGCAGGCCGTCGTCCCCGCCGGTCAGCGTGCCCTCGCGCAGGTGCTCCTGGACGGCGTCCTCCAGGGCCGCGGGGTCGTGGTAGCGGTGGATCGCGGCGAGCCCGGCGCGGGTCACCGGGCGCAGGGGGAGCACGAAGCGCAGGTCGAGCAGGAGCCCGGGGGTGACGCTGGAGGTCTCGGCCAGCTCGGTGGCGGCGCGGAGCGCCGTGGCGTGCACGTTGACGCAGGCCGCGTCGATGACCGGGGCGATCGCCGCCGCATATTCCGGCAGGTCCCGAAATTTCGGCATCAGCCTGCCCGGCTGAGCCGCGCGGGCTCCTGGGGGGCGGCCGGCTCCGGGGCGCGGCCGGCCAGGGTGAGGCCGAGAGCCAGGAAGATCAGCGGGATCGCCGGCACCACGTACCGGACGTCGAAGGCGGCGAGGAACGGCGGCGAGACGACGAGCGCGAGCGCCGCCAGCGCCGGGAGCAGCGCGTCCCAGCGCCGCCGCCACACCATGAGCCCGAACGCGGCCACCAGCGCGACCATCAGCAGCGGGAACGGCACGTACCCGAAGCGCTGGTAGGCCCGCAGCCAGCCGGCGTACGGCTCGACGACGCGCGTGGCGGCCGGCCCGGCCTCGTACGCCTCCGCGATGCCGCGCACCGACTGGCTGATGGGCCGTTCGGCGGCGGGCAGCTTGTACGGCGTCTTCTCGTCCACGGCCGTGCGCTCCCAGCGCAGGAGCTGCCTGAGGTCGGTCGCCACGGCGGCGAGGTAGTCGACCGGCTGGGCGAGGATGGCCTGCCGGGCGAACTCCCCCGCGAGCTGGTTGCGGTGGGCCGTGCCCGGCACCTTGAGCAGCGGCGAGAAGTCCTCCCACAGCCAGTGGGGCGGGTACGGGCGCTGCTCGACGGGCATGTCCGGGCAGAGCACGGCGAGGCGCTCCGGCGGGTCGATCACCGCGCAGTCGGCGAAGCTCATGGTCCTCGACCAGAGGAAGTTGCCGTCCGCCTCGGTGAGCGCGAACGTGCCCTTCTCCGCCTTGGTCCAGGTGGCGTACGCGCCGAGCGGGATCGCCCCGGCCACGACCAGCGCCAGCAGGGGGCGCCAGCCGTACCGGCGGACCAGCAGGTACGCGGCCGTGAGCAGCAGCAGCGGCAGGCCGACCGTCCGGGTGATGCCGGCCAGGCCGAGCAGCAGGCCGGCGGTCGCCGCCGTGGCGGGGGTGACGCGCCGGACCACGAGCGCGACGGCTCCCGTGACGAGCGCGACGAAGACCGCGTCCGCCATGATCATGTGTTCCAGGAGGATCAGGAACTCGTCGTACAGCAGCGGGGTGACCAGCAGCGTCGCGCCCCAGCCGGGCAGGCCGCGCCGCCTGAGCAGGGCGTACACGCCGATCGCGAGCGCCAGTCCCAGCAGGTGCTGCAGGACCGTCACGAGCGTCAGGCTGTGGGCGGGGCGCAGCAGCGCGAGCAGCAGGGAGTAGCCGGACGGCCGGGCGGTGCCGGGCGTCAGCTCCTCGCGCAGGAACGCGAAGGAGTCCCCGTAGAACAGCAGCGCGGGCGGGAATCCGAGCACGGCGAGCACGCGCAGCCCGATGGCGGGCAGCAGGGCGATGACCAGCGCGCGGTGAGCCAAGGCGGTGCAGCTTCCTCGGGCAGCTTCCTCATGTACGGATTAATCACCATAGCGGCCCCGAGCTCGCCCGACGGCCGCCGACGGTGGGGGTCTTGTCGGCGACCGGCACCGAATGTGATTCTGGAATTGCCTCGGACAATCCACCGGAGGACGCATGACAGCCGCGACCGGCAGCATCGACGGAATCGACAAAGAGGCCCTGCGCCGCAAATACCGCGAGGAGCGCGACAAGCGGCTCCGCCCGGACGGCAACGACCAGTACCTCCGCCTGCCCGCCGACTACCTGGACGATCCGTACACCCCCCGGACCGAGCGCGCCCCCAAGACCGACCACGTCACCGTCGCGGTCATCGGCGGCGGCTTCGCCGGGCTGCTCACCGGGGCCAGGCTCAAGGAGGCCGGCGTCCAGGACGTCCGCGTCCTCGACAAGGCCGGCGACTTCGGCGGCACCTGGTACTGGAACCGCTACCCGGGAGCGCAGTGCGACACGGCGTCGTACGTCTACATGCCGCTCCTGGAGGAGACCGGCCACATGCCGTCCGAGAAGTACGCGCACGCGCCCGAGATCCTGGAGCACTGCCGCCGCATCGGCAAACACTACGGCCTCTACGACGACGCCCTGTTCCACACCGAGGTCACCGGCCTGGAATGGCTCGGCGGCCGGTGGCTGGTGCGCACCGGCCGCGGCGACGCCTTCACCGCGCGGTTCGTCGTCATGGGCATCGGGCCGCTGCACGTGCCGAAGCTCCCCGGCATCCCCGGGATGGCGGACTTCCGCGGCCACGCCTTCCACACCAGCCGCTGGGACTACGCCTACACCGGCGGCGACCCGGCCGGCGCCCCCATGGACCGGCTGGCCGACAAGCGCGTCGCGATCATCGGCACCGGCGCGACCGCCGTCCAGTGCGTCCCCCACCTGGCGAGGGCCGCCGCCGAGCTGTACGTCTTCCAGCGCACCCCGTCCAGCGTTGACGTGCGCGGCAACCGCCCCACCGACCCCGAGTGGTTCGCCGGCATCGCCACGCCCGGCTGGCAGCGCCGCTGGCTGGAGAACTTCACCGCCATGCAGACCGGCGCCCAGGCCGAGGAGGACCTGGTGATGGACGGCTGGACCGACCTCGCCCGCCGGGTCAGGGCCAGGATCGCCGAGCTGCCCGAGGTCACCCCGCAGACGCTGCTGGCCGCCTTCGAGGACTCCGACTTCGAGAAGATGGAGGAGATCCGCGCCCGCGTCGACGCCGTCGTACGCGACCCGGAGACCGCGCGCGGGCTCAAGGCGTGGTACCGCCAGCTCTGCAAGCGCCCCTGCTTCCACGACGAGTACCTCCAGGCGTTCAACCTGCCCGGCGTCCACCTGGTGGACACCGACGGCAAGGGCGTCGAGCGCGTCACCGAGAAGGGCGTCGTCGCCGCCGGCCGCGAGTACGAGGTCGACTGCGTCATCTACGCCTCCGGCTTCGAGGTCGGCACCGACTGGACCCGCCGCGCCGGCTACGACCTGACCGGCCGCGACGGCCGCCTGCTGTCGGAGCACTGGGCGGACGGCATGCGCTCGCTGCACGGCATCCACGTGCACGGCTTCCCCAACGCCTTCCTCATCGGCCACACCCAGGGCGCGAACCTGCTCTCCAACATCCCCCACAACCTCACCGAGGCCGGCCGCACGGTCGCCACCGTCGTCGCGCACGCCCTGGCGCACGGACACACCGAGGTCGAGGTCACCAAGGAGGCCGAGGACGGCTGGGTGGACCTGCTGCTGTCCGGCAACGGCCCGCTGCTCGGCTCGCCCGACTGCACACCCGGCTACTACAACAACGAGGGCCGTGACCTGGGCGTACGCGGGCGGTTGAACGGCGGGTATCCCGGGGGCGCGGCGGCGTTCTTCGCCTATATTGACCGGTGGCGGTCCTCCGGGGCGTTCGAAGGGCTCCGGTTCCACCCTTGAGCTGAGGGAGTCGCATGCACCGCGTCACGTCGAGCGACGGCACGTCCATCGCGTACGACCGGCTGGGGTCGGGGCCGGCGGTCGTCCTGGTGGGCGGCGCGAGCGCCGACCATGCGATCCTGGCCGCGGAGCTGGCCGCGCACTTCACGGTCCACAACCCCGACCGGCGGGGCGACGGCGCGCCTCCATGCGCTGTGGAGCGCGAGCTCGAGGACCTCGCGGCGCTGATGGAGGCCGCGGGCGGGGCCGCGCACCTCTACGGCGCCTCCTCCGGCGGCGCGCTCGCCCTGGAGGCGGCCGCGGCCGGGCTGCCGGTGGCGAGGCTCGCCGTGTACGAGGTCCCGTACGCCCTGGCGGAGGACACCCCCGACGAGCCGGCCGACGGCCTGACGCTCGACCGCCTGACGCTCGACCGGCTCGCCAAGATCCACTGCCCGACCCTGGTGGCCACGGGCCCCCTCGCCGGGGGCGGCTTCCTCGACCGGGCGGCGGACGCCATCGCGGCGGCGCTGCCGGTGCCGGAGCGGGTCGTCGTCCAGGGGACCGACCCCACGTCCCTTGCCACCGTCCTCACCCGCTTCTTCAGCCCCTGATTCCCCGCACGGCTCTGCTGGGAATAAGGGGGACATGCCCTGGACGGGGGTGAAAAGTAGGGTTCGTTGCCATGGACGAGAAGTGGCAGGAGATCGGCGACCGGGTCTACGTCCGCCGGCACCGGTCCTACGACATGAACACCGGCCTCGTCGTGGGCGACGACGGGCACTGCCTGGTGCTCGACACCCGGGCCTCGCACCGGCAGGCGGCCGACCTGATCGCCGCGATCAGGACGATCACGTACGGCCCCTGGACGGTCGTCAACAGTCACTCCCACTTCGACCACTACTTCGGCAACGCGCTCTTCCGCCCGGCCGAGATCTGGGGCCACGCCCGCTGCGCCGAGGAGATCGAGACGTACGGCGAGCAGCAGCGCGCCGTCCTCGTGGAACGGAACCCGGAGTGGCGCGAGGAGCTGGAGGAGGTGACCGTCGTGGCGCCGGACTGCACGTTCACCAGCGCCGCGAGCCTCGACATCGGCGGGCGCATGGTGCATCTGCGGCACTTCGGGCTCGGGCACAGCAGCAACGATGTCGTGGTGCAGGTGCCGGACGCGGGGGTGGTGTTCGCGGGTGACCTGGTGGAGGAGGGGGCGCCGCCCGCGTTCGCGGACTCGTACCCGCTGGACTGGCCGGTGACGCTGGCCGCGATGCTCAGGGAGATGCCCGAGCCGGTGATCGTGCCGGGGCACGGCGCGGTGGTGGACCGCGCGTTCGCGTCGGGGCAGCAGGCCGAGCTGGCGCTGGTGGCCGACCTGGCCAGGCGGGCGCACACGGAGGGGCTGCGCGACCTCATCGGCCGGTTCCCGTACCCGGAGGAGACCAGCAGGCAGGCGATCGACCGGGCCTTCCTGCAGCTCGACGCCTGATCGCCGCCGACCCCCTCGACTTCCGGTGCTGCGTCTGGCTATAGTGCAAATTGCACTATAGAAAGGAGCATCATGGCGCGCCGCCACGATCTGGTCGGGCTGACCGTCCTGGCCCTGCTCACGCTGCGCGCCGCTCACCCGTACGAGCTGCACCGGCTCATCGTCGACTGGCACAAGGACTACATCACCGGCCTGCCGCGCAGCCTCTACCACGCGGTCGAGCGGCTGGCCAGGGACGAGCTCATCGTGCCCGCGAAGACCGACCGCGAGGGCCGCAGGCCCGAGCGCACGGTCTACGAGATCACCGACGAGGGCCGGGAGGAGTTGGCCGCCCGGCTGCGCCGGCTCCTGGAACGGCCCGACCCCGACCGGCGAGCGTTCGTCGCCGCGGTCTCGCTCATGGGCTGCCTCCCGCTGCCCGAGGCCCAGCGGGCGCTGCGCGCCCGCGCCGCGACGATCGAGGGCGTCCTCGCCGGGATGGACGCCCACCGGCGGGCCCTGGCCGAGGACGGCCTGCCCGACGTGCTCGTGCTGGAACTGGAGTACGAGCAGGCGCTGCACCGGGCCGAGCTGGCCTGGCTCGGCGACCTGCTCGACCGGCTGGACAGGGGCGAGCTCGACTGGAGCCCGCCCCTGTGAGAAAGAACGGCCGCCGGGGTGCGCCAACACCCCGGCGGCCGGCATCCGACCCAAGGCGCCTGCCCTGTCCGGACTCGCATTCCCAGGATAGGCGCCGCGACCGAGAGGAACCGCGTCATGTCCACCACCGAAGCCACGAACGAGATCAACCGCCTGCTCGCCCGCCTCACCGAGACCTGGAACGCCGGCGACTCCGCCGGCTACGCCGATCTGTTCACGGCGGACGCCGACTACGTCACCTTCTTCGGCCTGCACCTCAAGGGCCGCGAGGCCATCGAGGAGACGCACCGCGGGCTGTTCGAGACGTCGATCAAGCTCGACGAGAGCGACGTCGAGCCGAGCATCAGGTACATCACCGACGACGTCGCCGTGGTCGTGGTGGGCGGGGCGTCGTCCGTGAACGGCGTCCCCGACCCGAGCCGGACCTCGACCGTCACCTTCACGGCCCTGCGCACGCCCGAGGGCTGGCGCTTCGCCTCCTTCCACAACTCACGGGTGATCCAGTCCTGAGCCACGTCACGTGGCGTGCGCCTGTGCCCTTAGGGGGCAGGGGCGCGCCACGTGCCGGTTCGGACAGCAGATCAGCCCCAGGGTCACGAACCTGCCGCCCTTCAGCCACTCGCCCCACTGCACGTCCACGCCCCGGGGCAGCGCGTCCCTGGCATGGATGAGGCGTTCCTCCAGGGGTATGCGCTCCGGCCGGATGAGGGACGCGCCCGCCTTGCCGTACTCGTGGGCCAGCCAGCCGACAGCTGCCTCGATGTCGTCAAAGGTGCCGGCGATGCGAGAGGCGGGCTTGGCCAGCCAGTCACCGGTGCGCATGGGCGGCAGCGGAGAGGTGGGGAAGCCGGGCGAACCTGGCCGTCTCCCGGACTCGTCGCCCCGGTCGGCGCCGTTGCCGGTCCACTGGTAGGCGTGCCAGTGCATGATCAGACAGCTCCCGTAACCTTGAGGCGGGCGACCCCTGCTTGCTGTGATCAGGCAGGGGCCGCCCGCCCGTCCTGGGGTCTCGCTAGTCCTCCTCGCCCTGGTTGCCTCCGCACAGACGGCGGAAGACCGGCTGGTCGAGCGAGTGCTCGTACAGATCCATGGCTCGCCTCTCTTGTCTACTGGTTGTATCTCCTCGTCTATATAGCAGACAGTAGTCGTTTGGCTGCGGTCGGAGAAGTCGCGGCGGTGGAACCCCTCTGGAAAAGGACAAGCGCCCCCGTGCCGGAGCACGGAGGCGCCTACCCTGGCCGCCGGATCAGGACATCTTGCGAGACGTCTCGTCCGCCCGCTCCGCCATCCGGTTCGCGGAATCGGCGGTACGCTCCGCCTTCTCGTTGACCCACCGTGAGGCATCGGAGGCGGAGTCCTTCATGTGCTCGGTCCACTGCTGGGCATTGCGGCGGTAGGCCATGTAGCCCATCGCACCCACCGCGAGTCCGGTCATCAGAACGAGCATCGGCCACTTGCGCGACCGTGTCCGAGCCGGCTCGATCTTCCGGGCCGCCGCGGTCAGCATGGAGCTGACGTACGGGGCGACCTGGTCCTCGATGCCGTGCGCAGCGGATTCCAGCCGCGGCGCCGCCCATGAGCGGGCGTCCTCGATACGGTGCGTGGCGGCCATCTTGGCCTGGCCCGCCATCGGCGACATGCGTTGGCCGGTGTGCACGGCCCGGGTCTTCACACGACCCATCCACGTGGCGGGTACCTCTATGGCCACGCGGCGCTTTCTCAGTGTCAGGGACACGACAACCTCCCCTGTCGTTGGGATCCCGGACGTGACCTTCCCTGGCCGGGGCGGTCCATTCATAGCGGTCCGTGGGAGGATGGTTACGGCACCACTAACGCCATAGTTCGCAAAAGATCACAAACTAACCCTGTGCATAGAGGGGGGCAGCTGTCTCGTGGCTGAGAAGCTGATCGCAAACCTGCAGACCAACCGCGGCCTGATCAAGGTCGAGCTCTTTCCCAACCGGGCGCCGAAGACGGTGCGCAACTTCGTGGAGCTGGCCGAAGGCACCCGCGAATGGACGCACCCGGGCACTGGCCAGAAGAGCACCGGCCGCTACTACGACGGCACCATCTTCCACCGCGTCATCTCGGGCTTCATGATCCAGGGCGGTGACCCGCTGGGCCAGGGCATCGGCGGCCCCGGCTACGAGTTCGACGACGAGATCCACCCCGAGCTCTGGTTCAACCGTCCCTACCTGCTGGCCATGGCCAACGCGGGCATCCGCTTCGGCAAGGGCACCAACGGCTCGCAGTTCTTCGTCACGGTCGTCCCGACGCCGCACCTCAACGGCAAGCACACCATCTTCGGTGAGGTCGTCGAGGGCCAGGACGTCGTCGACGCCATCGCGAAGACCCGCACCGACGCCCGCGACCGGCCGCTGGAGGACGTCGTCCTGGAGTCGGTCACCATCGACCGCGTCCAGGGCTGAGCCCGCCCTCATGAGGGGCGGGCGAAGCGCGGCAAGCCCTCACAGGCCATAGGCTTTCGGTCATGACCAGCCAGCCGCCCAGCCCGCCCCCTCAGCCGGAGCAGCCGGCCGAGGCTGTGCCCACGTGCTACCGGCATCCCGACAAGGAGACCTGGGTCCGCTGCCAGCGGTGCGAGCGCCCGATCTGCCCCGACTGCATGCGTGACGCGGCGGTCGGCTTCCAGTGCCCCGAGTGCGTGGCCGAGGGCAACCGCGGCCTCCGTCAGGCCCGCTCCACCTTCGGCGGCAACGTCGTGCGCACGCCGATCGTCACCTACGCGATCCTGGTCATCAACCTGCTGATCTTCGGCGGCCAATATCTCACCGGCGACCGCATCACCGGAGAGCTCGCGATGTGGCCCGCAGGGGTCGCGCTCGGCGATCAGTACTACCGGCTGATCACCGCCGCGTTCGTGCACGGCGGCGTGATGCACATCCTGTTCAACTCCTGGGCGCTCTACGTCGTCGGCCCCTACCTGGAGCGCGCCTTCGGCCACGCCCGCTATCTCGCGATCTATCTGCTCAGCGCGCTCGGCGGCAGCGTGCTCGGCCTCTGGCTCGACCCGCTCGCGCAGCCGACGGTCGGCGCGTCCGGCGCCATCTTCGGCCTGTTCGGCGCGGTCTTCGTGGTCGGCCGCCGGCTCAACATGGACGTGCGCGGCATCGCCGTGCTGATCGCGATCAACCTGGTGATCACGTTCCTGGTCTCGGGCATCAGCTGGACCGGGCACATCGGCGGGCTGATCACCGGCTCGCTGCTGGCGGCGGCCGTCGCCTACGCCCCCAGCAGGAACCGGACCCTGTGGCAGGCGGCGACCATCGCGGGCGTGCTCATCGTGCTGGTCGCCCTGGTGCTGGTGCGCGTGTCGGTCATCCTGGCCGCCGTGGGGGCCGGGTGAGGGCCGCCGTGTGACGGCGCCCACAGGGTGTGGAAAAACTGTGGAAAGAACTAACGCCAGCGGGTGGAAAGAACCACACCGAAGATGATGAACACGAACCCGATCAGCAGATTCCAGTTCTGGAGGTCGCCGATGAAGGGCGTGTTGGGCGCGACGTAGTAGATCGCGATCCAGAGGATGCCGATGATCCACGAGACGACCATCGTCGGCGCCAGCCACCGCGGGCTGACCTTGACCTGCTGCGACCTCTGCGGCGGCGTGTAGACCGCCTTCTTACGAGCCTTGGACTTGGGCACTGGGTAACTCCTGCTGAGGGCCTGGGGCATCCGGATCGTCCGCAGGCTCTTCGGTTAGCCTAATCGAGACGGGCCCAGGATAGTCGCCACGCGCACGTCCTGGCGATCCCCGGTCGTCACGGCTCCCCCGCTTACCCTGATCGGGTGCGGGCTGCGCTCCGGGCCCTGGGCGAGACGAGCATCACCGCGGGCCTCATCCTCATGTTGTTCTGCGCCTACCTGCTCTGGGGCACCGGCGCGTACACCCAGAGCCAGCAACTGCTGCTCCAGCGCGAGCTGGCGGCGGCCAGGGCGGCCGGCGAGCACGGCCGCCTCGACCGGGTCGACCTGGGCCGGGCCGTCGCCCTGCTCAGCATCCCCCGGCTCGGCCCCGGCTACCGGTACGCCGTCGTCGAGGGCGTCGGCGCCGACCAGCTCAGGAAGGGGCCGGGCCACTACCCGGGCAGCGCCCTGCCCGGCCAGGTCGGCAACTTCGTGGTCTCCGGCCACCGGACCACGTACGCGGCCCCGTTCAACCGGCTCGACGAGCTCGAACGCGGCGACGAGATCGTGGTGGACGCCCGCGAGGCCCGCTACACCTACCGCGTCACCTCACAGGACGTCGTGGAGCCCGACGAGGTGGACGTGCTCGCCCCCGTGCCCGGCAAGCCGGACATCCGCCCCATCCGCGCCTTCATCACGCTGTCCACCTGCCATCCGGAGTTCTCCGCCGCCCAGCGCCTCATCGTGTACGGCGTGCTCAAGGAGACGCAGCTCAGGAAGGATTGAGCCCCGATGTACGCCTGGCTCTGGCGCAAGCTGCCCGGCCCCCTGCCCCGCCGGATCCTCACGGCCGCCGTGCTGGCCATCACCGTGGTGGCCGTACTCTGGTTTGTCGTCTTTCCGCTACTGGAGCCGCTGGTGACGCTCGACGAGGTGACGGTGAAGGAATGAGCCGCGTGCTGGTCGTGGACAACCACGACAGCTTCGTCCACACGATCGTGCAGTATCTGCGCGTCCTCGGGGCCGAGTGCGACGTGCGCCCGCGCGACGAGGTGCGCGAGGCCGACGCAGACGGCTTCGACGGCGTGCTCGTCAGCCCCGGCCCCGGCACCCCGGAGGCGGCCGGCGTGAGCGTCCCGCTCGTCCGCCGCGCGGTCGAGCGGCGGCAGCCGCTGCTCGGCGTCTGCCTCGGCCACCAGGCCATCGCCGTCGCCTTCGGAGCCACCGTCACCCGCGCGCCCGAGCTGTTCCACGGCCGGACGAGCGACATCCTGCACGACGGCGCGGGCGTGTTCGAGACGTTGCCCTCGCCGGTGCGGATGACCCGCTACCACTCGCTCGCCGTGCTGCCCGGGACGGTGCCCGAGGAGCTGGAGGTGACCGCGCGCACCGCGGACGGCGTCGTCATGGGCCTGCGCCACCGCCGGGCGCCCGTCGAGGGCGTCCAGTTCCACCCCGAGTCGATCCTGTCGGAGCACGGCTCCACGCTGCTGGGAAATTGGCTTCGGCGAACCGTGTAACAAATGTCGCGCCGCGACCGACTTACCAGTGAACGTCCCCGCCGTTGCCCCCGAGCGGCGGGGGCGTTCTTTCACGTTCAGCGGGCCGCGGAAGACAGGCCGCGAAAGACGAGGGCCGCCGAAAGACGAGGGCCGCCCCTCCCGGAAGGGAGAGGCGGCCCTCGGCGCGTCAGGACCCGCCGCTAGAACCCGTCGGGCTGGTCCTCGATCGGGTTGTCCTCCGTCGGCTGATCGTCGATCGGGTTGTCGGTCGTCGGCTCGTCGCTGGGCTGGTCGGTGAAGTCGTCGCTCGGCTGCTGCGTCGGCTGCTCCGGCCCGGTGGACACCACGATCGTGATCGTCGTGTTGGGCGTCAGCTTGGTCCCCTCGCCGGGGTTCTGCTGGACGACCGTGCCCTGCGGCTGGTCACTCGGCTGCGGGACGACCTTCACCCGGAAGCCGGCCGCCTTGATCTGGGCGGAGGCGTCCTCCTGGGTGAGCCCGATGACGCTCGGCACCTCGCCCAGCTCCTTGGGCACGTAGAGGGTGACGATGCCGTTCTCCTCGATCTCCTCGCCGGCCTTGGGCCTGGTGTCGATGACCGTGCCCTGCTTCTTGCTGGAGACCTTGGTCTTGACCGTGCCGCGCAGGCCCTCCTTCTCCAGGGCGGCGATCGCGTCCTCCTGGGAGAGGCCGATGAGGCCGTCCGGGACCTTCTTCTTGGCCGGGCCCTTGGAGACGTAGAGCTTGACCGCCGAACCCTTCTCGACCTTGGTGCCCTCCGGCGGGTCGGTCCGGGTCACGCTGCCCTTGTCGACCTCGGAGCTGTTCTCCTGGAGAACCTGGACCGTGAGGCCGAGCGTCTTGAGCTGCTCCTCCGCGTACGCCCGCTCCTGCGAGGCGAGCGAGGGGATCTCGACCTGGGTGTCGGAGGTCGCGTCGCGGCCGGAGCCGAAGACCAGGTAGCCGACCGTCACGAACGCGCCGATGATCAGCAGCGGGATGATGATCCACAAAGCGGTCTTGAGGCCGTTGCCGCCGCCGGAGGCCCGGCGCCGCCCGCCCCGCCCGCCCTCGCCGTCGCCGTAGTCGTAGGGCGGGATGGCGTTGGTGCGCTGCGTGGCAGGGCCGGCCGCCGCGTGCGTGGCCGTCATCATGCGCGTGCCCTGGCCGTAGCCGCCGGCGTTCATCGCCATCGTCTGGGCGTCGGTCGGCATGCCGGACATCGCCCGCTGGATGTCGGCGCGCATCTCGCCCGCGCTCTGGTAGCGCTGGGCGGGGTCCTTGGCCATGGCCTTGAGCACGATGGCGTCGGCCCAGGCGGGGATCTCGGGGTCGATCTGCGACGGCGGGATCGGCTCCTCGCGTACGTGCTGGTAGGCGATGGCGACCGGCGAGTCGCCGGTGAACGGCGGCTGGCCCGTCAGCAGCTCGTAGAGCAGGCAGCCGGTGGAGTAGATGTCGCTGCGCGCGTCGACCCGCTCGCCCCGCGCCTGCTCCGGCGAGAGGTATTGGGCGGTGCCGATCACCTGGGCGGTCTGCGTCATCGTGGCGGCCGAGTCGGCCATCGCGCGGGCGATGCCGAAGTCCATCACCTTGACGTCGCCCGCACGGGTGATCATCACGTTGGCCGGCTTGATGTCGCGGTGCACGATGCCGCCGCGGTGGCTGTAGTCGAGCGCCCGCAGGATGCCGTCGACCAGCTCGGCCGCGCGCTCCGGCAGCAGCCGGCGGTCCTGGCGCAGCAGGTCGCGCAGCGTGCGGCCGTCGACGTACTCCATCACGATGTACGGGACCGGCGTGCCGTCGGTGACGTCCTCGCCGGTGTCGTAGACCGCGACGACGGCGGGATGGTTGAGTGAGGCCGCCGACTGCGCCTCACGGCGGAAGCGGGCCTGGAAGGTGTGGTCGCGCGCCAGGTCGGAGCGGAGGGTCTTGATCGCGACTATGCGGTCCAGCCGGATGTCTCTGGCGCGATACACCTCGGCCATGCCGCCGCGCCCGACGACACCGTCGAGCTCGTAACGACCTCCGAGTAGCCGAGGCTGAGTCATTTCCTGCACTGTCCCTTACCGTTCATCTTGGGTACCGGCCTGCTCGGGGGCCACCGGTGTCCATCATCGACCCCCTGGCGCGTCACGTCTCCTCCTCAGGCGGGTTTGTCGCACCCTGGTCCGGCGAAGCGGGCGGTGTCGGAGTCGTCAGGGTTGTGGTGGGCTTAGGGGTTGTGGGGGTGGGCGTCGGGGTCCGCGTCGTCGGGGTCGGTTTCGGTGTCGGCTTTCTCGTGGGAGTAGCCGACGTGCTTACCGTAGCCGACCGCGAGGGCGTAGGCCGCGACGACCTGATCGGAATCACCGGGGGCCGGTGGGTTCGCGTCTTGGTCCTGCTCGGCCGCACCTGCGCGGGAGAGGGCATCGGGCGCGTCGGCTCCGAGGTGCCGGGCGTGGCGGTGCCGGGGGGCGTCCTGGAGGCGAGGGTCATGGCGCTGAGCCCCACCGCGGCGACGCAGCCGGCCGTGGCGACCACGGCCAGCGTGCGGGCGCCCCGGCGGCGCCGCGCCGGCTCACGCCCGGTGGCGGGCCCGGCGGGCTCGGTGGGCGTGACCAGGTCGTCGGTCTCCCGCTGGTCCTCCGGCGACGACTCGCGCACCCGGAAGCCGCCGGGGTCGGTGAGCATGCTCAGCTCGGCCGGTTGCCCGGCCGCGGCGGCCAGCGACTCGCGCAGCACGTAAGCCCGGTCGGCCACCGCCGTCGCCGTCCCCGGCCGCAGCCCCGGATCCTTGGCCAGCAGCTCCATGACCAGCTCGCGCACCGGCCCGGGCACGTCCACGCCGAGCGGCCTCGGCGCCTCGTTGAGGTGCCGCAGCGCGATGGCCACATGATTGTCACCCTGGAACGGGGTGCGCCCGGCCAGGCACTCGTAGGCCACGACGCCGAGCGAGTAGAGGTCGGTCGCCGGGGTGAGCGGGAAGCCCTGCGCCTGCTCGGGGCTGACGTATTGGGCGGTGCCCAGCACGGTGCCGGTCTGCGTCACCGGCGCCGCCTCCAGCGCCCGCGCGATGCCGAAGTCGGTGACCTTGATGACGCCCTCGGGCGTGACGAGCAGGTTGCCCGGCTTGACGTCGCGGTGGATGACGCCCGCCGCGTGCGCCGTCTGCAGCGCCCTGGCCGTCTGGTGGACCACGTCGAGGGTCACCTCGGCCCCGATGGCGCCGTTGCGCGCCAGGATGGCCGACAGCGGCTCCCCGTGGACCAGCTCCATCACGAGGTAGGACAGGTCGCTCTGCTCGCCGTAGTCGAAGACCTGGGCGATCCCGGGGTCGGCCAGGGACGCGGTGATCCTGGCCTCGTTCCTGAAGCGCTCGCGGAAGGCCGGGTCGACGTGGATGTGACTACGGAGGATCTTGACGGCCACCTCGCGGCCCAGGAGCTCGTCCCGGGCACGCCACACCTCTCCCATACCGCCCGTGGCGATGCGGGAGACCAGGAGGTAGCGGTTACGGAGCCGCATGGTCCAGCAGGTTACCGTCGGTCACTTGGTGAGCACCGCCTCCAGCACGGCCTTCGCGATCGGGGCGGCCGTGTGGCCGCCGGTCGCCTCCGCGCCGACGTTGGCCGCGCCGGACTCGACGATGACCGCGAGCGCGATCTTCGGGTCGTCCGCGGGCGCGAAGGAGATGAACCAGGCGTGCGGCGGCTGGCCGTCGGCCGTCTCCGCGGTGCCCGTCTTGCCCGCTACTTGGACGCCCGGGACCTGCGCGAGGTTGGCCGTGCCGTTCTGGACGACGCTGACCATCATCTGCCGCAGCTTGCCGGCGGTCTCCTCGCTGACCGCGTCCGTCAGCTGGTCGGGGTCGGCCTCGTCGATCGTGTCGCCCTTGGCGTCGGTGATCTTGTTGACGAGGTAGGGCTTCATGACCGTGCCGTTGTTGGCGATGCCGGCCGCGATCATGGCCATCTGCAGCGGGGTCATGCGGTTGCTGCGCTGGCCGATGGAGGCCATGGCGAGCGCCGCCTTGTCCTCCTCCTTGCCGAAGTCGCTCTGCGCCACCGACATCGGCACGCCGATCTGGGTGCCCATGCCGAACGCCTCGGTCTGCTCGTTCATCTTGTCGTAGCCCAGCTCCATGCCGATCTTGCCGAACGGCGTGTTGCAGGACCTCTCCAGCGCGTACGTGAGCGTGACCGAGCCGGAGCCGCAGGCCGCGCCGCCGTAGTTGGGCAGGCTGATGTTCGTGCCGGGCAGCGGGAGGTTCTGCGGCGCGTCCACGGTCGTGTCGGGGCCGCGCGAGGAGTCGTCCTCGAGGTAGGCCGCCATCGTCACGACCTTGAACGTCGACCCCGGCGGGTAGGTCTGCCCGATCGTCCGGTTGAGCAGCGGCTGGCTCTTGTCCTTGGCCAGCTCGTCGTAGCGGGAGAACACCTTGCCCTTGTCGGTGCCCGACAGTTCGGTCGGGTCGTAGGTGGGCAGCGACACCATGGCGAGGATCGCGCCCGTCTTGGGGTCGATCGCGATGACCGCGCCGCGCTTGCCGCTCTGGCGCAGCGCGTCGTAGGCGGCCTTCTGCGCCTTGGGGTTGATCGTGACCTCGACGTTGGCGCCCTTGGTCGGCTCGCCGGTGAACAGGTCGATGCTGCGGCGCAGCAGCAGGTCGGCGCTGGAGCCGTCGAGGAGTTTGTTCTCGCTGGCCTCGATCGCGCTCGCGCTCTCCGGCGAGAAGAAGCCGGTGACGTGCGCGTAGAGCTTGGCGTCGGGGTATTGCCTGATGAACCTGAACCGCTTGCTGTCGGTCTCCACGGACTGCGCGATCACCTTGCCGCCGGCGATGATCCGGCCGCGCTCGATCGAGTAGCGCTCGTAGAAGTTGCGGACGTTGCGCGCGTCGCCGCGCAGCTCCTCGGCCCGCACCGCCTGAAGGAAGTTCACGTTGATCATCAGGAGCGCGAACATGGCCAGGCAGGCCACGGACACGCGCTTCAGTGTGCCGTTCATCGCTGGAACACCTGCGTCAATCCTTCGTTCTGGATCGCCTGGGGTGGGGGGCGTCTGGCGGCATCCGACGTTCTTACCAGGAGCGCGATAAGGATCCAGTTAGCGAGCAGGGCGGAGCCGCCCTGGGACATGAACGGGGTGACCAGACCGGTGAGCGGGATGAGGTTGGTCACGCCGCCGACGATGATGAACACCTGCCACGCCAGCAGGAACGCGAGGCCGCCCGAGAGCAGCTTGCTGAAGGGGTCGCGGGCCGCCAGCGAGGTGCGCAGGCCGCGCTCCACCAGCAGCGCGTAGAGCATGAGCAGCGCCATGAGGCCGGTCAGGCCCAGCTCCTCGCCGGTCGCGGCGAAGATGAAGTCGGAGAACGACAGCGGGATCAGCTCGGGATGCCCCTGGCCGAGCCCGGTGCCGAGGATGCCGCCCGCGCCGAAGCCGAACAGCCCCTGCATGATCTGGTAGCTGCCGCCGATCTCACGGTCGTAGAACTCGGCGCTGCCCGGGTTGAGCCAGATCTCGAACCGGTCGCCGACGTGCGAGAACGCGAGCCCGGCGAGATAGGCGCCGCCGACGAAGAGCAGCAGGCCGATCAGCACCCACGAGGTGCGCTGCGTCGCGATGTAGATCATCGCGATGAACGTGCCGAACAGCAGCAGCGAGGTGCCGAGGTCCTTCTCGAAGACCAGCACGAGCAGGCTCAGCCCCCACGTCGCGAGCACCGGGCCGAGGTCGCGGGCCCGGGGCAGGTCGATGAAGAGGAGCCTGCGGCCCGCCAGCGCCAGCACGTCGCGCTTGGCCACGAGGTAGCCGGCGAAGAAGACCACCAGCGCCAGCTTGGCGAACTCGCCAGGCTGGATCGAGAAGCCGCCGATGCGGATCCAGATCTTGGCGCCCTGGACCTCGCTCAGCGAGCCGGGCAGGACCGCGGGGATGGCGAGCAGCACCAGCCCGATCGCGCCCGCGGTGTAGGTGAGGCGCTGCAGCATGCGGTGGTCGCGCAGCACGACGAGGGTGACGGCGAACATCACGACGCCGAGGCCGGTCCACATGATCTGGCTGGCGGCCGACGCGCCCGGCATCTTGGCGGACTCGAGCCGGTAGATCATCACCAGGCCGAGGCCGTTGATCAGCGTGACCAGCGGCAGGATCAGCGGGTCGGCCCACGGCGCGAACTTGGCCAGCACGAGGTAGGCGACCAGCATGATGCCGCCCAGGCCGAGGCCGTAGGCCAGCATGCCCGCGGGCACCCGGCCGTCCACGGCGAGGCCCACGTTGGCGTAGGCACCCATGACGATCAGGACCGCGAGCGCCAGCATGACGAGCTGGGCCAGCCGGCGCTTGGCCGGCATGAGGACGGGGGAAGCTGCGACTTCGCTCATCTATTGCGGTTTCGTCTTGGTCTTGGTCGCGGACGCCGACGGCGTGGGGGAAGGGGACGCCGACGTCGAGCCGTCGTCCGCCTGGCTCGCGGAGAACTTCAAGCTGTTGATCTTCTCCACGCCCGCGTCGGCGTTGGTCACCGGTATGCCGCTCTTGACCAGCGCCTGGTCGGCCTCGGACAGCCGGGAGAGCTGCCGCCCGGTCGGCCGGGTGACGCTGAAGAGCTGGAAGGGACCCACCTCCTTCTGTATGCCCTGGTAAACGACCACTTCGTCGCCCCTAGCGCCGACGAAGAACTGGTCCTGGGTCCACTGATATCCAAAGTAGCCGCCGACGCCGACGGCCACGACGCCCACGCCGAGCACGGTGACCAGCACGGGCCACATCCGGCGGCGACGTCGGACCGCCGGCCGCTGGGCGACCGGCTCCTCGAAGTCGTCGTCAGTGAGGACCGGCTGGGGCGCGGTCACCGCTTCGGCTCGCCCCGGCTGGGTGTCCTGGGGGGCGCCCCGCAGCCGGGTCATGCCCGCCGCGCCGACGACGGCGGCATCGGCGGGCACCGGCTGCCCATCGGTGATCTCCAGGACGTCGGCCAGCACGCAGGTGATGTTGTCCGGCCCGCCACCGCGGTTGGCCAGGTCGATGAGCTGGCGGACGACCTCTTCCGGGTCGTCGATGTTGGTGAGCGTGGCGTGCAGCGTCTCCGCGCTCACCACCCCGGACAACCCGTCGGAGCACAGCAGGTAGCGGTCGCCCACCTGCGCCTCCCGCAGCGTGAGGTCGGGATCGACCTCGCCGCTGCCGTCGAGCGCGCGCAGCAGGATCGAGCGCTGCGGGTGCGTGGCGGCCTCTTCCGGCGTGATGCGCCCGTCGTCGACGAGCTGCTGGACCAGGGTGTGGTCGTGGGTGATCTGGTAGAGCTCGCCGCGTCTCAGCAGGTAGGCGCGCGAGTCTCCCACGTGGACGAGGGCTACCTGGGTGCCGCTCCACAGCATGGCTGTGAGAGTCGTGCCCATGCCCTTGAGGCTGGGATCCCGCCCCACCATCTCGTGCAGCCTGCGGTTGGCATCGCGTACCGCTGCCTCAATGGCGTTGAGCAGGTCACCCCCCTTGGGGGCCTCTTCGAGAGAGGCCATGGCGGCGATGGCGACTGAGCTCGCCACCTCGCCGTGTGCGTGCCCGCCCATGCCGTCGGCGACGGCGAGCAGGCGGCCGCTTGCGTACGCCGAGTCCTCGTTACCTTCGCGGAGGAGGCCGACGTCCGAGCGGGCGGCGTAGCGGAGTGCGATGGTCATTTGCGCAATTCAATGACTGTTTTGCCGACGCGGATCGGAACACCGAGCGGCACCGGGGTCGGGCGGGTGACTTTCGAACGGTCGAGGTACGTGCCGTTGGTGGACCCGAGGTCTTCCACGATCCACTGGCCGTCCTGGGGGAAGAGCCGGGCGTGCCGGCTGGATGCGTAATCGTCGCTGACTACCAGCGTGGCGTCATTCGCCCGGCCAATGGTGATGGGCGTCTCCGTGAGGTCGATGGTGGTGCCTTGCAGCGGACCACCTGTGACGATGAGCTGGCGTGGCTCGCCCTTCTTGCTCCTGGGCTTCGCCGGTGCCTTCGCGGGCCGTGGCGCCTTGCGCGGGCCCGCGGGAGCCGTGCGTGAACCGAACAAGTCAGTCCGGATCACGCCGACTGCGGCAATGACGAAGAACCACAGCACCGCCAGGAAGGCTAGCCGGATCAGCAGCAGCGTGAGCTCGGACATGGACCGTCTGTTTACCTCTAATCGCGCCGGAAAACCAGAGTCGTGCGACCCAGCGTCACTCGCGTGCCGTTCTGGAGCTCGATCCTGCGTACCGGCTGGCCGTTGACGAAGGTTCCGTTCGTCGATCCGAGATCCACGAGGGCCACGGTCTGGCCCTCGACGCGCAGCTCGGCGTGGTGCCGGGAGACGCCGGGATCGACGAGACGAAGGTCGCAGTCGGTGCCCCTGCCGAGCAAGGTCACCGGAGTGGTGAGCTCGTAGGAGCGGTCGCCCTGCGGGTCGTCCTGAGTGGACACGAGCAGCCTGGGCCGCCCGTTGAACGCGTGCGGCCGGGACGGAGGCAGGTCGCTCGCCGGCTGGCGGATCTCGTCCTGCTCGACCGTCGCGCCACGGATGACCCCCGACCGGATGCGGAACAGGCCCACAGCCAGATCACCGGCGGTCTCGAAACGCACCCGGACCGGTCCCACGAAGGAGTAGCCCTGCTCCTTGGCGTACTCCCTGGCGAGGTTCGCCAGCTCGTGGCTGATGCTGTCGGCGTAGACCTCAAGCCGTTCGCTGTCGGTCGTGGACAGCTCCACCACGAAGTCGTTGGGCACGAGCGTCCGACCCTGGGCCACGATCGCCGCGCGCTCGTCCATCTCACGCTGAACCGCGCTGGCGACCTCGACCGGCTGGAGATCGGATTTGAACGCCCGCGCAAAGGCTCCCTCAACCAAGCCTTCGAGCCTTCGCTCGAAGCGCTGAAGGACTCCCACCGGGTACCTCCCTTCCTCCGTGCATATGATCGCGGCCTCCCGGCGCGTTCGGCGCCCGGTTTCCGCTTGTTCCACGTGGCGGCGTTCCTCGGCGCCCGTCGGCTGTCGCGCCCAGCTCCTCCGCTCCCGTGTCTTATGCGATCGTATCCGGGTTCAGTACCACTGGCTGTTCCGTGCTAATGTTCTTTCCGCACCCACAAGGGCGGGTGGCGGAACGGCAGACGCGCACGGTTCAGGTCCGTGTGTCCGAAAGGACGTGAGGGTTCAAATCCCTCCTCGCCCACCTCGGGTCCACCGATGAAATCGGCAGACCCACATTGACGAAAGCAGCCCCGGTTCGCAAGAGCCGGGGCTTTTTCTTTGTCGGGCCCTGGTGTGCGCGGTCGCGCTCCGCAGGGAGGACGGTAGATGCCTCCGCTTGCAGATCGCTTTCGGGTGGCTTGCGTGATTTAGCTCACATTAAGTGGCTTTCTCGTGCCGGCCGGGTGATCGGCCGGCACGAGGTGGCCCGGGCTCAGCCCGCCGCGACCCCTGCCGCCCTGGTGTCCAGGAGCTCGCCCAGGAGGTCGGTCAGGCTCACCATGCCGATGACGGCGCCCGCGGCGTTCGTCACCAGGGCCAGATGCGCCCGCGCGTCCTGGAGGGCCGTCACGGCCTCCGGCACCTGCGTGACGCACGCCAGCCTCGGCAGGGGGTGTTTCAGCGACTCCGCGGTGGCCTCGGGGCGCAGGAGGGCGTCCCTGGCGTGCAGGGCCCCCTCCACGCCCGACGGGCCCTCCACGAGGAGCCTCAGGTGCCCGCTGACGGCGGCCGCCTTCCTGATCTCCCGCCCGGTCGCCTTGACGCCCACCTTCACCGCGCGCTCGATGGGGACCATCAGCCGCTCGATGCCCTCCGCCTGGAGGCGGAGCGCCCGGGTGAGCAGGTCGTGCTCCTCGCGGTCCAGCAGGCCCATGCGGCCCGACTCGCCGACCAGCATGGCGAGCTGGCGGGGGGTGCGGGTGGTCGCCAGCTCGTTCCTCGGCTGGACGCCGAAGAGGCGCAGGATGGCGTTCGTCAGGGCGTTGAGCGAGCGCAGGAGCGGGCTCATCAGGCTGGTGAACGCGCGGAACGGCAGCGTCAGGAGCAGCGCCGCCCGCTCGGGGTGGGTCAGCGCCCACGACTTCGGCGCCATCTCGCCGATCACCATGTGCAGGAACGTCACCAGCGCCAGGGCGATGGTGAGCGAGATCGGCAGGCGCAGTCCCTCGGGGACGCCCAAGGCGGCGAACAGCGGCTCCATCGCGTGCTCCAGGGCCGGCTCGGTCACCTGACCGAGGCCCAGGGTGCACAGGGTGATGCCGAGCTGCGCGCCGGCCAGCATGAGGGAGAGCTGCCGGCCGCCGCCGACCGCCGACTTGGCGGCGACGCGGACCAGGCGGTTGCCGCCCGAGGCCATCTCCTCCAGGCGGTGACGGCGGGCCGAGACGAAGGCGAACTCGGCCGCCACGAACAGGGCGTTGAACGCGAGCAGGGCGAGGCTCAGGAGCAGCAACGTCATCGGGACGCCTCCGCCCACTCGCTCCGCCGCTCAGGGTCCCGCGGCTCCGCGGCCTGCTCCTCCGGGGCCACGCGGACCCACTCCGGCACTCGTCTGTTGAGCGACATCACCGTCAGGCGGACCGCGCGGCCGCCCTCGTCCTCCTCGAAGGGGTCGTCCGTGGCCGCGGTGACCGGCACGGCCACCGCGTCGCCCGGGTCCGGCAGGCGGCCCATGCGGGCCAGGACCAGGCCGGCGAGCGTGTCGTAGTCGTCGCTCTCGGGCAGGCGGAGTCCGGTGGCGCGCTCGACCTCGTCGAGGCGCAGCCGTCCCGGCACCTCCCAGACGCCGCCGGGGCGCTGCACGGCGCCGAGCGGCTCGGGGTCGTTCTCGTCCAGCAGCTCGCCCACCAGCTCCTCGGCGAGGTCCTCGACGGTGATGACGCCGGCCAGGCCGCCGTACTCGTCGATGACGCAGACGATGTCGTCCTTGGCGGCGCGCATCCGGTCGAGCACGAGCGGGAGCGGCAGGCTGTCGGGCACCAGCAGCGCGGGACGGGTCACCGCGCCGACGCGCCCCTCCTCCAGGCCGGAGGCCAGCAGCTCGCGCACGCCCGTCACGCCCAGCACGTCGCCGTCCTCGGCCAGCACCGGATAGCGGGAGTGGCCGCGCTCGCGCATGACGCCGAGGAGGTCGGAGACGGGCTGCGACTCGCGCAGCAGGACCACGCGGGGGCGCGGCACCATGATCTCCTCCGCGGTGCGGTCGCCGAACTCCAGCGCCCGCTCCAGCAGGTCCGACAGCCGCGGGGGCAGCTCGCCCGCGCGGGTCGACTCTTCGATGATGCGCGACAGCTCCTCCGGGGTCGCCCCGTGCTCCACCTCCTCCACGGGCTCGATGCCGGCCAGGCGCAGCAGGCCCGTGGCGGCCGAGTCGAACAGCCGCACCACCGGGCCGACCACCGCCAGGTACACCAGCGTCGGCGGGGCCAGGAACTTGGCCACCGGCTCGGGCCTGGCGATGCCCAGGTTCTTGGGCGCCAGCTCACCGAGGACCATCTGCACCACCGTCGCCACGAACACGCCGGCCGCGACCGAAACGCCGGAGATCACGGCGTCGGACATGCCCGTGCCCTCCAGCCAGGGCCGGACGATCACGGAGATCGCCGGCTCGGCCAGGAAGCCGACCAGCAACGCGGTGACCGTGATGCCGAGCTGCGCGCCGGAGAGCATGAACGACAGGCGCGAGGTGACCTGGAGCGCCTTGCCGGCGGCGGCGTCACCGGCGGCGGCCTGCTCGCGCAGGACACCCCGGTCGGCGGCGACGTAGGCGAACTCCTGGGCGACGAAGAAACCCGTCGCGGCGGTGAGGAGGAACAGGGCCAGCAGCCCGAGATAGGCGCTCACCGAAGTGAGCCCTCAGAGGAACCCGTGCCCCAGCACGGGCATGGACTCCACGGGTCCGGAGCGGACACGATCATCCTTTCGATAGAGGTCGTCCCCTACGTAACGACGCAGGCGGCCTCTATGTTTCCGGCGTGGCGCCCGCAACACCCGTCACAGGCGTCTTTCGGGCGCGTCCGGGCCGCTTACGATCTTTTGGTTCCCGGTACTTTTCCGTGGAGCAACCTTGGTGGCACTCCGCAGAGTCGGGGGGTTCGACGTACCGTCTATGACATACCGAAGGGAAGAGGGCGAAGTGTCTGAGGACGACCGGACGCGAGCCATGCGCTCGCCGGGCGACGGACGCCCGCTGCCGCCGAGGCCGGACGACGGTCTGCGCTCGGGCGGCGCTCCCGCCCACCAGACGCCGCCCCTGAGAGGGGCGAACGCTCCCACTCACAAGCTTCCCACCGTCCCGCCGGCACCGGGGACGCCCTCTCCCCGCGCCGCGGACGAGGGCGCTCCGCCGCAGGGGCGCTCGCGCGTCTACGGGCGGGAACGTTCCGGCGGCGGCCCGGTCCGGCCGCTGCGCTCGCCGTCCGGGGGGAGCGGCGGACCGCCGGAGCAGGGCCGCGGCGGGCCCTCCAGGGCGCCGCGCAGGCGGCCGTCCGGCCGGCTCATCGTCAAGATCATCGCGGCGGCCCTGGTGGCGCTGCTGGTGACGGGCGTGGGCCTGCTCTTCTGGATCGACTCGCGGCTCACCGGCATCGAGGGCGTGCTCGACGACTACGAGGGCCGTCCCGACGACACCCCCGGCACCAACTGGCTGCTGGTCGGCTCCGACAGCCGCAAGGGCCTCTCGGCCCGCGAGCGGAAGAAGCTGGCGACCGGGCGGGCCGTCGGGCAGCGTACGGACTCGATGATGCTGCTGCACATCCCCGACGGCGGCGACAAGCCCACGCTGGTCAGCCTGCCGCGCGACTCCGCCGTCACCATCCCCGGCAGGGGCCGCGACAAGCTCAACTCCGCCTACGCCTTCGGCGGGCCCAAGCTGCTCGTCCGCACCGTGGAGACCGTCACCGGCATCCACGTCGACAACTACATGGAGATCGGGTTCGCCGGGTTCGTGGACATCGTGGACGCGGTCGGCGGGGTCGAGATCAACGTACGGGCCGCCGTCGACGACCCCAAGGCCGGGCTCAAGCTGAAGAAGGGCACCCAGGTGCTCAACGGCTCCCAGGCTCTCGGCTACGTACGCACCAGGAAGGGCGGCCTGCTGCCCGACTTCGAGCGGACCAAGCGGCAGCGGCAGTTCCTCGGCGCGGTCGTGAAGAAGGCGGCCAGCCCCGGCGTGCTGCTCAACCCGTTCACGTCGATCCCGCTGGCCATGAGCGCCACCGACGCCGTCGAGGTCGACACGGGCACGGGCGTGTTCGACATGCTGTCGCTCGGGCTGTCGATGGGCGACAGCCCGGTGACGACCGTGGTGCCCTTCGGCGGGGAGGAGAGCGTGCCGAGCGGCGGCACGGCGATCAAGTGGGACCGCACCAAGGCGCTGGCCCTGTTCGACGCGCTCAAGGAGGACCGGCCGGTGCCGAAGGACGTGATCGACGCCAACTGAGGCCGCCCTGCCGGTCGGCCGGTCAGCCGCCGCCGCCGGCGGTGGCCGCGACCGTGGCGGCGGTGATCGCGGTGACGGTGGCGGCGTTGATGGAGGCGATCGTCCTGGCCACCGCGTCGCCCGCCCAGGCGCCCTCGGAGATCTCCTTCACGCGCTCCTTGCTCGCCCCGGGGAACGCCTTGCGGTCGAGCTTGGCCGCGTGCATGACCGCGATCAGGGCGGCGGTGCGGGCGTCGGGGTCCGCGCCGCCGAGCACGCTCGCCACCCGCTCCCTGACCTCGGCCTCCACGCCGGGGTCGGCCTCCGGCCAGCGCGTGACGGGGAAGAGGCCGAGCACCTTGCCCCGCTGCTCGGTCAGCACCCCGGCCTCGGCGAGCCTGGTCAGCAGGCGCGTCCGCAGCTTGGACGACTGCAGGCGCTGCACCCACCAGGCGGGCTTGCGCTCCTTGTGTTCTCCGGCGACGCGGCTCAGCACGGCCTTCAGCTCGTCGTCCAGTTCGTCATCCGGCTCGTCGTCGCCGAGCGGTGCGGTGCCGGTGAGGACGAGCTTCTTGTCCGACAACTCGACGCGGCCTTCGACGGCGAGCTCGGCGAGGAGCGCGCCGGCCAGCGCGGGGTCGAGCTGCATGGTGCTGATGAGCTGCTTGCCCTCGTCCTCGCTGTAGGCGAGCAGGAGGAGTTCTTCGGCGATCGTCACCTTCATGCCCCGACACTAATCGCCCGGCGCTTTCCACAGGCTGTGGATGGTCCGGTGCGCACCGTACGCTGGGGGCATGCCGGAACTTCCCGAAGTGGAGTCTCTGGCCCACTTCCTGCGCGAAAGGGCGGTGGGCCGGTCCATCATGGCCGTCGACGTGGTCGGCATCCAGGCGCTCAAGACGTTCGATCCGCCGGTCACGGCGCTCGGCGGGCTGACCGTGACCGGGGTGGCGAGGCACGGCAAGTTCCTCGACCTCGACTGCGACGGGCTGCACCTGGTCATCCATCTGGCGCGGGCCGGATGGCTGCGCTGGCGCGACGACCTGTCGGGGGCCAGGCCGGTGCGGCCGGGCAAGGGCCCGCTCGCGGCTCGGGTGCGCTTCGCGCCGGACGACGAGGGCCTGGCGCCGGGGTTCGAGCTGACGGAGGCGGGGACGCAGAAGCGGCTCGCCATCTATGTCACGAAAAATCCGGACGAGGTGCCCGGTGTCGCCGCGCTCGGCCCCGACCCCCTCGACCCGGCCTTCACCGTGGACGCGCTGAAGCGCATCGTGGGCGGCAACCGTACGCAGATCAAGGGCCTGCTCCGCGACCAGAAGATCATCGCGGGGATCGGCAACGCCTACTCCGACGAGGTGCTGCACGCGGCGCGGATGTCCCCGTTCAAGATCGCTGGAACGCTGACCGACGCGCAGGTCGCCGACCTGCACGAGGCCATCGTCACCACGCTCGCCGACGCCGTCGAGCGGGCGCACGGCCTCGCGGCCAAGGACCTCAAGGCGGAGAAGAAGTCGGGCCTTCGCGTGCACAACCGGGCGGGGCAGCCCTGCGACGTGTGCGGCGACACGATCCGCGAGGTGTCGTTCGCCGACTCCTCGCTGCAGTACTGCCCCACCTGCCAGACGGGCGGCAAGCCGCTGGCCGACCGGCGCATGTCCAAGCTGCTCAAATGACCTCGCGCGGGCGGGACAATGGAAGCATGACTGTTCCTGAGACCGAGGCCGGCGCGGTTCCCGCTGACGCCTATCTGCTCGACGTGCGCGAGCAGGACGAATGGCTCGCGGGCCACGCGCCGCACGCCGTGCACATCCCCATGACCCAGATCCAGGGCCGGGTCGGGGAGATCCCGGCCGACCGCACCGTCTACGTCGTCTGCCGGGTCGGCGGCCGGTCGCTGCAGGTCGCGGCCTGGCTCAACCAGCTCGGGCGCGACGCCGTCAACGTCGGCGGCGGCATGCAGTCGTGGGAGGCCGCGCGCCTGCCCATGGTGAGCGAGACGGGCCAGGAGCCGTTCGTGGCCTGATCGGCCGGAGACGATCCTCATATGGCGCTTTCGACGCCATTGGGGCATCATGAGGGCGAAAACTGCAGATTGTCGCGGGAGCTCGGGGTTCGCCGGGCTGAGAGGGCAGCTTTCCAGCCGCTGCCGACCGCCTGAACCTGTCCGGGTAATGCCGGCGTAGGGAGCGTGCGATGGCGCAGGTCGCCGACGAAGTCCCCCTGACCCTCGACGGCGCGTCGCCGAAGACGCTGGGCGTCCTCGACCAGGGCGCCCTCTGGGCCAACCTCGGTGTCAGCCTCCTCGGCTTCTCCGGGGCGCTGTTCCTGCTCGACCCCCTCGGCAACGCTCCGCTCAGCCTGGCGGCCGCGCTCGTCGCGGCGCTGGTCGGCAGCCTCATCGGCACCGCCATGGTGGGCCTGTCCGCCGTCCCGGGAACGCAGACCGGGCAGCCCGCCATGGTGCTGCTGCGCGGGCTGTTCGGGGCGAGGATCTCCTACGTCCCCACGGTGCTGAACATCGTCCAGATGCTCGGCTGGGGGGCGTTCGAGCTGTGGGTGATCGCCAAGGCCGCCACCGCGATCTTCGGCGGGGTGCCGTACCAGGTGTGGGTGATCGCCGCCGGGGTGCTCACCACCGCGCTGACGATCTGGCCGCTCGGCTCGATCCGGCTGCTGCGCCGCTACGTCACGGCCGGCGTGATCGTCTCGATGCTCTGGTTCACGTGGTTCTTCCTGAACGAGGCCCCCACGCACGCCGGCGGCTCGTGGACCGCCTTCCCCGCCGCCGTCGACTACGTGATCGCCCTGTCGGTCTCCTGGGTGCCGATGGCCGCCGACTTCGCCCGGCACTCCCGCTCCAGCCGGGCCGCGTTCACCGGCGTCGTCGGCGGCTACACGCTGGCCCAGGTCGCCTGCCTGGGGCTCGGCGTGTACGCGGTCGCCATCGCCGGCTCCGCCGCCGTCACCGCCGACAGCACGGCGGTCTTCGCGCCGTTCGTGGCGGCGCCGCTCGGCGCGCTGTTCTTCGGCATCCTGGTGCTGCGCGAGACCGACCAGTCGTTCGCGAACGTCTACTCGACCACCATGTCCCTGCAGAACCTCATGCCGCGCGTGGACCGGCGGGTGTTCTCGGTCGCGATCGGCGTGCTGACCGTCGCCATCGCCCTGGTCGTGGACGTGACCTCCTACGGCGCGTTCCTCGGCGTGATCGGCGCGGTCTTCGTGCCGATGTTCGCCGTGCTGGCCGTCGACTACTTCGTCTTCGCCCGCGCCGGCTCCTGGAACACCGCCGAGGACGCCCCCTCGCGCCGGAGCATGCTGGTGCCGTGGGCGCTCGGCTTCGTCGCCTACTGGCTGACCACCTCGACGCCCACCGTCGCCGCCTGGGACGGGATCTGGGCGGGCCTTCGCGACGCGATCGGCTTCACCCGCCAGCCGTGGATGAACGGCGCGCTCGGCGCGGCCCTGGTGGCGGCGCTGGTGACGCTGCTCGCCGGGGCTCTCACGGCCCGATCGAGGCGCGCCGTTCGACGTTGAGCAGGTGCTGCTTGGCGGCGACGCCCCCCGCGTAGTCGCCGAGCGCGCCGTCCTCGCGCACCACCCGGTGGCAGGGGACGATCACGCAGAGGGGGTTGGAGGCCAGCGCGTTGCCGATCGCCCGCAGCGCGCGCGGCCGGCCGATGCTCTCGCCGATGCTCTCCAGCGTCGTGGTCGTGCCGTAGGGGACCGCCATCGTCTTCTGCAGCACCGTGCGCGCGAACGGCGTGGCGAGCGCCAGGTCGACCGGCGTGGCGAAGGCCCGCAGCCGGCCCGAGAAGTAGGCGTCCAGCTCTCTCCGCAGCGGGTCGAGGCGTCGCGGGTCGGGGCCGATGAAGCGGCCCACGCTCCGGCTGATCAGCTCGAAGACGTCGTTCTCCGGCTCGAAGGAGCAGGCCACGGCGCCCTTGCCGGTCACCGCCAGCACCAGCCGGCCCACGGCTCCGTCGTAGGTGCCGAACGCGATGTCCGGTGAGTCCCCCCGGTAGGTGCTGGAGGTCACGCGCAGCAGGGCGTCCAGTTCGCCGCTCGTCATGCCCTCGCCCCTCCCGGAATTGTCGTGACCGCAGCGTATCGGACGGATCGCCCGACGCACCCACCGCGCCACGTGCACTATGGAGGAGTGGGGGACCAATGGGCCGGTAGTGACGACGAGATCGCCCGCGCGGTGCTCGCCAGCTCGCCCAACGCCGTCGTGGCGGTCGACAGGGACCAGACCGTGCTGGTCTGGAACGAGGCGGCCGAGCGGCTGTTCGGCTGGACGGCCGCCGAGATGCTGGGTCGCCGGGCGCCGATCGTCCCGGCGGAGCTGACCGCCGAGCACAACGCGGCGCTGGAGCGCGTACGGACCGGCGGCCAGGTGTCGGTGCGGACCAAGCGGCTCGACAGCGCCGGCGACCTCCTCGACGTGCGGGTGGACATCAGCGCGCTGCGGCTCGGCAGCGCCGTCGCCGGCTACGTGTGCGTGCACCACCTGACCAGGGCCGACCAGGTCGCGAAGGACCGCATGGCGCGCCGGGCCAGGCTCGTGCGCCGGCTGACCGACGTGGTCGGCGACATCAACTCCGACCTGGAGCTTTCGGCCGTGCTCGACCGCATCTCGGCCAGCCTGACCGAGCTGACCGGGGCCGACGCGGGCGGGTTCGTGCTCATCGAGGGGGAGCGGCTGCGGCTGGTGAGCACGTACCAGTTGCCGGACGGCCTCCGCGGCACCACCACCGACCTGCGGACGAGCCTCGTGGACCGGCTCTTACGCACGGGCAGGACCGTCATGCTGGAGTCGAGCGGGCTCGACGACCTCGTGTGGGCCCGGCTGGACGGCCTGCACACGATCGCGCTCGGCCTGGCCGCGGTCGGCGGCCGGCCCTACGGAGCGCTCTACGCGCTGTTCGCCAGGAGCACCCCGGGCCACCTGGAGCTGGAGCTGCTGGAGCTGCTGGCCGGGCACGCGGGCATCGCGGTCGGCAACGCCGTCGCCTACCAGGAGGCGGTGCGGCAGCGGGCCCACGAGCGGGCCGTGTTCGACGCGAGCGCCGACGGCATCGCCGTGCTCGACGAGGCCGGGCGGGTCGTGCGCTGGAACCCGGCCGCCGCCGAGATCACCGCGATCCCCCCGGAGGCCGTGCTCGGCGGGCCGCCGCCGTTCCCGCTGCCCGCGCCGGGCGAGAAGCTCACCTTCCAGCTGGAGACCGGGCGGTGGCTGGACGTGGTGGGCGCGCGGATCGAGGAGACCGGCGAGGTCGTGGTCGACTTCCGCGACGTCACCCGGGCCAAGGAGCTGGAGGAGGCCAAGGACCTGTTCCTCGCGACCACCAGCCACGAGCTGCGCACGCCGATCACGATCGTGCGGGGCTTCGCCTCGACGCTCGACGCCCGCTGGGACAAGCTCGGCGACCTGGAGCGGCGCGCGGCCGTGCACACGATCGCCGAGCGGGCCAGGTCGCTCGGCCAGCTCATGGACCACCTGCTGCTCGGCGCGCGGGCCGGGGCGGACGAGCTGAAGGTGCGCATCGAGGAGTTCGACCTGGCCGAGCGCATCCACGTGGCCACGCTGGGGCTGCCCGTGCTGTCGGACCGGCACCGGGTGGAGGTCGCGATCGGCGGCGAGCTGCCGTACGTGCTGGGCGACGCGCTCGCCACGGACATCGTGCTCGGGCAGCTTCTGGAGAACGCCTTCAAGTACTCGCCCAAGGGCGGGCTGATCACGGTGGGGGCGTGGCCGGAGGACGACAACGTGGTCGTCGTGGTGGACGACGAGGGCGTCGGTATCGCCGCTCCTGACCGGGAACGGGTCTTCGAGCGGTTCGTCCAGGTGGACAGCGGCGACCGGAGAAGGTTTGGTGGAGTAGGGCTCGGGCTCTACATCGTCCGCAGCCTGGCGAGGGCACAAGGGGGAGACGTGAGCGCACATCCGAGACCCGGCGGGGGCACCAGGATGCGGCTGGTGCTGAAGGGTTCCGGCACTATCGGATCCGACACACCGATGCGGTAACGAGGTGGTCACGGTTGAGCTGATCTATCTTCCAATGTGTACAAGCTGTGATCGAGATGCGGTTTCTGGGATCGAGTAACGGGGCATTTCGGTCGTACCGGGGAGTGTTCCCGCGGGGGGCACAGGGAACGGGGAGGTGGGTGTGTCAAGCGTGGTGCTGCTGCCGTACGCGCCGTCCAGCGTCGCCGTCGCCCGCCAGCGTCTGAGCACGGACCTGCAGGACAGCGGGGTCTTCGCGACGGCGATCGACGACGCGGTGCTCGTCGTGAGCGAGCTGTTGAGCAACGCGCTGCGGCACGCGCACCCGCTGCCCTCGGGCATGGTGAGGGTCGCCTGGCTGCGCAGCGACGAGCACATCGAGGTGGCGGTGAGTGACGGGGGCGCCGCGACCGAACCACGGGCGGGGCGGCCGACCCTGTCCTCGCTCGGCGGGCGGGGGCTCGGCATCGTGGAGTACGTGGCGGAGAGCTGGGGAGTGCGCCATGACGGGGACACGACGACGGTGTGGGCGATCCTGCCCGCTCCTCAGTCGGCATCGATGAACGGGCAGGTCGCGGCGTTGAAAGAGGCCGGCTAGCCGGCCTCTTCTCATGTCAGGCGCTCGCGCCGGCGACGCGGCGGTGGAGCACGGCCCGCTCCGCGGTCGCCCACGCGCTCGACACCAGCACGTAGAGCCCCGCCGCCAGCGGCAGCACCAGCACGAGCACCAGCGCGAAGACCGAAACCGGCACACTGACCAGACCGTAATTCGCCACCAGGCCCGCGACCTGCTGCCCCAGCGGCGCCCCGAAGAACGTGTGCCCGGCCAGCGCCGTCGGATGCGTCGCCACCCGGTACATCAGCCACAGGAACGGCACCTGCCCCAGCATCGGCAGGAACCCGGCGAACGGCGAACTGCCCTCGGCGGCGTACAGCGCCCTCGTCTCCGCGGCCAGCCGCTCGGGGTCGCGCGCGTGGCGCTTCCTGAGCGCGCCGAGCTGAGGGGCGAGGCGTTCGCGGATCCTCGCCGTACGGGCCTGGCGCACGTTGAGCGGCAGCAGCAGGAGCCGTACGGCGAGCGTGAGCAGCACGATCGCGAGCGCGGCGTCACCACCGGCCGCGCCGACGACGAACGCGACAAGAGAGTCGATGCAGGATCGCCACCAGGGTGATCCCGGCCGGCTACGGGTCGAGGAGGAGCTGGGTCACTCCGAACGCGAGGACTTGCTCATCACGGTGACCACCACGAACACGAGCAGAGCGATCACACCCACGATCAGGACGAGCTTGAACAGTCCCGCGAGCAGCGGCAGCAGGAAGTTGAACACCACGAACAGGCCCAGCAGGGCCCCTATGACGGCCATCACGACTCTACTCATGAGCCCACCGTACGTCCTCCGGGCAGGGGCCGCGAGGCTTACGGAGTGATGACGGGAGCGACGGTCCCGGGGGCGTGAGCCGTACCGTGAAGTCGTGAACACCCGCATCCTGGTGGTCGAGGACGATCCGACCGTCTCCGAGGTGGTCGCCCGCTACCTGGAGCGTGACGGGCACGAGGTCGAGTGCGTGGGCGACGGGGCCGAGGCGCTGCGCCGGGCGCTCGCGCACCCGCCCGACCTCATGGTGCTCGACCTCATGCTGCCGAGGCTCGACGGGCTCCAGGTGTGCCGGAGGCTCAGGGAGCGCTGGCCGGTGCCGGTCATCATGCTGACCGCGCTCGGCGAGGAGATCGACCGGGTGGTCGGCCTGGAGACGGGGGCCGACGACTACGTGGTCAAGCCGTTCAGCCCGCGCGAGCTGGCCCTGCGGGTGCAGTCGGTGCTGCGGCGGGCGCGGGGCGCGTCCGTGACCGGCGGCACCGGGGTGCTGCGCGACGACGACCTGACGGTGGACGTCGGGGCCCACGAGGTGCGCCTGCGCGGCGCCGAGGTCATGCTGACCGCCCGCGAGTTCGACCTGCTGGCCTACCTCATGCGCAACCCCCGCCAGGCGTTCAGCCGGTCGGCGCTGCTGAACCAGGTGTGGGGGTGGTCGTTCGGCGACTCGTCCACCGTGACGGTGCACGTGCGGCGGCTGCGGGAGAAGATCGAGCCGGATCCGACCGCGCCGCGCAGGATCGTCACCGTGTGGGGCGTCGGCTACCGCTACGAGCCGACGGAGAGCTGATGGAGCAGGGCGGTGTTCCGGCGGCGGCCGTAGCGGTCGGGGAGCTGCCGATGGTCGTGGCCGTGGCGGCCGGGCTCGGGCTGCTCGTGGCGCTGGCCGGCATCTGGGCGATGGGCCGGCTGCGGACCCGCTCGATCGGCGTGATGCTGGCGGTGGTCGTGGTGGTGGCCGTGGCGGCCACCCTGGCCGGCGTCGTGGCGATCACCGCCAAGATGATCATCGAGGGGCCGGTCAAGGACTTCGTGCTGAGCGTGGTGGCCGTCGGCGGGCTGGTCGGCCTGGGGGTCGCGTTCGTGCTGTCCAAGCGGGTCGTGCGGGAGAGCCGCCGGCTCGTCGCCGCCGTGCGCGAGCCGCCGTTCCAGGCGCCCCAGGGGCTGCCCGCCGAGCTGCAGGAGATCGCGAACACCCTGGAGGAGGCGTACGCCCGCGAGCGGGCCCTGGAGGGCGCGCGGCGCGAACTGGTGGCGTGGGTCAGCCACGACCTGCGTACGCCGCTGGCCGGCATGCGGGCCATGGCCGAGGCGCTGGAGGACGGCGTGGTCTCCGACCCCGGGACGGTCGCCCGCTACCACGGGCAGATCAAGCTGGAGGTGGAGCGGCTGTCGGCCATGGTGGACGACCTGTTCGAGCTGTCGCGCATCCACGCCGGGGCGCTGCGGCTCTCGCGGGCGCGGGTCGGGCTGGGCGACCTCGTCGCAGACACCGTCGCGGGCGCGGAACCGCTCGCCCGCGCCAAGGGCGTGCTGCTGACCGCCGAGGCGGCGGACGCCGCGGTGCCCGTGGAGGCCGACGCCGGCGCCCTGGGGCGCGCCCTCGGCAACCTCGTGGTCAACGCCATCAGGCACACCCCGTCGGACCGGGCCGTGGTGCTGCGGGCCGGCGTGGACGAGGGCATGGCGTGCCTGTCCGTCGCCGACTGCTGTGGAGGCATCCCGGAGGAGGACCTGCCCCGCGTGTTCGAGGTGGCCTTCCGGGGGGAGAGCGCGCGCACGCCGACGGCCGACGGCGGGGCCGGGCTCGGGCTGGCCATCGCCCAGGGCATCGTGGAGGCGCACGACGGGGTGATCGGGGTGGTCAACGACGGGCCGGGGTGCCGGTTCGAGATCCGGCTGCCCCTGTGCTGATCGTGGCCGGCGTCTGACGGCCGAGGGACGCGGGCTGGTCGGCGGCGGGCTGGGTGGCGGCGGGCTGGTCGGCGGCGGGCTGGGCGGGCGCGGCGGAGGTGTCGTCGGCGGGCGGGGCGGGCGTGCCGGAGGCATCCTGGGAGTCCGTCGTCTCCCGCTGGGGGCCGAACGACTCCAGCATCGCCCGGAACGTCGGACACGGCCACCGCCACATGCAGCTGCGGCACCGCAGGATCGGATGCGCCGCGTCGCTGGTGATGCCACCCGCGTCGCGGGGCTGGTGCAGGTCGAGCAGCCTGAGCCCCAGCTCGGAGAACCTGAGCAGGTCGGGACGCGCCCCCGCCAGGAACTCCAGGTCCTCGCGGACCAGCCGCGTACGGATCGGCACGTAGCCCTCGTGGTTGAGCAGGCCACGCAGCCGCGCTGCTTCGTCATGCCATGAGTTGGCCTTCTCCGTACGGAGAAGGATGGACTCCAGCCGGTCGCGGAGCCCTTCGCGCTGTGGATCTTCGGGGTTCTCGGTCTTCATCGACGTGGGGCCCGTCACCGTGCCCTGGTCCCTCCCTCTGGATGCCGCGGCGGGTGTTCAGGTGTCACGCTGTCAAGCTTCGCGTACTCTCCGTGCCTGTGGAGCCCAAACGGAGGACAAAAACCTGTGCTCGCCCTATCGGCGTGACAACGTGACCGGAAGCCTCCGCGCCGCTAGCCTGCCCATGTGGAGCTCAAGGTCTCGACTCGATCACATGCCGGGTTCGCGCTCGTCGCGGTCACCGGGGAAATCGACCTCTATACGGCGCCTCACCTGCAGTCCGAGTTCACTCGGCTGCTGCAGGAAGGGCCGAGCCGGGTGGTCATCGACATGTCCGCCGTGGATTTCTGCGACTCCACGGGCATGAACGTGCTGCTCTCGGCGCTCAAGAGGATGAAGGAGCAGGGAGGCACGCTGGAGGTGGCCTCGCCCCGTCCCGCCGTACGCAAGATCCTGCAGGTCACCGGACTCGACTCGGTGTTCACCGTGCACGAAGAGGTTCCGCAGGAGTTCCTCATAACCGAGGGCTCATGACGGGGGACACCGCTGTCGTCATCCCGGCGGCCAACGAGGCCGAACGCATCGCGACCACCGTCAAGGCCGCCTCGGCGCTGCCCGGCGTGGACCTCGTGGTGGTGGTGGACGACGGCTCACGCGACCTGACCGGCAAGGCGGCGCGCGCCGCCGGCGCCCGCGTGGTGCGGCACAGCCGCAACCGGGGCAAGGCGGCCGCGATGGAGAGCGGGGCCGAGGCCGTACGCCTCCTGGACGGGGACGCCGCTCCGCGCCACCTGCTGTTCCTCGACGCCGACCTCGGCGACACGGCCGCCGCGGCGGCGCCGCTCGTCGAGCCCGTACGCGCGGGCACCGCGGACATGACCATCGCCGTCTTCGCCACCAGGGTGAAGCTGGGGGGCCACGGGTTAGTCGTCCGCCTGTCCCGAGAGGGCATCCGCCGCGCGACCGGCCTGGAGCTGGCCCAGCCGCTCAACGGCCAGCGCTGCCTCACCCGGGCCGCCTTCGAGGCGGCGCGTCCGCTGGCGCACGGGTTCGGCGTGGAGACGGCCCTCACCATCGACCTGGTGCGCAAGGGCTTCCGGGTCGAGCAGGTCGAGGTCGAGATGGCCCACCGGGCGACGGGAACGGACTGGCGGGCGCAGCTCCATCGCGCGACCCAGCTCCGTGACGTGGCACGGGCGCTCGCCACCCGCGACCCGGTGGTCGTCCAAAACCTGAACAAACTTCACCCCAACCGCTGACCACCACCAGGGCAGGACGAGCACGAGCCGCCGGCCCCTCGTGACGCGCGCCCCCGCCCCCGAGGGGTCAAGAGAAGGCCGACTTCCTCGGGGCCGGGTCGTCGGTCCAGCCCATCCGCTTGACCACGTACGCGGAGGATCCGTCGCCCTCCTGCACGGCGAGCAGGTTCCCGCTGTCCCGATCGATGATGATCTGCTGCCGGACGGGCGCTTCGCCGTAGGTCAGCGCGACCCCGATGCGGCCGTCGAGGTCGGCGACGTCGTTCTCGACCCGCACCCCCGGCAGGCCGGCGAGCACGCGGTAGAGCGCGGCCCTGGTCGCCGGGGTGCTCTCGGTGTCGAGAAGGAGCCGTTCGCTCACGGCCCACAGCCACGGCCCCGGGGCCTCCTGGCCGTTCGCCCGCAGCAGCTCGGCCTTGAGCGCCTCAGGCTCGGTGGGCAGCTCGGTGACGGGCTTCCCCGCCGGCCCCACAGGGGTGAGGCGCGCCGTTCCCGACCGGCAGCCGTCGCACAGGTCGGGCGAGCCCGCGTCCTTCCACGCCTGTTCGTCGGCGGGCGTGAGCGGCTTCGCGGAGATGGGTGAGCGCTGCCTCTCATACCCGTCCTCGCGATCCCGGCTCACCCACAGCACGTCGCTGACCCGCTGCTCGACCGTGTAGGTCGCGGTCCTCCGCAGCGCCACATGCACCATCTCCCGCCGCCACCACGCCCCCGTACCGGGGGGCTGGGCGCCCAGCCGGTCGGCCGCCGCGGCGAGCACCGCGTCCGCCTCCGGCGCCGAGGCCGTCAGGACGCCGGTCCCGCCCGGGGGCGGCATCGCCACGAAGACCCCGCCGATGACCGCGGTGACCGCCACCGCCGCGAGTGCCACCCTGGACCAGAGCGGCGGGTGCCACCTCCGGGCGGCGCCCAGCACCCGGGCGCGGGCGGCCGTCACCGTGACCTGGCCCGCGGGCGGCGCCTGCGGCATCACCTCGTCGATGAGCTGGAACTCCCTCATCACACCTCAACTCCCAACGCGTCACGAAGCTTGGTCCTGGCCCGGCTGAGCCGGGAGGCGACGGTGCCGTAGGCGATGCCGAGCGCCGCCGCGACCTCGTCGTAGGTCAACTCGCCGTAGGCGATGAGCAGCACGACGTCCCGTTCGCCGCGCGACAGCCCGGCCAGCGCGGCCGAGAGCCGACGTACGGTCACCCGAGCCGCGACCCGATCCACCACCCGCTGGTCATGGCCGTCCTCGGCCTCGGGCGGCCCCGACCTGGCCAGCGCCCGATAGCGCCGCAGCTCGGCACGGCGGTGCCGGCCGATGAGCTTGGTGGCGATCCCGTACAGCCACGCTCTGACGCCGCCTTTGGCGGCGTCCAGACTGTCGCGGCGGCGGAAGGCGATCAGGAAGGTCTCGGCGGCGAGATCCTCGGCGACGTCAAGGTCGAGGCGGCGGGCGATGTAGCGGCGGATCTCCTCGTAATGGGCATCGAAGAGGACGGAGAATCGCTCGGGATCGGCGACCTCTCCGTCGAGGAACGTGGTCATCCATGGTCTCCCTCTCCGGTGATGTCGGACACTAGTGATTGCCCGATCGCCGCCGGCCCTTCCGTCCGGGTTCGTCAGCTGGGGTCGCCTGGCCGCCTCCCGTTGTCCACAGGCGTCCGCCGTGCGGGCGAAGGCCGTCCGCGCGTGTGCTGGAATACGCGGGTGACTTCGGAGACGCGGCACGACACCGCGCGCGGGCGGCTCGCGTGGGCGGGCACGGGGGCGATCGGCGTCTCCGTCCTGCTGACGGCCGTCATCGGCCTGCTCGGCCCGTCGCCCATGGTCCCCGCGCTGGGCGGCCCGGCCTGGCAGCCGCCGTACTCCCTGGACGTCCGCCCCGATCCGCACCTGACGGTCGCCCTCGCGGCGGCGGCGATCATCCTCGGCGGACTCGGCCTGCTGGCCGCGCTGCTCGCCCTCCGCGCGCCGCTGAAGGGCGTGCGGGTGCCGGACGGGCGGGTCCTGGTACTGCTCGGCTGCCTCGCCGCCGCGGTCCTCGCGTTCCTGCCGCCCTCGGGCTCCGGCGACCACCTCAACTACGCGGCGTACGGGCGCATGCTCACCCTGGGGGTCGATCCGTACACGCACGGGGCCGCCGACCTCCCTGGCGACGTGATCGCCGACGCGGTCGAGCGGCCGTGGCGCGAGGAGCCCAGCGTGTACGGGCCGGTCGCGACCGCGGTGCAGGCGTTCGCGAGCTGGGCCGGCGGCGACTCGCTCCGCCTGACGATCTTCGTCCTGGCGCTGGTCAACGCCGCCGCCTTCATCGTGACCGCTCTGCTCATCGACCGCTTCACCAGGCACGACGAGGCCGCCCGCCGCCGGGCCGCGCTGCTGTGGGCGGCCAACCCGCTCCTCCTCTACCACCTCGTCGCCGGCATGCACGTGGACACCCTGGCCGTGGCCTGCATGGTCGCCGCCCTCCTCGCGCGGGGCCGTCCGGTGGGCGGGGGCGTCCTGCTCGGCCTGGGCGTGGCGATCAAGGTCAACGCCGGCCTCGTCGCCCTGGGGCCGGCCTGGGAGCTGCGCCGCCGTCCCGGCCGCCTGGCCGTCATGGCGGGATGCGCCCTGGCGGTGGTGGTCGCCGGCTACGCCGTGGCGGGCACGGACGCCATCGCGCCGGTCACCCGCACCAGCAAGGCGATCTCGCACGCCACGATCTGGAAGCTCGTCCAGGGGTGGCTGCAGTCGGTCATCGGCACCGGGAGCGCCTACCGGGGCGAGATCCAGGTCGGCTCGCTCCTGCTGCTCGCGCTGCTGGCCTGGCTGCTGCTCCGGTGGGCCGCCCGCACCGGATGGGCCTGGGACACCGGGCAGGCCGTCGGGGCGGCCGGGCTCGGCGCGCCTGTCGTGGCGGCGGGGCTGGCGGTGGCGTACGTGTTCGCCTCGCCGTACGTGCTCCCCTGGTACGACGGGCTGGCCTTCGGGATGCTGGCGCTCGTGGCGGCCTCGGCGGTGGACGGGTTCCTCGTCGTCCACCTGCTGGTCCTGTCGCTCGCCTATCTGCCCGCCCGCGTGGACGGGCAGCCCGCGGACCTCGCCTGGCTCAGCGGCGTGGTCCGGCCTCAGACGGCGTGGGTGCTGCTCGCCCTGACGACCGCCCTGGCGGTGTGGGCCTGGAGAGCTGCAGGGCGCGCACACACGCCGCCAGCGTCAGCGGCACCGCCACCGTGAGCGCCATGGCCGGGATGGCGATGCCGGAGTCGTTCATCAGAAAACCGACGAACGCGCACGTCAACGCGCCGAACAGGCCGGCCCTGAGCGTGGGGGCGAGGGCGTAGACCTGCCCGAGCGCCGCGGCCCCGTACCGCGAGGGGCGGGCCAGCACCAGGAAGAGGAATGCGAGCGCGACCAGCGTGAGGAGGGTCAGTGACCAGTTCCCGACCGTGACGCCGATCATGGCGCTGAACTTGCGGCCGACGACGGTCCACGCCTGGCCGTCGATGACCTGCTGCACGAACGTCCCCAGATGCGTCCGCTGCGCCTCAGGGCGCAACCAGTCCACCACCGACAACACCCCGACGATCGCCACCCCCGCGACCCCGACCAGCAGCAGCCTGAGCACCGACACCCGCCGGCCGGAAAGGAGGATCAGGAAGACGGCCAGCCCCACCACGAACGCCGGCACCCCGCCGAAGTCCGCCCCCCAGGACGGCCACCCGTCCGCGAACACCGCGAACATCCCGGACACCGCGCAGGCCCCGACCACGAGGAGCCTGGAGACGCCCCTGCCCAGCAGCCACTGCGCGACCCCGGCCAGGCCCAGGATCGTGCCCGTGGAGTAGACGGCGAAGGCGATGTTGCTGAAGCCGTAGAAGCGGCCGCCGGTGACGGGCTCGTAGCCGGTGACGGCGTTCACCTGGAGCCTGGAGCCGGTCATGACGTCCACGAGCAGGGCCAGGGACGTCAGCGCCGCGACGACCGTCAACGGGCCGAGCACGTGAGCCCGCCAGGGGCCCGCGAACGCGGCGGCGGTGAGGAGGGCGGCGATGCCGAGGATCGTCACGATCACGGACACCATCGGCACCGGGAGGGTCCACCAGGGCACGAGCTGCGCCAGGAAGGTGGAGACGGCGATCGCGCCGCTGAGGACGGCGACGATCTGGACGGCACGGAGCAGCTTGGACGCGCTCGCATCCCCCGGCTCGCCGCCGGCCGGCGCGACGGCGGCGTCGGCTCCGGACGAGGGGGCGCTGTCGCCTCCGCGCAGGGCGGCGGTGCCGTTCCCGGGTGGCGTGGTGGTGTCGCCCCCGGCCGGGGGCGCAGTGCCGCCGTCGGCCGGGGCGGCGGGGCCGCCTTCGGCCGGACCGGCAGTGCCGCCTTCGGGCAGGGCGGCGGGGCCGCCTTCGGGGGAGGGCGCGGGCTCGCCTTCCGGTGGGGTGGTGGAGCGGCGGCGCAGGGCGAGGGCGGCCCAGGCGTAGAAGAGGAGCTGGAGGGTGACCAGGACGGTGAAGAACGGGCCGCGGACGTCCCGGAGCACCTGGCTGGCGAGGTCGGCGTCGGCGAGGCCGGACACCGTGTCGGCCGCGCTGCCGGAGGCGGGGGCGCCCGCCTGCCAGGGGCGGCCGACCACCTCGCGCGGCTGGGGCAGCCCCAGGAGCTCGATGGCGGTCGCGGTGAGGTCGGTGATGGTGACCAGGGCGTCCTGGCGGGTGGAGGCGGCGGTGAGGTGGCCGCGCGGGTACGGCTCGCCGGTCGGGGACGGGCCGGCGGCGAGGGCGACGTGGAGGTGGGCGTTCGGGGTCACGTCGGAGAGTCCGGCGACCAGGATGGTGGTGCCGGGCGGGAGCCGGTCGAGCAGGGCGGCGACCTGCCGGTCGGCCTCGGTGGCGGCGGCCTGGCGGGTGGCGGTGGGCATCGCTGTGGGGACGCCGTACTCGTCGAGGGGCCGGCGTGACCAGGCGTCGGCGAGGGCGGCGGCGTCGAGGACGACGAGGCTGTACGGGGAGAGGTCGCCGAGGGCGTCCGGGGTGGGGGCGTATTTGGCGATATTTCCGGACTTGTCGGCACCGGCGATCGCCGCGCCAGGACCGATCGCGGCGACCTTGCCTCCGGCGTCCGCCACCAGTTGGCCGAGCGTGCCGAGCCGGGCGTCGTACCCGGTGTCGGACTGGTGGGCGGCCATGGCCTGCCAGCCAGGCACGGCGGCGGCGCCGTCGCCCTGCCCCGACGGTCTAGGGGCGGCGGGGGCGGGGCAGCCCTTGCCTTCGACGCCGGCGCGCCGGCCCGCGGAGACGGTCAGCCAGCCGGCGACGGGGCAGGTGATGCCGCGGTCCGGCGGCGGCACGGCCCTGGTGGAGAGGGAGGCCGAGGAGCCCTGGGCGACGAGCTTCCAGAGGGCGGGGGTGCGGGCCGGGTCGAGGTCGCTCCACTGGAGGCCGGGCACGCCGACGAGCGCCACCCGGCCCTCCGGCGCCGTCCGCTGCGGCTGGGCGGCCGTCCCGGAGGAGGCGGAGGCGGAGGTGGCCGGGGCGAGGGTCAGGAGAGCGAGCAGGGCGGTGAGGAGGACGACGGCGACGCCGTACGGAAGGCGGGGGCGGGAGCCGGGCCGGCCTCCTGGCAGGCCGGATGCGCTCGCGTACGCCATGGATGGAACCCCCCGTGATTGCCCCTCGCACAACAACAGCCACGGTAACGTGCCACACCGTGACAAGAGGCGAGGTGCGGGTGATCCGGCGGCAGTGGTGGGCGTGGGCGATCGTGGCGCTGGCCGTCGCGGCGGCCGTCGCGCCGCTCGTGCACACGTGGCTCACGAACCCGGACGACCAGCGCCTGGTCGACCTGGACGTCTACCGTACCGGCGGGCAGATGCTGCTCGAAGGGCGCCCGGTGTACGCGGCGTACACGCCCGCGCCGCAGTTGCTGCCGTTCACGTACCCGCCGGTGGCGGCCATGCTGGCGGTCGGGCTGGCGGTGATGTCGTGGGAGACGGCCCAGTGGGTGTGGACGGCCGGGGTCTACGTGACGCTGGCGGTGACCGTCTGGTTCTCGTTCCGTCAGGTGCTGACGGGGGAGGCGGTCCGGCGGTACGCGCCGTGGGTGTTCGGGCTGCTGATGGTGGCGTGCGCGTACCTGATGCCGATCCGCGACCAGGTGCGCTTCGGGCAGGTGGACATCCTGCTGGTGGCCCTGTGCGTCGCGGACTGCCTGGCGAAGCGTCCCTGGTGGCCGCGCGGCTTCCTGATCGGGCTGGCGACGGCGGTCAAGCTGACGCCGGGCGTGTTCCTGATCTACCTGCTGGTCACCCGGCAGTGGCGGACGTTCTGGATGGCGTCGTTCGTCACGGCGGTGCTCACGCTGCTGCCGTTCGCCGTGATCCCGCAGGACGCGGCCGACTTCTGGTTCTCGGCGCTGCTCGACCCCGAGCGGCTGGGCGCGAACGCGGCCACCACGAACCAGTCGATGCGCGGCATGCTGATCCGCCTCTACATGAACGACACCGTCGAGTCGGCGATCTGGCTGGTGCTCGTCGCCGTGGTCGGCTGGTTCGGCTTCCGGGGGGCGAGGGACGCCTACCGGGCGGGTGACCCGCTCGCCGCCGTGGCGCTCGTCGGCCTGATGGCCGTGCTGCTCTCGCCGGTCGCCTGGATCCACCACCTGGCCTGGATCGTCGTGGTGCTCGGGGCGATCGTGGGCGACGGCCGCGACCCGGTGCGGCGCGGGGTGGCGGGCGGGGTGTGGCTGTACTACGTGGTGCCGGTCCCGTGGTGGGGGGTGGCGCTGATCGCGGCCGGCATCCCGGGGGTGAGCCTGGTGCTGGGGAAGATCGTCCAGAACGGGTTCGGGCTGGGGGCGCTGGTCCTGGTGTGGTTGCTGGTGTCGTGGTTGCCGAAACGCCGTCAGCTCGCTTGACCGAACCGTTACCCTCGGTCACGTGCTCGTTACCACATGGGTGATCGTGGGCGTCGTCGCCGGGGTCAGCGGCGTGCTGATCGGCCGGCTGTCGCTCCGGCAGGCCAGGGCCGCCGTGGAGGACTGCCGGCGGATGCTGGCCAGGCAGAGCGTCGAGGGCAGGGGCGATCTCAAGGCCATCAGGGACGTCGCGGTCTGCCGGTACGACGCGCTGTCCGAGATGAGCGGGCGGCTGTCGTTCTCGGTGGCGATGATCAACGGGCTGGGCGACGGGATCGTGCTGACCTCGATCAACGGGCAGAGCGAGACCCGCACGTACGTGCGGCCCGTGGTGGGCGGCAAGGGCGAGCAGCCGCTGTCGCCGGAGGAGGAAGAGGCGGTGCGGGCCGCCCGGCTGGGGCTCGGGCCGCTGGTGCCGTGCCGCTCGGCGGGCCGGCCGTGACCGGAGGGCCGGCCCCGAGGTTCGGTGGACGAAACGGGCGCGGACCCTGGCGACCTGCGGATACCCTGGACGCATGCCCAGACTCGCCTACCTCGGGCCCGAGGGTACGTTCACCGAAGAGGCCCTGAGCCTCCTCGACCCCACGGCCGAGCGGCTGCCCTGCGCCAACGTGAGCGCGGCGCTCAACGCGGCCCGCGCCGGCGAGGCCGACGGAGCCGTGGTCCCGCTGGAGAACTCCATCGAGGGCGCGATCACCACCACCCTCGACGAGTTCGCCTGGGGCGAGCCGCTGCTGATCACGGCCGAGCTGCTGCTGCCGGTGCGCTTCTCGCTGCTGGCCAGGCCCGGCACCGAGATCCCGCACATCAAGCGCCTCTACACGCACCCGGCGGCGATCACGCAGTGCCGGGGCTACATCGCGCGCGAGCTGCCCGACGCGGTCGTGGTGGCCGCGCCCTCGACGGCGGCCGCGGCGCAGGAGGTCTCGCTGCCCGGCTCCCCCTACGACGCCGCGATCGCCCCCCGCATCGCGGGCGAGTACTACGGGCTGAGCGAGCTGGCCGGCGGCATCGGCGACCGGTCCGACACGGTGACCAGGTTCGTCAAGGTCAACCGCCCCGGCGGGCCGCTGCCGGAGCCGACCGGCTCGGACCGTACGACGCTGGTGGTCTTCCTGGCCGACGACCACCCGGGCGCGCTGCTGGCGATGCTGACCGAGTTCTCGGTGCGCGGCGTCAACCTCACGCGCATCGAGTCGCGGCCGACCGGCGACGGCATCGGACGCTACTTCTTCCACTTCGACTTCGAGGGGCACATCGGCGACGCCCGGGTCGGCGAGGCCATCGCCGGGCTGCACCGCATCTGCGGCGAGGTGCGCTTCCTCGGCAGCTACCCGCGGGCCGACGGCATGGCGCCGCAGATCAGGCGGGGCACCTCCGACGAGGAGTTCAGCGAGGCGGGCGAGTGGCTGGCCCGCGTCCGCGCCGGCCAGGTCTGACGGAGATCCACCGGCGGCGGTAATCCGGGGGCGGGACGGCGTCCGGCGCCGGTAGCCTTTCCTTGTGATTGACCTGCGTACCCTTCGTGAGGATCCCGACCGGCTACGGGCTTCGCAGCGTGCCCGCGGCGAGGACGACTCCGTCGTCGACACGCTGCTCGACCTGGACGAGCGGCGCCGTTCCGCGCTGACCTCGTTCGAGTCCCTGCGCGCCGAGCAGAAGAGCATGGGCAAGTCGGTCTCCAAGGCGCAGGGCGAGGAGAAGGCGGCGCTGCTGCAGCGCGCCAAGGACCTCGCGAGCCAGGTCAAGGCGGCCGAGTCGGAGGCCGAGAAGCTCGGCGCCGAGCTCGACGAGCTGGTGCAGAGCGTGCCCAACATCGTCGAGGAGGGCGCGCCCGCCGGCGGCGAGGACGACTACGTCGTGCTGGAGACGGTGGGGCAGCCGCGCGCGTTCGACTTCACGCCGAAGGACCACCTGGAGCTGGGCGAGGCGCTCGACGCTATCGACATGGAGCGGGGCGCCAAGGTGTCCGGCTCGCGGTTCTTCTTCCTCAAGGGCCTCGGCGCGCGGCTGCAGCTCGGGCTGCTCAACATGGCGATGCAGCAGGCGATCGAGGCCGGGTTCACGCCGATGATCACGCCGGTGCTCGTCAAGCCGGAGACCATGGCGGGCACGGGCTTCCACGTCGCCCACGACAAGGAGATCTACCGGCTGCCCGAGGACGACCTCTACCTCGTCGGCACGTCGGAGGTCTCGCTGGCCGGCTACCACGCCCAGGAGATCATCGACGCGGGCGCGCTGCCGCTGCGCTACGCGGGCTGGTCGTCGTGCTTCCGGCGCGAGGCCGGCTCCTACGGCAAGGACACCCGCGGCATCATCCGCGTCCACCAGTTCGACAAGGTGGAGATGTTCTCGTACGTGCGGCCGGAGGACGCCCACGAGGAGCACCTGCGCCTGCTCGCCTGGGAGAAGGAGATGCTGGCCAAGATCGAGGTCCCCTACCGGGTGATCGACACGGCGGCGGGCGACCTCGGCATGTCGGCGGCGCGCAAGTTCGACTGCGAGGCGTGGATCCCGACCCAGGGCCGCTACCGCGAGCTGACCTCGACCTCCAACTGCACGGAGTTCCAGGCGCGCAGGCTCGCCGCCCGCTTCCGCGACAAGGACGGCAAGCCGCGCCACCTGGCCACGCTCAACGGCACGCTCGCCACCACCCGGTGGATCGTGGCGATCCTGGAGAACCACCAGCAGGCCGACGGCTCGGTGGTGGTGCCCGAGGCGCTGCGCCCGTACGTGGGGCTCGACGTCCTCAGGCCCGCCGGGCGCTGAGCGCGCGGCGCCCGCGGCCTCTACAGGTCCGCGGGCGCCTTCGTGGCGTCCTTCCTGATGAGCGCCAGGTCCACGGCCAGCACCAGGGAGGTCAGCAGCGCGGCCACCGCGACCGCGGCCCAGTACGACCCGAAGGTCCCGTCGGCCCAGCCCTCGAAGGGCAGGTAGGCGGCCAGGTAGACCAGCGGCGCGCTGAGCACCCCGACGGCCACGGGCGCCGGTCGCGCCCGCCCCGCGATCAGCAGGACGGTGCCCACGAGGAAGCCCGACGGGACCATGACGACCGCGAGGAGCGCGAGCAGCGCCTGGATTCCCTCCGGGGCGGGCGTCATCCCGTCCACGACGGACGGGATGCCCGCGAACGCGAAGCCCAGGAAGCTCAGGCAGGCCGCCGCCGCCATGGCCAGATAACCGCGGTGATAGCGGCGCAGCCCGGCTCCCGCGGCCCCGAACAGCACGCAGCCCGCCAGGAACACCGCGGTGATCCCCTCCGGGTAGAGGTCCGTCGCGCGCTCCGGCTCGCCGGGCCGGCCGAGCCGACGCCAGGTGCCCGCCTCGTCGCGGAGCAGGATGCCCTCGGCGCCGTTGGCGACGACCACCACGTGCCCGCCGCGCCAGCCCCGCACGGCGAGGCTGTGGGAGCGCGGGAGGCGGTCGCCGTACTGCCGGACGAGCCGGTCGCGGTCGTCGCGGGGCGGCGTCCATGACAGGCGCCAGGTGTCGCCGCCGTCGTCGGACTGCTCGACCCCCAACCGGCCCGGCGCGACGCGGTAGCAGCGGGTGGCCTGGTAGGGGACGCACGCGGCCGTCGCCGGCCGCCTGCGCGGCCCGTCGGACGGCTCCTCGTCGGCCCAGATCCAGGTGTCGCCCTTGTCCTCCGAGGTCCACTCGGACCAGTCGTCGGTCCGGACGGTGATGCGCTCGCCGCGCACCTCGACGGAGACGGCCTCGGACGTGGCCTGGGGGGCGGCGCCGCTGGCCGCGACCGCGAGCAGGGCCAGCGGCGCGGTCAGCAGGACGCGCAGGCGGGGCGAGGAGGGGGCGGCGAGGCTGCGGCGGCGTACCCACCAGGCGAGCGCGAGCGCCGGCAGGGCCAGCAGGTCCGTGGGATCGGCGAGGACGCGCGAAGGCCCGGCCACGAGGGTCCAGACATGGGAGGCGGCCTCAGCGCCCGTCTCCGTCGTTTTCACGAGCGCGAAGAGCACTCCTGTGACCGCCGTGGCGGCCAGGTCGGCCCGGCGCAGGAAGAGGAGGGCCAGCAGCGGGGGCCCCACGAGCAGACCGGCCACGTCGCTGAGCTTGCCCGTCACGAACCCGGGCCAGGCATGCTTGAGCAGGTGGTCGTTGACCAGGAGCACGATCACCCCGGCGACGGTCACGGGATGACATAACCACGCGTACCTCATGTAGAGATCGACGGCCCGCGCGGCCCTGGTGTTCGGCGGGCGGCCCAGCCGTGACCAACCCGACACATGCGAAAGCCGGGGTCCGCTGGACGCGAACCCCGGCCTCTACTTGCTAACTGACAGGTCAGATGGAGCGGACCTGGGAGGCCTGCGGCCCCTTCTGGCCCTGCGTGATCTCGAACTCGACCCGCTGGCCGTCTTCGAGGCTGCGGTAGCCACTGCCGACGATCTCGGAGAAGTGCACGAACACGTCCGGCGCACCGCCGTCCGGGGCGATGAAGCCGAAGCCCTTCTCAGCGTTGAACCACTTGACGGTTCCCTGAGCCATAAAAGCTCTCCCTCAGGATGTGAATCTATGGGACCCACACCTCGTGGGTCCCGGTGTGTCGTACAGCAGGCACCCGGGGTGGCTCAGACAATGTCATGCTGGTTTTCACTACGGGATCAGCTAATACAACGCCATCACATCTAACACCATTCTGGCGCGTCGGTGTTCCGTCCGATCGAAGATTTCTGTCAGACGGCATCACCGGGCAAACTGGAACCTGTTATGCACAGCGACCGCACACCCCGCCTTGTGGCCACCGACCTGGACGGCACCGCCCTCCGCCGGGACGGAACCGTGTCTCCCCGGACTGTGGCGGCCTTCACGCGCGTCGAGGACTCCGGCGCCGTGCTCATGTTCGTGACCGGCCGGCCGCCCCGGTGGATGAGGGGCGTGGCGAGTGCGGTACGTCACCATGGGCTCGCGATCTGTGCGAATGGGGCCCTGATCTACGATCTGCATACCGAGCGGATAGTGGAATCTCACCTCATCGAGGTGGACGTCCTGGAGGAAGTCGTCGCTCAGCTAAGAGCGAACGTGTCGGATCTCGTATTTTCGGTCGAGTATGAAGCCGGTTTTGCGCATGAGTCCGATTTCCTGCTCGGCGGCCTCGACCGGGTGGCGGGCGCGGCGCGGCAGGCCGGCTCCATGACCGGCCGCCCCTGCGCCAAGCTGCTGGCCCTGCACCCGCACATGGGCGCCGACGAGCTGCACGCCATGGTGCACGAGCTCGTCGGCCATCTGGTGACGGCCACCCACTCCAGCCGCCGCGGGCTCATCGAGATGAGCGCGCAGGGTGTGACCAAGGCCACGGCGCTGGCGGCGTTCGCCACGGAGCAGGGCATCGAGGCGGGCGAGGTGGTCGCGTTCGGGGACATGCCGAACGACCTGCCCATGCTGAGCTGGGCAGGCACGTCGTACGCGGTCGCGAACGCCCATCCCGACGTGCTGGCGGCGGTCGACCACGTGACCGCGGCCAACGACGAGGACGGCGTCGCGCAGGTGCTGGAGAAGCTGTTCTGACCCTCGGGCGAGGGCCAGGGAACGGCTACCAAGATACGGGCCAGCGCTCCGGCCCTTCAGGCTGGGGAGCGCGTCAAAGGTAGGGCCCGGAACCTCCGTGGGGGCGGCCGGACTCGTCCATCGCCTGCGGCACGCCGGGCAACGCCCTGCGCATCTGCTCAAGCTGCGCACGGGCCGCCATCTGCTGCGCGAACAGCGTGGTCTGGATGCCGTGGAACAGCCCTTCCAGCCAGCCGACGAGCTGGGCGTGCGCGATGCGCAGCTCGGCCTCGCTCGGCGGGACGCCGTTGTCGTCCGTGAACGGCAGGGACAACCGCTCAAGCTCCTCCACCAGCTCCGGCGCCAGGCCGTCCTCCAGCTCCTTGATCGAGGAGGCGTGGATGTCCTTCAGCCGCTTGCGGCTGGCCTCGTCGAGAGGAGCCGCGCGCACCTCCTCGAGAAGCTGGCGGATCATGCTGCCGATGCGCATCACCTTCGCCGGCTGCTCGACCAACTGGGTGACGGAACGGTCCTCTTCGCTGTTATCGCCCTGACCTCCCTGGAAGTCGGGGCCCACCACCACGATGTGAGGGGTGTTGTTGTCCTCAGCATTCATACTCTCACCGTACTAGCAGGATCTTGCCGACGTGCTCCCCGGAATCCAACATACGGTGCGCCTCGGCAGCGTCGGACATGGGGACTTCCGCGTACACGACCGGACGCACCGCACCCGCCGTGACCAGCGGCCACACGTTCTCGACCACGCTGCGGACGATCGCGCCCTTCTCGTCCACCGGCCGGGAGCGCAGCGTGGTGGCGTGCACCGAGGCGCGCTTGGCCATGAGGACGCCGAGGTTGATCTCGGCCTTGCTGCCGCCCTGGAGCGCGATGATCACCAGCCGGCCGCCGGTGCGCAGGACCTTGAGGTTCCCCGCGAGGTATTTCGCCCCGATGATGTCGAGGACGACGTCGGCCTGGACCTTCTGGGCGAAGTCCTCCTCGCGGTAGTTGACGACCTCGTCCGCGCCGAGCCTGCGCACCTGCTCGGCCTTCTCCGCGCTGCCGACGGTGGCGACCACGCGGGAGCCGAGCACCTTGGCGAGCTGGACGGCGAACGTGCCGATGCCGCTGGCCCCGCCGTGCACCAGCAGCGTCTCGCCCCTGCGCAGCCGGGCCAGCATGAAGACGTTGGACCAGACCGTGCAGGCGACCTCGGGCAGCCCCGCGGCCTCCTTGAGCGGCACGCCCTCGGGCGCCGGCATGACCTGCTGCCACGGCACCGCTACGCGCTCAGCGTAACCACCGCCGCCGAGCAGCGCGCACACCTCGTCGCCTGGCTTGAACTGCTCGACGTCCGCGCCGACCTCGGCGACCACGCCAGAGACCTCCAGCCCCGGGTACGGCGGCGCCCCGGGCGGCGGGTCGTAGCGGCCGCCCCGCTGCAGGACGTCGGCACGGTTGAGCGCCGAGGCGACGACGTCGATGAGGACGTCCCCGCGCCCGACCGCCGGGTCGGGCACCTCACGCCACTCCAGCACCTCCGGCCCGCCGGGCCGGGTGATCTCAATGGCTCGCATGCGATCCACGGTAGCCGGGCAAAGAAGTTGTGGGTTGGCGGGCTGGACCCGTTGCCGGCGCGTTAATCTGCAAGGTATTTGCTGCCCCTTTAGACCCACCCGAGGGGGAACACGGTGGCAAGACACGATCGAGAGGAATCTCTCGAGGAGCAGCTGGCCTGGCTGGACGCGATCAAGGAGAGCGACGAGACCCCGGTCCCCGTCGGCGCCTCCGCCGCGGCGGCCGACGAGCCGGTCTCGCCGTACCCCAAGGATCCGTGGTCGCTGGTTCCCGCGCAGCCCGACACGCCGGCGCCGACGCTGTTCCGCGCGGCCGCCGACTCCGTCGCCGCCGCCGAGCCCGCCGTGCCCGCCGTGCCGGCCGACGCCGAGGCCGGGTGGCTCGGGGACGCGGCCACCACGGACATCACCCGGGAGGCCCTGCGGGAGATCAACCGGGAGCAGCCGCCTGCTCCGGCCGTGGACGATCCGTTCCACGCCCCGCTCAAGCCGCTGCCTCGGTCCGACGACACCGAGACGTACGGGCTGACGTTCACGCCGTCCGCGGCGGACGGTCCCGAGGGCGGGCCCGCGGAGCGGCGTGAGGACGAGACCTGGCCGCCGGCCGACTGGTCGCGGCCGTCGGAGCCGGGCGGATGGCGGCGGGGAACGTTCGAGGAGCCCGCGCAGGTCGAGGAGCCGGCGCCTGAGGAGCGGCCGGAGCCCTGGGCCGCCACCCAGCCCAGGAACGAACTCCCGAAGTGGGACGAATCCGACGCGGCGCCCTCCCGCCCGGAGCCCCGCCCCGAGTCCTCCACCGAGTCCCCTGACGGGGGCACGCCCCCGCCGTCCCCCGGCGACCGCTCCACAGGCCCCGTCACCGGCCTCACCAGGGACGAGCCCGCCCCGCACGCGGAGGCCCCCGAGGAGGCCGCTGAGCACCGCGCAGAGCGGCCCCGCACGCCCGCGGCCCACGACCCCGAGCCGCCCCGCGCGGAGTCGTCCTGGCCCGAGCCGCTCAGGCCCGAGCCCTCCCGCCCTGAGCCCTCCCTCCCCGAGCCGTTCAGGAGTGAGCCCAGCAGCGAGCCCGCCAGGAACGAGCCAACCGCGGCTCAGCCGGACGCGGCGCAGCCGGCGGCGAGCGAGCGCGCCACCAGTGGGCCCGCCACGACCGAGCCCGGGCCCACCACCAGCGAGCGCGCCGGGATCGAGGCGGCCAGGAGCGGGCCGGCGCGGCGGCAGGACCGCCCCCAGTGGACCGAGCGGCAGGAGTGGCGTCCGGCGGAACGTGACATCCCGCCCGTCGTCCGCCGCCGCCCGGCCCCCGTCCCCGTGTTCACCTCACCGCCACGCCCGCCGGTCACCGGCCGCCCGACCGCCGACAGCCTCGACCCCGAGACCCTGCTGCGCGGCCGGCGCAACGCCCCGTCCAAGGGCTGGCGCCGCCTGGTCTACAAGGCGTCCGGCGGCTGGATCAAGCCGGGCGAGCCGCCGGAGGTCCGCCGCCGCCGCGAGCTGATGAACCGCGCCCGCACCCCGGTCACCACCGGCCACCACCGGGTGGCCGTGCTGAGCCTGAAAGGCGGCGTCGGCAAGACCACGACCACGGTCGGCCTCGGCGCCACGCTGGCCCAGGTGCGCGGCGACCGCGTCATCGCCGTCGACGCCAACCCGGACCGCGGCACGCTGTCCGACAAGCTGGTGCTGGAGACCTCGGCCACCGTGCGCGACCTGCTGAACGAGCGCGACCAGGTCAAGCGCTACGTCGACATCAGGGCGTTCACCTCGCAGGCCCCGTCCCGGCTGGAGGTGCTGGCCTCCGACCGCGACCCGTCGGTGTCGGAGGCGTTCAGCGGCGCCGACTACCAGGCCGTCTCGCAGGTGCTGGAGAACTTCTACTCGATCTGCATCACCGACTGCGGCACCGGCCTGCTGCACTCCGCGATGGGCGGCGTGCTCGGGCTGGCCGACCAGATCGTGCTGGTCAGCTCCCCGTCGGTGGACGGCGCGCGGGCGGCCTCGGCCACGCTCGACTGGCTGGAGGCCCACCACTACGGCGACCTGGTGAAGAACGCGACCGTGGTGCTGTGCAGCGTGCGGCCGCGTTCGAAGTCGGCGGTGGACATCCAGAAGCTGGAGGCCCACTTCGCGGCCCGGTGCCGGGCGGTGGTGCAGGTGCCGTACGACCCGCATCTGGAGGAGGGCGCGGAGATCGACCTGGACCGGCTCCAGGACAGCACGCGGGAGGCCTATCTCAAGCTGGCCGCGCACGTGGGGGACGGCTTCGCCACCCTGCGGGAGTGAGCGGAGGGTGTGGGATTCGAACCCACGAGGCCATCGCTGACCTGGCCGCTTTCAAGGCGGCTGCACTCGTCCACTATGCGAACCCTCCTGTGCGGAAACCACGATAGCGGCTGTGATGACGCCGGTGTACGTTCAGGAGGTGGCGGATCTCGACGTCGAGGTGGAGCGCGGCGGCCCCCGCGCGCGCGTCCGCGTGATCGGCGAGCTCGACAAGCTCACCGCGCCGTTGCTGAGGGAGAGCCTGACCGCGCTCTTCGCCGAGGGCCGGGTCGACGTGGTCGTCGACGCGAGCCTGCTCGACTTCTGCGATTCGAGCGGCCTGTGGGCGCTGGTCGAGCATCAGCGCAGGGTCGCCGCCCACGCGGGCTCGCTGAGCCTGGTGGGCGTGCACGGGGTGCTGCAGCGGGTCCTAGAGGTGACCGGACTCAAGACCGTCTTCGACGGGGTCATGCCGGCCGAGCTGTGACAGCAGCCACTTCGGGCCGACGCTCTCCGCGCCCAGCGCGTCCACGCGCTGCCGCAGCCCCCGGTCGGCGGTGACGACGATCACCCGCTCCCAGGGCCTGGCCTGGCGTACGACCTCGACGATCGTGTCGTCGCCGCTGCCCGTGGCGGACACCACGTGGACGCCGGGCAGGCCGGGCACCCCCTTGGCCGCCCCTTCCACGACCGCGACCACCCGCGGGAACCACTGCGCCAGTACGGGGTGCCGCAGCCCGAGCCCGGCGACGTCCTCCAGCAGCCGCGCGGCGGCGCCGGCCCGGTCGCGCCACCAGCCGTGCTCGGCCCGCGCCCCGACGATGTTGGCGACGTCGAGGACGATCGTCTCCGGCTGGAGCGCCCGCTGGACGGTGTCCCACGTGGCGGCGAAGCCGGGATGCAGCTCGCGCGCGGCGATCTCGGGCAGGGCGACCCAGCGCAGCTCGGTGCTCTCCTGGTTGGCGGGGGCGGCGGCCAGCAGCTCGGGCGACTCGGCGATCACGGTCTCGAACGCCCACCCGCCGTGGTCGTCGAGGTAGACGCCCCGCACCCGCAGCTCGTCGGCGCCGAGCGCGGCCTCCTCGCGGGCCTCGCGCAGGGCCGAGGTGACGGCGTCCTCGTGGCTGTCGCGGGCGCCGCCCGGCAGCCCCCAGGTGCCGCCGTGGTGGCTCCACCAGACCCGTTTCTGCATGAGCACGTGGGGGGTGCCGCCCGGGTCGTGGTGCACGAGGAGGAGCCCCGAGGCCCCGTGGAGCCCCCAGTGCCGATGGCCCTGGGCGCACTCGATCCAGCCGTCGCCGTCCTTAGCCGTCATGGCGTGATTGTGTCAGCCTCCGCCCTTGGAGAAGTGCTGGTAGTCCTTGGTGCCGGACCAGTAGCCGCCCCACTCCCAGCCGACCTGCGCGAACGCCTTGACGACCTTGTCGCCGGGATTGATCACACCTTTGCCCTTCATGGGGCGTTCAGTGTACTTTTCGGCGTTTTTGTGCGCCGTGCTGCCACTTGCGGTGACATATGGGTTTTCGCGGGGATTGATGTCGATCGCTTTTCCGTAGGCGTGGTTCGACCAGCTGCTGGACCCGGTCGCCCGCCGGCAGTTGAAGGCCGAGGTGTTGTCGGCCTCGATCGAGGCGAAGTCGTCGCCCTTGAAGGCGTCCACCAGCTTCATCTGCCTGATGGGCCAGCGCCAGTCGTACAGCTTCCTGAAGACCGTCACGATGTCGCCCGTGACGCTCTTGTTCACGACGAGCTCCCCGGTGTGCGGCTTGTTGTCGAACCCCCAGTAGGACAGCGTCACCAGCCGCAGGTCCCGGTAGCTGACCGGGCAGCCGGGCCGCCAGGAGTAGGGCAGGCGGTCGCGGCCGACGGCGGACACCTTCGACTCGAACGCGGGCGGCGCGGTGGTGCTCGGCGCCGCCGTGGGCGTCGGCGAGGCCGGGGCCGCTGGTGAGCTCGCGGGCGGCTCCGGTGAGGGAGCGGACGACGCGACGGGCTCCGCCGCGCCGCACGACACGGCCGTGAGGGCTACGAACGCCATGGCGACAGCACGCTTCATCCTGCCACCATATGCGACGTCTTCCCTGGTCAGGGGACTATCAGCACAGTACGGCGAGCCCGTTTCGCCAGCGTCCCCGCCACCGAACCGAACAGGGAGCGCCGCGAGCGCCCCACCACGATGGCGTCGGCCATGTAGGAACTGGCCAGCGTCTCCAGCTCGCGCGCCGCGTCGCCCCTGACGCTGACGAACCGCCACGGCACGCCGCTGCCCCGCAGCTCGTCCTTGAGGTCCTCCGTGAGGTCGGCCGCCGAGTCGGGGATGATGGGCGAGCCGGCGAAGAACCACAGGGCCGCGCTGTTCAGCGACTCGACGAAGACGACGAGCAGCGAGGCGTTGTCCCTGCGGGCCAGCCCGGCCGCGTACGCGAGCGCGTTACGGCTCGGGCCGGACCCGTCGAACCCCACCACCAGCAGGCCCGCGCCGTCCTTGCCGATCTCGAACGCCCCGTCGGGGAGCCGGCCTGCCAGCGGCTCCCAGCGGGGGTCGACATCACCGCCGAACACGGCAGCTCTCGCGTCAGCTCTCGGCGTGCTTGCCGCGACGGGACAGCTCGCGCAGCGCGTCGGCGGCGTAGACGACGAGGGTGACGAACGCGATCCCGGCGAGGCCGGCGCCGACCCACAGGTCGTTGACGGTCGCGTCGGCGTACTCGGCGCCCCTCGGCTGGTAGCCGACCGCGAACGGGGCCGCGACCAGCCACAGGCCGGCCAGGAACAGCAGGACCAGGGCGCCTACGCCCAGTTTCGCCTTCATCGGTTCTCCTCCACTCCGACCAGGGGGATGCGGCCGTTCTGGCGGTGCTCGCCACCGGTGCGGTCGGTCCGGTTCATGTCCTCGCGAAGGGCCTCGACGAGCGGGGCGAGCAGCGTCGCCAGCTCGGCCGAGGACGTCTGCGCCGGCGCGGCCGGCACGACCTCGGGCTCCGGCTCGGCCCGGCGCGGCTTCACGACCACGAGGCCGCGGGCGACGAGGTCCTCGTGGATGGCGAGGGCGAAGCTGATCGCGCCGGCGAGCCCCACGACGGCCACGCCGAGACCGGTCCAGAACTGGGAGGTGGTGATGCCGGTCCAGTCGGCGTTCTCCGGTTGGCTGCCGAGAGCCCAGGGGGCGATCATCAGCCACAGCCCGGCAAGCACGGCCAGGGCGGAGGCGACGGCGCCCACGAACTTGCGAATCATTGCGAGATTCCTCCTGTGACGAGGTCTTTCTGAGCCGGCGTGGCCTGCGCGAGCAGGGCGCGCGAGGTGGGGCGCAGCACTGTCTGCGCGACCGACCTGGCGCGCTCGCGTTCGGATCTGGCGTCCGGGGGCGCCATCCTGGCGACCGCGGTGAGCAGCGCGGACGGCTCTCCGCCGGCGCGCTCGACCCGCTGGGCGACGAGTTCGAGCAGCAGCCCGGCGAGGACGAGGTCGTCCTTGCCGAGCGGCCGCGGCTCCGGGGGCGGCGCGGTGGAGCCGCGCAGCGGCAGCTCCTTGAGGAAGAGCGTGGCGACGAAGCCGAGCAGCGCGATGGGCACGCCGACGATGAACACCGTCTCCAGGCCGCGGGTGAACGCCTCCAGCACGATGTTCTTGACCGGGGTGGGCAGCGCCTGGATGGCGTCCGGGCTGCCGAGCTTGAAGTCCGCGCCGCCGGCGACCTTGATGTGCGCCTCGGCGAGCATCGTGGCCATCTCGTCCTTGAGCCGGTTGGTCAGGATGGCGCCGAACGCGGCCACGCCGACGGCGCCGCCCAGCGACCGGAAGAAGGAGACGCCGGACGTGGTCGAGGCCATGTCCCGCAGCTCGGAGCCGTTCTGCGCGGCGAGGATGAGCATCTGCATGGAAAGGCCCAGGCCGACGCCGAGCACGGCCACGTCGAAGCCGATGAGCCATTCGCTGGAGTCGACGTGCAGCCGCGACAGCATGAACAGCCCGATGGCCACGATGAGCAGGCCGGCGACCGGGAAGATCTTCCATTTGCCGGTGTTGGTGACGATCTTGCCGGAGACGACGCCGGACAGGAACAGCGCGACGACCATGGGCAGCGTCATCAGACCGGAGTTCGTCGGGCTCATGCCCTTGACGATCTGCAGGTACTGGGGCAGGTAGATCATCGCGCCGAACATCGCCATGCCGACGAAGAGCGAGGCGAGGCTGGTCAGCACGAACGTCGGGTTGCGGAACAGCCGCGGCGGCAGGATCGGGTTCTTGGCCGTCCGCTCGGACAGCACCGACAGCGCCAGCATGAGCAGGGCGATCGCGGCCAGGAAGTACGTCCAGAACGAGTTCCACGCGAACTCGTTGCCGCCGAGCGTGAGCAGCAGCATGAGCGCGCTCGCGCTGGCCGTGATGGTCGTCGCGCCCCAGATGTCGATGGAGGTGTTGCGCTTGACCGGCGGCAGCCGCAGCACCTTCTGGATGACGATGAACGCCGCCACCGAGAACGGCACCACGACGTAGAAGCACCACCGCCAGCCGAGCCAGTCGGCGTCCACGATGAACCCGCCGAGCAGCGGTCCGGCGACCGTCGAGATGCCGAAGACCGCTCCCATGTAGCCGGAGTAGCGGCCGCGCTCGCGGGGCGAGACGATGTCACCCAGGATCACCTGGGACAGTGCCGACAGTCCGCCCACGCCCAGGCCCTGCACGGCACGCGCCGCGATGAGCTGTCCCATGTCCTGTGAGAGGCCCGCCACCAGCGACGCCGCCACGAACAGGCCGAGTGCCGTCTGGAAGAGCAGCTTGCGCCCGAACAGGTCGGACAGCTTGCCCCACAGCGGCGTGGAGACCGTCATCGTCAGCATGGTGGCGCTGGCCACCCATGAGTACTGGTCCTGACCGCCGAGCTCCCCCACGATCGTCGGCAGAGCCGTGCCCACCACCGAGGTCGAGATCATCGACGTGAGCATCGCGAGCATCAGCCCGGACATGACCTCGAGGATCTCGCGGTGGGTGTAGGTCCGCTTCGCGGGAGGAGCTGCGGCGCGCGCCTGGCTTACCAAGACACCACATCCCCTTCATACCGTTTTTACCCCGAGCGAGTATACGCATGTTTACTAGCCGCACGGCAAGCGGGGGTGACCACACCCTCACGTGAGTAGAGTGCGGAACATGGAGGCCCAGGTGACCGAGAGGCAGGCGACCGAGAGCAGGCCGCGCGGGCGCGAGGCCACGCGCGAGCGCATCCTGCACGCGGCTCGTACGCTGTTCGGCGAGCAGGGATACGAGCAGGTGACCGTCCGCATGATCGCCGCCGCCGCCGACGCGAACATCGCGCTGGTCGGCCGCTACTTCGGCTCCAAGGCCGGCCTGTTCGCCGCGGTCCTGGACGGCGAGCCCACCATCGACCGGCTGCTCGAAGGCGAGCGCGCGGAGCTGCCGCGCCGGCTGGCCGAGTACGCCGCCGAGCGCATGCGCCGCCCCCCGGAGAGCCCGATCCTGCGCGCGCTCGAACGCTCGGCCCGTCACCCCGAGATCGAGGACGTGGCCCGCGAACGCCTGATCGCCGCCGTGCTCCAGCCGCTGCAGGCCCGGCTCGGCGGCGGCCCCGACGCGCTCGCGCGGGCCCGCATGGCCACCGCCGTCGTCCTCGGCATCGGCGCCACGCGCCGCCGCCTCGGCCCCGCGGTCCCCACGGCCCGCGACGTGGACCGGCTCACCGAGGTCTTCCGCGCCTGCCTGGAGGAGTGAAAGTTTCACCTGTCGCGCCCGGTCTGGCCTGCGAGGACGTTCCCGCGAGCGATCGGAGGTCTTTGAGGCGGCGCGGACGGCTCCCTACCATCCGGAGGTGCCGGTGGGAGCGCTCCCACACAACCAACGGAGTGATTGCATGTCTCGCAGAAGGCCCGTGCTGGCGGCATTCCTCACGGCGGCCGCCATGGCCGCGGCCGGGGCGGTCGTCATGTCCTCGTCCACCGCCCAGGCCGCCGACTCCGCTTTCTACGTCGATCCCCAGACCAACGCCGCCAAGTGGGTGGCCGCCAACCCGGGCGACAGCCGCACCCCCGTGATCAGGGACCGCATCGCCGCCGTGCCCCAGGGCCGCTGGTTCGCCAGCTACAACCCGTCCACCGTGCGCAGCCAGGTCGACGCCTACGTCGGCGCCGCCGCCTCGGCCGGCAAGATCCCCATCATGGTCGTGTACGCCATGCCCAACCGCGACTGCGGCGGCCCGAGCGCCGGCGGCGCCCCCGACCACTCCTCCTACCGCGCCTGGATCGACCAGATCGCGCTCGGCCTGGCCGGCCGCCCGGCCACCGTCATCCTGGAGCCCGACGCCCTGGCCATCATGACCAACTGCATGAACGCCTCCGAGCAGGCCGAGGTCAAGGCGTCCATGGCGTACGCGGGCAAGAAGCTGCGCGGCCAGGCCAAGGTCTACTTCGACATCGGCCACGACGCCTGGCTGTCGGCCTCCGAGGCCGCCTCCCGGCTCAACGGGGCCGACGTCGCGGGCAGCGCCGACGGCATCGCCGTCAACACCTCCAACTACCGCTCCTCGCCCGGCCTGGTGTCGTACGCGAAGAACGTGATCTCCGCGACCGGCGTCTCCCGCCTCAAGGCCGTCATCGACACCAGCCGCAACGGCAACGGCCCGGCCGGCAGCGAGTGGTGCGACCCGGCCGGCCGCGCCACCGGCACCTGGAGCACCACGAACACCGGCGACTCCGCGATCGACGCCTTCCTCTGGGTCAAGCCGCCGGGCGAGGCGGACGGGTGCATCGCGGCGGCGGGGCAGTTCGTGCCGCAGCGGGCGTACGACCTGGCCATGGCGGCCCCGACCCCGACCGTCACTCCCACCGTCACCCCGACCGTGACCCCGACGGTCACCCCGACCAGCGGCCCCTCCGGCTGCACCGCCACGTACCGGATCGCCAGCCAGTGGCAGGGCGGCTACCAGGGTGAGGTCACCGTCAAGAACACCGGCTCGTCGGCGATCTCCGGCTGGCGGGTCGGCTGGACGATGCCGAGCGGCCAGACCCTCACCCAGCTCTGGAACGGCGACGTGTCCGGCTCCAGCGCCGTCACCGTCACCAACCTGTCGTGGAACGGCAACCTGTCCGCGGGCGCCGGCACCACGTTCGGCTTCCTGGTCAACTCCACCGGCCAGAACACGACCCCGTCCACCGTGACCTGCACCGCCTCCTGACCGCCGTCCGCCGGGCCCCCGCCGCGGGGCCCGGCCGCCGGCCGAAATATCCGCGCCCTCGTCGCTGTTGCAAACAGCCAGATCATCGACGAAAGGCGCGTACCCATGGCTTTGCCGCTGTCCATCCTTGATCTGGCGCACATCGGCGACGGCGAGACGGCCGCGGACAGCTTCGCCGCCAGCGTCGCCCTGGCGCAGCGCGCGGAGGAGCTGGGCTACCGCCGCGTCTGGTACGCCGAGCACCACAACATGGACAGCATCGCCTCCTCGGCGACCAGCGTGCTCATCGCCCACATCGCCGCCCACACCCGGACGATCCGCCTCGGCGCCGGCGGCGTCATGCTGCCGAACCACTCGCCGCTGACGATCGCCGAGCAGTTCGGCACCCTGGAGACCCTGCACCCGGGCCGCATCGACCTCGGCCTCGGCCGCGCCCCCGGCAGCGACCAGAACACCATGCGCGCCCTGCGCCGCACCCCGTCGGCCGCCGACACGTTCCCGCAGGACGTGCTGGAGCTCCAGGGTTACCTGACCGGCGAGACCCGCATCCCCGGCGTCCACGCCACCCCCGGCAAGGGCACGAACGTGCCGCTCTACATCCTCGGCTCCTCCCTGTTCGGGGCGCAGCTCGCCGCCGCGCTCGGGCTGCCGTACGCGTTCGCCTCGCACTTCGCCCCGGCGGCCCTGGAGGACGCGGTCGCCGTCTACCGCACCGAGTTCAAGCCGTCCGCGCAGCTCGACCGGCCGTACGTGATCGCCGCGCTCAACGTCATCGCCGCCGACACCGGCGAGGAGGCGCGCGAGCAGCTCCTGGAGGCCAAGCGGCTGCGGGTGAGCCGGTTCCTCGGGCGGGGCCGTACGTTCACGCCGGAGGAGGCGGACATGATCCTCGAATCGCCCGCCGGGCAGCAGCTCCTGCAGATGATGAAGTACACGGCCGTCGGCGACCAGGCCGAGGTCAAGGACTATGTGGACCGCTTCGCCGCGCACGCCCGCGCGGACGAGCTGATCGTCGCCTTCTCCGCCCCCGACAGGAAGGTGTGGCTGCGCTCGGCCGAACTGCTGGCGCGGGCGTACGACCTCTGACGATTCGTCAGAACTTCTCCTCCGGACGCGGGCGGGGCGCCTTGACCACGTAGGGGCCGGTGGCCTCCGAGACCGGCGCGGGCGACAGCCCGGCCGCGACGAGCTGTGTGCGCAGCGCGACCACCGTGCGCTCCAGAGCGCGGATCTGCGCCTGGAGGCGGCGGATGTGCTCGCGCATCGCGGTGGAGCTGCTCTGCTCGGCGAGCAGGTCGCCGCCGAGCTGCGTCGCCTGGCTCTGCACGCGCTCCATCTGCCGCTCCATCTGGCTCAGCGCGTCCTCGTAGATGATTTTCGCGCGGGTGAACGCCTCCGCGTCCACCTTGGAACGCTCCAGCTCCGCCTGCCGCTCGGCCTGCATCAACGCGGTCTGCTGGGTCTTCCTGTTGGCGTCGGTCGCCGACTTGAACGCGAGATAGGCGACCCCCAGAGGAACCACCGCGATGGCGATCTGGATGAGCAGGTCTGCGAATCCGGACACTACGGCCTCCTCGGCAAGGCCCGGATCACGCCGGTGTAGGTGATGCCGTCGTCGGTGTGCCAGGCGTTGACCGTCAGCGCGATCGGGAACTCGGTGCCGTCGCGGCGCAACCCCATCAGCGGGATGACCTCGCCGGAAAGGTCGGATCTGCCGGTGGCGCGGATCCGGGCCAGCCCTTCGTCGTGCTGGAAGCGGTAGCGGTCGGGGATGAGCACGCTGAGCGGACGGCCGACGGCCTCGTCCGTGCTCCAGCCGAACATCCGCTTGGCCTGCGGGTTCCACGACAGGATGGTGCCGGAGGCGTCGGCGACGACGACGGCGGCCCCGTCGGACACCGGCATCCGGGCCAGGCTCGCCGCCTCCGGCCAGGTGGCGATCAGCGCGATCCACCCGCCGAACGCCAGCCAGACCGCCCCCGTCACCCAGCCGCGCGGATTCTGCCCGGTGAAGGTCGAGGACAGGAAGATCAGGCCGTACATCAGGAGCAGGGCGGTGGCCGCGGCGAAGGCGACCCTGTCGGACCGCATGCACGCCTGCACCAGGCACAGCACGCCGACCGCGAACCAGACCGCGGCCCAGGCGGGCAGCGGGACGAGGGTGGCCAATATCGTGAACGCGGGCAGGGCCCGCGCGTCGGGCCCGGCGAACACCAGCGAAGCGCCGATCACCAGGCTGAGCAGCCCGACGAAGATCAGCGACGCCCCACGCCGCCCGATTCTGCGCACCAGCCGTGCCGGCAGGTCATGACCCACAGTGGTGATACTAATGCAGATAGTTAGCAACGGGATGGCATGATTTCACTTTCGGCGGTCCATTTTCCTTTTAGATTGTCCTTGACCCGCGAGCCCCTCGACCGGCCCGCCGGACGATCGGCACATAACCGCCCCTGGCCCGGCCGCTCGCCGCGAGCCCCGCCCAGTCGTGCGGGACGCCCCGCCGGTCCACCACCGCGACGACCGCCCCACCGGCCCGTTCCACCTGGCGGAGCCAGGCGAAGCGCCCGTCGGCCTCGTCGTGATGCGTGATCCCCTCCACCATGAGCCGGAACCTCCCCGGCCCCTCGACCAGGGAGAAGGTCACGCCGGGCGTCAGCACGTAGCCGGAACACGTGGCCGGCCTGCCGTCCCCGACCAGCCGGAACCGGGGAAGCTGGACGACGGGCCCGGCCGAAAGGAGCACCATCGTGGGCACGGCGCCGCCCAGGCAACGGGCATCCTCCCGGGGGATACAGGCGGGCACTCCCCGAGTATGCCACCCCCGTGACCGTCAGCTCACGCCGCGCGAGGGGCGGACTCAACCGATGGTGACCACGCGCGCCCAGTCAGGCGGCCGGTCCGGCACGTACCCGGGATCGTCCTCGTTCCGCGACGGCCGCCGCTCACGCGGGAACAGCCCCACCACGGTCCGGCAGGCCGGCCGCGCCTCCGGCCACGGGGTCTGCCCGTCGGTGAGGACCACCACGACGTCCGGCCGCGGCTCCGTCCTCAGCGCCCGCGCGAAACCCTGGCGCAGATCCGTCCCGCCGCCGCCCACCAGCGCGATCCCCTCGGCCCTGCACAACGGCTGGACCACCCGGGCCGCCGCGTCGCACGACACCACGCTGACCAGGTCGCGCCGCCCGCCCACCGCCCGGACGATCGCCGCCACCTCCAGCAGCGCGCTGCCCAGCTCGGCGTCGCTGACCGACCCCGACGTGTCGACGACCACCGCGACCCGCGGCGGCCGGCGCCGCAGACTCGGCAGGACGACGCCCGGCAGCCCCGCCGACCGCCGCGCCGGCCGGCCGTAGGTGTAGTCCTCGCCCGCGCCCGGACCGGAGGCGGCCGAACGGACCGCCGCCCCCAGCAGCTCCCGCCACGGCTGCGGCGGATGGAACGCCTCCTCGGCCCACCGCCGCCACCCCTTCGGCACGCTCCCCGGGCGGGCCGTGATGCCCTGGGCCACCCGGAAGCGGACGGCGTCGCGCTCCTGCTCGCTGAGCCCGTACGCGCCGTCAGGGCCGAGGTCCCAGTCCCGGTCCAGCCCGTCGGCGCCGCTGCCGCAGTCCAGCCAGGCCAGATCCTGCGTGTGCGGCCCCAGCCGGAACAGGCGCAGGTAGTCCTCCATGAGCTCGCCCTCGGGCAGCCCGAGATCGCCAGGCTCGACGGCGCCGCCCGGGCGGACCAGGCCGTCGCCGTACACGTCGTCGTTGATCTCCAGGTCCGCGGCGATGTTCATCCGCAGCCGCTCGCCCGGCCCGGCGAGCCCCCGCTCGGCCGCGACCCGGTCGCTGCGCCCGTGATGGTCGCGCAGCAGGTGGGAGACCTCATGGACCCAGACCCCCGCCAGCTCCTCGACCGGGATCCCGGCGACGAACGCCGGCGAGACGTAGCAGCGCCAGTGCCGGTCCACCGCCATCGTCGGCACCCGCCGCGACTCGACCACGTGCAGCGCGAACAGCGCCGTCGCCAGATAGGGGCGGGCACGGGCGGCCTGCAGCCGGGCGGCGAACAGCTTCTCGGCGTCCAGCGTTCGCGCGGGCGTCCCCGTCATCCGCGCCGCCCCGCCGCCACCCGGGCCGCGGCCAGGTCAGCCTGCCTGCTCAGGGACACCGCGCCGGCGAGCCGGTCGATCGACGCGGGAACGTCCCAGTCCGGCCGCCGCAGCGCCGCGAGCGTGGACGCCGGCACGACCACCAGATCCGGCGGCCCGCTCTCCAGCGCCCGGCCCAGGACCGTCCACGCCGCGTCCCACCGCGGCTTCTCCGGACGTTTCCGCACCGCCTCCACCACGCCGTCGAGCACGGCCTGCCGCAGGTCGCCGCGTTCCGGCAGCTCCGCCCCCGCGGGGTCCGCCAGCAGCGTCTCGGGATCCGGCAGGTCCATGCGGTCCATCGCCGCCAGCAGCTCCAGCCCGGGACCGTCCCCGACCGTGCCCCTGACCAGCATGGACAGCACCTCGCGCGACGTGCCCGCCGCGGTGGCGAAGGCGACCAGGCGCAGCGCCATGTCCCAGCTCCGGGGCGAGGGCCAGGCACCGCCCCTGCGGGCCTCGTTCTGCGGCAGCCGGTGCACGAGGGCCGGGCGTACGGCGAGCAGCCCGCACACCGCCCGCCTGGCGAACGCCACGGCCTCCGCCAGCCGCTCCGGGTCCAGCCGCGGCAGCGACGCCCGCGGCCAGGTGCCGCCGAGGCCGCGTACCACGACCTCGTGATCGTGGGCCCACTGCAGGTGCACGAACCGGTTGGCGAGCGGCGGGCTGAGCTCCCATCCGTCGGCGGCCGACGAACGCGGGTTGGCCGCGGCCACGATCCGTACGCCCGGGGGCAGCCGCAGGGCGCCGACCCGCCGCTCCAGCACGAGCCGCAGCAGCGCGGCCTGGACGGCGGGCGGCGCCGTGGACAGCTCGTCCAGGAAGAGCAGCCCCCGCCCCTCCCTCGCGAGGTGGACCGCCCAGTCAGGCGGAGCCATCGGGACGCCCTGCGTCGCCGGGTCGTCCCCGACCACGGGCAGACCGGAGAAGTCGGACGGCTCGTGCACGCTCGCGATCACCGTGGTCAGCGGCAGTTCGAGGGCCTCGGCGAGCTGCGTCAGCGCGGCGGTCTTGCCGATGCCCGGCTCTCCCCAGAGCAGCACCGGCAGGTCGGCCGCGACGGCCAGGGTCAGCGCCTCCAACTGCGGGTCGGCGCGGGGTTCCGTGGCGGTGTCGTGGAGGAGGGCGAGCAGGTCGGCAGCGATGTCCAATGACAAGGGGATCACCTTTTGAGATCTCGATGTGTGATGAGGGCCGTGCCGGCCCAGGGGATCAGCGGGTACGCCGCTGGGAACGCGCGCGGCGGCGGGAGGGCACGGCGGCACGACCGCCGGCCCGTACGGTACGACCGCCGGCCCTTGCGGCACGGTCGGCGGAGGTAGTGGGCCGGCCGCCGGGGGTGGCGGGCCGTTCGCCGTGGTTGGCGGGGTCGCGGCCGAGCCCGTCCAGCCCCGCCCGGAACAGCCCATGAGCCACCCGCCGCCGCGCCGCCCCCTCCAGCTCGTCCCGCAGCGGGCCGTCGGGCAGCGACGCACCCGGCCCGAGCAGCCGCTCGACGACGGCCAGCGCCCCGGCCACGTCCCCGTGCTCCAGCCGCCCCCGTACGTCGTCAAGAGAGCCAGGATCGCGGTGCGCCACCTCGATCGCCGCCAGGCAGGGCAGCGGAGTGCCGCCGAGCGCCGCCAGCAGCTCCTCGCGCCGCACCTCGTCCGCCGAGTGATCCAGCGCGACGAGCACCCCGTCCACGAGCCCGACCCGATGCCGCGCGCCACGGCACTCGACCAGGTGCGCGCCACCGCCCGCGACGTCCCCCGGCACGTCAGCGCGACCCGCCCCCGCGCCTGGACCCGCCACCCCATGCCCGGGGACGAGCGCCGCCGCGACGAGCGGATGCAGCCGATCGGCCGTGATCAACCCGGCCCGCAGCAGCGCCAGGTCGGGCAGCACCCACGTCGCCGCATCCGGCAACATCGGCAGCCCCGCGCCGGCGCCGGCGCCGGCACCGCTCGCGGGCGCGCCCGTGATCCGCGACTCGAGTGCCGCCAGATCCAGGCCCAGGTCCAGGTCCAGCATCAGCCGCCGCCGCCCGCCGAGCCGTACGACGACCGCGTCGCCGCCCCGCCCGTCCGCCCGCAGCAGCAGCCGCGCCTCGTCCGCCCACCGGTCCGCGGCGCACCAGCTCGGCAGCCCCGGGACCGGGGACCCGCCGTCCGACGACCGTACCCGCAGCTCATCCACCCTGCGGACGTCCCACAGGTGACGATGCAGGTCGAGCCGGAAACACCGGTGGGGCCGCGGATGCGGATGCCCGCGAGCCGCGGGCCGGTCCGCGTCCCACAGCTCCAGCCCGAACCGCTGCCCCGCCGCCGCCCGGGCCGGCGGCGTACGCGCCACGAGCCGCAACCCGGGCGCGTACCTCGCGAGCGGGACCGTCAGCCCCGGCCGCAGCAGCCCGTCAGGCGCGACCCGCGGCAGGTGCCAGCGCAGCAGCTCGGGAGCCAGGTGCCGGAGATCGTCACGTACGCGCGCCGCGACCTCATGCCCATGCGCGCGGGCCACGGAACGCAGGTCGAGATCGACGTCCACGCGCGCCGCGGCGCACGCCCCCGCCCAGTCGCCGACGGCACGGCGGGCGGTCGCACGTTCGATCATGGTGGGCGGCACGGCGAACTCGCGCACGCGCAGCCAGAGAAGAAGGCGAGAATCCTCGTCCGCGATCATGGAGCGCATCAGCACTCACCTTGCGCGAACGGGACCCCCAATCTGCTGAAGGAGATGTTCATCCCGATCAGGATAAGGCCACGACCCCCGTCCCGATCAAGCCCGAATCCGTCCACATCCCGAGGGCGACCTCGATGCGCCGTACGACCTGCGACGGCGGAATCACGCACCCTGCGGGCGTGATCGCCGAAGCTCACGGGACTTGTCGAACCACCGCCCGGCCGAGGGCAGCATGAGCAGGACGACGACCGTCCAGGCGACACCATTTCCGGTGACCAGCGACCACCAGTCAACGGTGGAGAAGATGGCCATGTCCACGACATCGGCGCCGACCGTCACCCCCTGCATGGCGACGATCGACCAGCGCACATATACCCGGCGGCTGTTCCATCGGTTGAGCAGCCACCCGAGAACGGCGACGCTCCCCGCGAAATAGGCCACGGAAAGCAGCGTCTCCCATTTGAAGGCGGAGAAGAACAGGGCCAGCCCGAGCCCGGTGCCCACCAGGGCGAGCGTCGCCTGGAACGCGACGATGATCCGCACCGCCTTGAGGGTAACCGGCATCGGGGGTGCCTCGACGGAATTCGCCACACCGCCCATTCTCCCGGACGACGCCTTTGGCCGATGCGCTATTTGTTCCGCCACTGTACGGCCGGCCGGAGGGCCGGCCGGCCGTACGTTCTCTTCAGGTGATCAGCGCACTCCGTACGCCTCGTGGACGGTCTGCGTGAGGGCGTTGCCGGCGGCGTCGGACGCCTTCACCTTCAGGCTGGCCGTCACCTTGCCCGCCGGCGGAGCCGGCAGGACGGCGGTGACCGTGCCGCCCTCAGGCGTTCCCGTCCCGGCCTTCTGCCAGGTCTTCTCGCCGTCGTAGCTCACCCACGCCTCGATCGAGGCGATCGCGGGCCGCGACGTGGCGGCCACCTCGTGGTAGGCGTGCAGCTCGACGCGGTGCACCCCGCGACGGACGGTGTTGTCGAGGTCCAGGTTCAGGTCGTAGCGCAGGTAGACCAGCGGTTGCACGGCACAGGGCTCGTCGGAGATCTCCAGGTTCGTGCCTATGCAGTGCAGCCTGCCCTTGTCGTCCGCCTTCACCCGGGAGGAGGTGAACTCCCACTCGCTGCTGACCCGCCTGTCGTGGAAGTCCGCCTTCAGGTCCGGGGCGAGGACGTCCATCTCGTGGGTGAGCCGGTAGCGGGCCTGCTCGGGCGGCAGGGTGTACGCGGTGATCGCCCCGAGGAGAGGCGTGGGCGTGATCTCCTGGCCGTCCCTGTAGAGGTGCAGCCGGTCCGACTGGGCCGTTTCCAGGTAGAACGACTCGACGTGCGGATCGGTGACGGCCATCGGCAGCAGAGGGCTGAACACGTCGCCCTGCCGGCACGCCCCGCACGCGGCCAGCCACGTGGCCGGCGAGTCGAACTCCGGAGCCCCGGGAACGGCCGGGCTTCCCCACCAGTCCCCTTCCACGACCGCGCGCGCGGACACGGGACGGATCATCATGGGCACCGGAGCGTCGTCGATGATCGCCAGGTCAGGGGTGCTGCGGTGCACCTCGGCCTTCACCAACTGGTCCGGGTGCGCGGCCGGGCCGACGTAGTTCTGCCAGGTGCCGGGGCCGCGCAGGCGGGTGTTGATGGCCGCGATGTCGGTCTCGCGCCCGGGGATCCACTGGTGCCAGGCCGTGACGACGTCCACGGGCCGCTCGGCGTGGTAGTCGTAGTCGAAGCGCGCGAGCTCCCGCTCGCTCACCCGGTAGGTCTGGTCTGCCGGGATCTCGTTCATCCGGTAGAACTTCAGGTGGTAGACGTACGGGCTGGTCGGAGTGCCTTTCACCCTGATGGAGGTCCGGTTGCCCGACACCGCCTGGTCCCGCAGGGCCCGCCCTTCGTTCGGCGGAAGGGAGACCGCCGGGATCGTCGGCTGGTGGAGGACACTGAAGGTGTTGCGGGTGTCGCACTTCTGCGGCGTCCCGTCGACCTTCATGAAGGCCATGACACCCGCGGCTCCGGCGGCGGTCAGGGCGTCGAGGTATTCAGGGAAGACGTGGCAGCCGAAGCGGGCGCTCACCCCGTCCCACTCGTCCTCGATCTCGATCAGAGCGAGTTTGCCCTTGACGCCGGACAGGTCCTTGGGGATCTGGGTGGCCGGGTCGGACAGCGCGTGCATCACGCCGAGGTAGGTCACGTCCAGGGGCTGGACGCCGGAGAACTTCACGACGGACTCGTAGTAGGTGATGTACTGCGGGTGCAGCCGCTGCTGCTCCTCGCCGAGGACCTCCATCTCGACGAGGGGCGCGATCGCGTCGCTCTGGTGCTGGAAGAGCAGCGAGCCCTCGGCGACCTTGGGCGTGGGGGCCGCCCAGTAGCCGTACGAGCCGAAACCGGCGAGCAGGCCGAAACCCGTCTCGGCGCCGGACTCGCTGGTACGGATGACGCCGATCTGGTGGTCGAGGCTCTGGCTCGGCTTGGGGGTCTCGATGGCGATGCGCCGCGCCTTGGAGGCGTCGAGCGTCACCGTCATGGGGCCGGTCACCTTGACGTCCTCGGCGACGACCACGGCGTACTGGGGCTCCCAGGTGTCGGGGTCGCTCCAGGCGACGGCCGCCTGGAAGGAGTGGCGGCCGACGGACAGCCGGTCGGTGAGCGACCTGGGGGCGCCGGTGCGGCCGGTGTCGTGGTTGACGTAGGTCAGGGCGGGGATCGCGTAGCAGCCGAACCGGTCGGACGTGCCGCAGGGCTTGCCGTCGTGGCCGAGGATCTCGAACTTCACCGGGAACGACTGCGGCTCGACCTGGAAGGCGACGGGGACCCGCACCACGATCCCGCCCGCCTGGTCGGTGGCCGTCACGGCACCGCTGTAGAGACCCTTGGACAGCGCCGCGAGGTCGACGGAGACCGTGGCCGTGGCGGTGCCGCCGGCGGGGATCGTGACCGTCGCGTCGGTCGCGACCGCGCCTTCGGGGACCTGGGCGCCGGAGCTGGTGACCAGCGAGGCGGCCAGCGTCAGGGTGACCGGCGCGGAGCCGCCGTTGGCGTAGGTGACGGTCCGGCTCTGCTTCTGCTGGTCCTGCGAGAGGATGCCCAGGTCGACGGCGGGGGTCACCGCGTGCACCTGCTGCGAGACGGCCCTGGCCACGTCCAGGCGCCCCGCGCCGGCCTCGAAGGCCTTGAGCTTCACGTCCTTGGAGGTGCTCATCAGCGCGGCCTTGAGCCGGTCCGGGGTCCAGCCGGGGTGCCGCTGGGCGAGGACCGCCGCCGCGCCCGCGACGTGCGGGGTGGCCATGGAGGTGCCGGACGCGTCGGTGTAGAGGTCGCCGGGCCACGAGCTCTGCGACGCGCGGGCGGCGGTGATGTTCACGCCGGGGGCCGCGATGTCCGGCTTGAGGGTACGGTCGGCGTACCAGATCGGGCCGCGGCTGGAGAAGCTCGCGAGCCGGTCGGCGTTGTCGGTGGCCGCGACGGTGAGCGCCGCGCGGGCGACGCCCGGCGAGGCGATCGACTCGTCCTGGCCGGCGTTGCCCGCCGCGATGACGAAGAGGGTGCCGCTCGCCTCGGTCAGCTCGTCCACGGCCTGCGACTGCGGATCGGGGTAGTCCAGGGGGGCGTCGCCGCCCAGGCTGAGGTTGACCACGTCGGCGCCCTGTTCGGCGGCCCACTCCATGCCGGCGATGACCGACGAGTTCAGGCAGCCGCCGCGGTCGTCGCACACCTTGGCCACCAGGAGCGACGCCCCTGGGGCCACGCCCTTGTGCGTGCCTCCGGCCGCGGCGCCGGAGCCGGCGATGGTGGAGGCGACGTGCGTGCCGTGGCCGTTGCGGTCAACGGCGTCCTGGGACGCGCCGCTGAAGTCGGCCTCGGCCGCGACCTTGCCGGCCAGGTCGGGGTGGGTGCGGTCGATGCCGGTGTCGAGGACGGCGACCTTCACGCCGGCGCCGTCGTACCCGGACGCCCATGCCTGGGGGGCTCCGACCAGCGGCACGCTCTCGTCCAGCGAGATCCTGTTGACGCGGTCCAGCCACAGCCGGTCCATGCCGCCCGACAGCCGCAGCTTGTCGTGCTTGGGCGCGTCGGCGGGCCTGACGTCGGGGTTCTGCACGCCCTGCCAGAACTGCGCGCTCTTGGCCACCTCCAGGGCGGCGCTGTTCACGGTGGCCAGGTGCCGCTTCGTCGCGGCTCCCGGGACCTTCGCCTGCGCGGTACGCGCGCCCTTGCCGTACTGGGCGATCACCGGGAGGTCCTGGCGCTCGGCGTAGCCGTTGCGGGCCAGGTAGCTGACGTTGAACAGCCCTTCGTCCACCGCGCCCGAGGCGATGTAGGGGCGCACGTCCAGCGGCACCACATGGGTGTCGCCGTCCTTCTTGTACGTCACGAACGTGCTCGTGCTGCCGTCGCTGCGGGTCGCGGGGGTGACGGTGACGCTCGGCACGCCGCCGGCGGTGTCGTACGTGACCTCGTCGCCGGTCACCAGCGTGATCTCGACGCGCCCGCCCAGGGCGGCGGCGGGCGTGGGCCCGGTGGTGGGCCCGGTGGCAGGCGCGGTCGTGGAGGGAGGGGCCGCGGTCGCCGGAACGGGCACGGCGACGATCGACGCCACCAGGGCCGCGCCCGCGAGCAGGCACGGCCGTCTGGCCGGTAAGCGGAAGGACATGAACGCTCCCAAGACATGCCGAAAGAGGGGGATGCCGCGGGGACGAAAGCCCCGGACTTTTCGGACAAAGAGTGACACGGTCAGGCATGACCGAAAAGCGGCCATGCCTGGCCATTTCCGGCACTGGCCCGGACCGGCCACCCGTGAGCGGGCGGTCAGTCAGGAAGGTCGTCGAGCCAGCCCCGGCGGGCCGCCTGGCGGGCGAGCTGGAAGCGGGTGCGGGCGTTGAGCCGCTCCATCAGGTGGTGGATGCGGCGGCGGCAGGTCCGCTCGCTCAAGCCCAGGGCGCGGGCGATGGCCTCGTCGGGGACCCCCGTGCTGAGCAGTTTCAGCAGGTGACGTTCGTCGTCCGACGGCTGCTCGGACTGGTCCGCGCCGGACTGGTCCGCGCCGGGGTGGGCGGGGTCCAGGGGCAGGGCGATGCGCCACAAGGTCTCGAACAGCGCCGCCAGCCCCTCCAGCAGCGCGGATCGGTAGACGAAGACGGCGCTGTCCAGCACCTCGGGCATGGCTTGGAGGGGCACGATGGCGAGACGGTCGTCGACGAGCACCAGTTTCGTCGGCAACTCGGGCAGGACGCGGTGCCGTACCCCCTTGGCGGTGGCCTTGCCGATGTCACCGGCCAGGCGTCCCGGCAGCTCCAGCGCCGCCTGGTCGAAGATGGTGCGCACCCCGCCGCCCCGCTCGATCAGCAGGCTGACCGTCGCCTCGGCCTTGTGCGGGATGGGTTCGACGGCGTACGGCGGCTTGTCGAAGATCCGCAGCTCCTGGCGGGCGCTGCGCCGGGCGCTGTCGACCCGGTGACGGACCGTCTCCCTGCCGGTCACGACCTCGACCAGGTGGGCGGGCGCCCGGCGGTCCGCGGCCTCGTGGTAGAGCTCCGACAACTCCTACGCCCGGATGCGGGCGTGCTTGATCTCCTCCTCGCGCCGGAGGAGCAGCACGTCCAGGGCGGTTCCCGGGTCGACGGCGGCGTAGCGAAGGGGACTGTGCCGCAGACAGCGGGCCAGGCCGCGGCTTTTCAGCGTGCCGAGGATCTCCCGTACCCGCGGCTCGGGCAGGCCGCCGGCGGCGGCCAGCTCGGCGGCGCCGGCCGAGCCGAGGCCGATCAGGAGCTCGTAGATCCGCTGCGCGTCGGCCCCCAGACCGATCACATCCAGCACACGACCTCCACGCCGTCAGGCGGCGCCCATGCCGGACCTTCCCTGCGGAAGATCCCGGCCTATGACGGTCTCCGCATTCTAGACTTCCCCGTCAGGACGGCCCGAGGCGGGCGGGGCCCGGTGACCAGCGGCCTTCGCGCGTGGAGGGCCGGAGAGGGCTGCCGATCCGCCGGCGGCGTCGAGAAACCGTGTGCCCCAGTCCTTGAGGTGATCGACGAACTCCGGCGGGTCCTGCCCACCGTGCTCATCGACGGCCACGTCCGCGGCACCTGGTCCTTCACCGCGGGCGAGATACGGCTGACGCCGTTCCGGCCCCTGCCGGCGGCCGAACAGCAGGCAGTGGACCACGAGATCGGCCACCTGCTGCCGTTCCTGTCGCACCGCCCGGCACACCCACCTCGTTCTGTGTCGGAGCGGCGCTCCCACGGCGCTGGGCAAACTACCGAACGTCGATGAATTCATCGCCATTGGTGCCATCTGCTCTATTTGCGCTCTTTCCGGGAAAAGCTGCGACCGGACGCGCGCGCCAGGAAGGTCCCCGGCATAAAATGAAGAGGACAAGGGCTTCGCCGGGGGAAATGCGGGTCGACGGGGTGGGGGTCTTTCGTGGGTCATGGGCGCGGTCCGCAAGGTCGTTGGGCGCTCCTGCTGCTGGTCGCCGCCATCATCACCCTTCTGCTATGGGTGGGCCTGACCGTCTTCAACAATGGAATGGACGCAGGCAACCATGTCGCGGGAATCGCTTCCGCGGTCTTCGCCGCGACGGCCTTGTATCTCCAGGTCCGATCGTCACAGTCACAGTCACAGTCACGTCCGGACTCGGCAGACGCGGATATACGGGTCGAATCCGCGGCCCGCTTGCTGGCCCTGCGCGTGCAGGAAATCAGCCAGCAGGAGGAACGCAACTGGCGTATCGGCGATCCATGGGCGCTGCGGGTGCGATGGCGCACCGCCCAGGCCGACGGCGGCGACAGACCTCCGCCGCGGACCGGCGACATTTCCGGCGTCCACGGCTTCTACCGGAGTGTTCCCACGGGCCGCCTCGTCATCATCGGCCGGGCGGGGGCGGGGAAGACCGTACTCGCCCACCGGCTGGTCCTGGAGTGTTTCAACCATCCTGGGGATTCGCTCCGCATACCGGTGTTGTTCAGTCTCGGCAGCTGGGATCCGAGCCGCACCGGCCTGCACGACTGGCTGGCCGACCGGCTCATCGGCGACCATGCCTTCCTGGAGGGCGCCGACGCGACCGGGACCGTGCCGGCCAGAGCGCTGCTGGAGAGCGGGCGGATCCTGCCGGTGCTGGACGGCTTCGACGAGATCCAGCACCGTCACCGCGGTGCGGCCATCAGCGAGCTCAACCGTTTCGACGGGCCGCTGATCCTCACCACCCGGCCTGACGAGTACGCGGCCGCGGTCAGGGGCAACAGAGCGCTCGGCAGAGCCGCCGCCATCGAGCTCGAAGACCTCGCCCTCGACGAGGTCCAGCGCTATCTGCAGGCTGTCAGCGGCAAGACCCGCACCGCCCAGTGGGAGTCGGTCTTCTCGCACGTGCGCACCCGTCCAGGCGACGACGTCAGCCGGAACCTCGCCGCGGCCCTGAGCACGCCGCTGCTGGTCATGCTCACCCGTACCATCTACAACGACACACCACACCGGAACCCCACGGACCTCCTCGACGGCGAGCGGTTTCCCACCCAGGACGCGCTCGAAGAACACCTCTTCAGCGCTTACCTCACCGCCCTCTACGACCCACGCCGCACAGTCCGGCCCGGCACCGCGAAAGCGGCCTGGACCGACCACCAAGCACGGCGCTGGCTCGGCCATCTCGCCGACCACCTCACTCGGCTCCATACACAGGACCTCGCCTGGTGGCGACTCGGCGCCACCCTCCGCCGCCGGACCCGCGTGCTCGTCACCGGCCTCGTGGCCGTGCCGGTGGGCGGGATCGTGGGCGTGCTGAGCTACGTCGTAGCCGTTCGTCTGTCCGGGGCGCCGGTCGGAGGGGACCAGTTCCGTGAAGGACTGCTGGAGACGGGAACCGGCCTCGTCGCGGGCCTCGCCGCCGGACTCCTGAACGAGACGAGGACCGGGCGCCGAGGCGCCGGCCGAAACCCCGAACGGCTGCGCCTCGGTCCTTCCCGGCTCCGGCGGCCCGTCCCCGCACGATCGCGGGTCCTTCGCGGGATCGGCGCCGAACTCGTCACCGGCCTTTCGGCCGCTCTCGTGTTCTCGCTCGCCTCGTGGCTCGCCTGGGGCTTCGCGAACCTCAACTTCTCGGAACCCTCCGCCGGACGTTTCGTGCGGGCCTTCGCGCCGTGGCTGGACACCTGGCTCCGCACCACCACAGGCGTACCCGCCTACGTGGCGGCCGGTCTCGTCCTCGGCCTCCTGGTCGGAATCTCGTACGCGTTCGTCAACGCGGTCGTGTACGTCTTCAGCGGGCCGAACGACCGGAGTTCCGCGGTGGGCCCCTGGGACCTCCTGTCCACGGACCGTGGGGTCACGCTTTTCCGCGTCGGCATGGTCGGGTGCGCGGTCCTGCTGGTGAACTTCGTCCTGGTGGGCAACCAGTACGGCGCCTTTCCGAGTCAGGCGTTCGTGCGGCAGGGCCTCCTCTACGGTCTGCTGTACGGATCCTTCGCCGCGCTGACCCGGCTCGTCCTCTCGGCGTGGGGAGGCTGGCTGATCTTCGCGCGCTTGTGGCTCCCGCTCCTCGGCCGGCTGCCGTGGCGGCCGAAACTCTTCCTCGACGACGCTTACGCCCGAGGCGTGCTGCGGCAGTCCGGCGCCGTGTACCAGTTCCGCCACGTCAGGCTCCGCGACCATCTCGCCGCCCAGCACCGCGCCGAAGGCCGCGGCATCCCGGCGGAACCGGCGGCTCCACGTACGGTCCGGCGCGATCAGATCCCATCTGGAGTGATACGCCCCACGGGAGAGTGATCTGTTCTGTTCCGGGGCGCTCGTTCGATAATGAGGGCCGGGATGACCGCCGTTGATACGGAGTTGTCGTGATGGGCTATGTGGTTGTCTGGGGTCAGTTGCTGGTGCTGGGGATCTTCCTGGTCTCCCTGATCGGCAAGGTTCGCAGCCGTCAGGCGTTCCGGGAGTTCGTCACGGCGACCGGCACGCTGCTGGCCGTGGGACCGGGGCGGGCACGATGGCTCGGCCTGCTCGCGGTGGCGGCGGAGGCGGCGATCGTGGTGCTGGTCGCCGTACCGGTCACCGCGTCCGTGGGGTTCGCCCTGGCGGCGGTCACGCTCGGTGGGTTCGGTTACGCGCTGGTCCGCGCCCTGAGGCGGGAGAAGGCGGCACCCTGTCACTGTTTCGGCGCGTCGGAGACGCCCGTCGGGAGGCATCACGTCATCCGCAACCTGGTGTTGATCGTGGCGGCTCTGGCGGCGCTGGGTGCGACGTTCGCCGGGACGCCGGGCGGCGTCGAGGTCCCGGGGGTGCTGATCGCCGCGGCGGCGGCGTCGGTCTGCGTGCTGGTCGTCGTGCGCCTCGACGACATCGCCGAGCTGTTCCGTCCCGTCGCCGTCAGGCGTTGACGGGTCCGCCCGGCGTTCCCGGCGACATGCCGCGGTGCACCACGCCGAGCAGGTGCTCGGCGGTGATGTACCCCCAGTGCCGGGAGTCGGCGCTCCGCGCCCGGTTGTCGCCCAGCACCACCAGACATCCATGAGGTACGCGGTCGTCGCGCGGGTCGACGGCCGCCCGTACCTCCGCGGGCACCGGATCCCCTCCCACCGCGACCACCCGCTTGACCAGCCAGGGCCCGGCGTCTCCCGGCTGACCGGGCCAGGACGGTCTGCGTGCCACCATCACCTGCCCGGTGCGGACCTCCGGCAGCGGCACCCGGCGCACCAGCACCCTGTCCCCGTCCCGTAGGGCCGGCTCCATGCTGGGCCCCTCGACCGTGACCACGACCAGCCGCCGGCGTACCCAGAGCCAGAGCGCGACCAGCGTGGCGCAGACCGCCGGCACGACCGCGGTCATCCCGGCGCCGCCGCGGGCAACTCGTCGGCGTACCCCCGGGCCTGAAGGGAGAACAGCCGGGCGTACACGCCCTGCCGTGCCATGAGCTCGGCGTGCGTCCCCGTCTCGGTCACCACGCCGTCCCCGAGCACGACGAGGCGATCGACGTCGCGCAGCGTCCCCAGGCGGTGGGACACCAGCAGGCTCGTACGGTCTCCGCGGTACGCGCCGATGCTCGCGTGTATCCGCGCCTCGGCCTCGGCGTCCAGGCCCGAGTTCGGCTCGTCGAGGATGAGCAGGTCCCGGTTCTCCCGCAGGAACGCTCTGGCCAGCGCCAGCCGCTGCCATTGGCCGCCCGAGAGGGTGACACCGCTTCCCGCGCCGCCGTCCTCCGTGCCGTCGTCGTCCTGATCCTGCGGGAACATCCTGCTGAGCAGGGTGTCGTAGCCCCGGGGCAGCGACGCCGCCAGGCGATCGATCCCGGCGCGGCGGGCGGCGTCCTCGATCCTGGACCGGTCGTGCAGCACGTTCAGGTCGCCGAGGCCGATGTTCTCCCGCACGGTGAGGTCGTAGGCCATGTAGTCCTGGAAGACCGCGCCGACCCGCTCCCGCAAGGTCGCCGGCGCCACCTGGCGCAGGTCCACCCCGTCCCACAGGATGACGCCCCGCGTCGGGTCGTACAGCCGGCACAGCAGCTTGACGAGCGTGCTCTTGCCCGCGCCGTTCACGCCCACCAGCCCGACCGACTGCCCGTGGGGGATCGTGAAACTGACGCCGCGCAGCACCCAGTCGTGCTCGTCGGAGTAGCGGAACCACACGTCCCGGAACTCGATGCCCCGGCGCAGGGCGGGGAGCCGGGCCGGCGGATCGGCGACCGGCAGGTCCGGTGCCGCGCGTACCACCCGCAGGTAGTGGTCGAAGAGCAGGAGCTCCTGGTGCACGCGGGCCAGCTGCTGGATCAGGCCGGTCAGCGCCGCCTGCACGCCGGCCACCGCCGCCACGAACATCACGATGTCGCCCGCCGTCAGGGCGCCCCGGCCGGCCGCCAGCACGGCCCAGACCAGTCCGGCGCCGGCCACCCCGGCGCCCAGCAGCCCCAGCCCGCTCTGGACCGCGGCCTCGCGGCGGTCCGTCCTTCGGCGACCTCTACAGGGTGTCACCCGCGTTCCGCGACCAACACGATGGGACGCCCACCGGGAAGTACGCGAAGACAGACCTCTCGTGGCAGCTCTGGCTCGGAGAGGACCAACTGGTACGCAGGGTCCGGACCTCCTGGCGGGAACAGCTCGGCAAGCGCTCGATCTCCCACGTCGTCGACGCCCGCCTGACTGGCTGGGGCGCCAAGACCGACATCGCGGCCCCCTCCGCAGACGAGACAGCGGGACGGGACGATTGGAAGAATTCTCCCTCCTGAACCTCCCCGCCGAGCGGTGAGCGCTCTCCTCCTGTAACTGGCACCCCTGACCTTCTGCTTGCAAACGACCGGCCGGAGGCTTCGGATCCATAAGACGGCTCGCCACGGGAGCCGCGCTTCTTGCAGTTGGCCGCCTGATCGATCTTCTCCGGAATGACCGCTTTGATCCCGCGTCGGCGCTGCTCACGATTTTGAAGCGAAGAACGTCGCCGACTCGGGCACCGGTTCACGCGGCGACTTGATCGCCCGGCTGTTCCTCGCTTCACCATGCCGCTCCTTGACGTCGGGAGCCTGAAAAACGTCGATGTGATGATGAACTAACCCGCTGGTGGCGTAGTCGATCAGAGAAAACGCTTGCCAATGGCGGATTGTCGCCTGAGCGAAAGGTGATCCTGAGTGACATCTTCACCCGGCATGCTCCTGATTTTCGGGTCGGCAAACCTGGCGTGCGGCGTCTGGCTCCTGCGCAGGGCACGGCGGTTCCGCGCCCGCGGGGTTCGGGTACCCGGCATGGTCATTGGCCTGGAGAGGAGCCGTGACCCTGACAGCAAGGCGTGTTTCCCCATCTTCCGCTTCACGACCTGCGTCGGCCAGAAGGTCGAGATCACCTCGCGTCACGGCGAGAGCAGGCCTCCGCAACCAGGAGATCGCGTCATGGTCCTTTACGACCCTGAGAAGCCGCGAAATGCTCGTATCGACAGCGGCGGTCAGGACGGTTCCGCTATGGGGAGGTGGGTCGTGGGCATAGGTCTCTTCCTCATCACCCTCGGCGTGCTCACCGCCTTCACCATCATCTGATTCTGGAGCGAACTCTGCGATCTCTGGCTCCGCGGCCATCGTTACCGATCACCTAGGGAGCATTCATGTCCACGATGGTGTTGGTTCACGGTTTCTGGCACGGCGCCTGGTGCTGGAGCGAGGTCGTCCCCCATGTGGTGGCCGGCAGGCGCCTGGCCGTTGCGGTGGACATGGCGGGGCACGGGCTGTACGCCCGGCCGGGTGTGCAGGCGAAGTTCATCGCGGAGGCCGACGCGGCGTTCCCGGACAACCCGACCTCCGTCGTCACGCTCGACGCCTCCCACTCGCCTTTTCTCTCCAAGCCCGGCGAACTGGCCGACATCCTCATTCCGCTCGGACGACACGACGGCAATGGTTGATATCGAAATTCTGTTATCGTCGCTACATGGCTGATCGGGAAGAGGTTCGCCGGCACATCATCGACACCACGACCAAGCTGCTTCGGGACAAGGGCCGCGACGGGGTGACGACGCGCACCGTCAGCGCGGCGGCCGGCGTGCAGGCGCCAACGCTCTACCGCCTTTTCACCGACATGAACGGGCTGCTCGAAGCGGTCGCGGCCGACGGGTTCGAGGGCTACCTCGCCCGCAAGCACAGCCAGATGCTCTCCGACGACCCCGTGGACGACCTGCGCCGCGGCTGGGACACCCATGTCGGCTTCGGCCTGGAGAACCCGGAACAGTACCTGCTCATGTACGGCCGGCCCACTTCGGGGGCGCGCAGGCGCAGCGCCGAGCAGGCGATGGCGCGGCTGCGAGTGCTGGTCGAACGCATCGCCGTCGCGGGACGGCTCTCCGTCGGCGTCGAGACGGCCATGGAGATGGTCCACTCGGCGGGCGTCGGACTCACGCTCAACCTCATCGGCACCCCTCCTGAGGAGCGCGACCCCGCGCTGCCCAGCCGCCTGCGCGAGGCCGTTCTCGCGGCGATCACCACGGACGCGCCAGCAGGCCCGCCGAGCGTGGCTCAGCGGGCCGTGGGCCTGAAGGCTGTCCTCGACGAGGTGCCGGACCTGTACACGCCGGGAGAGCGGGCCCTGCTGGACGAGCTCCTCGACCGAGCCGCGGCCCACGCCCCGGCCCGCTGACCCCCACGCGCGGGGTCAGAGCAGCTTGTCCTGAGTGAAGGGGACATCCCTGAGACGCCGGCCGATGGCGTGGTAGATCGCGTTGCCGATGGCCGCGGGCACTCCGGTCCCGGGCGTCTCGCCGAATCCGCGGATCCCGGCCAGCTCGGCGTCCGGTTCCGGCCGCTCCACGAACAACGCCTCCACCGACGGCGCGTCCGCGCAGACCGGGACCAGATAGGTGGACAGGTTCGGGTTGACCACCCGCGCGGTGTTCGGGTCCACCATCGTCTGCTCCATCAGCGCGAAGCCGAGCCCCCACATCACCCCGCCGATCACCTGCCCGCGCGCGGTCCGGCGGTTGAGCACCCGGCCCAGGTCGTGCGCGGTCACCACCCGGGTCACGCGCAACCTGCCCAGGGTCGGCTGGATCCGTACCTCCAGGAACACCGCGCCGAACGAGTGCCCGGGCGTGGTGTTCTGCTTGTCGCCGGTCACCTCGACGGAGCGGCCGTGGCGGGTCATGACCGCCCGGTAGGTGTCCCTGCGGTCGCGGTCGCCCCGGGCGAACAGCCGGCCGTCCTCGGCCACGACCTCCTTGGCGGGGACGCCGTGCAGCGGGGAGCGCGGGTCGGCGACGGCGAGCGCGATCACGGCCTCCCGCGCCTTCGCCGCCGCCTCGGCCGCCGGGGCGGCCACGCTGGGCATGGTGGACGACCCCGCCGACAAGGAAGCGTCGGGGTAGGCGGTGTCGCCCAGCAGCGTGGTGACGTGGCCGAGCGGCATGCCGAGCCCTTCGGCGACGATCTGGGTGAGCACGGTGTAGGTGCCGGTGCCGATCTCCTGGGTGGCGGCCCGCAGCGTCGCGCGCCCGCCGGGGCCGATGGTGAGGTGAGCCTGAGACGGGATGACGCCGTGCGTGTGGGTCTCGGTGGCCATGCCCCAGCCGACGTACTCGTCGCCGTCCCTGGTGGTGCCAGGCCTGGGGTTGCGCCGGGCCCAGCCGAACGCCTCGGCCGCGGCCCGGTAGCACTCCAGCAGTCGCTTGTCGGCGTACGGTACGGGGGGATCGGGCTGCTGGTCGACCTCGGTGTGGTTGCGTATCCGGAGCTCCACCGGGTCGATGCCGAGCTCGTAGCTCAGCTCGTCCATGGCGGTCTCGAGGCCGAAGTGAGCGGTCGTCTCCGGCGAGCGCATGTAGCTCGACGTCGGCAGGTCGAGCCGCACACCCATCTGCCGCGCGTGGACGTTCGGGCAGGCGTACAGGCGCAGGGTGGAGTCGCTGCCGTTGTAGATGTTCTCGTCGACGCGGGTCACCTGAGCGGTCGAGGCGCTGACGATGGCGGTCAGCGCGCCCTGCCGGGTGGCGCCGAGCCGGAGGTGGTGGCGGTACTCGGCGCGGTGACCGTTGGACGTGTACATCTGCGCGCGGGACAGCACCAGCTTCACCGGCCGGCCGCAGAGCCGCGCCGCCGCCGCGGTGAGCAACGTGTGCGGATAGGTGGGGCCCTTGGCGCCGAAACCACCGCCCAGGTAGGGGGAGACGACCCTGACGCTCCCCTGGGGCCGGTCGAACGCGATCTGGACGGTGTTGCGGGCGAAGACCACGCCCTGGGTGCTCTCGTACAGGGTCAGCGTGCCGTCGTCCTCCCAGACGGCGGTGGTGGTGTGCGGCTCGATCGGGTTGTGGTGGTGCATCGGGCTGCTGTAGGTCTGGTCGATGCGTACCGCGGCCTGCTGGAACGCCGCGGCGGCATCGCCGCGGCCGAGTTCGTTGGGCCTGCCGCGGAAATCATCCGGCACGAACGCCTCGTCGAGCGCGTCCGCCACCCGGGCGACCGGATCCTCCGCCTGATAGCGCACCTTCACCAGGTTGGCAGCCTCCTGTGCCTGCTCCAGGGTCCCGGCCACGACGTACGCGACGGGCTGCCCCTGGTGGTGCACCCGCGTGTCCTGCAGGGGGATGAAGGGCCTGTTGTACGGGAAGCCCGGCAGGTTCAGCCGCGGCATGTCGGCGTGGGTGTAGACGGCGACAACGCCGGGATACGCGAGCGCCGCCCTGCGGTCGATCTCCAGAACCTCGCCGCGGGCGATCGTGCTCATCACCAGGACGCCGTGCAGCACACCGGGCACCTCCTGGTCCGCGGCGTAGCGGGCCGCGCCGGTGACCTTCGCCCGGCCGTCCACCCGTGCCACGCCCTGCCCCACCAGTCCGCTCATCGAAGCCCTCCCAGCTCGCTGAGGATGTGTACCAGCGCCCGCTGGACCAGCTCGACCTTGAATCCGTTCCCCTCGTACGGTTCCGCGTCCCTGACCAGGAGCCGGCCCGCCTCGTGGATCGCCTGCCGGGTGAGCGGCCGGCCCCGCAGCGCCGCCTCGACGCGGGTGTCCCGCCACGGGCGGGTGCCCACGCCTCCGAACGCCAGCCGTACGTCCCGTACGACGCCGCCTCCCGTCCGCAGCGCGGCCGCCACCGACACCACCGCGAACTCGAACGTGGCCCGGTCGCGCAGCTTCAAGTAGCGCGACTGCCTGCCGGCGGTGCGCGGCACGTCCACCCTGGTGATCAGCTCACCCGGGCGCATCGCGGTCTCCCGGTCCGGCGTGGACCCGGGGAGGAGGTAGAAGTCGGCGATGGGGACGGCGCGCTCGCCGCCTGGACCGAGCAGGCACACGGTCGCGTCCAGGGCGGTCAGCGCCACCGCCAGGTCCGACGGATGCGTGGCGATGCAGTGCCCGCTGCCTCCCAGGATCGCGTGTCCCCGGTTCTGCCCGGTGATCGCCGGGCAGCCGCTGCCCCGTACCCGCTTGTTGCAGGGAGAGGCCGCGTCCCGGAAGTACCCGCACCTGGTGCGCTGCAGCAGGTTGCCGCCGATCGAGGCCATGTTGCGGACCTGCGGGGACGCCGAGGCCAGCAGCGCCTCCGACAGCACCGGGAACTCCCGCCGCACCCCGGGGTGCTCGGCGACCTGCCGCATCCGGGCCGCCCCTCCTATCCGCAACGAGCCGGAGCCGACGGTGATCCTGCCGAGGTCCAGCCGGTTGACGTCGATGAGGTGGTCGTGGGCCTGCGCACCGTCGCGCATCAGGTTCAGCAGGTCCGTGCCGCCTGCCACGAACGTCGAGTTGGAGATCTCCGCGGCCATCCGCACCGCCTCGACCGGATCGCGCGCGACCGTGTAACCGAAGGCCCTCATCGCCGCACCTCCTTCGCGGCGTCGGCGACGGCGGCGACGATGTTCTGGTACGCCGCGCACCGGCACAGGTTGCCGCTCATCCACTCGCGGATCTCCGCCTCCGAACCCGCATGCCCCTCGTTGATGCAGGCCACGGCGGACATGATCTGACCGGGAGTGCACGCGCCGCACTGGAAGGCGTCGTTCCGGATGAATGCCTCCTGTACGGGGTGCAACTCCTCTCCCCGCGCCAGCCCCTCCACAGTGGTGATCTCGGCCCCCGGCCGCATCACGGCCAGCGTCAGGCACGACTTGACCCGCTCGCCGTCGACCAGCACCGTGCACGCCCCGCACTCGCCCCGGTCACAGCCCTTCTTGGTGCCGGTCAGGCCGAGCCGCTCCCGTAACGTGTCCAGCAGCGTCACCCGGGGCTCCAGGACGACCTTGCGCAGCCGCCCGTTGACCGTCATGGGGACCTCCACCGACGACCCAGGAGCGACGGCGTACGCCTGAGCGGCGGCGGCCGGGGCAGTGGCGGCGGCGGGAGCGACGACGCCCGTAGCGGCCACGGCCGTTCCCGCCGCGACGGCCTTGAGCACCGTACGGCGGCTGGGCACGGGCGTGTCGAGCAGTCGCCGACGCACCTCGGCGATCCTCGCGCCCGCCTCCGGGTCCGGGTCGTCAGTGAGGTCGAACGAGGTGAACTCCTCGACCAGCGGCCGTACGATCCGATCGGCGTGCCGGCTGGCGGGGTGAGTCAGGAACTCGCGACAGGCGGCCAGGTCCTCGACGACGAAGACGGCGCCCCACTCGTACTCGCCACTGGAGTCCCGGCCGACCAGGAAGAAGGTCACCGACGGGACGGTCCGTCCCTGGTCGCGCAGGCTGTCGAGGGCCTTCGTCCGTTGTTCCGGTGGCACATCCGGTCTGAAGGTGAATCTGCTGCCATGGAAGATCATCATGCTCCTTCTCCGTACGGAACCGGCGCAGCGACAGGGCCAGGCCCCTGGCCCCGCGAGCTTCCTCCGGCCGCACGCCGGTGACCGGATGACATGTAATCAATGGAAACAGTATTTCGTTAACGACGATATAGTCAAGATGCTGATAACGGAAAAACGTTAACGGTGATATCGCCGGCCTTCCGGCACGGCATCACCTCCCTGCCGTGACAGGGCATCAGTGAAGGGGGCCGAGGTGTGGTCTTCTCGCCCTGGACCAGGCCCAGCTCGTGAGCCCGTACACCGGCCAGGAACCGTGACTCGGCGCCGAGTGCGGCCATCGGCTCGGCGACCTGTGCGGTGTGGACGGCGCGGCCCGGCTCGGCCACGCCGACCCTTCGATCACGCTCCGGGTCCATGCCCACGTGATCCGTTCAGCGGAAGCCGCGACGGCGGATGTCTTCGCTCGCTCGATCGACGACCAGGAGCCCGGTATGAGCAGCCCCGTCAGCAAGATCCCAAAATCGTCCTGACAAACACGAAGGCCCGCTCCCAGGAACCCCTGGTGGCGGGCCTTTCTGCTGTGCGCGGCCGGAGGTACTCGAAACCCCAACCTTCTGATCCGTAGTCAGATGCTCTATCCATTGAGCTACGGCCGCTCGCTGCGTAAGCAAGCATAGCGGGTTTCGGGGAGTGCCTCGAACCATAAACGGCGATCTCGTGTCCCCCGAAGGCGTTCAAGCAGGTCAGCGGCGTGGTCGAGGGGATGATCACACGTGTCGGCGAAGGGGGATACGCCGAAGGATGTACGGGACGAAGGGTCGCAGGCAGGAGGGCCGGGGTGGCGGTGAGGTGGTGGGATGGGGGGATGAGGCGGACGGTGTGGGGGGCTGGGCTGGCGTTCGGGGTGGGCGTGTTGCTCATCGCGGGCGGGGCGCGGCTCGATCGCGGGGTGCCCGAGTGGGTGCTGGTGGTGCCGTTGGCCGTCGCGTGTGCGGGGGTGCTGGTACGGCGGCGGGCGCCGGTCGTCTCCCTGGGGCTCGGGGTGGTGGCGGTCGGGCTGGACGCGCTGGTGGGGCCGTCGCTGGGGACGGTGCTGGTGTTCACCGACAACCTGTACGCGGCCACGCTGTACGGCCCGGCCCGGCTGGCGCGCGGGCTGCTGGCGGTGACGGCGGTGCTGGCGGTCGCGGCCGGGGCCGGGGCGGGGTTCTGGGCGGCGGACTGGCGGCTGCTGGCGGTCATCGGGGTGCAGGCGGCGCTGGTGCTGGTGACGCCCGTGCTGACCGCCCTCGTCGTACGCGAGCAGCGGGACCGGGCGGCGGTCGAGCGGGTACGCGCCGAGCAGGTGGCGCGGCTGGCGGAGCTGGACCGGCGGGCGGCCATCGCCGCGGAGCGGACGCGGATGGCGCGCGAGCTGCACGACCTGATCGCCAACCACTTCAGCGCCATCGCGATCCAGTCCACGGCCGCGCTGTCGCGGACGGATCTCGACCCGGGGACGGTGCGGAAGATCATGGAGTCCGTACGGGAGAACAGCGTCGAGGGGCTGGCGGAGATGCGGACCATCATCGGGCTGCTCAGGGAGGACGACGCCGGGGACGGCGAGCGGCCGGGGAGTGAGGCGGTGCGGTTGCGGCTGGCCGACGTGGAGGTGCTGGTGGAGCGGGTCGTGGCGGCCGGCATGAAGGGTTCGTCGCGGGTCGAGGGACCGGTACGTGAGGTGCCCGCGGCCGTCGACCTCGCGGGCTACCGGATCGTGCAGGAGGCGCTGACGAACGCGCTCAAGCACGGGGAGTCGCCGGTCGAGCTGGTGGTCTCGTACGAGGTGGGCCGGGTGGTCCTGCGCGTCAGGAACGCGGTGGGCGACGAGCGGCGGGCGCTGCCCGGGGCGGGGGCGGGCCTGGTGGGGATGCGGGAGCGGGCCGCGCTGGTGGGCGGGTCGTTCGAGGCCGGTCCGTCCCCGGCGGGCCCGCCCGGGTCCGGACCGGGGTGGGAGGTGGTGGCGGCGCTGCCGACGGAGGAGCGCCGCCCGGTGGCCACGGAGGGCGTGGGCGGGCTGTCGTCGCAGGTCGTCGGCCTGATGTTCCCGCGGGGAGCCGGCTCATGATCCCGCCGGTGCGCGTGCTGGTGGCCGACGACCACGCCGCCGTCCGTGCGGGGATCGTGCTGATCCTGGGCGGCGCCAGGGACATCGAGGTCGTCGGCGAGGCCGGCGACGGGGAGCAGGCCGTGGCCATGGCCCGCGAGCTGCGCCCGGACGTCGTGCTCATGGACGTCCGCATGCCGCGTCTCGACGGCATCTCGGCCACCCGCGAGCTGGCGGGGGTGAGCGACGTGCTGATCCTGACGACGTTCGACCTCGATGAGTACGTCTTCGGCGCGCTCCGCGCGGGCGCGGCCGGTTTCCTGCTCAAGAACACCGACGCCGAGTCCCTGGTCGAGGCGGTGCGCGTGGTCGCCCGCGGCGACGGCCTCATCTCGCCGTCCGTCACCCGCAAGCTGATCGCCGCCTTCGCGGCGGCGTCGGGGAGGGCGGCGAGGAGCCGGGTCCCGGGCGAGCCGCGGCCCGGCGGGCGGGAGCCGGAGGGCCTGACGCCCCGCGAGCGCGAGGTCCTGGCGTGCGTCGCCCGCGGCCTGTCGAACGCCGAGATCGCCAGGGAGCTGGACATGGCGGAGGCGACGACGAAGACGCACGTCAGCCGCCTGCTCGGCAAGCTCGGGCTGAAGAGCCGCGTCCAGGCGGCCATCTACTACTCAGAGGGCATTTAGCACCGTAAGGTGAGCGAGGTGAACATGCCCCCGCCGCCGCCACCTCCCCCGCCGTTCCCGCCGCCTCCTCCGCACGGGCAGGGGCCGGAGCCGCGGAACACCGGGGTGATCGTCGGGCTGGCGTTCGCGGGGCTCTTCGGCTATCTCCTGATCAACTTGTTCGTCGGCATCGTGGCCATCAGCGTGGCGCACACGGCGGCGATCGCGGTCGGGGCCGGGTTCCTGGCGCTGCTGGGGCTCGGGGCCGGGGTGACGTTCCTGCTGCTGCGCAAATCCTGGTCGATCGGGCTGGGGCTCGGGCTGATGATGGGGTGGGCCCTGATGTCGATCGTGTCCGCGGGTTACTGCACCGGGCTCAACCCCGGCATGTACACCTGACGACCCGCCGATGCCCCCCTACCATGAGATCTTCGTCGGCCTCGGCGTGCTGGCGGCGTCCGTCGTGTTCGTCCGCGAGGCCCGCCGCAGGGGCGCGCTGAACGAGCACTCCCTCGTCGCCGTCACCGGCGCCCTGGTCGGCGGCGCCATCGGCATGCGGCTCGCGGGCTGGCTGGAGACCCTCGATCTCAAGGACCTCTGGCTGTACGGCTCCCGCAGCATCCTCGGCGGCCTCACCGGCGCCTACGTCGGCGTCCTCGTCGCCAAGCGGATCAGCGGCTACCGCGAGCGCACCGGCGACCTGTTCGCCCCGGCCGTCGCGCTCGGCATGGCGATCGGCCGCATCGGCTGCCACCTCACCGAGGCGCCCGGCCGTCCCACCGGCCTGCCCTGGGGCGTGCACGCCCCGCCGACGACGCCCGAGTGTCCGGGCTGCCTGACCGGCGCGGCCATGCACCCGTCGTTCCTGTACGAGATCGTCTTCCAGCTCGCCGCGTTCGCCGCGCTCATGTGGGCGCGCGGGCGGCTGACGCGGCCGGGGGAGCTGTTCACGCTCTACCTCGCCGGTTACGCGGCCTTCCGTTTCCTGGTGGAGTTCACCCGGGCGAACGAGACGCTGTGGCTCGGCCTGACCGGGCCCCAATGGTTCCTGGCGGCCGGCCTGCCGCTGCTCGCGGTCCGGGTGGGGCTCGGTCACCGGCGGGGCTACTACGATCCCCTCATCTCTCGAAAGGTCAGGTCATGAGCGCAGGGATGAGCCTCCGGGGCGACCGCATCCTCAGGTACGTCAACGCCTTCTGCCCCCACTGCCACGGCCGCGACCTGGACCGCGTCGAGAGGCTGAGCGGCTACCTCGCCGAACGTGACGGCAAGGTGTGGCTGGAGCGCGGCTGCCGCGAGCACGGCTTCGTCCGCACCCTGTACGACGAGGACCCGGAGATCCTCGCGTACCTGGAGGAATGGACCGCTCCCACCAAGCAGCACATCCCGGACGTCCAGGGCAACTTCGCGCCGATCCCGCTCGCCTACCTCGACGGCCTCCCCGAGACGCAGACCCAGCACACCTGCATCCTCCTGGAGGACATCGCCGAGACCTGCAACCTGCGCTGCCCGACCTGCTTCGCCGGCAGCTCGCCCGACCTGTCCGGGGTCGTCCCCGTCCCCGACGTGCTCGCCAACGTGGACCAGCGGCTCGCCCGCGAGAACGGCAAACTCGACGTGCTCATGCTGAGCGGCGGCGAGCCCACCCTCCACCCCGAGCTGAAGACGCTGCTCGCCGAGCTGACCGCGCGCCCGATCACCCGCATCCTCATCAACACCAACGGCGTGCTCGTCGCCAGGGACGACTCCCTCCTCGACCTGCTCACCGAGCACCGGGAACGGGTGGAGGTCTACCTCCAGCACGACGGCGTCTCGGCCGAGGCGTCCAGGCACCACCGCGGCGGCGACCTGCGTCAGCTGAAGGCCCAGGCCCTGGCCCGGCTGTCCGAGCGGGAGATCTTCACCACGCTCGTCATGACGGCCGCGCTGGGCGTCAACGACGGCGAGATCGGCGACGTCGTACGCCTCGCGCTCGACACCCCGTACGTGGGCGGCGTCTCCCTGCAGCCCCAGTTCGGCTCGGGCAGGTCGGGCGCCATCGACCCGATGGACCGGCTCACCCACACCGGCGTGCTCAGGCGCCTCGGCCCGCAGACCGGCGGCCTGGTGACCTGGCGCGACCTCACCGCACTGCCCTGCTCCCACCCGCACTGCTGCTCGGTCGGCTACCTGCTGCGCGACGACGCCGGCCAGTGGCGTTCGCTGACGGCGCTCATCGGCCACGACCGGCTCAAGGCGAACCTCGGCCTGGTCTCCAACCGCATCGCCGACAGCGAGATCCCGCGCGAGCTGCGCCTCGCCGTCCAGGAGTCGCTGCTCGGCCTGCTGTCGGAGCAGTCGTCGCTGTCACATCCGCAGGTGGGCGACCTGTGGCGGAACATCTGCGAGAACTGCGACCTCGGCATCTCCACCCTGCTCACCCTCGCCTCCTCGGCCCTGCCGGGCCGGCGCAGGAAGCTGCGCCGGATGCTGGCCGAGCGGGTGGTGCGGATCACGGTCAAGCCGTTCATGGACGTCTCCACGATGATCGAGGAGCGCCTCACGCAGTGCTGCGTGCACGTCGGCACGAGGAACGGCGAACGCGACCAGTGCGCGCCGTTCTGCGCCGTCCAGGCGTGGCCGCAGCTCTCCCGGCAGCGCCTGTCGCTGGTGGCCCGATGAGCGCGCGGCCGGAGGAGAAGGCGCCGTACGATCCGCTGCGGCTGTGCGTGTACGCCACGGTCGCGCTGCTGGCGTGGCTGCTCGGGCCGTGGGCGGTGCTGGGGTTCGCGGCGCTGGGGTTCGCGGGCTACTGGAAGGCGCGGCGGGCCGGGCTCACCCGGAGCAAGTGCCTGCTCCGGGACACCCGGCTGGTGCTGGCCTACCTGGGGCTGCTGGCCGCCGTCGCGGTTGTGGCGATCGTCACGTGAGACGACCTCGCCGCTATTGGGCGGGGACGTACAGCGAGAGGGTCTCGGCGACGCAGGCGGGCCGCTTCTCGCCCTCGATCTCGATCGTCATCTTCAGGTTGGACAGGTAGCCGGCCGGGGTGCCCTTGACGTCGGTGAGCTCGCCGACCGCGCGGATGCGCGCGCCCACCGGCACCGGCCGGGGGAAACGGACCTTGTTGAGGCCGTAGTTGACGCCCATGGCGATGCCCTCGACCTTGACCAGCGAGAACATGAACGACGGCAGCAGCGACAGTGTCAGGTAGCCGTGCGCGATGGTGCCGCCGAACGGCCCCTCCTTCGCCCGCTCGACGTCCACGTGGATCCACTGGTGGTCGTCGGTGGCGTCGGCGAAGGTGTTGACCTGCTCCTGGGTGACGGTGCGCCACTCGGTGGGACCGAAGGTCTCGCCGACGGCCGCCTTGAGCTCCTGAACGTTCGCGAAGGTCCGCATGACGCGAAACGCTATTCCCCGGCCGCCGCGGCTGCCAAGTCGGGCCGCCGTCCGGGCGGGGCGGCGGCCGTTGCGAAGATCTTTACTCGAAAACCATCGCATAGGTGTTCGAGTCCGCGCTACAGTCGTGGGAGCGGCAATCGAACAAGGGTTCGGCCTGGTGAGAGGGGGTGTGTCCGATGGCGGTGCTCGCGCCACCCCGCGCCCGGACACGCCGTAGCGCTTTCTTCCCAAATCTAAGACGGCCGCTATATCCGGCAATAAAGTCCGAGAGCGTGGACCCTGTGCGAAACCCCTACGCTCCCGGCGCGGGACAGCGTCCCCCGGAGCTCGCCGGCCGTGACCGAGAGCTGCAGCAGTTCGAGGTCGTGCTCGAACGGGTCGCCCGTGGCCGGCCCGAACGCAGCATGGTCGTCACCGGGCTGCGCGGCGTCGGCAAGACCGTGCTGCTCAACACGTTCAAGTCCATGGCCATGCAGCGGCTGTGGGGCACGGGCAAGATCGAGGCCAGGCCCGACCAGTCGATCCGGCGGCCCGTGGCGGCCGCGCTGCACATGGCCATCCGCGAGCTCGCGCCGCGCCACCGCGCGCCCGAGCGCATCGAGGAGTTCCTCGGGGTGCTCAAGGCGTTCGCGATGCGCGACCCGTCCGCGGCCAAGGGCACCTCGCACTGGTCGCCCGGGATCGAGGTGCCCGCCAGCCGCGGGCGCGCCGACTCGGGCGACCTGGAGATCGACCTCACCGAGCTGTTCGTCGACGCGGCGAGCGTGGCGACCGACCTCGCGGTCGGCATCGCGCTGTTCATCGACGAGATGCAGGACGTCCCGGCGTCCGACGTCTCGGCGCTCTGCGCGGCCTGCCACGAGCTGTCGCAGTCGGGCGGCCCGCTCATCGTCGTCGGCGCGGGGCTGCCCCACCTGCCGAGCGTGCTGTCGGCCAGCAAGAGCTACTCCGAGCGGCTCTTCCGCTACGCGCGCATCGACAAGCTCGACCGGGAGGCGGCCGACCTGGCGCTGATCCTGCCCGCCCGCGAGGAGGAGGTGGAGTTCACCCGCGAGGCCCTCGACGCGCTCTACGAGGCCGCCGACGGCTACCCCTACTTCGTCCAGGCGTACGGCAAGGTCGCCTGGGACCTCGCGCCGCGCACCCCGATCACGCTCGACGACGTCAAGGTCTCCGCGCCCGAGGCCGAGGAGGAACTCGCGGTCGGCTTCTTCGGCAGCCGCTACGAGCGCGCCACCCCGGCCGAGCGCGACTACATGCACGCCATGGCGCAGATCGGCGACGAGCCGGTCGCCACCGCCGAGGTCGCCGAGGCTCTCGGCCGCAAGCCGTCCAGTCTGTCGCCCGCCCGCGACAGCCTGATCAAGAAAGGGCTGATCTACAGCGCCGAACGCGGGCTGATCGCGTTCACGGTGCCGCATTTCGGCAGATTCCTGCGCGCCCAGCCGGTGTGAGCCGGGCACGCTCCTAGTCCTCTATTGGGCTGTCTAGAGGGGAAGCTAGACGGCCCAATAGAGTCATATCCGCCTGCCCTCGCCCCCGGAGTCGAGGACAATCTATGGCTGTCTAGCTTCAGGCCGATACAGGGCTATAGACCGGCAGAGACGAGCCGCTGTCCTCGCCGCTGACCACCGCCATCCGCACCGCAGGCCGCCGCCCGCTGAGATAGACGGCGAACACCACGTCGTCCTGCCGCTCGTTGCGGAAGACGAAGAAACGCCAGCACAGCTCGCGCCAGCTGTCGTACGGCTCGGCCGAGGTCAGCTCGTGCCGGTGCGCCCGCCAGGGGCCGCTCGCCCGCAGCCGGGCGAGCGTCGCCGACTCGGCGGGGCCGGGACGCTGCTCGCAGGGGGCGCGGTAGCGTACGCGGTCGATCAGCTCCTCGATCTCCGGCGACAGCGCGGCGAGCACCAGCACCCCGGCCGCCGTCAGCCACGACAGGCCGGTGGCGGCCGTCCAGCCGGACACCGGCGCCCACACCGACACCACGGCCATCCCGGTCAGCACCACCGTCCTCGCGATCGAGCGCAGCCCGACCGGGGCCGAGCTGACCTCGCCGAAGCAGCCGCAGCCCGCGTCCGGCCGCCGCCTGCGCAGCTCCAGCAGCACGTACGTGGACATCGCGAAGAACGCGACCGTCCCCCACCGGAAGAACGGATGCGTGCCGAGCGCCAGCCCGGCCGCCAGCACCGCCTCGACGGCCGCGCACAGCAGCAGCGCGGGCCCCTGCAGCCGGCCGGGCATCAGCACGGCCGGGCCGAGCCGGGACAACGCGCCGGGCTCGCCGCCGGAGCGTACGGTGACGACCTTGGCCACCGTGCCCAGGCCGAGCAGCACGACGAGGATCGGCAGCTGTGATTCCAGCACGCGGGTCACCCCAATCCGATCTGAGCGTTGAAGCAGCCTTTCACCAGATCGCCGCCGAGCTCCACATAGGAGTACGGCGACAGCTCCGCGATCCGCCCACGCGGCGAGGTGTCGCACTCGACGCAGCGGTCGCAGAACCGCCCCGCCAGGCACCCGCAGGCCACCACGGGGACGTTGGCGGCGCGGCCCGAACAGACGTTCCTGATCTGCAGGAGCGAGCCGATCGCGAGGTACGGCAGCCCCGCGCAGGACACCCCGGCGTCCGCGCAGCCCGTGTCGGAGCGCTCCAGCATCGGGTACGCGGCGCCGCGCTCCTCCTCGTCGAACGTGTCCGACCAGGTCGCGGTGCCGGCGATGCGCTGCTGCACGCCGGCGTACGCGGGCGGCGGCGACGGCACGGCGCGGGCCGGGTAGGGCGGCTGCGAGGTCGCCGGCAGCAGGGCCTCGCTCGCGCCGTCCCCGCGCAGGCCGATCGCGTCGAACAGGTAGCCGGGCTCGAACTTGGGATGCCGCACCTGGAGCCGTCCCGACGCGCGGTAGGGGATGACGACCGTGCGGTGCCCGCGGTGCGGCCCGCAGTCCAGCTCGACCGTCAGGTCCTTACGTCCGTCGATGGACTGGATCGTCCCGGTGATGCGGGTCGTGTCGGCCCAGATGCGTTCCACGACGCGGCCCTCGCGCAGGGTGCGCATCATGACCATCGCCCCCACGGGCAGGCTCGCGGGGGCGACGTCGGCGCCGTGCCAGGCCCGTGCCCACGGGGCGATCACCAGGCGTTCCTGGGCGCCCTCCGGGGTCTCGATGATGATCAAGTGGGGGCTGATGTCGAGGATCTCGCCGGCCACCGCCCGCAACGGCCCGCCCCCGGCTCCGTCGGGGCCGCCTGACTCGTTCTTCCCGTCCGGCCCCTCCGGGCCCGGGACGCCGGGCTCGCGGCCGAGCGCGGCCGCGGCGAGCACGCGGCGGCGCTCGACGCTCGGATACCCCATCCGCCCTCCCTCGCTCGCCTACTAGGGTCACACGACTCGCGAGCGGATCACGCCTCGTGGCACACAAGGGAGCAAAATACGCATCCTCGGGGAAGTGCCCTGACATCCGGCGGTGGAAGGATCGCCACCGACCTGGACGGACCTTTGTCGTCGGCGGACCGAAACCTGAATTGCAGTTCAGCCCGAAAAGGGCATCCGGCTGCGATTCTGGCCACGATGCAGACCACGGACTGGGAAGAAGAGTTCCGCGAGTACGTCACGACCCGCGGTCCCGCCCTGCTGCGCGCCGCGAACCAGCTCACCGGGCACCCCCTGGACGCCGAGGACCTGCTGCAGAACGCGCTCACGAAGACGTACCAGGCGTGGGGGCGCATCGAGGACCGCCGGGCGCTCGACGGGTACGTGCGGCGCGCCATGGTCAACATCAACATCTCCCAGTGGCGGCGGCGCAAGGTGGAGGAGTACCCGTCGGGGGACGAGCTCCCCGAGGTCGTGGCCGCGTCCGAGGCGGCGCCCAGCGGCGAGGTGCACGAGCGGCTGGAGGAGGCGCTGAGGGAGCTGCCCGAGCGGATGCGGGCGGCGATCGTGCTGCGGTACTACGAGGACATGACGGAGCCGGAGATCGCCAGGACGCTGGGGATCAGCGTGGGGACGGTGAAGAGCACGGTGTCACGCGCGATGGGCAAGCTGCGGACCGCCCTGGGGCTGCCCGGCTAGTGCCCTGGGCGCTCGCGGACGCGGCTCAGGGCGCGGTCGGGACGGCGGCGCGGTTCATGGCGCGGTCGGGACGGCGGCGTCCGCGCATCCGGCGGGATCGGAGGCGGGATCGGAGGCGGCGTCCGGGATGGGATCGGCGCCGGCGGTGGCGCAGGGCCGGACCACGTCCCTGATCTTCCTCAGGCTGGCCAGGAAGGCCGCCAGCTCCTCGTCCGGCAGCAGCCTCGTGAAGGTCCTGTCGATGTCCTGGAGGTGCTCGGGCAGCACCGACTCCAGCCGCTCCCGCCCGGCCGGCGTCAGGACCGCGTAGGAGGCGCGCCGGTCGCTGGCGCACGCCTGCCGCGCCGCCAGCCCTTCGCGTTCGAGCCGGTCGACGACGCGGGTCACCCCGCTGGTCGACAGCCCGGTCTGCGCGGCGAGATCGCTCATCCGCAGCCGCTGCTCGGGGGAACGTGCCAAGCGGATGACGGTCTCGAAGTCGATCTCCGACAGGCCCGCGCGCGCCAGCGCGGGATGCAGCCGCGCCATGATGCCGGCGTGCACCTCGGCCAGCAGGCCCAGGGCCGTGAGCCGGGAATCCTGGTAGTTCATCACGCTCATATCATAGACGACGATAGTTGACGTGTGGAATATTCCTCATGTAGAAAGTTGTTGAGGAAGACAACCGCACCGCAGCGTCATCGTCACGAGGAGAACCCCATGAGCACTCGTACCTGGGAGAGCCTGACCATTCCCGCCGCCGGCACGTACAACCTCGACGTCGCCCACACGCGCATCGGCTTCGTCGTCAAGCACATGATGGTCAGCAAGGTCCGCGGACACTTCAACACCTTCAACGGCTCGGTCACCATCGCCGAGAACCCGCTCGAGTCCGCCGCCGAGCTCACCATCAAGACCGAGAGCATCGACACCGGCGCGCCCGACCGCGACGGCCACCTCCGCAGCGACGACTTCCTCGCCGCCGACAAGTTCCCGGAGATCACCTTCAGGAGCACCCGCGTGGTCGGCCACTCGGGCGACGAGTTCACCGTCGTCGGCGACCTGACCATCCGCGACGTCACCAAGGAGGTCGAGCTCACCGTCGAGTACGGCGGCGCCGGCACCAACCCCTGGGGTGCGGCCGTGTGGGGCTTCTCGATCAGCACCGAGTTCGACCGCGAGGACTTCGGCCTGACCTGGAACCAGGCCCTGGAGACGGGCGGCGTCCTGGTCGGCAAGAAGGTCAAGATCGAGATCGAGGGCGAGGCCAACCCGGCCGCTTGATTCCGCGATCGCGTAGGGTTATCCACAGCCCCGAAGCCCGCCCACGCTCCGGGCGGGCTTCATCCACAGCCAGTTACCCACAGGCTGTTGATAACTCTTGGTGAAGGCGGGCGCGGATTCGCTTTGCCGCCTCGCCAGAAGGCCGGTACTCTGTGCTGAGCCGCACCGGCTACCAGGAGGATTCGCCTAGTCAGGTCTATGGCGCCGCACTGCTAATGCGGTTTGGGTTTAACGCCCATCCGGGGTTCAAATCCCCGATCCTCCGCAGGTGAGAGGCCCTCTTCCCGAGCGCGGGAAGAGGGCCTTTTTTGATCCCTGTGGACACCTTGCTCGGTCACCAGCGTCGCAGCGAGGTGCCTCGCATCGTGAACCCGTCCGTCCCGGACGCCGGCCTGCTTGAGGACGGCCTTCCACTGCTCCCAGTCCTCCGTACGTTCGATCGGGCCGCCGAGCGTCGTCGCGAAGACCAGATCGCCAACGGTCCCTTTGCCCGCGTTCTTCGGCCGCTTGGACCTTCTTGTGGGCCCGTAGGAGAGCCAGGAGCGCGGGAAGACACTGGAGGGCCGGCGTGGGCCGGACTTGGCGATCAGGGAAGCGAGAGTGTGACCACGGTGGCGTCGTCGAAGGTCTTGCCTCGCGGCCATCGGGATCCACCGGGGTCGCTGTGCTCGGCCTCGCGTACGCGGCTGATCAACGCCTCCGGGCCCTCCTGGTCGAGCAGGTTGAGGGCTTGTCGCCAGGTGGCGAGGTGGAAGCGATCGACGAGGCGGGATGCGCCGTCGCTCAGGAGGACGACCGTGCGGACCGACTCCCTTGGAACCGTCCCCGTAAGGGCCTGGTCGGCGGCGAGCGGGTCGGTGGCCGCGACCCAGAAACCGCCGTCGCGGTTGCGGTGCGCACGCAACGCCTCTACGTAGTCGCGGTGGGCCGCCTGGTGTTGGGGGCTGCCCGAGTCGAGAGCGTCCATCGCGCTGCGGTAGCGAGCACCGACCTGCGCTTCGCGATCATCGTAGATGACCATCGGTTCTGCGCTGTCGCCTGTGTCGAGGACCAGGCTGGAGTCCGCCAGGACGAGCCATTCGAGGGCGTCGTCCGTACGCCGGAGCATCACCACGGTCGCCGAGGGCGAACCGGGGTGACCGAGGTCGCAGGTGTCCTCGTGCAGGCCAGCCATAGCTTTGATCTCGCCTGCCAGCAGCTCGGGCAGGGTCTCGTGCTTCTGCGTCATGACGGCCAGCAACGAGGAGCCCAGCGTGCGAGCGAACCAGGCGACCCCATGTGAGCAGCCGGACTCAGAGCCCGCGGGCGTGCCGGCCCCGTCGAGGAGGACCGCCGCGTCTGCGCTCACCGCGGCGAAATCCTCGTTGGGACGTCCCGGAGCCGCTTCGGTGGCCAGCGCGACGCGCATGCTCACCCCTCCTCGTGCCGGTAGAGCGGACTGGCAAGCTCGACCTTCACGGGTTCCCCGCTCTCCGGCTCGTACTCCGTGGACACGACAGTCGAGAACGGCTTGTCCGCCACCTGGCCCCACAGGGCCGCCAGCTCGGTTTGCAGCAGCCGGACCACGCCGAGCGTCCCTTGGGGGTGGATGCCAGTGAAGACCAGGACGTGGCCCGCCCCATCGGGGCGGGGAAGCCGTCCGAGATAGGCGTAGTCGATCGGCCGCGCGGGCTCGTCATCGGAGCCCGACCGGTAGCGTTCATCGGTCCGGGTGTCGTGAAGCGTCCACACGTCCTGCTTCACCCACTCCAGCACCGGGTCCCTCTCGTACAGCTCGCCCATGACCGTCGAGAGCCGTGGCCCGCAGATCACCACGAGGTTGGGCCGATTCAGGTTGACGTCGCCACCGAGGGGGACGTGCTCCAGCTCCACGGCCAGGTCAAACCCACGCGCGAGATCTTCCAGTCGCTTCGCCGCCGCGACATCCTCCACAGCGACGACAGGGCGTGCTTGCCGGGCTTCCCGCTTCAGAGGCGTGATCAGCGTGATCGTCCCCTGGCCGAAGAAGGCTCCTTCGGGGGCCGGACCGGTGTGGCGGATCTGGTGGATGCGACCGCGGGTGAGGCCGGCTTCCTTGGCGATCTGGGCGTACGACATGCCCTGCGCGTGCAGTTCTTGGATGACCCGCCGGCGAAGACGTGACAGCTCGGTCACCTCCTGCTGCGCGGCGTTCAGGCGCTCGGTGGCAACCCGGAGCAGTTGATACGGATCTTCGATCGCTGCGATCCGCTCCACGTCGTTCGATGGCAATGGTCCCCCTTGGATCATTGCCGATGAGTCTAGGCCCCTAGACAGAATGCCGTCTATCCCCCTTGACGGTATGCATTCGAGCGCTTCGCCGGTTTTTGGATCTACTGCCCGAATTGCTGAACGCCGCCGAGGAACCCCGCGCGGACTCACCGAGCAAGCCCTGACAACAGAGCCTGCCACAGCTTGTACGCCTCCGAGGGCCGCATCCGGAACGTGTCCGACACCTGCCACCCGGTGCCGGCCTGCACGTACCGCCTGATGAACCCCTGCCCAGCAGCCTCGCGCAACTCGTACACGATCGGCCGACAATCACACGTCCATCCCACGACTCTCTGCCTGCCGTCGCGGCGAGGCGCTCGCCATTCGAGGAACGCACAGGAGGGTCGCGGCGGTGCGACGTGGGGCGAGAGGCACATCAGCAGTCCTGTCGCTGCGCGCGAGACGCGTCGTTCAACGAAGCCCAGACGGTCCGGCCTCTGTGGTCACCCAGCACGCCCCACTCGGCCGCCATCTCGGACACGATCCGCAGCCCGCGCCCGCCTTCAAGGTCGGGATACTCGGGGAAGATCCGTGGCCTACCCGGGCCTCCTTCGTCCAAGACGGCGATCCACAAGCGCCCGACATCGCCGCGAATGGTCACGAGAAAGCGACCGCCGAACCGTCCACTCGCCGAGTGCCGTATCGCGTTCGTTGCCAGCTCACTCACGATCAGCTCGGCCGTCGCGACGTCAGGCCAGCCCTTGAGGAACGTGGTGACGAAGCGCCGGGCTTCGGTGATCGAGACGGTGGACCCGAGGAAGTAGCGAGAGATGCACCAAGCCGACACGGGAAACTCCTGGTGTCTAGGGGACTATACGCCGCCGAGCACCAAGCGTATGAGCAGCATTGCAGCAAGCTCAAGGTATTCCACGTATAAATACGTGCTCTAGCGAGTGTGGGCTGCCAGGTTCCTCATGTCCTGGGCGATCTGCCCGAGAAGATCCCGCACTTCATCCCCGTACACCGCAGCGTTGCCGAACAGCTCGAAGGTCTCCTCGTGAGCCGTGATCTCATGCGCCTGTGTCATCGTGAGATCACCGGTCATGCTCTCGACCACGCTCGCGCCCCCGTCGTAGATCGTGAACCCATGCAGCGGAAAGGCTGGCGCCTCCACCGTCCAGGGCACAACTCCGAGCCGCACATGCGGCATCGTGGACACCTGAGCCAGCCGATCAAGCTGCGCCACCATCAGCGCCGGCGACCCCGGCCAGGTCCGGACCGCTCCCTCGGTCAGCAGGAACGCGAACTCTCGATCCGCCTCGAACAACACCGCTTGGGCATTCAGTCGAACGGCCGTAGCCTTGGCCGCGTCCTCCTCATCAACATCGCGGCCGATCGCCAGCGCGAGCCTGGCATATTCGGCGGTCTGCAAGATTGCCGGGATCATCGCGGACTGGAACGACACCACCCGCCGCGCCGCACGCAATCGAGCAGCATTGGCCGCCTCCCGGCCGGCAAGCCCACCCTTGAGCCGAGACACCTCATCACGCAGCCGGGCGAGCAGGTCGTCCAGTTCTGCCCGCTCACCCTCATTCAGTCCAAGAGCATCGGCCAGCCGATCAACCGTCTCAGGCGTAGGAAGTAGCCGACCCGTCTCTATCCGGGAGACGGTGGGCTGAGCGACCTGAGCACGCTGCGCCAGTTCCTTCCCAGTCAGCCCCGCCCGCTTGCGCAGCCTCCGCAACAGTTCACCCAACGCCCGCAAGCGATCCCGTCGATCCTCCACACCGAGCGTTCTACCACTCCCGCTGTGCCGGTCATTGCCGAATTGTTCTCTTGAGGATCAAGCGGCGGCGCGGCGCGCCGCCTTACCCCCGGCCCTCCGCCCGCCCGCCGTCCGGGCGTGCGGCCTGGGGGCCGGTCCCGGACGGCGGCGGGACACCGGGCCGGGCACCGCACGCCGGCCCCGGCGCCGGCCTACTTGAGGATGGCTTTCCAGACCTTCCAGTCCTCAGTACGTTCGACGGCGGTGCCGTACTTGGTCGCGAAGACCAGGTCATGCTCTTCCCATCGGTCTTCGGGCGGGCACTTGTCCGCGTGACCGGCGTAGTCCTTGAGACAGGGCCGCTTGTAGCAGACGTGACCCGGCTTGGTGCAGCCCGGCTTGCACGTCGGGCCCTGAGTACCTCGACACCGCGTACACGACGATGCTGGACAAGGTCTGTCCACAAGCACGGTCCTGAAGGTGCACCGGATCATCTCCCGTGCGGGTGGCGCTGCTGATGCGGTCCGCGGACCTGCTCACCGGGCAGGACTGACCAGGGGGCGCCACAGGCCCGGGACACCGCACCGGCTCACCGGCGGCCCAGCCCCGCGTCGCGGGCCCGGATGATCGCCTGGGCGCGGTCGGTCACCTGGAGCTTGGCGAAGACGTTGGACACGTTGTTGCGTACGGTCTTCGGCGACAGGTAGAGCCGCTCGGCGATCTCGGCGTTCGACAGCCCCGCCGCGATGAGTTCGAGCACTTCCCGCTCGCGGGCCGTGAGCTGCGGGAACGGCTCCGGCCGCGGCACGTCGCCGCGGGCCAGGCGGGAGAAGTAGCCGCTCACCCGGGCCGCCAGCGCCTGCCCGAAGATGACCTCGCCGCCCGCGACCGCCGTGATCGCGCGCAGGATCTCGGTCTGGTCGGCGCCCTTGAGCAGGTAGCCCCGCGCGCCCGCGCGCATCGCGGCCAGCACGGTGTCGTCGTCCTCGTGCATGCTGAGGACCAGCACGCCGGTCTCCGGCACGGCCGACACGATCCGCTCGGTGGCGCTGACGCCGTCCAGGCCGGGCATCTGCAGGTCCAGCACCACCACGTCGGGCCGCAGGTCGGCGACGAGCGCCACCGCCTCGTGCCCGTCGGCCGCCGTGCCGACGACCTCCACCTGTCCCGTCGAGGCCAGCATCAGGCGCAGGCCGTCGCGGTACACCGGATGATCGTCGGCCAGCACCACGCGCGGCGCGCTCACGCCACCCCTCCCGACGGCAGCACCGCGTGCACCCGGGTGCCGCCGCCCGCGCGGAGCGTGACCGCGCACCGGCCGCCCAGCTCCCGGGCCCGTTCCCGCATGGCGATCAGGCCCACGCCGGGCGCGGCCCCCGGCTCCACGCCGCGACCGTCGTCCACCACTTCGACCTCCAGTTCGCCGCTCGTCGTGGTCAGGCGGATCTCGCAGCTCTCCGCCGCCGCGTGCCTGGAAACGTTCACCAGAGCCTCGCACACGATCCGGTACGCGGCGACCTCGGTCGCGGCCGGCAGCCCGTCCAGCTCGCCGCGGACATCCACGCGCACGTCCAGCCCGCCGTCGGCGAACCTGGCGGCCTCCTTGCGCAGCGCCTCCGCCAGGCCCCACTGGTCCAGCGCGGGCGGCCGCAGGTCGTGCACCAGCCGCCTGACGTCCTCGATGACCGTGGCCAGGTCGGCCCGAACCTGGCCGAGAACCTCCCTGGCGGTGCCGGGGTCACGGGGCATCAGGTTGCCCGCGGCCTCCACCTTCAGCGCCGCCGCGGCGAGGGTGGGCCCCAGGCCGTCGTGCAGGTCGCGGCGCAGCCGGCGGCGCTCCTCGGCCACCCCGGAGACCAGCCGGGTACGGCTCTGCTGCAGTTCCTCGGTGAGCTCGATCGCCCTGACCGCGGCGGCCGTCTGCCGGACGACGTCGGCCAGCAGGCGCTGGTCGGACTCGGCCAGCCAGCCGCGCGGCACCAGCGACAGCCGCCCGATCGGATCGCCGCGGTAGGCGATGGGCAGCACGACCACGTCCCGCTGCGCGGTGCCGTGCTCGGCGGCGAGCATGCCGCCGTCCGCCTTGTCCAGCTCCACCCGCGCGTACGGCGACCCGTACGCCAGGCAGATCGCGCGTACCGTCTCCAGCAGTTGCCCTTCGGGGTTCGTCGCCTCCTCCAGCCGCCTGGCCAGGGCCGAGACCACCTCGTACGGCTCCGCCCGCCCTGTCAGCACGCGGTTGACCCAGCGCCGCGCCCGGTCGCGGAGCGGCGCGTACACCACGGCGACCGCGGTGGCGGCCAGGACGGCGGCCACCGGCTCGTTGATCAGCGCGCCCAGGCCGACGAAGATCGGCACGTCGACGATCACGACGACCATGGCCAGTCCGCCGTACAGCAGGGTCCAGTTGAGCAGCGGGTCGATGTCGTAGAGCCGGTAGCGGCCCACGGCGATCAGCACGGCCCCCGCGATCGCCAGCAGCGACACCACGAAGGTGAGGTCCTGCGGCAGCCCGTCCACCACGAGCGGAAGCAGGATCAGCACGCCGTTGAGCACCGCGGCCAGCGCCATCCACCGCAACTGCGCCCTGAGCACCCCGTGCGAGCCGCGGAAGCGGCGGACGAAGACGACGACGGGCACCGCGGTGCTCGCTGCGAGCAGGGCCGGCGCGGCCGCCATCAGTACCGTCCAGACCTCGTCGGGCACCGCGGGAAGCGGCAGGTCGATGCCGGGCCAGGAGCGGCCGTCCTCGGACAGCAGCCGCCAGGGCACCACCATGAAGACGGCGGAGGACAGCCCGGCCGCCCCGACGGCCACCCACGCCGCGAACCGCCAGCGCGGCGACGGCAGGCGTCCGTCGGGGAAGAACAGCAGCACCAGTGGGGTCACCAGGTTGAGCAGCGGGCCCATGCGGGCGCCGACGAACAGGGCGGCGGCGGTCAGCGGGAGCCGGCCGCCGTGCTCGTTCAGCGACAGGACGGCGTAGGTGGCGCCCAGGGCGTTCACCCCGGCGGAGGCGCCGCCGCCGATCAGCAGCCAGGTCATCAGGTGGCCGGGCAGCCGGGCGGCGAGCACGAAGCCCGCCACTGCCAGCGCGATGCCGGGCACGCACGAGGACCACGGCTCCCAGTCGAGGGGTTGCGGCCGGGGGGCGGGACCGGACGACATGTCCAGCCCGATGGCGGTGAGCGTGGAGACGACCGCCAGGACGGCGACGGCGGACGCGGCCGTCCTGGCCGCGTCGCGGCCACCCGCGTGGTACCTGAACACCCCTCTAGCGTGGCATGGGCGGAGACCGGGGACAGGTGACCGCTGTCCCGGACCGCCGGGACAGCGGTCCTGTCCCGGCCGGGACAGGACCGGGACAAAGGACGTGGCTGCGTTCCCTGGTGGCCCGGGACCGGCGGGGGAGAACGTGGATGCCGTAGCGCGGCGGACGCCGCGCACCGAAAGCGGATCGCCGCACTCCGGCGGGGATCGACGATGGAGGAGGCATACATGTCAGACGGCCGGCGCGACTCATCCCCCCACCGGGACGGCCCCGCGGGGGCGGCGCTCGCGGGTCCGCCCGGCGCGGTGTCCGGCCCCGCCGGGGGCGACGGGCAGGCGGCCGCGCGCGTGTCCGGCGCGCTGCTCGCGCTCGGCGCGGTGGCCTGGGCCGTGGGCACCGTCGTGGTGGGGGAGAAGATCCAGGAGGGCGTCCAGACGCTCGACACCATCACCGGGATGATGTTCGTGGTCGGCGTCTGGGCGTTCGTGCGGCACGTGCTCGCCGACCGCGCGAGCGGCGTCCGCGCGGGACGGTTCATCCCTATGGTCCTGCTGGTCACCCTCCTGGGAGCGTTCCTGCTGAACGCGCTGTCGTTCGGGTACGCCACGCACGACGACTTCCCGCTGTGGCTGATGATCATGGACGCCTTCTGGCCGCTGAGCATGTTCGGGATGCTGGTGCTGGGCGTGGCGATCGCGGTCACCGCGCGGTACCAGGGGATGATGCGCTGGCTGCCGCTCGCGGCCGGGCTGTGGTTCCCGGTCACGATGGCGGCGCAGATCCTCGCCGGCGGCACCGCCTCCACGCTCGTCAGCGCCGCCTGGCTGACCGGCACGTACGCCGTCATCGGCGTACGGCTGATGCGGGGCTGACGTCAATGAACGAGAACCGTGTGAGCGAGCGGTCGCTGGCGCCGACCGCGAACGCCCTGTTCGTCGCGTGGACGGAGCGCACCGGCATCGCCGTGGAGGTGTGGGCGCTGGCGGACCAGGCGGTGCCGCCCAAGATCGCCGATGGGCTGCTCCGCGCGCTCGCCGAGGCGCTGGCCGCGATCGAGGAAGGCGTGTGGCCGCGGGCGGTCGCCGTCGCGCTCACGTCCGGCCCCCGGGGGGTGCGCCTGACGGTGAGCCACGACGGCGCCGGCGAGCCGTGGCCGGGGAGCCGCCTGGCCGTCCTGCACGCGACCTTCCTGGAACTGGGCGGGCGCGTGAACGTGACCTACGTCCCCGGCGGTGGCACCACGCTGACCGGCACGATAGCGGCCGATCGGCTCGGGCGCTGAGTGGACCGGCCAGGCCCGTCAGCGGCGGGCGCCGCCGGGGATGGCGAACTCCGCCTCGCCCGGGAACTCCCGCAGCGGGCGCCGTCGAGGGGCAGCAGCCGCAGGCGGCCGGTGCGCAGGTCGGGGGCAGTTCGACGACCGCGTAGCCGTCACGGGTGGGGCCGACGGCGTAGCGGCCGTCGGGAAGCGGCGTGCGGGAGACGAGCCGGCCCCCCGGGTCCAAGCGCAGCACCGCGACCTTGCCGCCGGCGTATTCCAGCACGAAGACGCGCTCCCCGCTGACCTGGACGGACAGGCCGTGGTCGGCGGCCTGCCGGTGGCCTGGACCAGCTCGGCCATCACCGCGCGCGCCTCGCCTTGGATCACCGTCCACTCGCCATCGGTCAAGGCGCAACCACTGGCGCTCAGGGACGCGGGCGTGTAAATGGACAACCACGGGCTCCTGGTTGCCGAGCTGCGTAGACACCACCTCAGCCTGAATCCACGGCGTGAATTGGCGTGATCGTTTTCCGATCCAATTTCTCGACGAGGCCTGGTTCCGCAGGCGAGGGCGTGTTTTCGGGCGTGGCAGGGCCGCCGTGCTCGGGTCACGGCTTGTCCAGGAGCTGGCTGATGACCGGGATGGTCGTCCAAGGGCGGTGACCGGGGTTCGGGCGGGTCAGGCCACGATCATGGAGCTCGCGGCGGCGAGACATGGACAGGCCGCAGGTGGAAGGCCGTCTCTCGGCCGTAACGGTCACGCGCTGACGACCCAGCGGCCGCCGCCCAGGTGATGGGCGGCCGTGGTGTGCAGGTCGCTGTCCACGTACTCGGTGGAAGCGCTGATCACGGCGGACTCCTGTAAGAGCGCTGAGACGGGGTGACCGCCCGCGCTGTCCCGGAGAGAGCGGCGCGGGGGGCCGGTCGGCAGGAGCCGGTGGGGGCTCCTTACCGACGTCTTGGCGCGGCCCCGCCCACCCCCGGAACAACGCTGGCATGAGGGACGAGCGGGGCCGCCACCCGGTCGCCGCTGGCCTCAGGTGAACCCCTGCGTCCTGGACGCCGGCCTACCCTCTGACGCCTGAGGATGGTTCCATTGCTCCGTACGCTCGATCGGGCCGCCGAGCGTCGTCGCGAAGACCAGATCGTGATCGGTCCCTTTGGCCCGCAGCTCTGAGCCGTTCGGCCGCCTGGACCTTCTTGTGGGCCCGTAGGAGAGCCGGGAGCGCCGGAGGATTTGCCCCATTTTCCCGACTCCGTTCGCGACGAGGTCAGCCGACCCAAGGCTGCGCCAGCAGCACCACTCGATCGGCTTCGACATCGAACCCGAGTACCGGGCTGTTCCGATCCCAGTCTCCCTCTGGCGACATCACCACCGGCTTGCGCAGTCGCCGCCCGATCGTCGTGATGAACTCACACAGGATGTCCAGCCGCTCCTGTCCCTGAAGCTCTCGCAGATCGACGTCGAACTCGATCGCGTCATCCGACAGGAACCAGAAGATCGCCAGCACATCCGGCACCGGCCAAACGCGAAGAGTCGGGGACTCGGCGTCCACAGGCAGGGATAACACCTGCTCGGCGCGGGGCAGCGGCATGACGACGTCGCCTTCGCGATACTCGCTCCTCCAGCCATGGGCTTCGACCAAATCGAAGAGCATCTGCCAGTCCTCGAACGAGGTGTCCGTGACCCAGACATCCGGCAGTGTCCCCATCAGGTCGGGATCGAAGAAACCCTTGACCTCGTCCCACACCAGTTCCGACACCCCGCCATGCTGCCCGCTTATGCGAGCGACCGCACCTCGCGCAGACCGAGCCATCGGGACCTCGTGCCAGATCCGTACAGAACAGACGGGGAACCCCGGTCACCCACGGACACTCACGGTCAACCGTCCCGCCCTGGCCTGCACCACCGTTTTCCCAGCTCAGCCGGATATATCACCCGCCCTGGTCCACCCTGTGACAGGCCACCTCGTGTGCGTGAAGGATGTCGGCCCCTCCTCTGTAGCCTCCCAGAGACAAGGAAGGGAGCTGGTATGAGGGCACAACCGCAGGACTTCATCTCCGTCGGTGCGCCTCTGCCTGAGAAGAACCTGCGGGCCATCCGTGCCGCGCTGGTCGTCCCAGAAGATCGCCGGGCTTTCGAGCAGGGCTCAAGGCCGTGCTCGACGAGGTCAGGGTCAGCCTGGATCTTCGAGCGCTGAACGCTTTCGTGCACCGCTGGTGGATCTGCGCGTGTGGCACCGCAAAGGATCCGAGGGGCGCCGTCAGATGCACGTCCGCGCCCAGCAGGCCCTGGCCGGCGAACCCGTTCCTGATGGGAGGCCGTGGCGGGAGGTCCTTGGAGTGGGGACTCGTACAACTCTGCGTTGCCCCTGGTCAGATGCCTTGATTCTGGGAACGTTCGCAAGCTGACAGCCCCGCTCGAGCTCCACCCTGTTGCGCGATCATTGGGTGATGAGAGCACAAGTGACTGCCTTCCGATGGCCGGATCTCGAACTCGGGCGAAGCATCGGCGACCCTGCCCATGCCTGCGAGCTACTGGAGATGTACGTCGGCCCGCAGGGAGAGCCGGGCGAGGAACGGTTCCAGCTCACCGTCTGCACCCCGTCGGCCCTCGCTGATCAGCTCGTACAGCATCCCTTTCTCGTCGGCCGCCATTGGCTCTTCGTGCCCGAGTTGCATCCCGCCGAGGTGGCCAAGTGGCTGAGCGAGCGGATAGCAGTGCTGGAGGCTCCGACATGGGGCGAAGTCGCCGAGAAGATCGGCCGGATCGGAGAGTGGGAGTTCGAAGACTACGACAGTTGAAGCCCTCCGGCCGGGTTGCAGTTCACCGCTGTCCCATGCCGTTCCAGATCCGGAGGTTCACCGTCGACGGCGGGAGCCTGTTGGTATCAGCGCGGTCCGCGCCAGTGGGCGAGCTGTCCGCTTGTGCTCTTGATCACCCGCGGTGCCGACTCGTCCTGAGGCCAGATTTGCAGGAGGTAACGGTCGATGACCTCGTCGACGGTATCCAGCTCCGCAGCCTCAGTTCATGGACGTCCTCGCCGCCCACTCGTGCAGGGACGGCTGTCCGGCGTCCGACTTGAAGCTGATCTCCACGATGTCCTCGTATCCGTCAGTGTTTGCCCCCGGGTCAGGAAGGCTCCGCCGCCATCCACCCGTATGATCCCGACAGGATGCTCACGATGGTCGGCGGGGACTCCCTCCGGGCCCATGGCGTCGTCGGTTTCATCGATGAGGTACGCGTGTCCATAGTGAACGCCGAGATCGAACGACACGGTGCGAGGATCGGTCATGGCGAGATCCCCCCTGGCCCAGGGCGTCAGGCTGAGAAGTCCTCCAGGACGTCGAAGATCTCGATCGCCGAGGGGGCCTGCATGCCGGGCGCGTCGGCGTTGGCGTGAGCGGCCTTGAAGGAGTCGGACTTCATCCAGGCGCGGAAGTCGTCGGCCGAGTCGAACTCCATGGTCGACACGTACGGGTGGCCGGGCTGGGTCGGGCGCATGAGCAGGCTGCGCCGCAGGCCGGGCACCCCGGCGAGGGTCGCGCGCATGCTGGCGCTGAAGGTCTCCTCGAAGGAGGCGGCCTGTTCGGGAGTGACTTCGATGCGGTTGTGGACGACGTACATGGTGATCCTCCGAGACGTGGGAGACAGCCGACCCCACAATCTTACCGACATCGCGTCGGTAAGATTGTGGCGGCCTCGAACCGGAAGGCCGGCCCACGCCACTGCTTCATCCGGCGCCTTACCACCGTGGTCATCGCCGGGTGGAGTCGCGCGGGACCAGGCGCCATTCGACCGGACCGGTCTCGGCCGCCGCTTCCTCGCCCAGGACCAGCCGCGCGCAGCGGGCTCCCTGGGCGCGCAGGTTCTGCGCGACGGTCGTCAGCCCGGCGGCGGCGGCCGCGTCGGTGTCGTCCCAGCCGGTGACGGCGAGGTCGTCGGGGACGGCGAGACCGGCACGGGCGGCCGCTCGCATCAGGCCCAGGGCGAGCTCGTCGCTCATGGCCATGACCGCGTCCGGCGCGTCCGGCCCTTTCAGGAACGCCGTGGCCAGGGAGTCGGCCTCGCGCGCGCTGTTGCGCGCGCACACCGCGATCCGCACCTGCGGCCATCGGCCGCCGGCCGCCTCCCAGGCGTCACGGACTCCGCGCAGGCGCTCACGGGTCACAGGGAAAGTCGCCTCGGCCGGATCGAGCCCGTTGCGGACCCCCGGCGTCCTGGCGCGATCGAGCGGGAAACTGAGCACCATCGGCCGCCGGGCGCCGGCGAGGGCCTCGGCGGCGACGGCGCGGGCCGCGGCACGGTCGTCGATGGCCACGATCGGCAGGTCCAGGTGGTGTGGTCCGCCGTGCACGACGGCGGGGAGACCGGTGGCGGCCACCGCCGGCAGTACGGGGTCGTCGTCGCTGGTCGTCCAGACGACGAAACCGTCCACCGCGGCCTCGGCGACCCGGTCGGCGTCGGAGGGCGCCCCGGTGATGGGCAGGATCGTGAGCCCCAGACCGTGACCGGCGCAGACCTCGGCGACGCCGGCCAGGAACCGGGCGGCCTGCGGGTCCTCGAAGGCGTAGGTGAGGTGCTCGCCGAGCACCACCCCGAGGCTGCCGGCCCGTCCCCGGCGCAGTGAGCGGGCCCCCGGATGAGGGCCGGGATATCCCAAGCGGGCGGCGGCCTCGCGGACCCTGGCCCGGGTACGTTCGGAGACGCGATCAGGCTGGGCGTAGGTGTAGGAAACGGTCATCACTGAGACCTTCGCCGCGCGGGCCACCTCCGCCATGGTCGGCCGGGGCCGAGAAAGGTCTTTGGCCATGCCTCACCCTATCTTGTGTATCGTTACACGGCATGTGTACCGATACACAAGCAGGCGCCGGTCATGGTCACAGCCGAGCCTGGGTGCCGTACGCCGGATTCGCTGTCTTCGGCGCGTTCTGGGGCGTGTGGGGCGCGTCCGTGCCCGTCATTCGCGACCAGGCCGGGCTGACCGATGGCCAGCTCGGCACGGCGCTGCTGTTCATCGCCGCCGGCGCCCTGCCCGCGATGCCTCTCGCGGGCCGGGCCGTGGACCGGTGGGGGCATCGCGTCACGGCGATCACTCTCACGTCGCTCGGCGTCGCCGGCATCGCCGTGGCCGTCACCGCTCGCGACCTGCCTGCGCTGTGCGTGGGGCTGGCGGTTCTCGGTGCGTCGTCCGGCGCTGCGGACGTGACGATCAATGCGGCGGCCGGCTCCGTCGAACGGGCCAACGGCCGTCCGGTCATCACCAGGGCGCACGGCTTCTTCTCCTTGGCCGTGGTCGCGGCGAGCCTCGTCACCGGCCTGCTGAACGCCGCCGGCCTGCCCGTGGCCATGCCGTACGTGCTGATCATGCTCGCCGCCGGCGCTGCGAGCGCCGCCATCGTCACCGGCGATCGCACGCAGGCTGATCCCGGCCGTCACGGTCACGCCCGCACTGTGACCGCGTACAGCCGGCCGGGTCTGCGCGCTCATCTGCCACTCCTGCTTGTCGCGGGCGGACTCGGCGCGCTCGGATTCGCAGTGGAGAACGCTCACCAGAGCTGGAGCGCCGTCTACCTCGCCGATACCGTGCACGCCGGACCCGCGCTGGTCGGCGCTGGGCCCGCGGTCTTCGCACTTGCCGTCTCGCTCACCCGCTTCGCGATCAGCGCGGTGAAGACCCGTCGCGCCTGGATCGTCCTCACGGCCGGGGCGGCGATCTCCGCGGCGGGGACGTCCCTGGTCGCCCTCACCGCGTCTCTCCCCCTGGCTCTGCTCGGGCTGGCCCTGGCCGCCGTCGGCACCGCCGTGCTCTTCCCCACCGTGCTCGGCCTGGCCACCGCCAACGTCCCCGACGCCGCCCGCGGTGCGGCCACCTCGGTCGTGTCCACCTTGGCCTATCTCGGTTACCTCGCCGGGCCGGTGTACGTGGGGCACTGGGCGCAGGCGTCCGGGCTGCCGGGCGCCATGCTGGCCGTGGCGGCACTCGCGGCGGCGTTGGCGCTGCTGGCGTGGCCCGCACTCAGGGCCGTCGCCCCCTCTCCCGCATGGCGCGCCACCGCCGAAGCGGGAGCGACGGGCAGGCCGCACGCGTGACGGGACAGCTCGTCGCGGGCGCTCAACACCGCGCCCCCGCCAGGACCGCCGGCCATGCCGCAGGCAATCCCTTGTGATCTCGACTCCGCGCGGGCCCTAGGAATAGTGGTGGAGGACGCTTCTCGCGAGCTCCTGGATCCGGGCGCGGGCTTCGGGAGGGTCGGTCACGGTGATGCTCTCCGCGAACTGCAGGAGCTGGCGCACGGCCTCGAGTTCCCGGTACGTCACCGTGATGGCGACCTCGTCTCCACCCTCTGGAGGGTGCACGGTCAGGCGGGAGCCGAGGATGCGTCTGGCGCGATCGAGCTGGCGGGCCTGGAGCACCGCGTGAACCTGGAGGGCGTCGGTCGTCTCCCAGCGGGCGGTGAGCTCCGCTGCCGCGCCGGCGAGGGTCGTCTCAGGACGCAGCCGCCGCGGGACGCGCATGGGCCGCCAGTCGACGAGCCGTTCGAGGGAGTACAGGCGGGGAACGCCCGCGCGGTCGGCGACGAGATACCAGCGACCCGCTTTGGCCAGGAGCCCGTAGGGGTCGACGACCTGCCAGGTCGGCCCGGCCTCCGCCGAGCGCCTGTAGAGGATGCGCAGTCGCACGCCCCGGCGCACGTCGCCGATGATGGCACTCGGGTCGGCGCCCTGGGCGTCCGGTCCGAACCAGGGCCTGTTGTCGGTGGTGACGACGGCACTGAGCGGCAGGAGAGACGGCGCCGACCGGCGTACCGCGACTTTCTTGTGGGCTCGGCGGCTGTCGGCGGCGGCGCCCAGCTGGCGGCGCTGCTCGTCGTCGAGCCCGTGGAGCGCGAGGTGGTCTCGTTCGGTCGGGGTGAGCCGCGAGGTGTCGAGCGCGCCGCCGGGCAGCAGCGTCACTCCGCCCCAGCGGCCTCGCTCGACGAGGATCGGGAAGCCCGCCTCCTGCAGCCACCGCAGGTCCCTCAGCACGGTGCGCACCGAGACCCCGACCTGATCCGCGAGGTCACCGGTGGTGATTGTCTCCCGGGTCTGGAGCGCCAGCAGCAGAGAGAAGAACCGATCCGGTGTCATGAGGCCAGAATTCCATGAATCACGACGGATCCTGTCAGGTATGACAGGCAGGCTCCCGGTGTCCGGACCGATCCGGGAACACCGAAGGAGATCACTCATGGCAGTCCCGAACATGTTCATCTTCTACGTCTCCGACGCGCCCGCGTCCGCGCGCTTCTATGCGGAGTTGTTCGAGATGACGCCGAGCTTCGAGAGCCCCGGCTTCATCTCGTTCGACCTCGCCGGCGGAGTCCAGTTCGCCGTATGGGGCGGGGGGCCGGACCGCGCGGTTCCGTCGCGCACCAGCGAGCTGTGCCTGGCACTGGACGGCGGTCGCGAGCAGATCGACCGCCAGTTCAAGGAGTGGGCGCACAAGGACGTCACCATCGTGGAGGAGCCTCACGACGAGATTTTCGGCCGTACCTTCGTCGTCGCCGACCCCGACGGCAACCTGATCCGGGTGGCACCCGTCGACTGAGGCGCCTCCCAGGCCGCGCCCATGGCCCCCGGCCTGTCGGCAGAGCACCGGCGAAGCCGAAGGCGTAGCTGCCCCGCTTGCCTGGTCAGTACCAGAGCTGGTTGTAGTTGGTGCCCGAGGAGCAGCTCCAGATCTGGATCTTGTTGCCGAGGGTCGTCCCGCCGGCCGTGTTGTCGAGGCATTTCCCGGTGGCGACATTCACGAAGCGGTAGTAGCTCTTGTCGTCCCCCGAGAACCGGAACTCCTGCCGCCACATCTGGCGGGTGTTGCCGTATTCGCAGTTCATCTGGTTGATCGGCGTTCCGTTGGTGATGCCGGTGCCCTGCACCACCATGCACTTGTCGCTGTACTTGTTGCGCAGCAGCCTCGTGTTGCTCGACTGGCCCGGGGCGCTGTCGAGATACCAGTACTGGCTCGCCCCTCCGTAGAAGTCCCAAAGGTGGACCTTCGCGTAGTTCGCGGTGGAGGGGCCCTCCACGTCTATCACCATCCGGTTCGACTCGCTGACGGCACCGGAAGCCCACCAGAAGGGGCCGGCGGTGGCAGCGGTGCCGATCGCGTCGGGAGTCTTGGCGTCGGGGGCAGGGGTGGGGGTGGCGGCCGCAGCAGCAGGGATCAGGGTCATGGCCGGCAGGGCGATGCCAACGGCGGTAGCGGCGAGGAAACTACGAAGCTTCACGGTTCTCCTTGATGGGCATTCGAAGCCCGACAAGCCCGCATCTTCTGGGGCAAATGGCGTGATAAGGGGAACCATATTCACGCCTGTATAGCGGCTGTATATTGCCTGCCCATGGCGTTGCCGCGACGTTCGTCGTCGAGTACCGAGCCCATCGCCGCACACTCCGCGCTCACCGCCGGGATTGTCGGTGGGCCGGTTTACGGTGGGCGGGTCGGAGTCGTTGTGAGCAAGGGGAGATCGTGACCACCATCGAGCACCGCCCGAACACCGCACTCCTCGTCATCGACGTGCAGAACGCGGTGGTCGAGGGCGCCTACGAGCGTGACGCGGTCGTCGCGAACATCGGCCGCCTGGTCGAGACGGCGCGGAGGGAAGGGGTTCCGGTCGTCTGGGTGCAGCACCACGACGAGGAGCTCGTGAGAGGGAGCGTCGAGTGGCAGATCGTTCCGGAGCTGACTCCGGGGGACGGCGAGCCGCTCGTCGAGAAGTCCTACGGCGACTCGTACGAGGACACCACGCTGGAGAGCGTGCTGGCGGGCCTCGGGGTCGGGCGGCTCGTCGTCGCCGGAGCGGAGACCGACGCGTGCATCCGCTCGACGCTGCATGGCGCGTTCGCCAGGGCATATGACGCGATCCTGGTCGGCGACGCCCACACGGCGCAGGACAAGTCGGCGTGGGGCGCGCCGCCGGTCGAGCAGGTCATCGCGCACACCAACCTCTACTGGCGTTTCCAGGCGGCGCCGGGACGGACGGCCGGGACGGTCGAGACCAAGGAAGTCGTCTTCGGTGGCGTGAACGCTTGAGCTCGGGCGGGTTACCGCTGGTGTCGCTGTTCGAACGTCTCTCTGCTGAGGAAGGCGAGGCGGGCCCGCTTCTCGGGCAGGTCGATCTCGGGGCCCAGGACGAAGCCGGCGCGCACCAGGCGGGCGATCGCCTTGTCGTTGCGCGCGTCGGGTTCGGCCACGATCCGCTTCCTGGCCGGGTCGGCGAGCACGTACGTGAGGAACGCGGTCAGCAGGGCGCCGGTGAAGCCGGGCTCCGGCTTGTCGGCGACCGGCCCGATCATCAGGTGGATGCCGTAGTCGCCGGGTTGCACGTCGTAGCACTCGCCGACCGGATCGAACTCCGGGTCGTAGCTCTGGAAGAGCGCCACCGGCCGGTCGTCGCGGTGCAGGAGGTAGGCGTGATGGCTGTCGAGAGTGTCCACGAACTCGTACAGCTCCAGCACGCGCTCGCGGGTGGCGTCGAGCATGCCCCAGAACCTCGCCCGTTCCTCGGTGACCCAGGGATAGATCACGTCGAGGTCGGCCGCCGGGTCCAGCGGAACGACCCGGACGGTGCCGAAGCCGCCGATCACCTGTTCGTGCACGGCCGCGCGGCGCGCGGGGGAGGTGGGGGGGAGGGTGGGGAGGTCAGGGGACATGCCGCTCCTCGGTGAGTCGGTTCCAGTCGGTGATCACGGGGACGAGCTCTCCGCGCCGCCACAGCGGTAGCTGGTCGCGGGCGTGGGCGTCGCCGGGCACGCCGGAGGCGCCGAACGGGACCACCCACAGGCTGTCGTCGCGCCTGGCCAGGTCCCAGACGTAGCGCGCCGCCGGGCCGCGCGCGAAGTGGTCGGTGAGGCCCGGGACGCTGGAAGTGGCCAGCACGCAGTCATGGTCGCCGCCCACCCCGTGCCCGCCCACCCCGTGTCCGCCCGCCTGGTGTCCGGGCTCCTCGTCGGGCGGTGGGCTGGGGAGTGCCCGCCACGGGATGAGCCGGTGGGACTCGCCCCACGTCGTCAACGGTGTTCCTCCGGTGGTCGCCGCCACCTCCTCGACGGCCGCCCGCAGCAGTTCGGCCTGGTCGAGGCCGGGGAGCCGGTCAACGGCGCGCTCGGTGGTCAGGTCTGTGGCCGGCTCAGTGTCCAGTGCACTGGTCAGGTCGGTGGTCAGCAGGGTCTCCAGGGCGTACGCCACCCTTGGAAGCAGCGCGAGCCACGGCAGGAAGATCTCGGGGCACGGCGCGGGCTCGGCCAGGGCGGCCAGCGCCGGGTGCGCCGCCAGCCGGCGGGCCACGGCCGAACGCACCGCCGCGTAGGCCGTGGCCTCGGTGCTGGAGGCGTCCATGCGCCGGTCCCAGCCGAGCAGGCGGTCGCGCAGGTGGGCGGCCTCGGGGGTGAGCCCGTCGAGTTTGGCCAGCAGGTTCAGGAGGGGAGCGGCGGAGGCGAGGAAGGTGTCCGTGTGGACGCTCGCCATGTCGCCGGCGGACCAGGCCGGGGCCGCCTCCAGAAGGTCGCGGATGCGGCCGGCCCGGTGCGGCGGGGCGAACTCGACGCCCAGGGGTTCTGACGGGCCGCGTTCGTTCGCCATCACCGCGAGGCCGCCGACCGGCGCGCGGGGCATCGGGTCGTGCCAGCCCCGCCACTCGTGGGCCCGTTCCCAGGCGGGGACGACGCGCGTGCCGTTCGCCGGGTGCCGGATCGGCACGGCGCCCGCCACGCGGTGCAGCAGGCCGCCGGCCGTGTCGGCGGCGAGGACGACGTTGACGGGTTCGGCCCACCGGTCGAACGCCTGGTCCACGTCGGCCACGGTCCTGGCCCGCAGCAGCCTGGGCAGTGCCTCGAAGCCCAGTTCGTCCCGCACACGGGGCGGGTGGCGCAGGCTGACCGCCGGTTCCCCGTCCCCCTCCGGCCCGGCGCCGTTATCAGCGGCCCGGCCGGCCGCCTGCGCGCAGTCGCCGGCCGCCCAGGCGGAGTCGCCGGTGAGGATGACGGGACCGCGGGCCGTCTCGATCACCTCGACCTCGACCGGGTCGGCCCCGGCCACCTCGACGAGCTCCAGGTGGGCAGTGGCGGGCTCCCAGCCGTCGGGGCCGTACGCCTCGACCGTCTCGCCCCGGCGGCGGAGCCGTTCGCCGTAGAGGTCCTGGTAGTCGGCCATGGCGTTGGTGATCGCCCAGGCGACGGTGCCGGTGTGCCCGAAGTGGGCGAGGCCGGGGACGCCGGGGACGGCCAGCCCGACGACGTCGTACTCGGGGCAGGCGAGGTGGATCTGCTGGTAGAGGCCGGGCTCCTCGATGACCCGGTGGGGGTCGCCGGCGAGGAGGGCGGCTCCGGTGGTGGTGCGGTCGCCGGGCACGAGCCAGCCGTTGCTCCCGGAGGTGCCGGGCCCGTCGGCCGCGAAGAGCGCGACCGCGTCCGGGCCGAGCCGCTGGGCGACCGCCTCGCGCCACAGCTTGGCGGGGAAGCCGGCGAACAGGATGTGGTGCGACAGCCACACGGCCAGCGGCGTCCACGGCTCCCACCGGCCGGGGGCGAGGCCGGTGGCGGTGAACTCCGGCGCCCGGCGTGCTCCGTCGCGGAGCCCGGCGTTGACCCCGTCGACGTAGCTCCGCACCCAGGTGGCGGTGTCGTCGTCGAGGGCGCGGTAGCAGCGGCGGGCGGTGTCGTCGAGGCGTACCTGACGGGCGAAGCGGTCCCAGCCGGTGGCGTCGGGGCCGAGGAAGGCGGCGGTGGTTCCGGTCGAGCGGTGCCGTTCGACCTCGATCTGCCAGGCCCGGTCCATGGCGGCGTTGTGTCCCTGGGCGCGGGCGAGTTCCCGCGGGTCGCCGGCGCGGAGGTGGGGGATGCCCCAGGGGTCCCGGAAGACCTCGATGCTCACACAGTCCTCGCAACGTCTCGCTACGTAAGGTAAGGCTTACCTAAAGAAGATCTACTCTCGGGATGGAGACTTAGGTTAGGTTAACCTAAGTCAGCAGCCGCACAAAGGGTCCGTCGCGTCCATGGCGGAGGTCTTGGAGAGTCGCGATCCGATCTAGATTAGGTTAGCCTCACCTAACTATCACGTCCGTGATTGATGAGGACAGACCATGACTTCTTGGGGACACCCCGTCGATCCCCCATCGGCCGCCGCCGTACCCGAAGCGGCCGGCGCCAGGCAACACCTGTTCAACCACGCGACCATGGACCGCTACCGGCGGACGCTGGCCGCCGGCATCGACCGGGTGGCCACCCGGGTCGCCGGCGTCGACCGGCCGTTCAGCGGGATCTCGCCCTCGGCGCTCGCCCCGGAGGTCTCCGCGATCGACCTGGAACGCCCCCTGGCCGACCCCGCCGCCGCCCTCGACGAGCTGGAGGACGTCTACCTGCGCGACGCGGTCTACTTCCACCACCCCCGCTACCTGGCCCACCTGAACTGCCCCGTCGTCATCCCGGCCCTGCTCGGCGAGGCCGTGCTCACGGCCGTCAACTCCTCGCTCGACACCTGGGACCAGAGCGCCGGCGGCACGCTGATCGAGCGCCGCCTGATCGACTGGACGGCCGGGCGCGTGGGGTACGGCGACGCGGCGGACGGCGTCTTCACCAGCGGCGGCACCCAGTCCAACCTCCATGCCCTGCTGCTGGCCCGCGAGGAGGCGTGCGCGTACGCGGAGGTCGGCGCGACGGCCCCGGCCAGGAACGACCTGCTGCCCCGGCTGCGCGTCATCGCCTCCGAGGCGGGCCACTTCAGCGTGCAGAAAGCGGCCAAACTCCTCGGTCTCGGCCCGGACGCCGTCATCACCGTGCAGACCGGCAGGGACCGCCGCATGCGACCCGCCGCCCTGGCCCGCGAGCTGGAACGCTGCCGCAGGGAGAACCTCGTGGTGATGACCGTCGTCGCCACGGCCGGCACCACCGACTTCGGCACGATCGACCCGCTGCCCGAGGTCGCGGACCTGTGCGCGCGGGCCGGGACCTGGCTGCACGTGGACGCCGCCTACGGCTGCGGCCTGCTGGTGTCGGGCACCCGGCGGCACCTGCTCGACGGCATCGAACGCGCCGACTCGGTGACCGTGGACTTCCACAAGTCCTTCTTCCAGCCGGTCAGTTCGAGCGCCCTGCTGGTACGCGACGGCGCCGTGCTGCGGCACGCGACGTACCACGCCGACTACCTGAACCCCGCCCGCATGACCGAGCAGCGCGTCCCCAACCAGGTCGACAAGAGCATCCAGACCACCCGCCGCTTCGACGCGCTCAAGCTGTGGATGACGCTGCGCGTCATGGGCCCGGACGGGGTCGGCGAGCTGTTCGACGAGGTGGTGGACCGTACTGAGGCCGCCTGGGACCTGCTGGCCGCCGACGCGCGCTTCGAGGTCGTCACCAAGTCGCAGCTCAGCACCCTCGTCTTCCGCTACCTGCCCCCGGACGGGCCGGGCCGGGAGCTGGCCGACGACGCCAACCTGTACGCGCGCGAGGCGCTGGCCGCCTCCGGCGCCGCCGTCGTCGCCGGCACCAAGGTCGACGGCCGGCACTACCTGAAGTTCACCCTGCTCAACCCCGAGACGACGCTGGACGACATCGCGCACGTCATCGACCTCATCGCCGGGCACGCGGGACGGTACGTCGACGACCGCGTCCCCCTCGAAGCCTGCGCCCAGGCCGGCTGACCCACCACGGGAGGAACCGTATGCCCACGCACGACTTCATCGCGATCGGCCTCGGCCCGTACAACCTGGGTCTCGCCTGCCTGACCGAGCCGATCGAGGAGCTCGACGGACTGTTCCTGGAGAGCAGGCCCGACTTCGACTGGCATCCGGGGATGCTGCTCGACTTCGCCACCCTGCAGACGCCGTTCATCGCCGACCTCGTCACCCTGGCCGACCCCACCTCGCGTTACTCCTTCCTCAACTACCTGAAGGAGTCGGGGCGCCTCTACCCGTTCTACATCCGCGAGATCTTCTACCAGCTGCGGAGCGAGTACAACGCGTACTGCCGCTGGGCCGCCGCCCGGCTGCCCGGCGTCCGCTTCGGCCACGAGGTGACCTCCGTCGCGTACGACGAGGCCGACGGGCTCTACACGGTCCGCGCGGTCAGGCCGGGCACCGGGGAGACGACCGAGCACCGGGCCAGGCACCTCGTCCTCGGCACCGGCACCCCGCCGTACGTCCCGGACGCCTGCCAGGGGCTCGGCGGCGACCTCATCCACAACGCCCACTATCTCGGCGCGAAGGCCGCGCTGCAGGACAAGGAGAGCATCACCGTCGTCGGCAGCGGGCAGAGTGCGGCCGAGATCTACTACGACCTGCTGAGCGACATCGACGCCCGCGGCTACCGGCTCACCTGGGTGACCAGATCGCCGAGATTCTTCCCCCTGGAGTACACCAAGCTGACGCTGGAGATGACCTCGCCGGAGTACGTGGACTACTTCCACGCGCTGCCCGAGGACACCCGCTACCGGCTGGAGGAGGAGCAGAAGGGGCTGTTCAAGGGCATCGACGCCGACCTGATCAACGACATCTTCGACCTGCTCTACCAGAAGACCGCCGGCGGCCCGATCCCCACCCGGCTGCTCACCAACACCGCGCTGACCAGCGCCTCCTACGACGAGAGCCGGGGCGAGTACACGCTCGGGCTGCGGCACGTCGAGCAGGAGCGCGACTTCGCGCTGCGCACCCACGGCCTCATCCTGGCGACCGGCTACAAGTACCGGGTGCCCGCCTTCCTGGAGCCCGTACGCGACCGCATCCGCTGGGACGCCCACGGCCGTTTCGACGTCGCCAGGAACTACAGCATCGACGTCACCGGCCGCGGCATCTTCCTCCAGAACGGCGCCACCCAGGCGCACAGCGTCACCTCGCCCGACCTCGGCATGGGCCCGTACCGCAACTCGTGGATCATCCGGGAGCTGCTCGGCCGCGAGTACTACCCGATCGAGAAGGCCATCGCCTTCCAGGAGTTCGGCGCGCCGGAGGGCGTCATCGCATGAGTGAGATCATCTTCACCCGTACGGACGAGCGGATCGGGGAGCTGACGGTGCGCCCGCTCGATCTCGGCGCCGACGCCGAGCTGCTGCACGGCTGGGTGACGCACCCCAAGGCGGCGTTCTGGATGATGCAGGACGCCGACCTGGCGCGGGTCGTCGCCGAGTACCGCAGGATCGAGGCGGACCCGTACCACGACGCCTTCCTCGGACTGGCCGGCGGCCGGCCCGCCTTCCTGGTCGAACGCTACGACCCGGCGCACGTCGAGCTCGCCGGCCTGTACGACGCCGAGGAGGGCGACGTCGGCATGCACTTCCTGTGCGCGCCGGCGGACACCCCGGTCCACGGCTTCACCCTGGCCGTGATCACCACCGTCATGGAGCTGCTCTTCAGCGACCCGGCCTGCCGCCGCGTCGTGGTCGAGCCCGACGTCCGCAACACGGCGGTGCACGCGCTCAACGCGGCCGTCGGGTTCGAGGTCGTCGGCCCCGTCACCAAGCCGGAGAAGGAGGCGCTGCTGAGCGTCTGCACCCGTGACCGGTTCCGTTCCCGTTCCCGTTCCCGTTCCCGTTCCCGGCAGGACCGAGGAGTGACCGCGTGAACCCCCGCGAGGCCGTCGCCCACCTGACGCCCGAGAACTGGGCCCGCGCCAACCGTCAGCTGGTCCGCAAGGCGCTGTCGGAGTTCGCTCACGAACGGCTGCTCACGCCGGAGCCGCTCCCGGACGGCCGGTACGCCGTCCGCAGCGACGACGGCACGGTCGAGTACCGCTTCGCCGCCGTCCTCCTGCCGCTCGACCACTGGCGGATCGACGCCGGCAGCATCACCCGGCACCGGGTGTCCCCGGACGGGCGGACCGAGCTGCCGCTGGACGCCATCGCGTTCTGCGTCGAGCTGCGCGGCGCCCTCGGACTGAGCGACCGGATCCTCCCGGTCTACCTGGAGGAGATCGGCTCGACCCTGTCCAGCGCCGCCTACAAGCTCACCAAGCCGCCGATCGGCGCCGCCGAGCTGGCCAAGGCGTCCTTCCAGGAGATCGAGACCGGCATGACCGAGGGCCACCCGTGCTTCGTGGCCTGCAACGGGCGGATCGGCTACGGCGTGCACGAGTACCACGCGTACGCGCCCGAGGCCGCGCACCCGGTGCGGCTCATCTGGCTGGCCGCGCACCGCGACCACGCCACCTTCACCTGCTCGGCCGACATCGACCACGACCGTCTCATGCGCGACGAACTCGGTGAGGAGACGCTCGGCCGCTTCGCCGCCACCCTGGCCGAGCAGGGACTCGACCTGGCCGACCACCTGCTCATCCCGGTCCACCCCTGGCAGTGGTGGAACAAGCTGTCGGTGACGTTCGCCGCGGAGATCGCCGAGCGGCGCCTGGTCTGCCTGGGCCCCGGCGACGACGAGTACCTCGCCCAGCAGTCGATCCGCACCTTCTTCAACACCACCGTCCCGTCCAGGCACTACGTGAAGACCGCGCTGTCGGTGCTGAACATGGGCTTCATGCGGGGGTTGTCGGCGGCGTACATGGAGGCGACGCCGGCGATCAACGACTGGCTGGCCGGGATCGTCGCAGGCGACGAGGTCCTGCGGGCGACCCGGCTGACGGTCCTGCGCGAGCGGGCCGCCGTCGGCTACCGCCACCGCCAGTACGAGGCCGCCACCGACCGGTACTCGCCGTACCGCAAGATGCTCGCGGCGCTCTGGCGGGAGAGCCCGGTGCCGGACCTGGAGCCGGGGCGGCGGCTCGCCACCATGGCCTCGCTCCTGCACGTCGACCGCGAGGGCCGGTCCTTCGCGGGCGCGCTGGTCGAGCGGTCGGGCCTGGCCCCCGAGGTGTGGCTGCGGCGCTACCTCGACGCCTACCTCACCCCGCTGCTGCACAGCTTCTACGCCTACGACCTGGCGTTCATGCCGCACGGCGAGAACGTCATCCTGGTCCTCGACGGCGGCACGGTCGAACGGGTGATCTTCAAGGACATCGCCGAGGAGATCGTGGTGATGGATCCGGACGCGCCGCTGCCGCCGGGCGTGGACCGCGTCCGCGCGGACGTCCCGGAGCACATGAAGCTGCTGTCGATCTTCACCGACGTCTTCGACTGCTTCTTCCGCTTCCTGAGCGACATCCTGGCCGCCGCCGGCGTGCTCGACGAGGAGACCTTCTGGCGGACCGTGGCCGAGTGCGCCGCCGACTACCAGGCGTCGGTCCCGCACCTGGCCGCCAGGTTCGAGCGCTACGACCTGTTCGCGGAGACGTTCGCGCTGTCCTGCCTCAACCGGCTGCAACTGCGCGACAACCAGCAGATGGTCGACCTGGCCGACCCGTCGGCGGCGCTCCAGCTCGTCGGGGACCTGGCGAACCCGATCGCGCGGTACGCGCCCAGCCCTGAGGTCATGGCAGGATGCCGCCCGTGCGGGACAGACCGGCGGGCCTGACGGAGGACGAGCTGATCTCGGCGCTCAGCGACGGCTGGGCCGTCGAGGCGAGTTCGCTGGAGTACCTTCCGGTGGGTTTCGGCAGCTACCACTGGTCGGTGACCGACCGGCGCGCGGCGGTGTGGTTCGTCAAGGTGGACGACCTCGGCTTCGATCACGCGGGCCGCGAGGACGAGTTCGGCCGGCTGCGGCGTTCGCTGACGACCGCGTTGACCCTGCGCCGCGACGCCGGGCTCGGCTTCGTCCTCGCTCCGGTCCCGGCCAGGAACGGCGAGACGTCGTGGCGGCTCTCCTCGCGGTACGCCCTGTCGGTGTTCCCGATGATCGACGGAACGTCGGGGGAGTTCGGGCCGCACCGGCGCGAGGACCTGGCCGAGCTGACCGGCCTCCTGGCCCGGCTGCATCGGGCGACCCCCGCCGTCGCCCACCTCGCCCCGCGCGCCGACCTGCTGCTGCCCGGCAGGGCCGGCCTCATGGCGGCGCTCGCCGACCTCGACCGGCCCTGGACCGGCGGCCCGTGCGCCGAGCCGGCCCGCGAGGCGCTGACCTCGTACGCGGGGCGGGTCCACGCCTGGCTCGCCGACTTCGACCGGCTCGCCGGCGAGGTGCGCGCGAGCGCGGCGGACTGGGTGGTCACCCACGGCGAGCCGCACCCCGGCAACGTGATGCGCGCACCGGCAGGAACCTGGCTGATCGACTGGGCGACCGTGCAGATCGCCCCGCCGGAGCGGGACCTGTGGATGCTCACCACCGGCGGGGGGAGAGCGGGCGGCGACGAGGAGGTGCTCGCCCACTACACCCGCCTCAGCGGGCGCGCCGTGACGCCGGCCGGCCTCGCCCTCTACCGGCGGTGGTGGCCGCTCGCCGACGTGGCCGCCTTCGTCGCCGACCTGCGCCGGCCGCACGGCGACAGTGAGGACGCCGCCGCGGCGCTGCGCTACCTCACGCTCACCCTGGAGTCCGCATCCGGCTGAACTTCAACAGTTCGGGGGCTCGGTCCGTCTAGAGGGGGACGGAACGAGGAAAGGTTGGATCTTGGGGGATGACTCCAGGTTCGAGAGCTTCGTGGCGGATCGGGCCGACGCCTTGCTGCGGTACGGCTACGTGCTCAGCGGCAACGCCCACGACGCGGCCGATCTGACGCAGGAGGCGCTGATCCGGCTGCATCGGGCCTGGCCCCGCGTGCGGCGCAAGCAGGACCCCGAGGCGTACACGCGCACGATCATGGCCAGGCTGCACATCGGCGTCTGGCGGCGGCGCAGGCGGGAGCACCTGTTCGGGGAGTTGCCCGACGGGCCCGGCGGCGTACGCCATGACCTGCTGCCGTCCGAGGCGGAGCAGGGGCTGTGGGAGGCGCTCAAGGGGCTGTCGCGCAAGCAGCGGGCCGTGCTCGTCCTGCGCTACTACGAGGACCTGGCGGACGAGGAGATCGCCCGGGTGCTCGGGATCTCGCGCGGGACGGTCCGCAGCCACGCCTCCCTGGGCCTCGGCAAGCTGCGTTCCGCCCTTTCAGACCACCGTCGCGAGGCCGAGGAGGGCACTTCATGATGAACGAGGACGAGCGGGTGGAAACCCTGGTGCGGAGCACGCTCCGGTACGCGGCCGACGGCGCGCCGCGGTCGCCGGCCGGCCTGCCGGGGCGGGTCGTGGCGCGGTCGCGGGACAGGCGGCGGGGCCGGGTGGCGATGCTGGCGGCCCTGGGGAGCGCGGTGGCGGCCGCGGTCGTGGTGCCGGTGGCCGCCGGGACGTTGGGGCTGGGCGGCGGTGGCGGGGACGTGGCCACCGGCGTCCTCCAGCCGGCGCCGTCCACCGTCTCCGTGCCTCCGTACCCCCATGAGCCGGCGCCGGAGGACAGGCCGCCGATGGGCGACCGGCTGGTCGTGGACGATCCGGCCCTCGGCGGGGCGGTGGAGCTGTGGTACGCCCGGAACTCCGACGGCGCGCCGGCCTTCTGCCTGCTGCGCCGGAGCAGGACGGGCGGGTCGTGGTCCTCCTGCAACGCCGCCCCGGTCGGCGGGAAGGCGTCCCTGGAGGGGACCACCGAGACGTGGCCGCCGCCCGAGGAGACGCTGTACTTCGGCACCGCCGGCGACCAGGTCACCGGGGTGAACGCCGTCTCGGCCACGGGAGAGCGGACGCCCGGGCAGATCAGACGTCCGGACGGCGCGCCCCGGGCCATCTGGACGGTCACCCTGCCCGCCACGGCGCGGGTGACGGGCTTCGAGTTCACGGACGCGCACGGCATGACGGTGGCCACGGCGGCGCACACGCCGAGGACGGTCCCGGAGGCGACGGCCGAGCCGGTCGGCACGGTGCTGCGGCTGGGCGGCGGGCTGAGCGCCGGCGTGTCCGAGGTCCCGGACCGGACGCTGATCTGGCGGCTGGACGGGGATCCGGTGGCCGCCGACCTCGTACGGGCCGAGGATCTCCTCAGGGACCTGGGCGGGCGGAGGATCCCGGTGCTGCTGCACGAGCGCGAGCACCGGTGGTTCGGCGTCGTGTCGGACACGCGTACGGCCGAGGTCGAGCTGGTCTTCCCCGACGGGCGGAAGGCGACCGCGGCGGCCAGGAAGGACCCGTGGGGGATCGGCGTGCGGCTGTTCGGGGGCAGGCACGGGCGCGACGGCGACATCTTCAGGAAGGGGTTCGAGGTCGTCGGGTACGACGCCGCCGGCCGGGAGCTCTGGCGCGAGCCCCACGCCCCGGCCGCGGGCCGATGAGCGCCCGCGGCCGATCTCCCGGGGCCGGTCAGTCGAGGATGTGCTCGGTGGCGCGGGCGTAGCGGGCGCGGATCTCGGGGACGGCCTCGCCGTCGTAGGTGGCCGTCTCCTCCGCCCGCCACTCCGGCGTGGTCAGCAGCGTCGCCGCCTGGTAGGCGGCGCCGTCGGCGACGTACTCGGCGGGGGGCGGCACGGTGACGGGCACGCCGAAGACGGTCGGCGCGATGCGGCGTACGGCTTCCGAACGGGCGGCGCCGCCGATCATGAGCACCCGTTCGGGCTGGGTGCGGAGCGCGTCGAGGGCGTCGGCGAGACCGCACAGCATGCCCTCGACGGCCGCGCGGGCCAGGTGGGCGGGCGTGGCGGTGGCCAGCGTCAGCCCGTGGATCGAGCCGGTGGCGGTGGGGCGGTTGGGGGTGCGCTCGCCCTCCAGGTAGGGGACGAGGGTCAGCCCGCCGGCTCCGGCGGGCGCCTGGAGCGCGAGGTCGCTCAGCTCGCCGAGGCCGACGCCGGCGATGCGGGCGGCGGCGTCGAGCACGCGGGCGGCGTTGAGCGTGCACACCAGCGGCAGGAAGCGGCCCGTCGCGTCGGCGAACCCCGCCACCGCGCCCGTCGGGTCGGCGCTGGGCCGGTCGGCGACCGCGAACGCGGTGCCCGAGGTGCCGAGGGAGACCACGACGTCGCCGGGGCGGGCGCCCACGCCGAGCGCGGCGGCCATGTTGTCGCCGGTGCCGGGGGCGAGCAGGACGTCGCCGTCGTAGGCGCGGCCGGTGGGGCCGAGCACCCGGGGCAGCAGCGGCGTCGCCCCGAAGGCGACCTTGAGCAGGTCGGTACGGTAGGAGCCGGTGAACGGCGACCAGTAGCCGGTGCCGGAGGCGTCGCCCCGGTCGGTGGCGAGGGCGTCGAGGGGCGCGAGCGGCGCGTCCGCCCAGCCCGCGCGGGAGAACGGGACGCCGGAGGCGAGCGCCCCGGCCAGCCGCCAGGTCAGCCAGTCGTGGGGCAGGCACACGGCGGCGGTGCGGCGGGCGTTGGCGGGCTCGTGCTCGGCCAGCCAGCGCAGCTTGGTGACGGTGAACGACGCCACCGGCACCGACCCGACGGCGTCGGCCCACGCCTGGGGGCCGCCCAGCTCGGTGGTGAGGTCGGCGGCGGCCTGGGCGGAGCGGGTGTCGTTCCAGAGCAGGGCCTCGCGTACGACATTTCCGGACTCGTCCAGGCAGACCATGCCGTGCTGCTGCCCGCCCACGCTGACGGCCGCGACCCCGTCGAGCCCGCCGGCGCCCTCCAGGGCCTCCAGCAGCGCCGCCCACCAGTGTGACGGATGAACCTCCGTGCCCTCGGGATGCCGGGCCCGGCCCTCGCGGACCAGCGCACCCGTCTCCGCGTCACGAATGACGACCTTGCAACTCTGCGTCGAAGAATCGACCCCGGCGACCAGCGTCATTCACGGACTCCTCACGTGTTCCAGCGCAAGCTGGGTCAGACGGGAGAAATGGTAGCCCGCCGTGCCGTTCTGTGCCCGTTGCCGCCTCGTGATCAGACCTTCACCAGCCCGAGGGGTCACGCCCGACGCTGATCTCCTCGGCGATCTTGCGGATCTCCGTCACCTCGAGGCCGGGGGCCTTGGGCAGGCCGCGCAGCAGCGCCTCCATGACCACGGGCACGGGCTGGCCGGCGAACCGCCCCGCGATGCCGTGAACCGCCCGGAACAGCGCCTCTTCGGTGTCGTGCATCGGCCTCTCCTCGCTCGGGTACCGGGGAGAACGCTACGGCTTCCCCCCGACACTTCGCGCGTTACTCCCGCCGTGTGTCCCGCCATCGGGTCGTCATCGCCACACTCCCATCGGCCTGAGCGGCCGCCGCGTTCCCGGCTGGGTTACGGTGATATGGACCTGTTTTTCCGCCGCCGGGAGCGGTCATGCCAAGCGATCCTGATCATGTGCTCGACGCCATCGACGGTGTCGTCGACGAATGGGAGACGCTGAGCGCCGACGCCATGCGCTGGGCGCCTCCCGAGACCAAGAGTCCCGACCTCATGTCCGAGGTGTCCGAGATCCTCGGTCCGCTCGTCAACGCGTTCTCGCAGGTGCTGCGGCCGGTCAGCGACGCGTTGGAGCGGGCGCTCCAGGCCGCCTTCGACGACGACGACGAGGACGACGGCCCGGGCCGCCCCGCCTGACCCGCCGAGAGCCGAGCCCGGTCAGGCGCGCCGGCGCCGGGCGCGGCGCGGGTAGTTCTTGGCGGTCTCGGCCAGCCGCGCGGAGTGCTCGGCCTGCTTGCGCCAGTGGCCGTAGGCGTCGCCGCGCTGCGCCAGCCGGTCGAGCTCGCGCATCGTCGTCAGCGGGATGAAGGCCGGCTCGGCGTCCCGCCACGGCGTGCCGGGCAGCGGCATGAACGTGTGCGTGTGGATGCGCGCGCCCAGCTCGGCCAGGTCGGCGGCGAGCCGGAGCGAGGCGGCCTGGTCGGCCTCGTCCTCGCCGGGCATGCCGAAGATGAAGTCGACGTTGGGCCGGAAGCCGTGCTCGACCGCGATGCGGACCGCGTCGCGCACCGGCGAGGTGTCGTGGCCGCGCCCGGACGCCGCCAGCACCTTGTCCGAGCCCGACTGGGCGCCGATGATCAGGTTGTCGTTGGCGACGTACCGCTTGAGCAGGTGCATCGCCTCCGGCGTCACGTGCTCGGGCCGCACCTCCGACGGGAAGCTGCCGAAGAAGACCCGGCCGTGCGGCGGCAGCTCCTCCTTCACCCCCGCCAGCAGCTCCTCCACGGCGCCGAGGTCGGGATCGGGGCCGGGGGAGCCGTACGACAGCGAGGTGGGCGTGATGAAGCGGATGTCCTTCAGCCCGCGCTCCACCATGCCCCGGACGTGCTCACGCACGCTCGCCACCGACCGGTGCCGGAACTGCCCGCCGAACATGAACGGCGTCTGGCAGAAACGGCAGGTGTAACGGCAGCCCCGGGTGATCTCGATGGGCCCGTTCCTGCCGACGAAGGACGGGAACGCGTCCAGCGGGAGCTGCGGCGCGGGCCGGGTGCGGAGCGCGACGCCGTCGGCGTCCCTGACGGCGAGGCCGGGCACGGAGGTGAGCGGCGTGTCCTCGCGCAGCGCCCGGACCAGCGCGATGATCGTGGACTCGCCCTCGCCGATGCCCGCGAGGTCCCAGCCGGCGTCGATGACCTGCTGCGGCTCGGCCGTGGCGTGCACGCCGCCCGCGATGTGCAGGCCGCGCCCGCCGCTCAGCTCCCTGACCACGGCGAGCTCGGCGGCCATGGCCTCGGCGTCGGGCGAGTAGAACGACCAGAGCGTGAGGACGCGGTCGCCCTCGGCGGCCCTGATGTGCCCGGCGGTCTCCTCGGGGGTGGTGCCGAGGCGCAGCTCGTGCTCGACCTGCGCGGTCTCCAGCGCGGCGAGCAGCGCGTGCACGCCGTACGTCACCGCCTTGCGATAGCGCACCACCACCGTCACTGCCCTGGCCACGTCCGGAGCGTACACCGGCCGCCGGGTGGCTAGACTCACGGTCATGACCCAGCGACATTGATGACTGACGGCCGCAGGCCCGCGCGGGGCGCGCGGACCTCCGGGGCGACGAGCTCCCGGAGATCCTGTTCGTCCTGCTGGAGGGCCTCATGCTCGTCACCAAGCTGTACGCCTATGCCTTCTTAGGCGAATTCATCCTGCTCTACCCGGTCTATACGCTGCTGTTCGCCGACGCCGGGTTGTCGGTCGCCGAGAGTTCCGTGCTGTTCGTCATCTGGTCGGTGACCGGCATGGTGCTGGAGGTCCCGTCAGGGGCCTGGGCCGACGCCGTGTCCAGGCGGCTGCTGCTGTTCCTCGGGCCGCTGCTGGCCGGGGCCGGTTACGCCCTGTGGGTCTCGGTCCCGTCCTTCTGGGCCTTCGCCGCCGGGTTCGTGCTGTGGGGGGCGCAGGGCGCCCTCGTGTCCGGCTCGTTCGAGGCCCTGGCGTACGAGGAGCTCGAACGGCGGGGCCAGGAAGGGCGCTACGCCGCCGTCATGGGCCGGGCGGAGGCCGCCGGGCTCGTCGCCAACGCCCTCGCCATCGGGCTGGCGGTGCCCGCCTTCGCGGCCGGCGGCTACGCCGTCGTCGGCGTGGCCAGCGTGGCGGCCTGCGTCCTCTGCGCCGTCACGGCCCTGACGCTGCCCGAGCACCGCGCCCCGCGCGCGGCCGGCGACGGGGGCTATGTCGCGGTGCTGCGGTCCGGGCTCGCCGTGGCGCGCGCCGATCGCGCCGTGTTCCGGGCGCTGCTGCTGGTCGCCGTCGTCACGGCGATCTGGGGCGCGCTGGAGGAGTACGTCCCGTTCCTCGGCGTCGAGACCGGCGTCGCGGAGAGCGCCGTGCCCCTGCTGGTGCTCGTCGTCTGGATCGGGGCCACGGCCGGCGGGCTGCTGGCCGGGGCCGCGGCGCGGCTGCCCGACCGGGCCTACGGGCTCACCGTCGCGGTGGCGGCCGTCGCGCTCGCGGCCGGGGCGCTCAGCGGGCATCCGGCCGGGTTCGTGCTGATCGCGGGGGCGTTCGGGGCGTTCCAGCTCGCCGGGATCGTGGCCGACGCCCGGCTGCAGGAGCGGATCGGCGGGGCGGCCAGGGCCACCGTCACGTCCGTGGCCGGGCTCGGCGTCAACGTGATCACGCTCGCCGTCTACGCCGGGTACGGCGCGGTCTCCGGGCGGCTGTCGAACGGGGCCGCGTTCGCGTTGTTCGCGCTGCCGTACCTGGTGGTCGCCGTGTTGTCCGGCCGCCGGGCGCGGGCCGTCCCTCAGTAGCGGGACGGGATCCGCTTGGGCAGCGGCGGCGGCGCGGGTGCCTCCTCCTCCGGCTGCGGGGGAGGAGGCGCCTCCGGCGCGGGCGGCCGGGCCCGCCACCGCGAGGGAAAGACTGAGGCGGCCAGCAGCACGCACCCGGCGACCGGCGCGCCGAAGCCCGTCAGCCGCTCGTAGCCCGGCAGGTACGCGCCGGGGATCCGCGACCAGGTCACGTCGAGGACGGCCGCGACCGCGAGCCCGGTCAGGGCGAGGCCGGGCAGCAGCGAGGCGAGCGGGGACAGCCGTGATCCGGAAAGGACGCCGACCAGGAGCGCCGCTGCGCACCGACAACACCTCCAGCACCGGGACCTTACCGCCCTACCTCGGCATTCGCCTTTAAGGCGGAAGATGTCCGTTTTTGGACCAGGCCCAAAAAGCCGCCATAACACCGAAATAGGGACGCATTTGGTATCTGAACAGCCGCCCTACCAGCCGTTAACTTGACAGCACCCCCACTCCGAGGAGTGCACATGTTGAGTAAACGCTGTGCGCTGGCCGGCGGCATCATCCTCGCCGTCAGCCTGGCCACCCCCCTGAGCCCAGCCGCAGCAGCAGAACCCGCGCCTCAATCCGCCTCCCCGTCCGTCCCCCCGGCCGTGATCGACGCCATGGAGCGCGACCTCGGCCTCTCCGAGGCGCAGGTCGTCACCCGGCTCGCCAACGAGGAACGCGCCGCCGCCACGGAGAGCGCGCTGAGCAGCCAGCTCGGCGGCTCGTACGGCGGCGCCTGGCTCAACGCCGACGCCACCAAGCTCAACGTCGCCACCACGGACGCCGCCGCCGCTCCGGCCATCTCGGCGCGCGGCGCGCAGCCCGTCGTCGTCCAGCGCTCCCTCGCCGACCTCGACGCCGTCAAGCAGAAGCTGGACCAGGCCCCCCGCAAGGCCCAGGGCAGCGCCACCCTCTGGTACGTCGACGTCACCACCAACACCGTCTCCGTCCAGGCCCCCACGGTCGAGGCCGCCGAGGCGCTGGTCGCCGCCGCCGGCGTGGACCGCGGCGCGGTGAGCGTGGCGGCGACGGCCGAGCAGCCGAAGCTCTACATCAACATCATCGGCGGCTCGGCGTACTACATCGGCTCCAGCCGGTGCAGCGTCGGTTTCCCCGTCACCCGGGGCAGCGTCCAGGGCTTCACCACGGCCGGGCACTGCGGCCGGGCCGGCAACCGGACCTCGAACCCGTCCGGCACCTTCCAGGGCTCGTCCTTCCCCGGCAACGACTACGCCTGGGTCGCCGCGGACAGCGGCAACACCGCCACGCCGTACGTGCGCGGCTCCGGCGGCGCGCTGGTGACCGTACGCGGGTCCACGCAGGCGTCCGTGGGCGCGTCCATCTGCCGCTCCGGCTCCACCACCGGCTGGCGCTGCGGCACCATCCAGCAGCACAACGCCTCCGTCAGGTACGCGCAGGGCACGGTCTCCGGCCTGACCAGGACCAGCGCCTGCGCCGAGCCCGGCGACTCCGGCGGCTCGTTCATCTCGGGCAACCAGGCCCAGGGCATGACCTCGGGCGGCTCGGGCAACTGCTCGATCGGCGGCACCACGTACCACCAGCCGGTCAACGAGGCACTGAGCGCGTACGGGCTCACGCTCCGTACCGGCTGATCCTTCCCCCGCACGCCGCGCAGCGCGCCCACCAGACCCGGGCGCGCTGCGCGGTCTTTCCGCGTGCCCCGACCCTGAGGGGATCAGGGTCGGGTCAGGGGCGGCTCGGGGGTGGCGCCGGATGCCGGGGCCGGGGCGCCGGCGGGATGGTGGTGTCATGACCGCAGCGAAGAAGCTCCTCCCGGCCGCCGCCTGTGGCGCGATCGTGTTCGCGGTGATCGCGGTGGTGGCCGGTCAGTTCGGCCCGGACCCCTACCTCGACCCCATGAACGTGACCGTCAGCGAGTACGCCGTCGCCGACCGCGGGGGCGTCACGGAGGTCGCGATGGCGGCGCTCGGGCTCGGGTCGCTGGCCCTGCTGGCGGGGCTGCGGTCGGCGGGCGCTCCGGTGCGGGGGATGCCGGAGCGCCTGCTGCTGCTGTGGTCAGGGGCGCTGGTGGTGGCGGCGGTCATCCCGACGACGCCGATCGGGCAGGACCTCGACCTGGCGGCGCAGATCCACCGGTACGTGTCCGTCGCGGCCTTCGTGAGCCTGCCGGCCGCCGGGGCGCTCCTGGTGCCCCGGTTCAACGCGGACGCCGCGTGGAAGCCCGTGGCGCGGGTCGTCGAGTGGGTGACGCTGGCCGGGGGGTTCGGGCTGCTGGCGATCACGTACGTGGCCCTGCCTGGGGAGCGGGTCATGATCGGGCTCGTGGAGCGGCTGCTGCTGGGGGCGGAGGTGACGTTGCTGGGCGTGCTGGCGTTCTGGCTGGCCCGGCTGCGTTTCGGGCGGGTCGCAAGCGGCACCCCCAGGGGCCCCGAAGCCGCAGATTTCCCGACATATCACAGATTTATCGCTAGTCGATCTTAAAACCATGTGTTTCGATGCTATTCTCTCCCGCGATCTTCTATCCGGGAGCAGGTGTCATGGCATCGGGCAGATCCATCCGATTCAAGATCTCGACGCTGCTCGTCATCCCGTTGGTCTCCCTGGTCGCGCTGTGGGGCTTCGCCGCGAGCACCACATCGGGAGCGGCGCTCAACCTGCTCAAGGTCGAGACGATCTGGACCGGGGTCATCAACAACGCCGACGGCCTGATCGGCAACCTGCAGAAGGAGCGCCTGGCCTCCGCCGAGCGCCTCGGGAACAACATCACCGATCCCGACGCCCTGGCCGAGTCCCGCGCCAAGGTGGACGCGAGCAGGAAGCGCCTGGCCCAGAACGCGGCCGCCGAGGACGTCCAGGCGGCGCTGACGCCGGACATGAAGAACCAGCTCCAGACGGTCTTCTCGGCCATCGACCGCATCCCGGACATCCGCCGCAAGGTGGACGAGCGCCGGCTCACCCCGGGCAGCCTGGTCACCGAGTTCGCCAAGATCTCCGACGAGATCCACCTGCTGTACTCGCGCCTCAACATGAGCACCGACGTCGAGCTCTCGCTCCAGGCCCAGGGCGTGATCGCCGCCGACGAGGTCCGTGAGCTGCTCAGCCGCGAGCACGCGCTGATCATCGCCTCGAACGGCCGGGCCACCATGCACGACCTCCACATGCTGTCCGGCATCGACGGCTCCAGGACGTACCTGTTCCCGAAGGCCCTCGCCAACCTCGACACCGAGCTGCGCGCCCCCTTCGAGCGGATCTACTACTCCCCCAGGTACGTCACCATGGAGAACCTGGTGGAGAGCACCATCGGCGGCCAGCCGCTGGACGTCGAGCTCTGGCGCGGCGTCGCCGACCAGGTGCAGGCCGAATACCAGGAGGCCGTCTGGCGCACCGGCGACCGGCTGCTGAAGCGGATGGAGCCGGCCGGCGTCGCCATCATCGTCCAGGCCGCCGTCGCGGGCGCGCTCGGCCTCGTCGCGGTCATCTTCTCCATCTTCATCTCCGTACGGTTCGGCCGCCGCATCACCCGCGAGCTCGCGGCGCTGCGCCGTACCGCGCTGGACCTGGCCGAGATCAGGCTCCCCGACGTCGTCGCCAAGCTGCGCAAGGGCGAGCGCGTCGACATCGAGGCCGAGGCCCCGCCCATCAGGGTCAGCAGGAACGCCACCAGCGAGGTCGCCGACCTCGCGGCGGCCTTCGACAGCGTGCAGCGCACGGCCGTGGACGCCGCCGTCGAGCAGGCCCACCTCCGCGAGGGCCTGTCGGAGGCGCTGCGCAACCTGGCCAGGCGCAGCCAGTCGCTGCTGCAGCGCCAGCTCAGGCTGCTCGACGAGATGCAGCGCCAGACCGAGGAGCCCGAGGCGCTGGAGCGGCTGTTCAAGCTCGACCACCTGACCACCCGCATGCGCCGCCACGCCGAGGGCCTGGTGCTGCTGTCCGGCGGCTCGGCCGGCCGCAGATGGCGCGGCGTCATCCCGATGGAGGACGTCCTGAGCGGCGCCGCCGCCCAGGTCGAGGAGTACACCCGGGTCCGGGTCTACCCGATGCCCGAGGCCGGCGTCTCCGGAGCCGCCGTCGCCGACCTCATGCACCTGTTCGCCGAGCTGATCGAGAACGCCGCCGCCTTCTCCTCGCCCAGCAACGAGGTCTCGGTCCGCGGCGAGATGGTCGGCAGGGGCTTCGCCGTCGAGATCGAGGACCGCGGGCTCGGCATGGACGAGGCCACCCGGCAGGCCATCAACTGCCGGCTGGCCAGGCCGCCGGAGTTCGACGCGGCGCAGACCGAACGGCTGGGGTTCGCGGTCGTCGGCATGCTGGCGGCCAGGCACGGCATCAAGGTGACGCTGAAGCCGTCGCCGTACGGCGGCACCACCGCCATCGTGCTCGTTCCAGGGTCGCTCGTCGAGCCGCTGGTGACGCCGCCGCAGGCGCCGCAGTTCGAGCCGGTGGCCGTGTCGGTCGTGCGTACGGACGGCCCCGCGGCCAACGGCACCGGCAAGGGTAACGCGGTCAACGGGAGCAACGGGAGCGCCGCGAACGGGGGCCTGCCGCGGCGCGTGCACACCAGCAGACGCAGCCCCGCCCTGCCACAGCCCACCCAGCCCATGGACGACGACCTCGGCCCCCGGCCGCCCCTGGAGCCCGCCCCACCCACGCCCTCCGGCGGCGACACGCCCGCGCCCACGCCCTTCGGGAGCGGCGAGGCCCCCGAGGTCTCCCTGTTCCGAGGCGGTGACGGTTCCGCGGGCTCACCGTTCGGGGGCGGTGAGGGTTCCGGGGACCCCTCGGCGCGGAACGGTGACACGCCGGCGGTCCTGCCGCGCCGGGCGCGGACCAGCGGGCCGCAGCCCGTCGAGCAGGCGGGCCCGCCGCAGAGCGCCGGCGACGGACGCCCGTCGGCGGTCCTGCCGCGCAGGCAGCGCCAGAACGGCCTGCCGCCGCGCCTCAAGGAGGCCCCGCCGCCGGAGCCGGCGCCCGCGGCGGAGCGCTCGCCCGAGGAGGCACGGGCGCTGCTCTCCTCGCTCCAGTCCGGCTGGCAGCGCGGCCGGCAGGACAGCGACCAGGATGGGGGATCTCAACCGTGAGCCGCGAGCACGAGTGGGTCGACGAGGAGGCGGGGCCGGTCGTGCGGCCCTACGCGGTCGCGCGTGGACGCACGAGACCCGCGTCCTCGGCGCTCGACCTGCTGGCGAACGTCGTCTCGACGGGGTTGCCCGCCCCGTCCGGCGCCGAGCTGAGCGCTCAGCACCGCCGCGTGATCGCCTGCCTGTCGGGCACGTCCAGACCGGTGGCCGAGCTGGCCTCGGAGGTGGGCCTGCCGGTCGGCGTGATCAGGGTGCTGCTGGGCGACCTGCTGGAGTACGGCCTGGTGGCGGTGCGCCCGCACCGCGACCGCGCGAACTCCCCCACGGAGAGCCTGCTCCGCGAGGTGATCAACGGCCTGAGGGCGCTGTAGCGCCCCTCGGCCGCGCGCCGTCGTGCATGCCCCCGTCAGTTCGCCGAGGTGAGCGTGCGCAGGGAGTGTTCGACCAGGGTGATCATCACTTCCTTGGCCGAGGTGCGCCGGCGTACGTCGCACAGCATCACCGGGACGTCGTCGTCGAGGTCGAGCGCGATGCGGACGTCGTCCACGGTGTGCCGGTCGGCGCCGTCGAAGCAGTTGACGGCCACCACGAACGGCGTGCCGCGCTGCTCGAAGTAGTCGACCGAGGGGAAGCAGTCGGTGAGCCGCCGGGTGTCGGCGATCACGACGGCCCCTAACGCGCCGTAGGACAGTTCGTCCCACATGAACCAGAACCGCTCCTGCCCGGGGGTGCCGAACAGGTAGACGACGAGCCCGTCGCGGATGGTGATGCGGCCGAAGTCCATCGCCACGGTCGTGGTGGTCTTGGCCTCCACGCCGTCGAGGTCGTCCACGCCGACCCCGCGGTCGGAGAGCACCTCCTCCGTGCGCAGCGGCTTGATCTCGCTGATCGAGCCGACCAGGGTGGTCTTGCCGACGCCGAATCCGCCGGCGATGAGGATCTTCAGCGCGACGGGATCCTCAGAGAGCACGGAGTCCATTGATCACTTCCTTGAGAATGCGCTCGTTCGTGCGCGAGCCTCCGGCGGAGGGCGACGACACCGAGATGAGGCCGTGGTCACGCAGGTCGCCCAGGATCACCCGGACGACACCGACGGGCAGGTCCAGCTCGACGGCCAGGTCGGCCACCGAGATCGGAGCCCGGGCAGCCCGCAGGATCAGTCGCTGCTCGGGACCGAGCTCGCCGGTCGGCGTCTCGCCGACGGCGCGCACGATCGCGACGAGGTCGAACACGTCCCCGGAGGGGCGGGTGCGGCCACGGATGAGAGCATAGGGCCGGACGACGGGTCCGGCCTCCTCATCGAACCACTGCGGGCTGTCGCTCATGACGCTCCAGCGCGCGGGTTGGTGGTGATGTGCTGGCCCACCCGCTTGACCAGCATCGCCATCTCGTACGCGATGTGCCCGACGTCCACGTTCGCCTCCGCGATCACGGCCAGGCAGGTGCCCTGCCCCGCCGCGGTCACGAACAGGAACGCCGACTCCATCTCCACGATGGTCTGGCGCACGTCGCCGCCGCCGAAGTGGCGCCCGGTGCCGCGGGCCAGGCTCTGGAAACCGGCCGCCACGGCCGACAGGTGCTCGGCGTCCTCCCTGGTCAGCCCTTTGGAGTAGCCGATCGCGAGCCCGTCGGTCGACAGGATGACCGACTGGCGCACCGCCGCGACCCGCGACGTCAGGTCGTCAAGCAGCCAGTTCAGCTCACCGGTGTTGGTGGTCGGCACACTCATGCATCCCCCTTACTCATGGCCCCTCCTCGGAGGCTTCTTCTCGGGCGCGTTGGGTTCCCCGCTGGAAGGCGGAGAACAGGTCGCGGACCTCGTCGGGAGAGCGTTCTGCGGGCTTCTCCTCAGCGGGCGGCCGCGGCGGGCCCTGGGACGCCTCCGCGAGCTTGGACGAGGGGCCGGTCTGGCGCACGCGCCGGGGCAGCCCCTTGTGGGTGCCCGAGGTCACGACCGCGAGCGCCTTCTTCCTCGTACGGCTCGGCACCGCGGCCATCTCCTCGCCGCCGCTGCCGGCCGTCAGCGCGCTCTGCTCGGTCACCATGGAGCGCGGCACCAGGACGATGGCCGCGGTGCCGCCGAAGGGCGAGCGGCGCAGCATGACCTTGATGCCGTGCCGTTCGGCGAGCCGCGCCACCACGAACAGGCCGAGCCGGTCGCTGTCGGCCAGGTCGAACTCGGGCGGGTTGGCGAGCATGCGGTTGGTGGCCGCGTACTCGGTGGCGGACAGGCCGAGGCCCTTGTCCTCGATCTCGATGGCGTAGCCGTTGCTGACCTGGTCGCCGCGCACCTGGACGACGGTGTCCGGCGGTGAGTAGATGGTGGCGTTCTCGACGAGCTCGGCGACCAGGTGGGTGAGGTCGGCGGCGGCGGCGCCGTCGAACGCGCTGACCGGCATCGGCTGGACCTCGACCCTGGTGTAGTCCTCGACCTCGGCGACCGCGGCCCTGACGATGTCGATGACCGGCACCGGCTTGCGCCAGGCGCGGCCGGGAGCGGCGCCGGACAGCACGATCAGGCTCTCGGCGTGCCGCCGCATGCGGGTGGTCAGGTGGTCGAGGCGGAAGAGCTCTTCGAGCTTGTCGGGGTCGTGGGTGCGCCGCTGCATGCCGTCGAGCAGGGCGAGCTGGCGGTGCAGCAGGCCCTGCTTGCGCCGGGCGAGGTTGAGGAAGACCTGGCCGACGCCGCGGCGCAGCGCGGCCTGGCCGACGGCCGCGTTGACGGCGGTGCGCTGGACGGAGCCGAAGGCCCTGGCCACGTCGGTGATCTCCGCGGATCCGCTGACCTTGATCGCCTTGGCCTCCTTCTTCACGTCGACGTCCTCGCCCTTGCGCAGCCTCGCCACGAGGTCGGGCAGCCGCCGCTCCGACAGCTCGACCGCGGCCGCGCGCAGCCCGCCGAGCTCGCCGGCCAGGCGCCGGCCGAAGCGTACAGAGATGATGATCGACGCGAGCACCGCGATCAACCCGACGCCGCCCGCGACGGCGATCTGGGCGATGGTGGCGGTGGCGGCGTCGGAGGTGCGCGCGGCCAGGACCTCGGAGGAGGTCTGGGCGTCCTTGTCGAGCTGGGCGCTGAGCTTGTCGACGGTGGCGGTCCAGGCGGCGCCGTTGGTGGGCGGGGTGCCGGTCTGGGCGATCCGCGCTTCCATGGCGATGAAGGTCTGGAAGGTCTCGGAGGCGAAGAGCCGCTCGTACGGCCGCCGCAGGGTCACGTCGAGACCGGCGAGGCCGCGGGCGTGCAGGAAGCGGCGCGAGGCGGCGTACTCGGTGAAGGCGGAGACCTCGGACCCGGTGAGCCGTCGCTCGCCGAGCGCCACGATGACGAGGGCCTGCTCCCTGGCGATGTACTCCCTGGCCAGGCCCATCGTCTGCATCGCGGTGGCCTGCTGGACGATGGCCAGGTCGGAGAGGGTGAGCAGCTGGGCGTAGACGGTGAACAGCGCGTCGACGACGGCGTTGTACGCGCTCAGCCCGCCGAGGCGTGAGCCGCGCCCGGCGTCGATGTCGGCCCTGATGGGGCCGAGCCGGTCGAGCGCGTTCCAGAGCGTGCCGAGCGGGGCGCGGAGGTCGTCGGCGGCGGTGCCCCCGGCTTCGGTGACGGCGCGGCGGAGGTCCTCGACGGCGCGGTCGGTGCGGGCGCGCTGGGCGCCGAGGACCTCGGTGAGCTCACGGGTGGTGAGCGCCTCGGCGGTGCGCATGCGCTCGGCCTGGAGTTGAAGGCCCAGGTCGGAGGTGGTGACGCCGATGGTCCGGTAGAGCGTGCTTCCGCGGAGCAGTGACTGGGCGTCGCCCATGGTGAGGTTGAGGACGAAACCCCAGAGCGCGCTCAGAGACAGGAGGGGTAGCAGCAGCAATAAGAAGATCTTGAACCGAATAGACCGGTTTCGCGAGCCCATGTCCCAACCTCGAGTCGGGGGCATTTCCACACCTTGTGTAAATACACCTCCGGAAGATCGCACAGGAGACTAGCACCGTTTATGCTTCCGGCGCAGTGGGAGGAACACGTTCATTACCGTGATTATTGGGACAAGATCCCCGCTCCGTGAGCCATCGGGCGTCCAGCCGCCGCCGGGACCAGCGGGATCTCACAGCGTCAGCTCCCCGATGTCAGCTCCTCCACCGCGCGGAAGGCCGCGGTCACGGCGGCGTCGGCGCGGGCGGCCGGGGCCGCGTCCGATCCCGCGATCGCGATCCGCCCGAACCGGCGGCGGGCCGCCTCCGCCGGGAACGGCCCGTCCGGGTAGAAGGTGTGCCAGGGCCGGCAGTACTCCGGGGCGTTCCCGTGCCCCCAGCGGTTGACCGTGATGCCCTCCACGTCCCGCGCCGGATCGAAGCCGGCCGGGCCGAGCAGCCGGGCGAGCTGCTCGCGGATCGTCCGCTCCAGCACCTCGTACGGCGTCCTGATCAGCTCCCGCCGCCCGGCCGCCGCCCCCTCCTTCGGCCCCAGCTCCGCCCGGCACGGCGTGGCCAGCAGGTGCACCTCGGCCGGCTCGCCCGCCCGCCGGGGCGGTTCGAGCTCGGCGAGCGACCAGTACGCCCCCGTCCACCGCACCCGGCGCACCCCGGCCCGCCGCCAGGCGTCCCAGTCGCGCACCCGTACGCTCGCGTGCAGCAGCGGCACCCGTACCGCCTCGCCCAGCGCCTGGCGCTGCTCGGCGGGCAGCTCCGGCACCAGGTAGGGGATCACCGCGCTCCAGCAGGCCAGGACGACCGATCCGGCCGCGACGCTCCTGACCCGGTGCCCGTCGTAGTAGGCGACGCTCGCCGCCCCCTCGCCGTCGCGCACCGACACGACCGGGCTGGACAGCCGGAACCGCACCCGGTCGCCCGGCCGGTCGGGGGAGCCGGGGTCGGGCAGCAGCCGCTCGACCATCGTGCGCACCAGCGCCTGGTTCCCCTCGGGGAAGAGGTGGACCTCGGCGTCGCCGGCGCCCCACTGCCTCCTGACGGTCGGCGAGTTGTACCGCGACGGCTTGTCCTTCTCCAGCCCGAGGCCGCCGAACCCGGGGTAGCCGGTGCCCCAGGCGTCGATCGCGCCGAGCGCCCGGGTGTCGTAGCCCCACTCGGGGCAGGACATGGTCCGGCAGAAGCGCTCGACGTCCGGGTGCGCGCCGCACGCCTCCAGCAGGAACGCCGAGTACGTCAGCCCGGCCAGCCGCTCCTGCTTGGCCTCCGCCGGCAGCCCGGGGAACCAGTCGGGCGGGTCGTGGCGGAGCCTGCGCAGGTCGTCCCTGGCGCGGGCGGCGATCGGCAGCCGCGCGACCCAGTCGCCGGTCAGCCGGACCAGCGTGTCGGCGCCGAAGCTCTCCTCGTCGCACATGACCGCGTCCACCAGCCCGGCGCCGGTCCTGCCGCGGCCGCTCTGCCGGTGGAACATCACCCGCCGCGCCTGCCCGCCGATCTCGTCGTGGTTGTCGATCACCAGCACGCTCGCGTCCGGGCGGCGGCGCAGCCACTCGTGGGCGGCGCTGACGCCGCTGAGGCCGCCGCCGACCACGACGAGGTCGTAGCTCTCGCCGGTGGGCTCGGGCGGGCCCGCGTACTGCCAGAAGCGGCCGTCCCTGAGCGCGTGGGGCACGGCGAGGGCTTCGGGAGCGCCGCCGCGGAAGCCGTACGAAGGGGGCGGCAGGGGCGCGGTCCGCCGCGCCGCCTCCGCGGGGCCGCTCACGGACGCCACGCTTCCCAGGGCGCTCACCGCGATGCCGTCGAAGAAGTCGCGGCGGGAAATGGACAGGTTCATCCCGAGGTCCCGTGGCGTCAGAGTCATGGCGCGATCATCGGCAGCCCCGGAATCGGCGGGTGCGGGACGCGCAGCGCCCAGAGAAACATTTTGCGCGGCCTATGGCGGCGAATGCCGGTTTGGCTCCGGGAGTGTCCCCGGCCGAGGGGCGGGGGCGTCTCGCGGCAGGCCGGAGGCTCGGACGGGCCTTGAGTCCGGCGATGACAAACCCGCTTAATTACGCGAATAGCGACGTTGCCGGGGTGGCGGGCCCGCGACTCCTCTAACGTTCACGAGAATGCCGCCAGAGGAATTGGAGAACTCATGCTTAAAGCCGTTTCCGGCATTTTCCTGAGCATGACGGTCGTCGCCGGATGCTCGTCGGAGGCGCAGGCCCCGCCCGCGCCCGCCGCCGCGGCCGTCGAGCCGGCGCAGGGCCCCGGGGCGTCGTCCTCCGACGTCACGAGGCTGCGGGCCGCGCTGCTGCCCGTGCCCGAGGGCATGCGCGTCTCGTACGGGCCGGAGCTGGGCGCGTTCGGCTCGCTCAAGTCCACGCAGCAGGGCCTCGCCGCGGTCCGCCAGGCCCGGCTGGAGCGTCCGGAGTGCGCGGGCGCGGCCCAGCTCGACGCCGCGAAGCCCGACGTCGCCAAGGCCCCCGCCGCCGTGATCGCCTTCGCCGCCGAGCGCGGCTCGATCACCCAGGCCGTGGTCGCGCTCCCGTCGGCCGCCTTCCCCGCGCCGCTGCCGCAGAAGTGCACCACCTACACGGCCGACGTCGACGGCGCCAAGGTCGTCTACCGGACCCGCATGCTGCCCATGCCGGCCAAGGGCGACCAGTCGCGCGCCTACCTCACCACGGCCGCGGGCGCCAAGGAGAACGCCGAGATCGGCTCGGTCATGATCCGGAGGGGCAACCTCATCATGAGCATGCTCGTCGTGGGCCGCCAGGTGCAGCCGGACGGCCTGTACGAGCTGGCGAAGCTGGCCGACCAGAACCTCGCCAGGGCGACGCGCTGATCAGATGAGCACGTGGTCGTCAGGCCGCCCGACGAAGGCGAACTGCGCGTTGCGGGTCAGCTTGATGTGGTCGGCCTGCCAGGTGTGCATCGAGGCGTCGGCGCTGCGCCAGTAGACGAAGTTGAAGCGGTCCGCCGAGTAGATCTTGACGGAGTCCTCCTTGAGCCGCCGCACCAGCTCGGTGTCCTCCCCCCGGGTGATGTCGGCGAACCGGTAGGAGCGGAACATGTCCGCCTTGCCGAGGAACGTCCCGCCCTGCACCAGGAACGAGTACCGGTGCTCCAGGCCGGGCAGCCGCAGCATCGTGGTGTTGGAGCCCTCGAAGTAGGCGTAGTGCGCGCCCTTGCCGACCAGCTCGGCGTCGGAGTAGTCGAAGGCCCGCACCAGGTCCGACAGGTAGTGCTCGCCGTAGAGGTTGTCGTCGTCCATCTTGGCGATGAGGTCGCCCTCGGCGGCCGAGATGCCGAGGTTCATGCACGCGCCGAGCGACAGCTCGGCGGCGGCGGGCAGCACCACGACGTCGGTGATCCCGGCCATGCGCGCCTTGTCGGCCACCACGACGGGGTCGATGTCGAGGCCGTGCAGCACCATGACGAGCTGGAGCGGCCGGTGGAGCTGCTTGGCCACCGACGAGATGGCGTGCTCGATCTGGGAGGCGCGGTTGGTGGGCAGCACGACCGAGATCGCGCGGGTGCGCGGCTCCACGTGGTGGCCGAGGTCCTGGAGGATCTGGTCCACGCGGTGCGAGAACAGGTGCTTGTCGAAGACCTCGCGCATGGCGAGGTGGCCCATCCTGGCGCGCAGCTCGGGGCTGTTGATCAGGTGCAGCACCTGGTTGTACGACTCGACCGGCTCGCGCGCGACGGGGATGAGGTCGCCGAAGGTCTCCTCGATGGCCCGTGACCAGCCGGTGACGACCGGGGTCGCGCACGCCGACAGCTCGAAGACCCGCCGCGCGCACATGGTCGGCGAGTCGAGCACGGAGTTGACGTTGAGGAAGACCTTGTACATCCGGTACGCGGCCAGCATCTGGTCGTAGGGCAGCTCGCCCACGATGTGCGGCCGGTACTTCTCCGGCCAGGCGTACTTCTCGTCCACCTCGCCGTTGCGGGCGAAGATGTGCAGGCCCAGCTCGCGCACCGGGTCGAGGACGGTCTCCATCTGCTCGCGGCGCTCGGGGTGCTTGTCGCGGAAGTACATCCCGGCGAAGACCACGTCGTGGAGGCGGCCCTGCTTCTGCTGGATCGGGTTGTGGACGCGGGGCTGGGCGGCGAACTGCAGCACGTCCACCCGGTCGTGTCCCAGAATTTCCCGATATTTCGGCAGCATGTCGCCGTCGCACGTGAACACGTAGTCGAACAGCTTGGCCGTGTCGATGAAGAAGTCGAAGTTCGGCGGGTCCTCCTTGTTCCAGAAGACCGTCGGGATGCCCTCGCTCCTGCACCAGGCCACCAGCTCGCGCAGCGGCTCCTTGGGCGCGTTGGTCCCGGTCATCTGGTAGCGCCAGCGCCCCTGGTTGCCGTGCCAGGCCGACTCACAGAACAGCAGGTCGGGCCGCTTGTCGGCGAAGATCTCCGGCCAGTCCTTGAGCCCGAACTCGATCTGGTCCCACTCGTAGCGGAAGGCCATCCTGGAGAAGTCGTCGAGGATCACCGCGACCTTGAGGTCGGGCCGGTTGACCGGGCCGGCCGGCCACTTCACCGCCGGCACCTCGACCAGCGGCGGCCGGTTGTTCGCCAGCTCGACGGCCTCGGTGACGGGCATCGGCGGCTTCGGCGCGCGCTCCTTCGACCGGACCGCGTCCATGATCTTCCCCGGGCTCTTCGAGCCCAGGGCCTCGCCCAGCTTGTACGTCCGCTTGGCCTGGGTCGCCTCCAGCTTCCACGCCGCGTACGCGGCCTTGGCCTCGGCGATCTCCAGACGTCGCCGCAGCTCCCTGAGCTCCGCCTCGTGACGTTCGACGACCTTGCGCTCCTCGGGCAGCCAGTTGACGGGACCGAGTCGCTGGAACGAGGGGGGCTCAGGGGTTTCGGCCATGGTGATGACGCCTAACGCTCAGGGGAGATTTGCCATGTTACGCCGCCGCTGGTGGCTATTCGGGGCGTTTCGCCTGGGAAGCCGGTGCCAGGTTGTCGCCCTTGAGCCAGGCGGCGATCACCGTGGCGATGCGCGGCCCGGCCTTGCCGTCCCACAGCACCGGCAGCTCGCCCGCCGGGGTGGCGGCGCCGTCGGCCAGCGCCTTCTCCGCGGCGGCGGGCAGCAGGGCGGGGGTGACCAGGCGGTTCGTGCCGTGCGTGATCGTGATCGGCCGCTCGGTGTTGGGCCGCAGCGTGAGGCAGGGGACGCCCAGCACGGTCGTCTCCTCCTGCACGCCGCCGGAGTCGGTGACCACCAGGGCGGCCCCGCGCACGAGTGAGAGGAAGTCCACATAGCCGAGCGGATCGACGACCCTGACCGTCCCGCCGTCCACGAGACCGGCCTCGGCGAGCCTGGCCTTGCCGCGCGGGTGCACCGGCACCACGACCGGGACCTGCCGCGAGACCTCCAGCACCGCGTCCACCAGCTCCTTCGCGGCCTCGGCGGTGTCCACGTTGGCCGGGCGGTGCAGGGTCGCGACGGCATACCGATCGGGAATGCCGAGCCGCGCGATCACGGGGGCCGGGTCCAGCGAGGGGAGGGCCGCGTACAGGCTGTCGATCATGGGGTTGCCGACCAGGTGCACCTTGGAGGCCGGCACGCCCTCGCCGGCCAGGTAGGCGAGCGCCTCGGGCGAGGTGGCGAAGAGCAGGTCGGCCAGCGCGTCGGTGACGACCCGGTTGACCTCCTCGGGCATGCCCCGGTCGAACGAGCGCAGCCCCGCCTCGACGTGCGCCGTCGGCACGCCGAGCTTGGCGCAGACGAGGATGGCGGCGAGCGTCGAGTTGACGTCGCCGTAGACCACGACCAGGTCGGGGTCGTGCTCCTGGACGACCTCCTCCAGGCCCACGAGCAGGGCCGCCGTCTGCCTGGCGTGGCTGCCCGAGCCGACCGCGAGGTTGGCCACCGGCTCCGGCAGGCCGAGGTCGGCGAAGAACACGTCGGACATCAGGGCGTCGTAGTGCTGACCGGTGTGGATGATGCCCTGCCGCACGCCGAGCCCGCCGAGTGCCCGCACCACCGGGGCCGCTTTCACGAAATTGGGACGAGCTCCCAATACGTGGAGGACCAGGGGGTTCTCCCTCATGACCTCGCCTTTCATAGCGGAAGGGAAAAAACGCTGCCTATGGTACGGTCACCGCGTGGCATCCGACGCCAGTCGTCAAGACTCCTCCCAAAGCGCCGGCAGGGTTTCCGCGAAGTCCGCCCGTGCCGGTGTCGGTGGGCTTCTCAAGGGCTTCGTCCAGCACCCGATCATCGTCTCCCGCGTCGTCGCGACCAAGGTCAAGTCCGACCCCGTCCGCGTCGCCCAGGCGGCCGCCGACGCGCTCCCGCCCCGGCTGCGGCCCATCGTGGGCAGCGTGGCCTGGCCGGCGGCCCGCGGTGCCCGGCGCATGGTGCGCAAGCTCGGCATGCGGGTGCTCAAGGGCCCGTGGAACGAGGCCAAGGCGCTGTGGGACGCCGGCCGGGTGAGCGAGGCCGCCGCCGTGCTGGACGCCCACACCAAATACCCGTTCATCAAGCGCAGGGCCGCCTACTACCGCGGCGAGCTGGCCGCCATCAGCCCCGACCCGATCCCGCCCGGCCCCAAGGTGGCCATCCTGGAGCGGGTCAAGGGGCGGGTGCTGCACCTGGTCACCAACGCGCTGCCGTACACGCAGGCCGGCTACACCGTCCGCACCCACCGCATCGTCACCTCCCAGAAGGCCGCGGGGCTCGACCCGCACGTGGTCACGAGCTGGGGCTGGCCGATGATGCAGGGGCACGCCGACGCGCCGCCGTACGAGGAGATCGACGGCATCCCCTACTACCGGCACCTGCCGGACGGGCACGGCGAGGTGCCCTTCGAGATGCGCGGCCGCATGGTCAGGGGCGCCGATTCGGTCACCAAGCTCGTCACCCAGCTCCGCCCGCAGGTCCTGCACGCCGCCACCGACCACCGCAACGGGTCGGTGGCCCACGCCGTGCGCGAGCGCACGGGCACGCCGTTCGTCTACGAGGTGCGCGGCTTCCTGGAGGAGACCTGGGCCTCCCGCGACCCGATCAGGGTCGGCAGCGAGCGGCACGTGCTCCAGCGCGAGCGCGAGGCGTTCCTGATGCGCGAGGCCGACGCGGTGGTCACGCTGGCCGAGACCATGGCCACCGAGATCGTCGAGCGCGGCGTGCCGAGGGAGCGCATCCACCTCGCGCCCAACGCCGTGGACGACTCCCTGCTCACCGCCCGCTACGACGGCGCCTCCTTCCGCGCCGCCCACGGCATCGCACCCGGCGAGATCGTCATCGGCTCGGTGTCGAGCATCGTGGCCTACGAGGGCTTCGCCACCCTGCTGCGGGCCGCCGCGCTGCTGCGCGACGCGGGCACGCCGGTCCGGGTGCTCATCGTGGGCGACGGCGCCGAGCGGGAGAACCTGCTGACGCTGGTCGAGGAGCTGGCGCTCAAGGACGCGATCCTGCCCGGCCGGGTCGGCCCCGACGAGGCGCTGCAGGCCCAGGACGCCATCGACATCTTCGCCTGCCCGCGCGAGGACCTGCGGGTCTGCCGGCTGGTGACGCCGCTGAAGCCGGTCGAGGCCATGGCGCTCGGCAAGCCCGTGGTGCTCAGCGACCTGCCCGCCCTGTCGGAGCTGGTCGGCTCCGACGGCGCCGGCCTGCTGGTGCCGCCGGGCGATCCCGAGGCGCTGGCGAAGGCCGTGGCGGGGCTCAGGGACGATCCCGCCAGGCGGGCCGAGATGGGTGAGGCCGGTCGCGCGGAGGTGGCCGCGAAGCGGACCTGGAGCCGCGTTGCCGAGACCTACCGGTCCCTTTACCAGTCGCTTGCCGAAAGTTGACCTTGGTGTTGCCTGGACGTTGTGACGGTTTCGGTCGCATTAGGCGTGAGCTAGGTGGACTTGAGATAACCTTTGCCACCATGAAGTGTTGTATCCGGCTCCCAAAGGCACAGCTGTGACAGAAATAGACTTGGCTGTCATCGGCCTGGGCTACGTCGGCATGCCGCTCGCCAAGGAGGCGGTCGCCGCTGGTCTGCGCGTCGTCGGTGTCGACGTCGACCCCCGCAAGGTCGAGGCGCTCACCGCCGCGCGGTCCTACATCGACGACCTGACCGACGCCGACCTTGAGCACATGCTGGCCAACGGTTTCACCGCCACGCTCGACGAGAGCGTGCTGGCCCGGAGCAACACCATCGTCATCTGCGTGCCGACGCCGCTGGACGAGGACCACCGCCCCGACCTCTCCGCGGTCGAGGGCGCCTCCAAGGCCGTCGCCCGCAACCTCACCAAGGGCACCCTCGTCGTGCTGGAGTCCACCACGTGGCCCGGCACCACCGACGAACTGGTCCGCCCCCTGCTGGAGGGCTCCGGCCTGACCGCCGGCGAGGACTTCCACCTGGCCTTCTCGCCCGAGCGCATCGACCCGGGCAACCCCAAGTTCGGCCTGCGCAACACCCCCAAGGTCGTCGGCGGCTACACCGCGACCTGCCGGGACCGCGCGACGGCGTTCTACGGCCGCTTCATCGAGCAGGTCGTGCCGGTCAGCGGCACCCGCGAGGCCGAGATGGCCAAGCTGCTGGAGAACACCTACCGGCACGTGAACATCGCCCTCGTCAACGAGATGGCGATCTTCTGCGACGAGCTCGGCGTCAACCTGTGGGAGTCGATCGAGGCGGCGGCGACCAAGCCGTTCGGCTTCCAGAAGTTCCTGCCGGGACCGGGCGTCGGCGGGCACTGCATCCCCGTCGACCCGTCCTACCTGTCCTACACGGTGCGCAAGCTCGGCTACCCGTTCCGGTTCGTGGAGCTGGCGCAGGAGATCAACGAGCGGATGCCGTCGTACGTGGTGGCGCGCGTCCAGCGATTGCTCAACCGGCATAAGAAGGCCGTGAACGGCGCCAAAGTCGTTATGCTCGGCGTCACCTACAAACCGGATATCGCGGACGAGAGGGAGACCCCGGCACTGCCGGTGGCCCGCGCGCTGCTCGAACTGGGCGCCGACCTCTCGTTCGCGGACCCGTACGTCAAGGAATGGTCGGTGGACGGCACCCCGGTGCCGCGTGAGGAGGATCTGGCCGAGGCCGTGGTCGACGCGGACGTGACGCTGCTGCTCCAGCAGCATGCCGCGTTCGATCTCGACATGGTCGAGGCTAAGGCCAGGCTCGTGCTCGACACCCGCGGCGTCCTCGCCGAGGGTGAACGCGTCGAGCGGCTGTAGCGACGGAGGGCTGCGCGCAGTGCACGTGCTCGTCATGACGGTGGTGCATAACCCCGAGGACGCGAGGATCCTGCATCGGCAGATCCGCGCGCTCGTGGATGCCGGTCATGAGGTCACGTATGCCGCCTCGTTCACCGGTTTCGGCGTCGTCCCGCGTCCCTGGGTCAACGGCGTCGATCTGCCCCGGGCCGCCCAGCGCAAGCGGGTCGCCGCCGTCTGGGCCGCGCGCCGGCTGTTCAAGCGCATGCGCGACAAGGTCGACCTGGTGCTGATCCATGACCCCGAACTGCTGTTCGCGGTGTGGGGCGTGCGCAACCGGCCGCCGGTCGTGTGGGACGTCCACGAGGACACCCCGGCCACGCTCTCGCTCAAGCCGTGGCTGCCCTCGCCGCTGCGCCCGCCGGTGCGTTTCCTCGCGCGCCTGCTCGAAGGCACCGCCGAGCGCCACCTGCACCTCCTGCTGGCCGAGACCGCGTACGCGGGCCGGTTCAAGGACGCCCACCCGATCGTGCCCAACGAGACCTGGGTGCCCGACTCCGTCACCCCGCCCGGCGACGACCGCGTGGTCTACCTCGGCTGGCTGTCGCGGGCACGGGGCGTCCTGGAGGCGGTCGAGGTGGCCAAGCTGCTGCAGCCGTACCGGGTGGCGGTGGAGCTCATCGGCTACGCCGACCCGCAGAGCCGTCCGGTGCTCAACCAGGCCGTGACCGAGGGCCTGCTGGAGTGGCGCGACTTCATGCCCAACGACGAGGCGCTGAAGCGGCTCGACGGCGCGCTCGCCGGGCTGTCGCTGCTGCACGACGAGCCCAACTACCGCCACTCGATGCCCACCAAGATCGTCGAGTACATGGCGCACGGCATCCCGGTCATCACCACCCCCTCGCCGCGCGCCGTGGAACTCGTCGAGCGCTACGACAGCGGCGTGGTCGTGCCCTGGCAGGACCCGAAGGCGGTGGCCCAGGCCGTGCTGACGCTCCGCGACGACGTACGCGAGCGCAAGGCGCAGGGCGCGCGCGGCTACGCGGCGGCCCGCGCCAACCACCACTGGCCCAACTCCGCCAAGCGCTTCGTCGCCCAGCTCGAAGCGTGGGCGGGGGTCAAGCCATAGCGGGCGGCGGGTCGTCCAAGATGCGCTGGCTCCTCTTCGTCGTGGGCGTGGCGATCCTGGCCGTGGTGGCCGCCGTGGTCATCGTGCTGCAGCCCGGCCCCGAGCAGAAGGTCGCGTCCGTGGTGAGGACCACCCCGGGCACGCCCACTCCCTCCGCCGACGCCCCCACGCCCAAGGTGAGCGAGTTCACCGACGACTGTGGAACGTTCGAGACCAAGGAGAAGGCCCCCTACGCGGTCACCGGCTACTGGATCACCCCGAAGTCGAACCCCTGCACCTGGCGCACCCAGCTCAAGGAGATCCACGACGTCGGCGGCGACACCATCATCAGGATCGGCTACGGGCTGCAGTTCCGCACGGTCTCGTCCTCCGGGGAGATCCTGACGAGGGACGGCGAGCTGGACTCCCTCTACAAGGGCTGCCGCGAGGACGGCATGAGCTGCCACGACGCCGCCGAGCGCGACCTGAGGAAGGCCAACCCGGGCAACCGCATCGGCCGCGTCTACGTCTACCGCACCGACGAGTCGTACGGGCCCGACCTGTTCCGCTGCCCCGAGGTGGAGCACACGATCAGGGCCGGCAAGCGCACCTACTTCCGCATCATCACCCAGCCGGACGGCTCGGACGACTCCACCTGCGACTTCTCCGCCAAGGGCGCCCCCTACGACCTGATCCTCGTCGCCGGCGCCGAGACCGACAGCCTGACCCAGCTCCTCGACCTCGGCGACCGGTTCGGCATGCGCGTCTTCCCCGCGCTGCCGCTCGCGCCCCGCGACCCCGACACCCCGATCAGGGCCAACAAGAAGCACCTCGGCACGCTGACCACCCTCACCCGGCGGATCCTCCAGGACTACGGCGCTCGCGTCGCCGACCGTGAATCCCTGGGCGGCGTCTACCAGCCGTTCGAGGTGCAGATGTCGGACACGCTGGCCTCGAACCCGACGCTGGAGGTCTACGCCGACCAGCACACGATCGTCGAGCAGGAACTGCCGGGCAAGCCCATCCTCATCAGCCCCTACATGGACGCGCGCAAGCGGGTGCCGTTCGGCCAGACGCCCAAGCAGGTGGCGGAGGCGTTCAAGGAGCTGGCCAAGACCGGGGTCGGCATCATCGCGCCGCAGGACAGCCGCGGCACCGGCAAGGTGGGCCTGTTCTGGCCGGACGAGCGCCGCGCCGAGGTGGACGAGCGGCTGCGGCCGGTGGTCGGCGAGGCCACGTACGGCACCGCCTACCACGGCTCCACCCGCGACTACTACCGCGAGATGTCGCTGGCCCGCGAGCAGATGGTCCAGGCCGGCTACCAGGTGGACCTGTGGGCGAACGTGGAGGCGTTCGAGCCGTCCGGCGAGCAGCCGTGCGCCCCGCAGGGCACCCGCGGCAAGACCGACAAGAAACGCCTCGACCAGGCGGTCACCATGACCGGCCGGTACGTCCAGAAGGTCGTCTCCTACATGTGGAGCGACTTCATGACCTGCGGCCAGCCGTCGCTGGAGAAGGAGATCACCGCCGACTGGCGGCGGCCGATCGCCGTGGACGCCATCAGGCACTCGCGCGACATCCAGGACGGTGTCGAGGTGCGCGGCTACAACCTCAAGGACGGCACCGTCTCCGTCGAGTGGTCCGGCGGCGTGCGCGACCTGGTCGTCTCCGAGGTCGGCTGGCTGGACGAGGACCCGCTGGAGGAGCTGCCCGAGGGCATGGCGACGGCGTGGGTGCCGTTCGACTGGACTCAGGTGCCGGCCGGCGAATGGGTACGGATCACCGTCAAGGGGACAGAGGGCCTGGTCTCCACCGAGCCCCTGCACGTGCGGATCACGTCCTGACCGGCCGTTCGCGGCCCGCTCGCCGGTGCGTGTAACGTGCGGTGCATGGTCCCGAGCGTGCCGGTCAGCGTCGACCTGGTGGTGCTCACCGTGCGCAACAACGCCCTGAGCGCCCTGGTCTGGCGCCGCGACAACCCGCCGTTCCTGCGGCGCTGGTCGTTGTCGGGCGGGTTCATCCAGCTCGACGAGGACCTTCCCGACGCCGCCCGGCGCATCCTGGCCGAGCGGGCCGGCCTGCCCGGCGCGCCGGTGCACCTGGAGCAGCTCCAGACCTACGGCTACCCCGACCGCGACCCGCGCCAGCGCGTGCTGAGCGTCGCCTACCTCGGCCTCGCCCCTGACCTGCCCGCCTCGGAGAAGGCCCACATGAGCTGGCAGCCGGTCGACGCCCTCACCGTCATGGCCTTCGACCACCGCCGCATCATGCTCGACGGCGTCGAGCGGGCCCGCGCCAAGCTGGAGTACACCTCGCTGGGCGCGGCCTTCTGCGCGCCCGAGTTCACGGTGGCGGACCTGCGGCGGGTCTACGAGATCGTCTGGGGCCGCCCGCTCGACCCGCGCAACTTCCACCGCAAGGTCACCAAGGCCGAGGGCTTCCTCGTCGAGACCGGCGGCACCACCACGCGCGACGGCGGCCGGCCCGCCAAGCTCTACCGGCGCGGGCCCGCCGAGCTGCTGCATCCGCCGATGCTGCGCTCGCTCAAGGATTAGTCCCGGTCAGGAACTAAGGTAGGGGCATGCCTCGATTCCGCCAGATCCTGGACAGCATGGCCCCGTACAAACCGGGCAAGGCGGTTGCCGCACCCGACGGGCGGTCCTACAAGCTGTCCTCCAACGAGTCGCCCTACGACCCGCTGCCGTCCGTGGTGGAGGCGGTCGCCGAGGGCGCGCGGCAGATCCACCGCTACCCCGACGCCGGCTCGGTCGCGCTCACCGAGGCGATCGCGGCGCGCTACGGCGTGCCGCCCGAGCACGTGGCGACCGGGCCGGGCTCGGTGACGGTGGCGCAGCAGCTCCTGGAGGCGGTGGGCGAGCCCGGGGCCGAGGTCGTCTACGCCTGGCGCTCGTTCGAGGCGTACCCGCTGCTGGCGGACCTCGCGGGAGTGACGTCCGTCCGCGTGCCGCTCGTGGGCGAGGACCACGACCTCGACGCCATGGCCGGGGCGGTGAGCGGCCGGACGAGCCTGATCTTCGTCTGCAACCCCAACAACCCGACCGGGACCGCGATCCGCCGCCGCGAGCTGACGGCCTTCCTCGACCGCGTGCCCGAGGACGTGCTGGTGGTGCTGGACGAGGCCTACCGCGAGTACGTCCGCGACGAGGACGTCCCCGACGGCGTCGAGCTCTACCGCGACCGGCCCAACGTGTGCGTGCTGCGCACGTTCTCCAAGGCGTACGGGCTGGCGGGCCTGCGGGTCGGCTATCTCATCGGCCACGAGCCGGTGGCCTCGGCGGTGCGCAAGACCACCGTGCCGTTCGCCGTCAACCACCTCGCCCAGCTCGCCGCCGTGGCCTCGCTCCAGGCCGAGGACGAGCTGCTGGAGCGGGTCGAGCGGGTGGTCAAGGAGCGCACCCGGGTGAGCGAGGCGCTGATCGCGCAGGGCTGGACGGTGCCCCGCTCGGAGGCCAACTTCGTCTGGCTGCGGCTCGGCGAGCGCACGGCCGACTTCGCCGCGGCCTGCGCGGCGGAGGGCGTCGCGGTGCGGCCGTTCCACCCGGAGGGGTGCCGGGTGACGATCGCCGACCCCGAGGCGAACGACGCCTTCCTGGCCGCCGCAGAAAGCTTCCCCGCTAGACCTTGACCTCTTCGGCGGTGACCGCCGTCCTGACCTTGGAGCGTCGCTCGGTGGAGACCACCAGGGCGACGCCCACCAGGATGACCGCGCCGCCGGCGAGCATCTGCGTCGTGGCCACCTCGTTGACCACGAGCACGCCGAGCACGACCGCGACGGCCGGGTTGACGTAGGCGTAGGTCGACACGAGTGAGATGGGCGCGTTGCCGAGCAGCCAGGTGTAGGCGGTGAAGCCGACCAGCGAGCCGACCAGGATCAGGTAGGCGAGGCCCGCCCACGAGCGCCCCGAGACCGCCGCCACGTCGAGCCGCTCGCCGAACGACAGCCCGGTCACCAGCAGGCCGAGGCCGCCGGCCGCCATCTCGACCATGCTGGCCGCCCACACGTTGGGCGGCATCGGGACGCGCGCCGACAGGAACGAGCCGATCGACCACGACAGTGAGGCCAGCAGGATCACCACGATCCCGGTGGTGCTCGCCGTCTCGCCGCCGCCGCCGATCGACAGCGCGGCGACCCCGCCGAAGCCGACGAGCACGCCCAGCAGCGTGAGCAGCGCGGGCCGGTCCCGCGCCGCGATGCGGAACACCACGAGCCAGAGCGGCACCGACGCCACGAGCAGGGCCGCGAGACCGGTGGAGATGTGCTGCTCGGCCACGGCCACCATGCCGTTGCCCCCGGTCAGCAGCAGCACCCCGACCAGCGCGGCCCCGCCGAGCTGCCGGCCCGACATGCGGAACGGGCCGGTGCCCTTGCGCACCAGCAGGAAGGCGCCGAGCAGGAGGGCGGCGACGGCGAACCGCAGCGAGCCGCTGAGCATCGGCGGCATGGTCTCGATGGCGATCTTGATGCCGAGGTAGGTCGAGCCCCACACCACGTAGACGATGGCCAACGCGCCCCAGACCATCAGCGGGCGGGGGGTGTCAGCAGTGTTGCCAGGCATGGCTCATGACCTTACCCGGCGGGTCCGACAGAACGCTCGCGGGTATCGGACTGTGGGATGGGTGGCGAAATGTGAGCGATAGTCGGCATTCGTGCCACTGTCGGGTGTCCTGCACCGGCTGTCAGGATCGCGGCGTCCGGAAGTCCGTACCGGGAGGAGTCCCCATGTCCGCGATCAACGCCGAGGCCGTCGCCCACTTCGCCGGCCGCCTGACGTTCGAGACCGACGTCTCCGACGTCGCCGCCGACCTCGCCGCGCGCCGGCCCGGCCTCGTGGTCGTCGACTCCCGCAGCGGGGAGAGCTGGGACCAGGGGCACGTGCCCGGCGCGGTCCACCTGCCCACCCGCGAGATCGCCGCGCGGGCTGCCGCGCTCGTCCCGCCGGACGCCCAGGTGGTCACCTACTGCTGGGGGCCGGGCTGCAATGGCGCGACCCGCGCCGCCCTGGAGTTCGCCCGGCTCGGCTACCAGGTCAAGGAGATGATCGGCGGCTTCGAGTACTGGGCGCGGGAGGGCTTCGAGATCGAGACCGCCTCCGGCGTCACCCGCCGCCCGGTCGACGCGCTCACGGCACCGGTGGAGGCCATCGCCTGCGGCTGCTGACCGGAACCCGTCGCGGAGCCGGCGGCGCTGCGCAGCGCTGCTACAGCGCCGCGCAGCGGCCTTCTGGCGGCCGATGGCCGAAAAAGTTGGCGCCCCCGTCCGAATCTTGTCGATCGGGGGCGTCCGAGAACATACCCGGATCCGGCCGGGTCAACCAATAACGCGGCAAGAGTCAATGCGCAGGTGCGCAAAGGTGACAACGTTGGTCAAAACGCCGGTCACCGCGACCCCTTGCCCAGGACTGGATCGACCCCGCCGGAGCGGGTCACCTCGGGCCCAGCTTCTCCACGATCAGCCGGTAGAGCTGCCGAGGGCGGCCCGGCTGCGGAGTGCGGTTGGGCGGTAGCGGCCACGCGAGTCCCTCGTCAACCAACGTGCGCAGCAACCGCCGGGCCGTCCGGGGGGTGACCCCCAGCATCTTGCCCGCTCCTTCCGCGTCCACCACCGTGTCGCCGCCCTCCAGCTTCGCCGCCAGCCTGGCCAGCACCTCCACGCCCTTGGGTTTCAGCGCGGTGGCACCGGCCGGTGGCATCCGCGGGGCCGGGATGAGCGCCCGCCCCTCGCGGTCCACGGCGAAGCCCTGTGCCTGCTTGCCCGCCTGGGTACGGGCCAGCGCGGCCCGCGCGTGCGACTCCGCGTCGTGCGTCGTGCGCCCCATGCCCACGCCCACTTCGACCGCCAGCCCCAGCTCGTCGCGGATCCTGGCGGCGAACGGCAACACCCGGAACCCGTCGGTGGCCGCCGCGATCGAGCCCCTGGTCGCGGTGACCAGGTAGCTGTGATCGTCGATCGGCCAGACGGTGGCGTTGATCCGGTTCGACTCCTGGACCAGCAGCCGGTGCAGCGACAGCCGCAGCTCGTCGCGCCAGTAGCGGGGCGCGGCGCGGCGTACGGGCTCGCGCAGCGTCGGCACCTCCACCAGCACCACGGTGAGCTGCGACTCCTCCAGCCGGTGGTGCGCGCCGAGCAGCGCCGCGGTGTGCAGCGCGGTGCGCACCGCCGCCGAGGTGGGCCGGATCCTGATGACCGGCACCCCCGCCGCGTGCAGGCGTTCGGCCACCGCGGGGAGGCAGGTGAGCGCCCCCGTGGTGACCCCCTGGCGGGCCAGGCGTTCGTGGTAGGCCGCGATCGTGCCGGTGGCTCCCGGCTCGTCGCGGCTGTGCACGTCCGTTGCCGGGATGCCGAGGTCGGTGTACGCCTCCTCGACGTCCGCCCGGCTTATCACGTCGATGCTGACCCTCTGGGGGTCGATCCGAGTGTCCAGCGCCGCCTTCGCCAGCGCCGCCACCAATGCCGCTCCGCCGAGTTGCACGTAGGTCGCCGGCATCGTCAGCACGCCGGAACGCCTGGCCAGGTCATAGGGGACCGGGCTGGCGAACAGACATGCGTCGACACCGGGACCTAGCCGTGTCACCTTGTCGGGCGCCTCCTGCTCGTCGCGGTACGCGGCGGCGACGAGGCGACACGGCAGCGGTGCAGCGGCGTGACCCATCAGCATGACCCGCTCGACCAGGTCGTGGGGTCCGACCACGCCGATGGTGAGGTCCGGGGTCATGGCGCCCGGGCGTGACACTCGGGGAGTTTCTTCGGCCCTCTCGACCAATGTTCGTCCCATCCTGCCGTCCGTTGCAGTGCTCTCTTTTGGAACGATCGCTCGCGGGGGCCGTAATGTCACGCCCGACTTTTCCGGAAAGCCGTTCTGGTTGACCGCCCGACATCATGTCTTGGCAGCTCAATGCGGTTTTTCCACCGTTTTTTAGCGCTCGGAAATCTCTCGTGTAATGTCCGCGCCGAGCGCGCGCATTCGCCCGGCAAGATGCGCGTGGCCGCGGTCGATCAGGTAACCCGAGTCGATGACGGTCTCGCCCTCGGCCGCGAGGCCGGCGAGCACGAGCGCGATGCCGGAGCGCAGATCGTGCGCGGTCACCCGGGCGCCGGTCAGCGGGGTGCGCCCGCGCACCACCGCGCGGCTGCCGTCCACCTCGACGTTGGCGCCCATCTTGTTGAGCTCGCCGGCCAGCGCGAAGCGGCCGTCGAAGATGCGCTCGTGGATGTAGCTGGTGCCCTCGGCCAGCGCCGCGACCGTCATCATGGGCGACTGGAGGTCGGTGGCGAAACCGGGATAGGTGTCGGTGATGATGTTGATCGGGCGCAGCGGGCCCTCGCAGCGCACGTGCTGCACCGCGCCCTGGCGGGCGAACTCGACGCCCATCTGCTCCAGCTTGTAGCGCACGACGCCGAGGTCGAGGCCGGTGCCGACGAGGCTCAGCTCGCCCCCGGTGATCGCCGCGGCCATCGCGAACACGCCGGCGTCGAGCCGGTCGGGCATCACGGTGTGCTCGACCGCGTGCAGTTCCTCCACGCCCTCGACGGTGATGAAGCCGGTGCCGCCCCCGCTGATCCGCGCGCCCATCTTGGTGAGCATGTCGATGACGTCGAGCACCTCCGGCTCCAGCGCGGCGTTCTCGATCACGGTCGTGCCCTTGGCCAGGCAGGCGGCCATGATGAGGTTCTCGGTGCCGGTGTGGGACGGGGTGTCGAGGTAGAGCGTCGCGCCGGTCAGGCCGCTGGCCTTGACGTGGATGACGGTCTCCCCCTCGTCCACGATCGCGCCGAGGCGCTTGTAGCCGAGGTAGTGGAAGTCGAGGTTGCGGCTGCCGAGGTTGCAGCCGCCGACCCCCTCGACGATCGCCTCGCCGAGGCGGTGCAGCAGCGCGGGGGTGAACAGCACCGAGCCGCGGAAGCGCCGGGCGATCTCGGCGGGCAGCACGGGGCTGCTCACCCGGGAGGCGTCGATGACCAGCGTGCGCTCGGACTCGTGGAGCTCGATGTAGGCGCCCACGGCCTCGGCCAGCTCGACCGCGCGCCGGACGTCCTCGATGATCGGCACGTTGCGCAGGACGGTGCGCCCCGTGGCGGCGAGCAGGGCCGCACCGATCATGGGGAGCACGGCGTTCTTCGCGCCCTGGATGAACGCGGTTCCACGCAGTGCGTTGCCACCGCGCACGCGGTAACGGACCATTTCGTGCGGCTCCTTGAAATCAGCGGGGAAGGGCTTGATCGGGCCAACAGTAGTCGCTCGCACCAGATGACCCAGCCGAATCATCCGCTAAAGGGAACCCCTGTGAGCCGCTCATACGCTTCTAGGTATCGCTGCCGGGTGCGCTCGACGACATGGTCGGGAAGACGGGGTGGGGGGTTTCCTGAGGATTTGTCCCATCCGGATTCGGGCGAAAGTAGCCAGTCGCGTACATATTGCTTGTCAAAAGACGGCTGGGACCGCCCGGGCCGCCACTCGTCGGCCGGCCAGAACCGCGAGGAGTCGGGCGTCAGCACCTCGTCGCCCAGCGTCAGAACGCCGTCGGCGTCCCAGCCGAGCTCGATCTTGGTGTCGGCGAGGATGATGCCGCGCTCGGCGGCGACCTGCGCGCCGCGCGTGTAGACGGCCAGCGTGATCCTGCGCAGCTCCTCGGCGGTCTCCGCGCCGACCTCGGCCACCACCCGCTCGTACGGGATCGGCTCGTCGTGCTCGCCCTGCGGCGCCTTCGTGGACGGCGTGAAGATCGGCTCCGGCAGCCGCGAGCCGTCCTCCAGCCCCTCGGGCAGCCGCACGCCGGAGACCGCGCCGCCCGCGCGGTACTCGCTCAGCCCGCCGCCCGCCAGATAACCGCGCGCCACGCACTCGACCTGCACCATCCTGAGCGGCCGGCACAGCACGGCGCGCGCCTCGCCGCCGCGCGCCACCACGTGGTTGGGCACGATGTCCTTGAGCTGGTCGAACCACCACAGCGAGAGCTGCGTGAGAATAGCCCCCTTGTCGGGGATGTCGGGCTCCAGCACGTGGTCGAAGGCGGAGATCCGATCGGAGGCCACCATCAGCAGCAGACCCTCGTCGGTCTCGTAGAGGTCGCGTACCTTGCCGGAGTGCACGTGCTTCACACGGTCAGTCTGCCACTACCGTTCACCGCGTCCGACGAGGGGGAGGGAGCGCAGACGGGTCTCCACATGCTGAGCAACGAACAGGGGCACCTCGCACTCGGCCATCACCTCCGGCCACGCTTCGGCCATGAGGGCGGCCGTCTCCCGCGCTGTAGCGACCGTCGCCTCGGGGTCGATGGACAGGGCATCGGCGAACCGCCGGAAGTGGTCGAGCGAGATGTACATCGGATCGGCCTGGTCGGCGATGGGCAGCGTGAGGACGTCGCGTCTGAAGGCGTCGTACGACGTCACCGAGACGAGATCGTACGCGGGTGACAGGCGTCTCGCGCGGCCGCCCGGATACTGGAGGGACCAGTTCTTCAGATGCTCGTCAGTGTTTCCCATGACGATGCACGCGGTCAGCCTCCGCACGAACTCCGTCATGTCGTCCGGGCATTCCCGTGCGATCACCCGGCCGACCGCCTCGGCGCTGCCCCGGTCCTTCTCGAAGGGAAGGAGATTGAAGACCTGCGCGAAGTCCTCCTGATGAACGCGCTCCTCGCCGTCGCGGTCGAAGCGGCGCACCGCGAAAGCGCTCCCGCCGGATCCGGCCAGTTCGGGAGGCACCTCCTGCAGGTGCTCCGGAGATACCAGGTGATGTTCGGGCACGTTCATGCCGGCCAGTCGTGCCCAGGTCATCATGGCGTTCTCGTTCTCCGGCAGAAGGTCGTGCTTGCCGCTGGGGAACTTGACGATCCAGTCGCCACCCACGCCCACGTAACGGTATTCGCCCTGCTGAATCTGCCGCATCGAGAGTTTGACCTGCATGCCTGCCAGCGAGAAGCTCATTTTGGCGGCCTGCCGCCGAACCTCGGGACCGGCGCCGAAGAACCGGTCGGCGAGGTCAGGGTCATCGCTCCGCACATGTACGGCACCGGGCAGGTCGCGGCCCAGGTGAACAAGGAGCGCGAAATCGCTGACGTGCTTGAGGCCAAGTTGAGCGGTGAAGAAGCGCCGCAGGCCGGATTCGCGCTCCGGAAGCAGGTTGGCGAACCACGAAGGGAGTTGGCCGCCGGGCGCCTTGTCCACGCGTCGTGGATCGTACTCGTAGTGGAGGCCCAGGACGGGGCGTTCCGGCGCTCTGTCGGAATAGTGGAAGGCCACCCGGCCGGCGCGATTACTGAGCGTGCCGACCTGACGGTCACCCAGAAACACGTGCGCGTCCGTGCCGGACTTGCTCATGCGAGTTCTCCGGGTTCGAGCAGTTGAGTGATGTCCGGGCCGTCGGGGAATCCGAAGAGGGCGCCTTCCTGGACGTGGTCGATGATGGTCGTCGCTATCCGGCGGGCTCGCAGAGCTAGGAACCCCTGGTGGTCACCGCGCCGCCGGCACTCCATGGCCGTGCTGTCGATGAAATGACTCAGGAGAACCTCGCCGTTCACCGCCGTCGGACCGTCAAGCGCGCGATCTATGTCCGCCCTGGTCAGAGTGCTGGGATGGACGAGACGATTGGCCACCCCGCCACCAAGCTCCGTGCCGGATTCCACAATGGGTATCAGCGGGCTGGTCGGACCGTCGAGCAGGCGGACTGGATCTATCGGGTCTCCGACGGAGAACGTCCTGCCGTCATCACCTTCACCTGAAACGAGAATGCGTGGACGCACGGACAGCATGCCCAAAAGGTTGACTTTCGCCCGTGCCTGGTTGAGTTTGGTTGCCCGGAGGTCCGGCAGCCATTCCCTCCCTGAGGGCAGCAGCTTGAGCAGTCTGTCGGCGCTTTCGATCGGATCGTCTCCGACGGCCGATGCGTTCTTCCGCAGCGCCACTGTGTTGCCCTGCGGGGTGACGCCCAGGACGGAGCCTCGCCAGACCCAGCGCCGGAGCAACTCCGCGGCGCGCCCTTCCGGATAGCCGAACAATGCGGCGAAGCGCACGAGAACGGGCAGGAACAACATGTAAGGCAGCAGCCGGAGATGAGGGATTCCGACCTCGTCCCGAAGAAACTCGATCGCGGTGCCGAGCGACTTCTCCGCCAGTTGAAAGGACTCGTGCCGGTCCCGGTCGTGCTGAAACTCCGCACGGAAGTCCCGGTCGATCCGGCCGCCTCTGACCGCCAGCACCGACTGCATGAGCACCTGCTCAGGAACCTCGCCGTAACCGAAGCCGCTGATGCTCTCGGCAAGTGAGGCGAGGCCCGACGGCTTCATCTGCCCGGACACGGTGTGCAGGGCGTTGAAGATCTCCGCACGCCGCAGGCGGCGTCCGAAGTTGTTCAGCCTGTCGAAGATCTCACGCAGCGTCTGTTCGTCGTCCGCCTTCACCACGTACATCGGGATCGGGTAGTCGCGGATGGCGGTCACAAGCTCGTCGCATCGCGAGAAATCCTGCTCAGCGAGCCACGGGCGTTCGCGTTGCCAGGAGAGAGTGCGGCTGTTGGAGAGCGCGGTGGGCAACGGGAACCAATGGTCGGGGACGTCGTCCCGTTGTCCTGCTGAGACGAAGCTCTCCGTCCGTAGATCGAAGAAGATGCGAAAGCGAGGATCCACGGTGTCCGGGGGGGCCGCGAGCGCGCCGACCAGGCTGGTGATGCGCTGTTGCCCGTCGATCACCCAGAGTGCCTCCGGTGTCGCGGGCACGTCGAGGGTGAGCGGACCGATCGTCAGTTCGGCGCTGCCCGCGGGCCTGCTCCACATCAGGAGATCACCGATGGGGTAACCGCGGAGGATGCTGTCGAAGAGCTTGACGACGTCTTCACGCCTCCAGCGGTATGAGCGCTGGAAGGAGGGAAGGCGGATGCGACCCGACAGTGCCATGTCGACAAGTTCGGGTGGCCTTACTTGAGTGACGTGTGGCCTGGTGACCGTGGTCATCACCGCCTCCTTCGCCAGGCCATCGTAGGTCACCCGAGCGACATGCACCGCTGATTTCGAGCGTCAGTGCGAGCAGCTCAGCGGTCGCGTCACAGGGCGATGTCCGTCCTGTGGTGGGAGCCGCGCAGTCCGATGCGGGACACCAGGCCGTAGGCGTTGGCGCGGGCGCTCTCCTGGTCGGGGCCGTTGCCGACCACGGCCAGCACGCGGCCGCCCGCGGAGAGGACCCGCTCGCCGTCGCGCGTGGTGCCGGCGTGCAGCACGTAGGCGTGCTCGGAGTCGGCGAGCCCCGTGATCGGGTCGCCCTTGACCGGCGCCTCCGGGTAGCCCTCGGCCGCGATCACCACGGTGACCGCCGCGCCCGGCCTGAACACCGGGTCGAGCCCCAGCTCGCCGGTGGCCGCGGCCATGAGCAGCCCGCCGAGCGGCGTCTCCAGCCGGTCGAGCAGGACCTCGGTCTCGGGGTCGCCGAAGCGCGCGTTGAACTCGACGACCTTCGGCCCCTTCGCCGTCAGGGCCAGCCCGACGTAGAGCACCCCCTGGTACGGCAGCCCGCGCCGCGACAGCTCGGCCATCGTGGGGTGGACGATCTCCCGCATGACCTGGTCGGTCAGCCCTTCGGGGGCCCAGGGCAGCGGCGTGTAGGCGCCCATGCCGCCGGTGTTGGGGCCCTGGTCGCCGTCGTAGGCGCGCTTGAAGTCCTGGGCGAGCTGCAGCGGCACGGCCGTGCTGCCGTCGCAGAGCGCGAACAGCGACACCTCGGGGCCGTCGAGGTATTCCTCGATCACGACGCGCTCGCAGGCCCGCGCGTGCGCGAGCGCCCGCTCGCGGTCGTCGGTGACCACGACGCCCTTGCCGGCCGCGAGCCCGTCGTCCTTGACGACGTAGGGGGCGCCGAACTCGTCGAGCGCCGCCGCGGCCTCCTGCTCGGTGGAGCAGGTGCGGGCCCGCGCGGTGGGGACGTCGGCCGCGTTCATGATCTCCTTGGCGAACGCCTTGGAGCCTTCGATCATGGCCGCGTCGCGCGAGGGCCCGAAGCAGGCGATGCCCGCCTCGCGCACCGCGTCGGACACGCCGGCCACGAGCGGGGCCTCGGGCCCGACCACGACGAGGTCGGCCCGCAGCCGCGTGGCCAGCCCGGCCACCTGGGCGGGGTCGAGCGGGTCGACCGCGTGGACGGTCGCGACCTGCTCGATGCCGGCGTTGCCGGGGGCACAGTGGAGCTCGGTGACCTGGGGGTCGAGCTTCAGGGAACGGCACAGGGCGTGCTCACGCCCTCCGGATCCAATCACTAGAACGCGCACGGGCTCCATTGTCGCAGGCCCGGGGGACCGGAAGCCGGTGCAGGTCCCGGATGCGCCGATTGCCGGAAGAGTCGCCGGACCTTTGCGCGGTTCTCCCTGAGCGGTGTGCCGCCGGAAGGGTATCGTCGTTTACGTTCAGCCGCCTGTGGTAGGTTAAGGCGGCTTTGCGGCGTCTCTTGCGATTGGAGGTGGTCCGGGATGAATCCTGGTGATCCCAGCAGTACGTGCCACTTTTGCACGTACTCCCCGTATGCCCCCGACCACTCCAATCCGGCAGCCTGATCGTGCCTCCACGCCAGTGAGGTGACTTTTTCGTCGCGTGGAGCGCGCCATGTCGGGCGGAAAGGGACTGCCATGCGCTCGTCCACGCTTTTCCGTCGTATCAACCGTTACCCCATGCAGCGGGCTGCTCACACTATGGTGAAGCCCGTCGCCGTTCCCCGCGTGCCGCCTGTGCAGTCCGTGGTCGAGTTCGGCGCGTACGTCCGGGGCAGGAAGGTGCCCGCCACGGGCATCGCCGAGGCGCTCGACCTCGTCCGCGAGCACAACAAGGACGCCGACGGCGCCAACGCCTTCGTCTGGGTCGGCCTGCACGAGCCCGAGTCCCCCGAGGTCGAGTGGCTGTCGGAGGTGTTCGACCTGCACCCGCTGGCCGTCGAGGACGCCGTCAAGGCCCACCAGCGCCCCAAGGTCGAGCGGTACGGCGACTCGTTGTTCATGGTGCTCAAGACCATCGCCTACCTCGACCACGACCAGTCGAGCGGCAACAACGAGATCATCGCCACCGGCGAGATCATGGTCTTCCTCGGCGCCGACTTCGTCGTCACGGTGCGGCACGGCGAGCACTGCCCGCTCACGATCGTGCGCGAGCGCCTTGAGGACAAGCCCAAGCTGATGAACCGCGGCCCGGCCGGCGTGCTGCACGCCATCGCCGACCACGTGGTCGACCAGTACCTCCAGGTGGCCGACCTCATGCAGCTCGAACTCGAAGAGGTCGAGGCCACCGTCTTCGCCGACGTCAGCTCCCGTGACATCAACCGGATCTACCAGCTCAAGCGGGAGATGCTGGAGATGAAGCGGGGGGTCACGCCGTTGCAGGCGCCGCTGTCCGCGCTGCCGCAGCGGCGGGTGATCCCGGCGGAGATGCGCGAGTACTTCCGCGACGTCGGCGACCACCTGTCGAGGGTGTGCGAGCAGGTGGAGTCCTCCAACGAGCTGTGCAGTTCGATCCTGCAGGCCGCGCTCGCCCGTTCGAACGCCCTCGCCAACGAGGACATGCGCAAGATCTCCTCGTGGGTGGCCATCCTGGCGGTGCCCACCATGATCGCCGGCATCTACGGGATGAACTTCGACTTCATGCCGGAGACCAAGCAGGTGTGGGGCTATCCGGCGGTGCTGGCCGTGATGATCACCGCCTGCGTGCTCCTGCACCGCGGCTTCCGCCGCAACGGCTGGCTCTGAACGGTCGGCTTCGAACGCTCAGACGCCGACCGGCTTGAGCGGGGCGACGGGCTGGGGCAGCTCCAGCCCCCGCTCGCGCCACAGCTCGCGCATGCGGTCGGGGTAGTCGGTCACGATGCCGGACACGCCGAGGTCGAGCATCCTGGCCCCGAGCGCCACGTCGTTGACCGTCCACACGGCGACGTCGAGGCCGGCGGCGGCGGCCTGTGCCATCAGCTTCTCGTCCACCATGACGTGCTCGGGCGAGAGCGTGGTGGCCCCGGCCGCGCGGGCGGCGGCTGGCACGTCGGCGCCGAGGTCGTCGTGCCAGTGCAGGGTGTCGGGCTCGATGAGCGCGAAGCGGCGCACGCCGGGCGCGATGCGGGCGGCGTGCCGGATGACGCGCCAGTCGAAGCTGAGCACGGCGACGTTGCCGAGCCGGCCGTGCCGGTCGAGCTCGTCCACCACGAGCTCGGTGAACATCTCGGGGTCGGCCGTCAGCTCCGGCCTCGTGGGGTCGGACTTCAGCTCGACGTGCAGCCGCACGCTCTCGGCGTCGTAGGCGTTGACCAGCCCGAGCACCGCGCCGAGCGTCGGCATCCTGGTCTCCGGCATGGCGACCTGGGTGAGCGCGAACGGGTCGCCGGGGTGGCGCGGCAGCCGTACGCCGACGTCGAGCGTGTGGAGCTGGGCCAGCGTGAGGGCGTTGATCGGCTTGCCGACGTAGGGGTGGAGGGGATCGCCCTCGCGCAGCGGCCGCCGGTCGGCGCTGGTCACCGCGGAGACCGTCAGGTCGTGCGTGAGCACGAGGCGCCGGTCGGCGGTGAGCGCCACGTCGAGCTCCAGCGCGTGAACGCCGAGCTCCATCGTGCGGCTCATCCCCGGCAGGGTGTTCTCCGGCCACAGGCCCCGGGCGCCCCGGTGACCATGAATCTCAACGCGCACAACCGGGACCCTATCTGGAGCGGGGCGTCCAGAGGCAGTGCCACGCCGTGTCCTTTTTATCCTGCTACGCCCGGTCGGACCCGCCTCAAGGGACAATAGGCTGTTCTTTATGGCAAAGGTCCTTAAACCTGCCCATTTCCCAATAGTTCGGGCATGGGTTGATGGCTGGGTCATCTCCCGCGGCACCCCCAAGCCGGTACGCGTACCGTGGGGCCTCCGCGTGGACGTCGGCCTGCCCGGCCACGTCGCCCGGCACATCGTCGCCGACCCCACGCCGGAGACCGTGCGCCGCCTCACCGCCACGCTCACCACGCCGGGCACCTGGCTCAAGCTCTGCGCCCCCGCCGACGCGATCGCCCCGCTGCTGCCCCGGCCCTGGCTCGTCAAGGACCACGAGTCCATGATGACCACCCGCCTGGCCGGCCTGGCCCGCATGACGCCGCCCGGGCCCCCGCCCGGCTACGCCCTGGCCGTCACCACCCGGGCCGGCGTCACGGCCGCCCGCCTGCTGACCCCGGCCGGCGAGGTCGCCGCCCGCGGCCAGTTCGCCGTCTCCGGCGGAACGGCCGTCGTGGACCGGGTGGAGACCGCGCCTGGCCATCGCCGCCGCGGCCTCGGCACCGTCGTCATGCGCACGCTCGCGACCCACGCCGCCCGCCGGGGGGCGCGGGCCGGCGTCCTCGTCGCCACCGCCGAGGGCCAGGCACTCTACGAGACCCTCGGCTGGACCCTCCACACTCCGGTGACCGCCGCCGTCCTCGCCGCCTGAGCGGCTTCAGACCAGGGAGCGGACCACCACGGTCTGGTCGCGGCCGGGGCCGACGCCGATGGCGCTGATCGGAGCCCCGCTCATCTCCTCCAGCGTCCGCACGTACGCCTGCGCGTTCGGCGGCAGGTCGGCGAACGTCTTCGCGCCGGTGATGTCCTCCTGCCAGCCGGGGAACTCCTCGTAGATCGGCTTGGCGTGGTGGAAGTCGGTCTGCGTCATCGGGATCTCGTCGTGGCGGACGCCGTCCACCTCGTACGCGACGCACACCGGGATGCGCTCCAGGCCGGACAGCACGTCCAGCTTCGTGAGGAAGTAGTCGGTGACGCCGTTGATCCGGGTCGCGTAGCGGGCGATGACCGCGTCGAACCAGCCGCAGCGGCGGTTGCGGCCCGTGGTCACGCCGTACTCGCCGCCGGTCGTACGCAGCCAGTCGCCCATCTCGTCGGTCAGCTCCGTCGGGAACGGGCCCGAGCCGACACGGGTCGTGTACGCCTTGAGAATGCCGATGATCTTCGTGAGCCGGTTCGGCGGGATGCCCGCCCCCGCGCACGCGCCGCCCGAGGTGGGCGAGGACGACGTCACGAACGGGTACGTGCCGTGGTCGATGTCGAGCAGCGTGCCCTGCCCGCCCTCCAGCAGCACGAACTTGTCCTCGTCCAGCGCCTTCGACAGCACCAGCGAGGTGTCGGCGATGTGCGGCTTGAGCCGCTCGGCGTAGCCGAGGTACTCCTCCAGCACCGCCTCAGGCTCGATGCCGCGCCGGTTGTAGACCTTGGTGAGCACCTGGTTCTTCTCGGTCAGCGCGACCTCGATCTTCTTCGCCAGGATGCCGGGGTCGAGCAGGTCCTGCACGCGCACGCCCATCCGGGCGATCTTGTCGCCGTACGCGGGACCGATGCCGCGCCCCGTCGTCCCGATCTTGGCCTTGCCGAGGTAGCGCTCGGTGACCTTGTCCAGGGCCTTGTGGTGCGGCATGATCAGGTGCGCGTTCGCCGAGATCAGCAGCCGCTCGGCGGAGATCCCCCGCGCGGCCAGCCCGTCGATCTCGCTCAGCAGCACGCCCGGGTCGATGACCACGCCGTTGCCGATGACCGGGACGACCTCCGGCGACAGGATGCCCGTCGGCAGCAGGTGCAGCGCGTACTTCTGGTCGCCGATGACGACCGTGTGTCCCGCGTTGTTGCCCCCCTGATAGCGGACGACGTAATCGACGTCGCCACCGAGCAAGTCGGTGGCCTTGCCCTTGCCCTCATCGCCCCACTGGGCACCAACGAGAACGGCAGCCGGCATGGTTCAGTCTCCCGAGCACAAAACGAAACCCCTGGCGCAAGCGCGACAGGGGCTCTTGCGTAGAGAGACTACCCGAACGTGCCCTTTCGTCCCAAGGGGCCGCGCGGCTCCTACCCCTTCGTCAGGGCCTCGTAGCCGGTTTCTGTGCTGTCCTTGAGGAACTGCAGGCAGCGTTCGGCCTCGTCCTTCTCGCCGATCGCCTGCGCGGCCCTGGCCAGGGAGTACAGGCAGCGGAGGAAGCCGCGGTTGGGCTCGTGCTCCCAGGGGATGGGCCCGTGTCCCTTCCAGCCGTTGCGGCGGAGCTGGTCGAGACCGCGGTGGTAGCCGGTGCGCGCGAAGGCGTAGGAGGTGACCGCGTGCCCCTGGGCGAAGTACTCCTCCGCCAGCGCGGCCCACGCCGCCGGGTGGGCGGGGTAGCGGGCGGCCACGTCGGAGGCCTTGGCGCCGGACTCCAGCGCCTCCCTGGCCTCGGGCAGGTCCGGCAGATGAGTCGGGGGCGGCCCGGCGAGAAGGTTATCCATAGGACAAGTCATACCCGCCGGGCCAGGCGCGTGGCTACGAGATCTTCGTCCCAGCGCTCTTCAGGTGCCGGCACGCCTCGACGACGCGGGCGGCCATGCCGGTCTCGGCGGCCTTGCCGTACGAGCGCGGGTCGTAGGTCTTCTTGTTGCCGACCTCGCCGTCCACCTTGAGCACGCCGTCGTAGTTGCGGAACATGTGGTCGGCGATCGGGCGGGTGAAGGCGTATTGCGTGTCGGTGTCGATGTTCATCTTGACCACGCCGTAGGAGATGGCCTCCTGGATCTCCTCCAGGGTCGAGCCGGAGCCGCCGTGGAAGACCAGGTCGAAGGGCTTGTCCTTGCCGTACTTGGCGCCGACCGCCTCCTGGATCTCCTTCAGCACGCCCGGCCGCAGCTTGACGTGGCCCGGCTTGTAGACGCCGTGCACGTTGCCGAAGGTCGCGGCCAGCATGTAGCGGCCGTTGTCGCCGACGCCGACCGCCTCGGCGGTGGCCAGCGCGTCCTCGCTCGTGGTGTAGAGCTTCTCGTTGATCTCGCCGACGACGCCGTCCTCCTCGCCGCCGACGACCCCGATCTCCATCTCCATGATGATCCTGGCCCGCGCGCACTTGTCCAGGAGCTCCTTGGCGATCTCCAGGTTCTCCTCCAGCGGTACGGCGGAGCCGTCCCACATGTGCGACTGGAAGAGCGGGTCGAGGCCCTTGGACACCCGCTCCAGCGAGATGTCGATCAGCGGCCGCATGAAGCCGTCGAGCTTGTTCTTCGGGCAGTGGTCGGTGTGCAGGGCCACGGTGACGGGGTATTTCTCGGCGACGATGCGGGCGTACTCGGCCAACGCGGTCGCACCCGTGACCATGTCCTTGACCGTCGTGCCGGACAGGAACTCCGCGCCGCCCGTGGAGACCTGGACGATGCCGTCGCTCTCCGCCTCGGCGAACCCGCGCAGGGCGGCGTTCAACGTCTGCGATGAGGTCACGTTGATCGCCGGGTAGGCGAATCCGCCGGCCTTGGCCCGGTCGAGCATCTCAGCGTAGACCTCTGGAGTCGCAATAGGCATGATCATCTCCCTGAGAAGTAACGGCTGTGCGCCAGGGCCCAGTATTCCGGCTCACTACCCGTGGTGGTAGAGACAACGCCCGTGCGGGGGACACGTCCCGAGTGCCCGCTAAGGGTAGGCTCTGCCCGTGGACTGGCTCTTGAATCTCCTCGACCCGACGTGGTGGCTCACCATTCTCGGCACTTTCGCCACGATCGGTGTGCTGGCCATCATCTTCGCAGAGACGGGTCTTCTGCTCGGATTCTTCCTGCCCGGCGACTCGTTGTTGGTGGCCGCGGGGATTTTCAGCTCCGCATCCGTGGCGGCGGGCATGGGCATCGAGCCGCTCTCGTTCCCGCTCCTGGTGGTCGGCACCCCGCTGTGCGCCATCGCCGGCGCCCAGCTCGGGCATTTCCTGGGTGCGCGTTTCGGGCGGAGGATGTTCGAGAAACCCGATTCGAAGTTGTTCAAGAAGGAGCACGTGCTCCGGGCCGAGGAGTTCTTCGAGAAGTTCGGCCCCGCCAAGGCGGTCGTCCTGGCGAGGTTCGTGCCGATCGTGCGCACGTTCATGAACCCCGTCGCGGGCGTCCTGGAGATGCACCCCCGGCGCTTCTTCGTGTGGAACGTCATCGGCGGCGTCGTCTGGGTCGAGAGCCTGCTCCTGCTCGGCCACTACCTCGGCGGCCAGGTCGATCCGAAGCAGATCGACAAGTACATCCTGCCGGGCGTGTTCCTCATCGTCCTGATCTCGCTCATCCCGATCTTCGTCGAGGTGATCAAGAAGCGCCGCGAGGCCAAGCGGCTGCCTTCCCCCAACGGCAAGCACCACCGCGTCGGCGACCCTTTCTAGATCTGAGCCGGCGGAGATCGGGAAGAGCCGCATACCACGCGGTACGCTCCCTGTGTGGGACGCCACAGGTCGGATCCGATGGGCCTCGCCCGCCTGGCGCTCGCCGTCCTCGCGGCGGTTGCCCTGGTGACACTCCTGGTCGTCGGCGCGCGGGCGCTGATCGGCACGCTCAGCGCGCCGTCGCAGGCCGAGCGCGAGCGCGCCTCCGCGCCGGCCACCCCCGTGGGCGAACCGGGCGCGCGGGTGCCGACCGTGCGCATCGAGTGCCTGGCGGAGACGTGCCCCACCGTCACCGTACGGGTGCCGGGCGGCGACGTGCTCCAGCACCGCGAGATGAGCAGGGGCGAAGAGGTCAACTACTTCGAGACCGAGCTGGACGTCGTGGTGAGCGACGGGGGCACCGTCCGCGTCACCGAGAACGGCCTGCCCCGCCCGCAGGGCGAGCCGGGCGCCAGGCAGGCGTTCACGGTGCGCGCCTCCGGCGGCTGAGCGCCGCTCAGAGCCCCAGGTCCTCCAGCGTGTACGCGGTGCGGTAGTCCAGCCCTTCACCGGCCACCCGCTCGCGCGCCCCCCGGTCGACGATCGTGGCCACGGCCACCACCTCGGCCCCGGCCTCGCGCAGCGCCTCCACGGCGGTCAGCACCGACCCGCCGGTGGTCGAGGTGTCCTCCACGGCCAGCACCCGCCGCCCGGCCACGTCGGGCCCCTCGATGCGCCGCTGGAGGCCGTGCTGCTTGGTGGCCTTGCGCACCACGAACGAGTCGAGCGCGCGCCCGCGCGCCGCCGCCGCGTGCAGCATGGCGGCCGCCACCGGATCGGCCCCGAGGGTGAGGCCGCCCACGGCGTCGTAGCCGAGGTCGTCGGTCAGGTCGAGCATCACCCTGCCGACGAGGGGCGCGGCCACGCCGTCGAGCGTGATCCGCCGCAGGTCGAGATACCAGTCGGCCTCCATGCCCGAGGAGAGCGTGACCTTGCCGTGCACGACGGCCTTCTTCTTGATCTCGGCCAGCAGATTGTCGCGGTCTGTCATGCGTCCAAGCTTAAGGTCCTGGTCAGGCCGGACCCCGCCGGTACGGCTCCGCGGTCAAAGCCCGTCTCCCGGTTTAGCCAAGACGGGGAGTGCGGAATGTATGCGCGAGGCAACGCCACGTAATCGCGAGGTCACCATGAGTGTCGAACCGCCGCGCAGCGACGCGGATCTTCTGCGCGCGTCCGCACGAGGCGACGCCGCCGCCTACGGGCAGCTCTACGAGCGCCACGCGGCCGCGGCCCGGGCGCTGGCCCGCCAGCTCGTCCGCGGCACGGAGGCCGAGGACGTCGTCGCGGAGGCGTTCACCAAGATCCTCGACCTCGTGGGCAGGGGCGGCGGTCCTGAGTCGGGCTTCCGCACCTACCTGCTGACCGTCGTACGCCGCACCGTCCACGACCGCTCCCGCGTCGAGAGCGCCGGGCTCGCCACCGGCGGGATCGAGGACTACGACCCGGGCGTGCCCTTCGTCGATCCCGCGCTCGTCGGGCTGGAGAAGTCCCTCATCGCCCGCGCCTACCTGTCGCTGCCCGAGCGGTGGCGGGCCGTGCTGTGGCACGTCGAGGTCGAGCGGTGCGGGCCCGCCGCGGTCGCCCCTCTGCTCGGACTGTCGGTCAACGGCGTGGCCGCCCTGGCGTACCGGGCGCGTGAGGGGCTGCGGCAGGCGTACCTCCAGCTCCATCTCGGCTCGCAGCCGCGGCGCGAGTGCCGGCCGGTGCTCGGCAGGATGGGCGCGTACGTGCGGGGCGGGCTCGCGAGGCGCGACTCCCGGATGATCGACGAGCACGTCGGCCGGTGCGAGGAGTGCAACGGCGTGCTGCTGGAGCTGACCGACGTCAACCGCGGGCTCCGGGTGATGGTGGGCCCGCTGTTCATCGGCCCCCTCTTCGGCGGCTACGCCGCCGCCCTCGCCAGAAGCACCGGCGGCACAGCCGGCCTCCTGCGCGCCGTCGCCACCCTCCGCAGAACCGCGCGCCGGCATCGAACCGCCCTGTCCAGAACCGCCCTGTCCAGAACCGCCCTGGGCAGAGGCCCACTCGGCAGAGCCGCACGGCAACAGCGGCCCGCCCTGGGCAGCACCTCTCTGGCCGGGCCCGCACAGGACAGGCCCGTGCTGGTCGGGTCTGAGCTGGTCGGGTCTGGGCTGGGATCTGGAATGGATGGGCCCGTGCTGGTCGGGTCTGTGCTGGGCGGGCCCGCGCTGGGCAAGGGCGGGCGGCAGCGGCGGGCTGTTCTGGGTGGAGGGCTCGTGGTGGCGGGGGCGATGGCCGCCGCCGTCCTCCTGATCTCCGCCGACCAGCCGGCCGGCCGGCCCGTCGCGGTGTCGCCCGCGATGCGGACGGGCGCGCCCGTCCCGGCCCCTCCGCCCCCGCCCTCGTCCCCGCTCCTGGGGCCGCGGGCGAGTGAGCGCCCCGCGCTGGTGCCGCCTCCGGCCGCGTCCGCCGAGCCGGCGGGCACGCCGCCCGGCCAGGCCAGGCTCCGGGCCGCCGTGGGCCCTCTCGGCGCGCTCGTCCGCGCCCAGCCCGGCATCGTCGGCATCCGGCTGCGCAACGACGGCGACGTCCCCAGCGGCGACCTGGCCGTGCTGGTCGACCTGCCGGCGGGCGTCACGCTCATCCCGACGGCCCGCCACCACCAGGCCGCCGCGCTCCACGGACCCGTCGGGACGGCCGACGGCTGGGCCTGCCGTCCCGCCGCCGGCGGCGCCAGGTGCGAGCGGGCGCCGCTGCCGGCCGGCGAGGGCACGGCGGTGTTCCTGCGGGTACGGGTCGCCGAGGAGGCCCCCGAGGGCGCCGGCCCCGCGGTGCGGGTCGAGTCCGGGCCGCTGCTGGTGCGGGCGCGGGCCGAGGAGGGGGTGCGCGCGACCGGCGCGCCCGCCAGGTTCGCGACCGACGGCAAGGTGACCGTACGCGCGGTCGGCAACGCCCTGCTGACCTGCCCCGAGGAGCGCGAGGGCTGCGCGGAGGCCCGGCGGCGGCAGGGCGACCAGCGGGACAACGACCTGTGGCCGATGACGCCGCTCGACCGCGACGACGACCCGTCGACCCGCACCTCCAGCGCCGCCCGGCTCGTCCTGCCGAAGGGCGGGCGGGTGGTGTGGGCCGGGCTCTACTGGTCGGCGAGCGGCGACCGGGCCGGGCCGATCAGGGTGCGGCCGCCGGGGCGGCGGTCGTACGTCACCGTCCATCCCTCGAACGCGGCCGTCCGCGAGCTGCCGAACGGGCCGGTCTACCAGGCGTTCGCCGACGTCAGCATGCTGGCGGCGGGAGCGCGCAGGACCGGCCTGTGGTGGGCGGCCGACGCGCCCGTCACGGAGGGGGTGTCGGGGCACGCCGGGTGGAGCCTGGTGCTGGTCGTCACCGATCCGCGCGAGCCGTACAGTCAGGCTGTGGTGCTCGACACCGCGACCGTCGTCGGCGGGCCACGGCGGCGCGTACGCCTGCCGATCGGCGGGCTCACCCCCGCCGCCGCGCCCGCGCGGGCGGAGCTGGTCACCTGGGAGGGCGACGCCGGCCTCGCGGGCGACCGGGTCTCGCTCGGCAGCGGCGCCCTGACCCCGGAGGGCGGCGACCGTGACCGCGCCAACGTCTTCGACGGCTCCTCGGGCGGGGCTGCGGAGATGACGTTCGGCGTGGACGTCGACACGGTCGGCGCGGAGCTGGGCGCCGACCCGGGGCTGACGGTCGTCACCGACAAGGACGTGGTCCTGTTCGGGGTGGCGGCGCTGAGTGTGCGGGCACGGTCGTGACCGCGAAAGGGACAAACTGGTACGGTTCGCCTAGGCGGCCCAGGGCATCGACGGCCGAGGGGCGAATCGTCGGGATTAACCCTCGGACGATCACCTGCTTTCATTACCCTGAGAGAGGGCCGCCGAGTCCGGTCTCTGACGGTGCAGAGCCAGCAAGGTCGGACCACCAGGAAAGGGGCGGTGTCAGTGGATCGCTGCGCGCTGTTCGTGGACGCCGGCTATCTGCTGGCGGACGGGGCGATGACCGTGCACGGCACGCGCCATCGCGAATCGGTCGCCTGGGACTACCCGGGGCTGCTCCAGCTCATGACCGGGCTGTCGCGCGAGCGCACCGGGCTGCCGCTGCTGCGCTGCTACTGGTACGAGGCCACGGTCGAGGGCCGGCGCACGCCGGAGCACGACGCGCTGGCCGACATACCGGGGCTCAAGCTCAGGCTGTCGCGCATCAGGCCGGGCCGGCGCGAGGGCGTCGACGCCCAGGTCCACCGCGACCTCATGACGCTCGCCCGCAACAACGCCATCTGCGACGCCGTGGTCGTCAGCGGCGACGAGGACCTCGCGCAGGTCGTCTGCGACGCGCAGGACCTCGGCATCCGGGTCACGGTCATCCACGTCGCCGCCGAGGGCGGCTGGGCCGGGTCCCGGTCGCTGCGGCAGGAGTGCGACGACCTGGTCGAGCTGGGGGCGGTGCACCTGCGGCCGTACGTCGCGATGGTCTCCGGCGTCAGCGAGTCGTCGTCCAACGGCCACCACCATCACCAGCCCCAGCCGCTGACCAACGGGCAGGGCACCCACGCGCTGCCGCCCGCGCAACCACCGCCGCCGTCGTCCATGCCGTCCACGCTGCCTTCTTCCTCCCTGCCTTCCTCCTCGCTGCCCTCGTCGTCGCTGCCGCCGGCCACGTCGCACTCGTCCGGGAGCCACGCGGCGGGTCCGTCCGGGGCGTCGGCCACGGGCTCGACCGGGCAGCACTCCGCGAACGGATCGGCCTCCTCCGGACGAGGCCACTCGTCCACCCCGCCGGTCCTGCCGACCTACACCAGCTACCAGATCGAGCAGTCGCCGTCCCCGGCGCCGGTCACCGGGCCCATCCCGGTCCAGCCGTCCACGCAGCAGCAGCAGGCGCAGCCCCCCTCGCAGTCGCCCAGCACGGGGCAGTTCGCCTCGCCGTCCGGGAGCGGGGGTTACCAGCAGTCGCAGCTCGGCTCGTACTCCGGGCCGCAGGCCGCGCCCGTCATCCCGCCGGCGGCCACGGCCGGCGCCACCACGCTGTCCGACGCCGTCAAGGCCGCCCACCGCGAAGGGCACGACTTCGGCGAGTCCGTCGCCAGGGACGCGCCCGCGCTGTGGCTGGAGGCCGTGCTCGCCCGCAAGCCCCGGATGCCGTCCGACCTGGAGGCCCGGCTGCTGCAGGGGTCGTCGCTGCCGATCGACTTCCTGCTCCACGACGAGGTCAGGCACGCCCTGCGCAGAGGCTTCTGGGACGCGCTGGAGCGGGCCAGAAGCTAGATCGCGAAACCGTCAGGACAGGGCGTCGAAGCCGGCCCGGAGGTGCGAGAGGCGGTCCGTCAGGTCGGACAGCGGAGCGGCGAGCGCCTGGTCCTGCGACTTGCGGACGAGCTCCCGCAGCCGGGCCAGCTCGTCCTCGACCGCCGTCAGCCGCCGCGACAGCTCGGGCAGCACGGAAGCGTGGTCGCCGGCCCCGGGCGGCAGCTCGCCGGTGACCCGCTCGCGCAGCAGCGACGCCTGCTCGGCCAGCCGTCTGTTCATGTTGTAGAGCTCGGCGAACACCGACACCTTGGCCCGCAGCACCCACGGGTCGAACGGCTTGGTGAGGTAGTCCACCGCGCCGGCCGCGTAGCCGCGGAAGGCGTAGTCGGGCGCGCTGTCCACCACGGTCAGGAAGATGATCGGGATGTTCCTGGTCCGCTCGCGCCGCTTGATGTGCGCGGCCGTCTCGAACCCGTCCATGCCCGGCATCCGCACGTCGAGCAGGATGAGCGCGAACTCGCTGTTGAGCAGCGCCTTGAGCGCCTCCTCGCCCGACCGGGCGCGCACCGGCACCAGGTCGAGCGAGCTGAGGATGGCCTCGAGCGCGATGAGATTCTCCTCGCGGTCGTCGACCAGCAGGATCTTGGCACGATCCGGCACGATCACGCCCCTTCGGCTGATGAGTCGGATGTGGCCTTGCCGCGGCTGAGCCAGCCCCGCAGGCGTTCGAGCAGGCGGTCGACGTCGACCGGCTTGGGCACGTAGTCGGACGCGCCGGAGGCGATGCTCTTCTCGCGGTCGCCGCGCATGACCTTCGCCGTGAGCGCGATGATCGGCAGGTCGGCGAACTGCGGCATGCGCCGGATGGCCGAGGTGGTGGCCCAGCCGTCCATCTCCGGCATCATGATGTCCATCAGCACGAGCGCGACGTCCTCGTTCCGTTCGAGCTGCTCGATCCCCTCCCGGCCGTTCTCAGCGTAGACGACCGTCGAGCCGTGCCGCTCCAGGACGCTGGTCAGTGCGAACACGTTGCGGATGTCGTCGTCCACGATGAGGATCTTGGCGCCGTTGAGCGGGTCGTCGCCCTGCCACTGCGACGGGGTCTCGGCCGGCGGCTCGACCAGCTCCGGCATGGGCAGGTCGAGCGGCAGCGGCGGCTCGGGGACGACATGGGCGGCCGGCCCGTCGGAGGGCGGGCTCATGAGCTGCCGGCGCGCCACGCCGCCGTCGGTCGCGGCGAGCGGCCCGGTGTAGGAGGCGGGCAGGTAGAGCGTGAACGTGCTGCCCTGGCCCAGCTCGCTCTCCACGTGGATCTCGCCGCCCAGCAGGCGGGCGATGTCGCGGCAGATGGCGAGGCCGAGCCCGGTGCCGCCGTACTTGCGGCTGGTGGTGCCGTCGGCCTGGCGGAACGCCTCGAAGATGACCTCGCGCTTGTCGGGCGCGATGCCGATGCCGGTGTCGATCACCTGGAAGGCCAGCAGGTCGCGGGCGTCGTGCAGGGTGTCGTCGTCGAAGTCGACCCCGGGCGGCGCCATCGACACGCGCAGCTTGACCTCGCCGCGCGGGGTGAACTTCACCGCGTTGGACAGCAGGTTGCGCAGCACCTGCTGCAGCCGCTGCTCGTCGGCGCGCAGCTCGCCCGGCACGTCCGGCTCGATGTCGACGGTGAACGCGAGCCCCTTGTCCTGCGCCAGCGGCGCGAACGCCGCCTCCAGCAGGTCGACCATCTTCGGCAGCGCCACCTGGATCGGGTGGATGTCCATCCGGCCCGCCTCGACCTTGGACAGGTCGAGCATGTCGTTGATGAGCTGGAGCAGCGCCGAGCCCGCGCTGTGGATGGTGCGGGCGAACTCGACCTGCTGCGAGGTGAGGTTGCCCTCGGCGTTCTCGGTGAGCAGCTTGGCCAGCACGAGCAGGCTGTTGAGCGGCGTGCGCAGCTCGTGCGACATGTTCGCGAGGAACTCGGACTTGTAGCGCGAGGAGACCGCGAGCTGCTCGGCGCGCTCCTCCAGCGTGCGGCGGGCCTGCTCGATCTGGAAGTTCTGGATCTCGATGGCGCGGTTCTGCTTGGCCAGCAGCGCCGCCTTGTCCTCCAGCTCGGCGTTGGACCTGCGCAGCTCCTCCTGCTGGCGCTGCAGCTCGTCGGAGCGTTCCTGGAGCTCGCGGGTGAGCCGCTGCGACTCGGTCAGCAGGTCCTCGGTGCGGGAGTTGGCGATGATGGTGTTCATGGTGACGCCGATGGTCTCGACGAGCTGCCGCAGGAAGTCGAGGTGCACCTCGCCGAACGGCGTGAACGAGGCCAGCTCCAGCACACCGAGCACGCGGTTCTCGAACAGGATCGGCAGCACCACGATCTGCGCGGGCGTCGACTGGCTGAGCCCGCTGTCGATCGTGATGAACTGCGGCGGCACGTCGTCGAGCACGATGTGCCTGCCCTCGGCCGCGGCCTGCCCGACGATGCCCTCGCCGATCGCGAACCGCTGCCGCGGCGCCTTGTCGGGCCGCACGCCGTAGCCGCCGATCAGCACCAGCTCGTGGTCGCCCTCGGGGTCGATGCCGTAGAAGGCGCCGTAGCGGGCCGAGACGAGCGGCGTCAGCTCGCTCATGGTCAGCTTGGCCACCTCGAACAGGTCGCGGTGGCCCTGCATGAGCCGGGAGATGCGGGCCAGGTTGGACTTGAGCCAGTCCTGTTCCTGGTTGGCCTGGGTGGTCTCGCGGAGGTTGGCCACCATCGAGTTGATGTTGTCCTTGAGCTCCGCCAGCTCGCCCTGCGCCTCGACGGCGATCGAGCGGGTGAGGTCGCCGCGGGCGACGGCGCTGGTGACGGTGGCGATGGCGCGCACCTGGGTGGTGAGGTTGCCGGCCAGCTCGTTGACGCTCTCGGTGAGCCGCTTCCAGGTGCCCTCGACGCCCTCGACCCGGGCCTGGCCGCCGAGCTGGCCTTCCGAGCCGACCTCGCGGGCCACGCGGGTGACCTCGGAGGCGAAGGAGGAGAGCTGGTCGACCATGCGGTTGATGGTGGTCTTCAGCGCCAGGATCTCGCCCTGGGCGTCCACGTCGATCTTGCGGGTGAGGTCGCCGTTGGCGACCGCGGTGGTGACCTCGGCGATGTTGCGCACCTGGTAGGTCAGGTTGTTGGCCATGAAGTTGACGTTGTCGGTGAGGTCCTTCCACACGCCCGACACGCCCTGCACCCGGGCCTGGCCGCCGAGCTGGCCCTCGGTGCCGACCTCGCGGGCCACGCGGGTGACCTCGGAGGCGAACGACGAGAGCTGGTCCACCATCGTGTTGAGGGTGTCCTTGAGCTGCAGCATCTCGCCCTGGGCGTCAACGGTGATCTTCTTCGACAGGTTGCCCTGCGCCACCGCGGACGAGACCGCCGCGATCTGGCGTACCTGCGAGGTGAGGTTGTTGGCCATCGAGTTGACGTTGTCCGTCAGGTCCTTCCAGACGCCGGACACGCCGCGCACCTGGGCCTGGCCGCCGAGCTGGCCCTCGGTGCCGACCTCGCGGGCCACGCGGGTGACCTCGGAGGCGAAGGAGGAGAGCTGGTCGACCATCGTGTTCATGGTGGACTTGAGCTCCAGGATCTCGCCCTGGGCGTCCACGTCGATCTTGCGGGTGAGGTCGCCGTTGGCGACGGCGGTGGTGACCTGGGCGATGTTGCGCACCTGGTAGGTCAGGTTGTTGGCCATCGAGTTGACGTTGTCGGTGAGGTCCTTCCAGACGCCCGACACGCCCTTCACCTCGGCGCGCCCGCCGAGCTTGCCCTCGGTGCCGACCTCGCGGGCCACGCGGGTGACCTCGTCGGCGAACGACGAGAGCTGGTCGACCATCGTGTTGAGGGTGTCCTTGAGCTGGAGAATCTCGCCCTGCGCGTCGACGGTGATCTTCTTCGACAGGTTGCCCTGGGCCACCGCCGTCGCCACGGTCGCGATGCTGCGCACCTGGGAGGTGAGGTTGTTGGCCATGAAGTTGACGTTGTCGGTGAGGTCCTTCCAGACGCCCGACACGCCGGTGACCTGGGCCTGGCCGCCGAGCTGGCCCTCGGTGCCCACCTCGCGGGCCACCCTGGTGACCTCCTCGGCGAAGCCGGAGAGCTGGTCGACCATGGTGTTGACGGTGTTCTTCAGCTCGAACATCTCGCCCACGGCGTCGACCGTCACCTTGCGGCTCAGGTCGCCCTTGGCGACCGCGGTCGTGACGACGGCGATGTCGCGCACCTGGGCCGCGACGCGCGAGGACATCGTGTTGACGGCCTCGGTGAGGTCGCGCCAGCTTCCCGACATGCCGCGCAGGTTGGCGCTGCCGCCCAGCCGCCCCTCGGTGCCGGCCTCGCGGGCGACCCTGGTCACCTCGGAGTTGAACAGCGCGAGCTGGTCGACCATGCCGTTGATGGCCTTGCCCAGGCGGCGCACCTCGCCGCGGGCCGAGCGGTCGAGGTCGATGCGCCGCGACAGGTCGCCCTTGGCCACCGCGTCGATGACGTCGGCGGCGCCGCTGACCGGGCTGACCAGGGCGTCGATCAGCATGTTGACGGACTCGACGCTCTCGGCCCAGGCGCCCACGCCGGGGCCGGGCGTCAGCCGCTCGCTGAAGCGGCCTTCCTTGACCACTTCTTTACGTACGCGGACCAGCTCGTTGGCCAGATGCTCGCGGCGGTCGGCCACCTCGTTGAGCAGCAGCCGCACCTCGCTCAGGATGCCCGGAGGTGCGTGGGGGACCCGCCGCCGGAAATCGCCGTCACGCCACGAGAAGAGGGTCTCCAGAATGGGCACGAGATCGGACTCGGTGTAAGTCCTCTCCTCTGGTGTCGGCGCGGCCTTGGCCGTGGTCATGGGGCCTCCTTCACTCGCACTGGGCCTCGGCGAGTGATTCAAGTCTGTCACGTTGAGTAGCTTGCAGTCCTGCCCTTGGATTTACCCCAAGCCGGTGGGAAGTGTGGTAGGCACGATGGGATGACTGCTTCTCCCCATGCGGTGCTGGCCGCGACGTTCGCGCCAGGTGAGACCGCTGTGACGGCCGCGATGCGCTTCACGCACGAGGTGATGACCGCGTGGGCCACCGGTGGCGTGCTCCACACCGCCGAGCAGGTCGCGGGGGATTTGGCGGAGCAAGTCGCTGACGAGCCCTTTGAGGTGATTTGGAAACATCTTGGGGATGCGGTGCAGGTCGAGTTCCGGCAGCGCATGGTTTCCCAGGGTGATCCGAAAGCTCCTTCCGCGAACGTCGACGAGTGGGGAGTCACCTTCAGGGGCGATTCCCGTGTCCACTGGGCAAGACTCACGCTACCCGGCTCCGTGGACCGCGTGGCCGCCGAGTGGGTGGAGGAGAGCGCCCGCGGGCCGCACTGGCTGGGATTCCTCGCCGACGCGAGCGACCTGCTCGCCGGCACCCTCGACCCCGACATGGTGCCCGCCATCATCGCCCAGATCGTGGTGCCGCGCCTGGCGAGCTGGTGCGCGGTCTACACCTCCGGCGGCGACTCCGGGCCGCTGCGGCTGGCCTACCTGTGGCACGCCGACGAGGCCAGGATCGACGGGCTGCGCGAGCAGCTCAACGGCATGGACGTCAGCGGGGCCGGTGACCGGGTCACCTCGCTCATCCACCTGCCCGACTCCCAGGTGCTGGCCGTGCCGCTCACGGCGCGCGGGCGTGGCCTCGGCCTGATGTGCCTCGGCCGGCCCGACCGCTTCCCCGACGAGGTCATCCAGTTCGCCGACGACATCGCCAGGCGCGCCGCGCTGGCGATGGACAACGCCCGGCTGTACGCCCAGCAGGCCGCCGCCAACCGCGCGCTCCAGCGCAGCCTGCTGCCGCCCAACGAGCCCGAGGTGCCCGGGCTCGACTACGGCGTCATCTACGAGCCCGCCGGCGAGGCCAACGAGGTCGGCGGCGACTTCTACGACCTGTTCAAGGCGGGCGACGACTCCTGGCGCTTCGCCATCGGCGACGTCTGCGGCACCGGGCCCGAGGCGGCCGCCGTGACCGGCCTGGCCCGGCACACGCTGCGGCTGCTGGCCCGCGAGGGCTACGGCGTGGCCGCCGTGCTCGGGCGGCTCAACCAGGCGATCCTGGAGGAAGGCGAACGGGCGCGCTTCCTGACGCTGCTGCACGGCGACATCACGCCGGTGGCGAGCGGGCTGGAGGTGCGGCTGGTCTCGGCGGGACACCCCGAGGCGCTGCGGCTGCGCCCCAACGGCAAGGTCGAGACGGTGACCACGCCGCAGTCGCTGCTCGGCGTCTTCCACGAGGTCGTCTTCGAGGCCGACACCCTCCACCTCGAACACGGCGACGTGCTGCTCGCCGTCACCGACGGCGTCACCGAGCGGCGCAACGGCGCGCGGCTGCTCGACGACAACGGCGGCCTGGCGAGGATGCTGGCCGAGTGCGCCGGGTTGTCGGCGCGGGCGGTGGCCGAGCGCATCCGGCGCGGGGTGGCCGAGTTCGCCACCGAGCCCAGCGCGGACGACCTCGCCATCGTCGTCCTGCGCGCCCGCTGACGTCGCTTTGTTCTTCGTGGCCGGTGCCTTTTCTCGTGACCGGCGCCGGGCCCGCCCTCCGCGCCGGCGGCGCGCCGGTCGGGGCAGGACCGAACGGCGGCGGGGCCGGGGAGGGCGTGGCCGGGCGGCCGGGGCCCGTACGTCCCGGGGACCCGGTCGTGACGGCGCTCCGCGCGAGCCTGACAGCGCGGACCGCCGACGATCAAGACACCGAAACCGCCAACTCTTTACGACATGTCATATGTCAGCGGGATTTCACATGCTTTCTGGCGAAGTCGAGCTGCAACGCGATCTGCGCGATCCGCTCCGAGACCACCAGCGAGCCCCGGATGGCGTCATAGGTGTAGAGCTCGTGCTCGCGCCCGTGCTCGGCCAGCTTGGCCACGTACTTCTCGATCTGGCGGAACGGGCAGCGCGTGTCGTTCTCGCCCGCGAGGATCAGCAGTGGGGCGCTCACCCGGTCCACGTACGTGATGGGGGAGCTGGCGGCGTACCGGTCGGGCCGCTCGTCGGGTGAGCCGCCGAACAGCGCCCGGTGGTAGGCGCGCAGGCTCTCGACCTCGTCCTCGTACGACGTCTGGTGGCAGGCGATCGGCGCCGCCGCGATGCCGGCCGCCCACAGGTCGGGCTGGGTGCCGAGACCGAGCAGCGTGAGGTAGCCGCCCCACGCCGAACCGGCCAGCACCAGCCGGGCGGGGTCGGCGATCCCGCGCTCGACGACGCGCTGCCGCACGGCCGCCACGTCGGCCAGCTCGATGTGACCGACGTCGCCGTGCAGCGCGTCGCGCCAGGCCGTGCCGTAGCCGGTCGAGCCGCGGTAGTTGACCCGCACCACCGCGAAGCCCGCGTCCACCCAGGCCGCGACCGTGGGCGAGAAGGAGTCGCGGTCGTGCGTCGTCGGCCCGCTGTGCAGCAGGAAGACGGTGGGGTAGGGCGCGAGGCCGTGCTCCGGCTTGGAGATCAGCGCGTGGACGCGTCCGCCCTCGCCCTCGACGTCGAGGTCCTCGACCGGCACGCTGGGCGGCGCGGCCGGGCCGCCGGGGTTGACCACGACCTGCCCGTTGGTGGAGCGGATGACGGGCGGCCTGGACCCGCTGGACCAGGAGTACTCGACGTGGCCGCCGGGCCGGGGCGCCGCCTCGTCGATGACGCCGTGCGGGGTCTCGATCGAGGTCAGGGTGCCGCCGGCGAGGTCGTAGCGGTGCAGATGGCTGCGGGCCCGGTCGTCGCGCAGGATGAGCAGGGCGCGGCCGTCGTCGTACCAGTGGGCGTCGAGGTCGCCCGAGTCCTTCAGCCAGATCTCGCGCTGCTCCCCGGTCGCCGGGTCCCAGACCAGCGGCTCGTAGCGGTGGCGGCGCTCGTGCAGGGCCAGCAGCCGGCGGTCGCCGGGGACGGGGGCGAACCCGAGCCCGGTCACGCCCTTGCCGGGGCCGTCGTGCAGCTCGCCCACGACGCTGCCGTCGGGACGGACGACGCGCAGCGCCGGATGGCGGAAGTCGCCGTACTCGCCGTGGTTGATCGCGATGAGGGAGCCGTCGAGCGACATGGCGGCCACCCAGGCGGCCTCGGTGTGCTCGTAGAGCTGACGGAACGGCTCGCCGGCGCGGCCCAGATGGATGCGGAAGGTGCCCTCGCTGGCCCAGCTGATCGCGGCCACGCCCGTCGTCGACAGGACGATGCCGCCCGGCTGGCCGGGCGGCAGGCCGGGGGCGACCTCCTGGTCGGGGCCGCCGGTGAACGGCTGGCGCCACCACACGCCGAACTCGTCGCCCTCGGTGTCGGCGAACCAGTAGATCCACTGGCCGGTGGGGTCGAGGGCCGCGTACGCCGTGCCCTTGGGCCGGTCGGTGACCTGGCGGACGGCGCCGGTGACGCGGTCCCAGGCGTAGACCTCCCACTTGCCGGTGGCGTTGGAGCGGTAGATGGAGCGGTGCGGAGCCTGGCGGGCCCAGGACGGCAGCGTCATGCGCGAGGCCCGGAACCTGGCCTGCCAGCGTTCCTCCGCCTTCATGCGGCGCGCCCCCTCCCGTTGATGTCCCGCGCCTCCGGGCCCGGGATGCCGTCCAGTATTGCGCCTGTCTGGGAGAAATACTTGGGGAATGTGGGGGAATTTCGGACTAAATGCCCCATCAGTAACACCAGTCGCACACGTCAGTCAAGGAGCAGGTCTTGAACGCGGTGCGGGCTCGAAGATAGACAGATGAAACGCCGCGCGGGTCACCACTTTCTCCCTGCCAGGGGAGAAAAAAGCCGCGATGCGGGCGTCGAGCGCGGCCGGATCGGTGTGCCACGCGCTCGGGCCCATGCCGACCACCTGGGCGACCTCGCCGGCGTCCAACTCCATGTCGAACGCGACCGTGCGCCGCCCCGCCAGTACGAAGCCCTCCATGCTGCGCGCCACCCGGCGCTCCTTCTCCTCATCCACGGAGAGCAGCCCCAGCTCGCCCACCAGCGGGCTCAGATGCTCGGCGGCCGGCGTCACGACCACCGCGACCCCGCCCGGCCGCAGGATCCGCCCGAACTCCGGGCCGTTCCTGGGCGCGAAGACGTCGATCACCACGTCCGCCACCTCATCCCTGATTGGCAGCGGCCTCCAGACGTCGGCCACGAACGCGCCCGCCCTCGGATGCACCCGCGCCGCCCGGCGTACTGCGTGTTTCGACACATCGAACGCCATCCCGATGCCATCGTTCACGGCATTGAGCGCGGCCGCCAGGTAGTGCCCGGTGCCCGCGCCCGCGTCGACGATCACCGGCGCGGACCTGCCCTCCGCGCGACGACCCTCGCCGCCGTTCCGGCCGGACTCAGGGCCTTCTGCCTGCCCCGGGCCGCGACCGGCCTCCATTCCCGCCCCACGGTACGCCCTCAACCGGCTGCCGTCATTGGTTTCGGTAACGGACTCATGTTCTGCCGGCCCGTCCGCCCCCACCGCCTCGGCCACCGCCCCCGCCACGGCCTCCGCCAGCGGCGCGTAATGCCCCGCGTCGAGGAACGCGGCACGCGCGGCGACCATCTCCGCACTGTCGGCCGTCCCCGGCGGACGGGAACCGACGAGCAGGCTGACGTACCCCTGCCGCGCGACATCGAACCCATGCCCCCTCGCACACCGCAGCTCCCGCTCACCCAGCCGCACGCCCGCACGACAGACCGGGCACACAAGGTATTCGACGATGTCAGCCAGCATGCGGCCCATTCTCACGCCATAGGCCGTGGAGCGCTATGCAGGAGGAGATGGGTGGGTGCCCCGGCCTGCCACAGTGAACTCCGACCCTTGGTCACGGAGCAACGCCAGGGCACGCCGAACGGTGCCCTTGGACACCTCGTAGTGCTGCGCGAGCTGCGTCTCGGACAGGAGCGGCACGTCCTGCTGGAATTCTTCGTCCCGACATAGGAGCCGTCGCCTCTGATCGTGTACGAGCTGGCGGTAGAGCGTTACGGGGCCTCGATGGTTGAGCGCGGTTGCGTCCCAGGTATCCCGGCACGTTGCTTAAGCGCGTCATGGACTGGGTGTATGCCGAACCAGCCGAAACTCCGTCCTCGTCGCTGGTGACAAGTCGGGGCGACCGGTTTGTCGGCGCCAGGCGGCGACGGCGGAAATCCGGTACGCCACCTACTCGGCTGGCTTGCTGTGGTGACGTTCTGCGACGAACAGTCCGCGACCGGGCGCGGTGATCAGAAGGCCCTCGTTCTTGAGTACGTCGAGCGCTTTCTTCACGGTGTTCCGGGACAGTCCGGATTCCTCTTCCAACTCCATCTGGGACGGCACCTTGCGGCCCGGCGGAATCTCGCCTGCTTCGATGCGGGCGCGAAGGGCGTCCGCAAGTTGGAGGTAAGGGGCACGCAGCCCATCCGGATCGATTCTCACGACGGGAAGGCTAGGCGGCCAGGGTTCTCCCGAGATAGGCAGGCCAGGCCCTGGCCAGCCATGGCCAAGTTGGGCTACGATGCCTTCACGTTCGCTGAAGTTGGGTCCACGCCAGCGGGACAGAGCTGGGGTCGGGCCCTCGATCGGATGGCGGAGGCCCGACCTATGACATGCCCAGCCACGGACCTGCGATTCGACCCTCTGGCGGCCGAGGTCCGAGTCCTGCTTGAGCGGTACGGATACCGGCTGCCCGCAGGCGATCACGCCCGCCACCTCGTGCTGGGCCGCGTCGAGGTCGCGCTCAAGAACCTCGTGGAGATCTTCGAGGGAAGGACGTGGTGACGGCGTGGCGAGGGAGGTTTGTGGCTTCCATGGGCCGCATGCCGCGCCCCCTTTGCCGGGCCATCTGGTGCTGACCTGGCATGAGCCGGCCCGCCGGGCGGCGCGCGTCCGTGTGGTCTCGTGGACGTGCGCATGCCGGTCGATCACGTACGAACTGTGCTGCGCCGCCGGGCAGGGCTTCGTCCGCCGTACCGACCGGGACAAGCGGACCGTCCACGAAACAGCATGGACGTTGATCGCGACAGCCAGGCGCACCTTCGAGCAGCTCTTGCGTGGTGAGGCCCGGTGAAAGCAGCGTGGGAGGGTCGGGTGCCGATCGAAACACCGTCGGAGCCAGGCGACCAACGTCACCGTGACGCGCTAACCCTGAGGCGGGCCGCCGGGCTCGCACTTGAACATCTCGGCGAACCGCCGCTGAGCGATTTCCATCAGCTGGATAAGGTCGTGGTCCTGGTCCCGGGCGGGATTGCGCTTGACAGTGATGGCGATCAGCGAGTTGTTGGATCCGCAGCGGAACCAGGCGGACGCCCTCCGGTAGGGATACAGTCGGATATCGAAGTCGCTTATCCCCCCCTTGCCCAGTTTCTCGGGCAGCTTGACCAGATTGCTCTCCTTTCCGAATTCGAGAAAGTTCTCGATGACCCTCGAGGGGGCCGAGACGTCATAGCGGGTGATGAAAATACTCTGCTCATCATTGGATATGACGCAGCTGTAGCCATCAGGATCGCGTTTCTCGTCGCCGGTATCGTAGGGACCGTTGTAGCCGGTAACGTCGGCCACCGCCGACTGCGGGATGAAGTAACAGAGATACGGGGCGCGGTCGGCAACAGAGCCCCGTGCGGGATTGAGGTGCGGGGACGGAGAAGTTGCGGGATTGTCCGGCGTGCACCCGGTGATCAGCGTGGCAGCGGCGGTCGCACAGAGCAACCCAGTGATCCTACTCATTTCTGGGTCGCAGATTTGAGATTGTCGCGGAACTCCTCGGCTCCGACGGCGGTGGTCTGTTGGACTTCCTTGTAATCGGCCGGCACCGTGGAGTTCTCCTCTATCCAGTCCACGAAGCTTTCGTATTCGCTCCTGGTCATGTGGAGTGGAGGTTTGATTCGTGGCGGGTCGCCGGTCACGAAAGGCCCTCTGAGGTCATCATGGCTGTAAGATTCGTGAGCTACGGCAGAGGATTCCATCATCTGCTTCATCAACTGCTGGACGGTCTTGTCGTTCGTAGCGGCGTCGCCGACGGCCTTGGTCATGTTTCCTCCGGCGTGGCCGCTCTGCTGCACCAGCCAGTCCCCGGCTTTCGCGTAACCGTTGCTGACGAAGTTCTCATAGATGGTGTCGGCCGCTTTGAGTCCCACCTTGCCCACCTGCTGGGCGAAAGGGATCGGGACAAGGCCGACTCCCGCTTGGACCAGTTTCCGCAACGCCTCGTCCACTGCGTCGGCCTCCTTGCCTCGGCCGACAAGAGCCATTCGTCGCGCCTCCACCAGATGCCCCAGGGCGGTGGAGTTGAGTGCGATCACGTTGTTCAGCCAGTCCCTGTTGCGGGTCGCCATCGCCTGATCGATCTTCCCGCGCATGTCCGCGACCTGCCCGAGGAGCAGGGCCTGGTATGCCTGTTCATCGGCAGCCACGTCGAGCAGGACGAGATCGAGGTCGGTCGGGTTGAAGCGTGCTGTCTTCTTCCCCTCGACGTCGCCTACGAGTTCGTTGTCGGGCAGCCGTGGATGGTTCTGGTAGTAAGAGGACACGATGTCGTCGGTGTGTTCGGCGAGGATGCGGCCCAGGTTGTCGCGGGTGCCAGAAAGCCAGTCGAGTTCGGAGGGGTTCTTGAGCTCGACCTCCCCGGCGTCGTTGAACGACACGTGCGGCTTCACGTCGTCGGCGAGGATCTGGGTGGCCATGACGGTCAGTCGTTTGGAGTCGGCGTCGGGGCCTTTCATGGCGGCTTCCATGGCCGTGCCCAGCGATTCCCCGTGATCGCCCATCGCCCACTGCGGGCGCCGGTCGCTCATCAGGTATTTCAGGAGGTCCCGGTCGTCGAGCAGCGTCTGGGCGCGTTCGCGGGACGTGGCGGCGACGGTCAGCAGGGCGGCGAGCGGGTCGGCGGCGCCGATGGTGTCGGAGTTCTGGAACGGGCGGGTGTCGGTGGGGGCGGGCAGGTTGTAGACATCGGTGTCCTTCGGGAGGAACCGTTCGCGGTGCTGCTTGAGGTAGTCGCGGTCCCAGCGGATCATGTCCTGGCCGATGGTCTTCATGAACCACTCGCTGTACGCCTGCTTCGGGGCCGCCGCGAGGATCTGGCCGAGCGACCAGTAGCCGGGGTTCGTCAGGCCGCCCATGTCCGGAGCGGGGATCTCGGCGCGTCCTTGCCGTTTGAACTCCTCCAGGAACTTCCGGCCGAGGCGCGCGTCCTTGGTGGGGTCGGTGGCCGTGGCGAGGGCTTTGCTCAGCATGGACAGGACGTCGCGGTTCTGCCGGCGGACGGCGGCCGCCGAACCGTCGTCGGCGTCGAGGGCCTTGCGCACCCGCGTGCCCATGGCGGCGGGGATGGCGAGCAGGGCTCGTGGGCCGAGTTGTTCGAGGAGGGCGGTGGCGAACCGCGGGTCGGACAGCCGTTCCCTGAAGGGGGCGAGCTTCTCCAGTGCGCCGGCGTCGCCGCGGGCGGCGGCCGTGAAGAGCGGGGCCGCCTGCGCGGCCTCGGCGCGGACCGCGGCCGGGATGAGCCTGGTTTCGTCGATCCGCGTCATCCCGGCCGGTACGACCGCGCCGGGCAGCGGGTTGCCGAAGACGTCCACGTCGACCTTCTCGGCCTCGTACGCGAGGTCGCGCCGCCGGTAGAGGTCGGGGGCCTGGTCGGTCAGCCACTGCCCGATCCGGCCGATCGCGGCCGCTCCGGGGTGGGTGAGTTCGACCTCGTTCAGAATCGCGCGGAGCTGGGCCGCGCATTCGGTCAGGCTTTTTCCCGCGTTCTGCACGCTGTGTCCGAGCTGGTGCATTTCTCCGGCGTGGATCGAGGAGAACGTCATTCGTCCCTCGGTCCCATCACGGTCTGGTGGGAGAGCGTCTCGTGGAGGTGGTCGATGACGCCGCGCAGCCCCCGCCACAGCTCCGCGCGCTGGTGCGCCAGGTCACCGGCGAACCTGTCGGCGGTCGGTCCCGTCCACGTCCGGCCGCTCGACAGCTGCAGCAGCGGCCGGTCCAGGGAATGCCAGTGCTGGTCCGACAACTCCTGTGCGCGGCGCAGCGCGTTCAACAACTCGGCACGAGTAGCCATGCTGACCTCCCACCGATGTTGTACGCGGACCGCGCCCGGCGAGTCTCGAATACATTCCGATTCACTCTGCCACGCCGCCACTCCGGCGTCATGCTGCCGGGCGAAAACCGTATTTCTGCCGGTCGGGTACGTCGATGCCCACCGCAAGGGCCGGTCCGGCGCGTTCACCTGATCCCACGGCAAAGATGGAGACAGCACCATAGGATTTACCTCCCATGAACCACCCCAGCCTTCTCGACCAGGTCCGCGAGCTCCGCGGCCAGGGCAAATCCCCCAAACAGATCGCCCGCGCTCTCGGTGTCGCCCCGGCGGCGGTCATCCCGCTCATCCGCCGCGTCGCCGCGGAGATTCGCCCCGACGACAGGGCGGGGGAGGTGGTCGGATGCTGGATCAACAGGGGATGGAGCATCGGCCTCATCGTCGACCCGTCCCGCGGGTGGGTCGACGAGGCGGCGCAGGAAGATGACATATCGGGCGGCCTCGTGAGCGTGGTGGTGGCACGTCAACATGGGTGGGACAAGGTATCGGTCTGCGGTTACCTGGTCGACGTCTACTGTCTCGGTGTCAAGAACGCTCACGGACCGCAGATCGGTGACGAGCGCGACCTGCGCCGCTTTCGCGAGCGGTATTTCTCGGCCTATGAGGCCGGCTCCCAGCAGGCGCCGTTCGAGCTCGCGAGGCACCTCGTCCTCGGCGCCGTCGACTACGCCCGCGGCCTCGGCTTCGAGCCGCACGCGGACTTCGACAAGGCGGCTGTCCACCTCGGGGAGTGGGCCGGCGCGTCGGCGGTCACGTTCGGCAAGGAAGGCAAGCCACTCTACGTCTCCGGCCCGTACGACGATCCGCGGAAGGTCGTGAAGACCCTGGAGAAGGCGGTGGGCGAGCCGCCCAACTTCGACTACATCCTCACCTTGGGGCAGGCGGAACGCGCCTTCGGCTGAACGACGCCTGCGGCCTCCTTGATGAGGACGGCGTTCGAGGGTGGAGCACGGCCCGTCGACCAGGATTTCCATCCTCCGCTGCCCCTAAGGGCGGTGGCATGCGGCGCGGCGGCCGTCACGCGGCGGCGGCCGTCTCCAGCAGGAAGGCGGCGTTCGAGGAGGTGGCGCGCAGCTTGCCGATGAGCATCCGCGCGGCCTGCTGCCGGTCGAGGCCGGACAGGGAGCGGCGCAGCCCCCAGACGATCTGGCGCTCCTGCGGGTGCAGCAGGATCTCCTCGCGACGGGTGCCGGAGGCGTCGAGGTCCACGGCGGGGAACAGCCGCTGCTCGGCCAGCTCGCGGGTGAGGTGCAGCTCCATGTTGCCGGTGCCCTTGAACTCCTCGTACAGGCTGTTGTCCATGCGGGAGCCGGTGTCGATCAGGGCGGTGGCGAGGATGGTGAGCGAGCCGCCGCCCTCGACGTTGCGGGCGGCGCCGAAGAAGCGCTTGGGCGGGTAGAGGGCGCCGGCGTCGAGGCCGCCGGTGAGGACCTTGCCGCCGCCGGGCGCGAGGTTGTTGTAGGCCCGGCCGAGCCGGGTCAGGGAGTCGAGCAGCACGACGACGTCGCGGCCGTCCTCGACGAGCCGCTTGGCCCGTTCGACGGCGAGCTCGGCGATCGCGGCGTGGTCGCGGTCGGGGTGGTCGAAGGTGGAGGCGAAGATCTCCCCGGGGATGCCGGCGCGCATCTCGGTGACCTCCTCGGGCCGCTCGCCCACCAGCACCACCAGCAGGTGGACCTCGGGGTGGTTGCGGGCGATCCCGGCCGCCAGCGCCTGCAGGACCATCGTCTTGCCCGCCTTGGGCGGGGCGACGATCAGGCCGCGCTGGCCTTTGCCGATGGGCGCGAACAGGTCGATGACGCGGGTGCTGAGCGACTCGGTCTCGACGCGCAGCCGCTCGGCCGGATGGACGGGCACGAGCTCGGCGAACGCCGGCCGCTCCCGCCAGTGCCGCGAGCCGTTGACCGACTCGACGCCCACGAACTTGCCGCCCGTGAACGACGCCACGACGTGGTCGCCGGGACGCAGGCCGTACTGCTTGATCTTCTCGGGGGAGACGCGGACGTCCTCCGCTCCTGGAAGGTGCCCGGTCCTGATGAACGCGCTCTTGTCGCGTACGTCGAGGAGGCCGCTCACCCGCCGGTCGGCGGAGTCCGCGCGCTGCCGCGGAATGGTGTGCACAGACATGGTGAACCTCTTGGGAAGGTGCCGGGCCGCAGATGTGGCCGGCGGATGATGAGGAAGCCGGGCCTGCCGGACGAGCCGGGGCGAGGCTGTGACGAAGATCTGTGAAGATCGGCGGAGCAAGAAGCTCAACGCTTGGTGGGAACCTACCACACGATCCGACCTATGAAACGTCTAGCCCACTCGGACTATTCCCGGGCGGTTGTCGGCGTTTCCGCCGCGAATCCGCGACGCCGCGCGTGACAATGCTCGAAAGGCGCAGAACCCCCCGTGCAGCGGCGCCATGGTGTCAAGTGACATGCAGGGCCTCTGCAACTCCGCCGGGGTTTCCTGGACGCAGACAGAGAACTCCTTGGGGGAGCACCATCATGAAGACCGTCAACCACTGCCCGCGGTGCCACCACGAGCTCGACGAGGGCCCGATCATGTACCGCTGCGCCAGCTGCTGCCGCGCCGTCTACGCCGCCGACCTCGAGAACGAGTACGTCGCCCCGCTCCAGCCGGTCGCCGCCTAGCTAGTCTGGGCTTCGTGCCGCATCGACCGATCACTGTCTCCGGCGTCGAGGTCACGCCTCTCTGCGACGCCGTGGGCCCCATGGGGGCGGCGATCCGCCGCCCGCTGCCCGAGATGTTCCCCGGTTCGGGGCTCCCGGACGCGCCGTGGGTCCTGCACTTCCACTGCTATCTGCTGCGTTCGGCGACGGGCCGCCTCACGCTGGTCGACACCGGCATCGGCGGCCACGGCTCCCTCGCGGCGAGCTGGGCGCCGGTTCCCGGGACGCTGCTCGGCGAGCTGGCCGCGGCCGGCGTCGCGCCGGCCGACGTCGAGACCGTCGTCCTCACCCACCTGCACAGCGACCACGCGAGCGGCGTGGTGACCGACGACGGACGCCCGGCCTTCGAGAACGCCGCCGTCGTGCTCCAGCGCACCGAGCTCGACGCCGCCGGGGACGGCGCGCTCGACCGGCTCGTCGCCCCGGTCAAGGCGCAGCTCCAGATCGTCGAGGGCAGCGCCGAGGTCGCGCCCGGCGTCCACGTGCACCTGACCGCCGGTCACACGCCCGGCCACCAGATCGTCAGGGCCGGCGACCTCGCGATGACCGGCGACCTCGTCCTCCACCCGGTCCAGCTCGACGACCCCGGCGTCCACTACTGCTACGACGACGACCGGGAGGCCGCCGCCCGCACCCGTACCGAGGTGCTGGAGCGGTTGCGGGCCGAGCGCGCCGTGCTCGCCACCTCCCACTTCAGCGAGCCGTTCGTCCGTCTGTGAGCGCGCTGACCTAGGGCCGGCGCTGCTCCGGGTTCTGCCATAGTTCGTGGGTGGACGATTTCTGGGGCACGGTCAACCGGGCGGTCTGCGGGGCGGCCGCGTACATCACGGACGAGCGCGGCCGGGTCCTGCTGGTGGACCCCAACTACCGCGAGCACTGGGGCTTCCCCGGCGGCATCATCGACGCCGGGGAGGACCCCGCGCAGGCGTGCGCGAGGGAGGTGGCCGAGGAGGTGGGGCTCACCGTGAAGGTCGGCCCGCTGCTGACGGTGGCCTGGGTCGACCGGGTGCCCAACGTGCCGTTCCCGATGGTCAACTTCATGTTCGACTGCGGGGAGGTGCGCTCGGACACGCCGATCACGCTGCAGACCGAGGAGCTCGACGGCTACGGCTTCTTCACCGTCGAGGAGGCCGGGCGGCTGCTGGCCGGCCACGCCCACGCGCGGCTGGTGGCCGCCGTGGCGGCCAGGGTCTCCGGCGCGATCGCCTACCTAACGCCCGGCCAGGGCCGGCTGATCGGCCAGTAGCGACGCCGGCAGCGCCACCAGGGCGGTCAGGCCGCCGTAGGGGGAGGCCACCAGGGTCACCTTGATGGCGTGCCTGGCCGCCAGCCTGCCGACCACGAACAGGCCGAGCCGCTCGCTCTGCGCCAGGTCGAACTCGGGGGTGCGGGTCAGCCGGTCGTTGAGCTCGTCCAGCTCGGCGCGGGGCAGGCCGAGCCCGCGGTCCTCGATCTCGACCACGAGGCCGTGCGGGCTGGTCGAGGTGCGCACGTCCACCCGGGTCTGCGGCGGTGAGAAGAGGGTGGCGTTCTCGATCAGCTCGGCGATGAGGTGGGCCACGTCGGTGACGGCCGAGCCGAGGAGCGAGACCGGCGGCGTCGTGAGCACCTCGACCCGCTCGTACTCCTCGATCTCGGCCACGGCGGCGCGCAGCACGTCGTGGATCGGCACCGGGTTGCGCCAGGCGCGGCCGGGGCTCTGCTCGGACAGGATGATCAGACTCTCCGCGTGCCGGCGCATGCGGGTCGTCAGGTGGTCGAGCTTGAACAGGTCGGCCAGCATGCCGGGCTCCTCGGCGGCCCGCTCCATGCTGTCGAGCTGGAGGAGCTGGCGGTGCAGCAGCGACTGGTTGCGGCGGGCCAGGTTGACGAAGACCTGGTTGACGCCATGGCGCAGCCGGGCCTGGTCCACGGCGGCCTCGACGGCGGTCGACTGCACCCGGTTGAACGCCGTGACGATGTCGTCCACCTCGGAGCTGTGCGTCACGACCTTCAGCGGCGCGGTCTCCTCGGGCGTCGGCCTTGAGGTGTTCGTCCGCAGCCGCGCGACCAGGGCGGGCAGGCGCACCTCGGCCAGCTCGGTGGCGGCGTCGCGGAGCCCGGCCAGCTCCTCCACCAGCCGGCGGCGGAAACGCAGCGAGAGCAGGATCGAGGCGACCACGGCGATCAGGCCCACGCCGCCGGCCACGCCGATCTTGACCAGCAGCCCGACGGCGGCCGGCGTGATCCGGCCGGTGATGCCCGTGGTGAGCGACGCCTGGGCGCGTTCGACCGCGGCCGCCAGGTTCCGGGCGTCGACCGGCCACGTCGCCGCCGCGGCGGGCAGGCCGGCGGCCGTCGCCTGGTCGCGGACGGCGTTCTCGGCCGCCAGGAACTCCTTGTTGACGGGCGAGGTGACCAGCTTCTCGTACGGCCCCCGCAGCTTGTCGTCGAGCTGCCCGAGCGCCTGGCCGAACAGCAGCCGCCGGGTCGCGACCATCCCGGTGAACGCCTCCCGCTCCCGCGCGCCCACCCGGCCGGCGGAGAGGACGACCGCGATGACCGCCCGCTCGCGCGAGAGCATCTCCATGGCCTCGCCGAGCATGGTCACGGCCCGCGCCTGGCGGTAGAGGGCCGTGTCGGGCACCAGGATCATGGCGTCGTACATGCGGAAGAAGGCGTCCACGATGGTGCTGTAGCCGGTGATGACGTCGAGCGGCGCCCGCGTGCGGGCGTCCACGCCGCGGCGGGCCTCGGTGAGCTGGTCGAGCTTGCCGAACACCACGTTGAGCTGGGTCGCCATCTCCGGCGACAGGTCCCGCACGGGCCTGGCGGAGGAGCGGAAGGCCGACACGGCGAGGTCGGTGCGGGTGCGCTGCTCGGTGACCTTGCTGAGCGGCAGGCCGCCGACCAGGAACTCGATCGAGGCCAGCCGTTCCTTCTGCAGCTCGACGTTGACCTTCTCCGAGGGCAGGGCCACCTTCGTGGCCAGGTCGTTGATCGAGAGCAGGCGCAGCCCGTCTCCGCCGGTCAGGCCCGCCGCGAACGCCCACAGCCCGGCCAGGGACAGCAGGGGGACGAGCAGCAGGACGAGGAGCTTCACCGCGATGGGACGGCCACGCTTGGGGGGCATGCGACCTCCGGGTGCATGATGAGATCGCCTCGCAGATTACACCCCCCTTTGGAAGGATTTCTGTGCGTCTTCCGCGTTCTTTCTCCGGCTGGACCATGGCGGTCTTCGGGTTCCTGGCCTTCGCGCTGGGCCTGCTCGGGCTCGTCTCGCCCGCGACGCTGCTGGCCATGCTGGGGTTCGAGGTCCTCGACGTGCGCCCGCCCGGGGACTACACGCTGGTCTACATGGCCGCCTCGTCCATGGCGGCGGTGAACATGGGCGTCTACTACCTGTTCGCGGCGGCGGCCGACTACACGCCGTTCTTCCGCTGGACCGTGCCGTTCCGGCTGGTCACCTTCGCGGTCTTCACCACGCTCGTGCTGACCGGGGCCGCGCCGGCGAAGTTCTTCGGCGTCGGGCTCTGGGAGGGCGTGGGCGCGCTGGTGACGGGGTTCGCGCTGTGGCGCGAGGGCAAGCTCATGCCCTCGCGCCGGCAGCCGCAGAGCGTGACCTGACGGCCCTACGCCCTGGTGTCCTCGGAGCCGCGGGCCACGAGGCGGTCGTCGTCGGGAACCGTGTGGCGGCCGGTGTGCTCCCGCTGCGCGGGAACCGGCTTGACGGGAGCCTGCTTGGCGGCGTGCTCGCTTTCGAGACGCCGTTCGAGCTCGCGCTTCTCCTCCTCCAGTCGCGCGACGCGGCTGGAGGCCTCCGCCCGCTGGCTGCGGAGGCTGCGACGCTGCTTGGCCGTGCGGCGCGCGCCCGAGCTCATCATCCAGAGCCCCGCGAGCAGGACGGCCGCCGTGACCGCCCCGGCGAGGAACATCTCGACCTGGTTGAGCTCGAAGGTGTAACCGAAGAGGATGTACCTGCTGCTCTCCTCGGTGAAGACCAGGACACCGGCGCCGACGGCGAGCAGGACCAGGATCAGACCCAGGAAGATCATCCGACTCACCCCTTGTCGTAAGAGTGGGTTTCATCTGCCCGGCGGGCGCGGGGGTATGCGCGATGATGACTTTCATGAGACCAGAGCCCGGTCAGGTGCTGCACTTCTCCGAGGACCCGACGATCGCGCGGTTCGTCCCGCACGTGGCGGTGACCACCTCGCTGGCCGAGCCGTACGTGTGGGCGGTCGGCCCCGAGCGCTGCCCCGACTACTGGTTCCCGCGCGCCTGCCCGCGCGCGATGGCGTGGGTGGGCCCGCGCACCACCGAGGACGACCGGGTCAGGATCATCGGGGCCGGCTGCGGCGACCGGGTGCACGCCGTCGAATACTGCTGGCTGCAGGCGATGCGGGACGTCGAGCTGTTCGCCTACCGGCTGCCGGCGGCCGAGTTCGCGCCGATCGGCGACCCGCCGCACGCCGTGGTCGCCACCGTCCCCGTCGAGCCGCTGGGCCCGCCGGAGCCGGTCGGCGACCTGTTCGAGCTGCACGAGCGGGCGGGCATCCAGCTCCGGGTGCTGCCCAACCTGTGGTCGTTCTGGAACGAGGTGACGGCCAGCAGCCTGGAGTTCAGCGGGATCCGGCTGCGCAACGCCCGCCGATGAGCGCCGGCGGCCACCTGTTCACTTGGCGAGGGCGACCTGGGTGTGCGCGGGGACGTCCTCGCGCCCGGTCCGCTCCCTGAGGATCGTGCGCAGCACCCGCCAGCCGTCGCGGACGGCGTTGAGGTTGCTGGTGCCGTGGATGCGGGAGCGCTCGTGGCTGGGCACCTCGCTGATGAGCAGCCCGGCCTTGGCGGCGCGGACGTTCATCAGCGTCTCGATCTCGAAACCGTCGCAATCGAGGTTGAGCGCGTCCAGGTGGTGGGCCCAGAAGGCGTTGTAGCCGTAGCACAGGTCGGTGTAGCGGGTGCCGTAGAGCAGGTTGGTGAGGCCCGTCAGGGCCTTGTTGCCGAGCGAGCGCCACGGGCTGAGGTCGTCGGAGCCGCCGCCGGGCGCGTACCGGGAGCCCTTGGCGAAGTCGGCGCCGGCGAGCAGCGCGTCGACGAAGCCGCGGATCTCGCGGCCGTCGGTGGACCCGTCGGCGTCGATCATGACGATGATGTCGCCGGTGGCGGCCTGGAAGCCCTCGATGAGGGCGTTGCCCTTGCCGCGCCTGGTCTGCACGACGACCCGCAGGTCGGGGCGCAGCTTCCGCGCGACGGCGACGGTGTCGTCGGTCGAGTTGCCGTCGACGAGGATCACCTCGTCGATCCATTCGGGCAGCGTGGCGAAGACGTGGGGAAGGTTCTCGGCCTCGTTCATCGCGGGCACGATGACGCTGACGCTGGCGGCGGAATGCTGCTTGTTCATGACTCCAGATTCTCCACAGCGCATGCAGCCCGCTTGACAGCGCCTTGCATAGATCGTTCTATGATTTGACGATCATCGCTTCATCCCTTCTAGTGATGATTTTGTCCACTGTTTCCTCTGGGGTCTGTTCCGAAGTGTCCAGCCAGAGCCCGAGCCTCGGGGTCTCCCGGCGGAGCACGTCGTCGAGCAGTGCGGGGGTCCATCCGCCGGTGTAACCGGTCTTGGCCCGCCCCCGCTCCCGCGCCGCCACCACCTCGGGCCGGGGGGCCAGCACGACCACGTGCAGAGGACGGGTGCGGATCAGGGAGGCGAGGTGCTCCAGCTCCGCGCCGAGCACGACGTCCTGGACGACCGGGGTGAATCCGGCCTCGGCGTAGAGGTCGGCGGCGGTCGCGGTGATGCGGTAGCGCAGGCGGAGCTGGCGGAACGCCTCCTCCGACGGCTCGGAGGTCATCTCGGCGCGACCGGAGACCACCATCCTGCGGAAGGCGTCGCCGCGGACGTGGGCGGCCCGCGGCAGGCGTTCGGCCAGCAGCTGGGCCACCGTGGACTTGCCCGAGGCCATGATGCCGGTGATGAGGAAGGCGCTCATGCGCCCACCAGCTTGCGTACGCGGTCGGCGCCCACCGCGAGCAGGAGCGTGGGCAGGCGCGGGCCGGTGTCGCGGCCGACGAGCAGCCGGTAGAGGAGGGCGAAGAAGGCCCGCTGGGCGGCCTTCAGCTCCGGGGTCGCGGCGGCGTCGGCCGGCAGGCCCGCCTGGAGCTTGGGTACGCCGTAGACGAGCGTGGTCAGCCCGTCCAGCGACCAGTCGTCGAGGCCGTCGGCCAGCAGCCGCAGCGACTCGCGCTCGTCCTGGCCGAGCGAGTCGAGCAGCCGCTCGTCGGGCTCCTCGCGCACCCGCGTGCGCTGGTCGGCGGGCAGGTGCAGCTCCACCCAGCGCAGCGCCCGGTCCAGGCGCGGCCGGGCGGCGTCGAGGGCTTCGACGCCGTCGAGGTCGCGCAGGATGCGCAGGGTCTGCTCGGCGTGGCCGGTCGTGATGTCGGCGATGGAGGCCAGCGTGCGGTAGGGGACCGGGTGCGGGGTCGGCGGCAGCGGCCCGTCGGCGGTGCTGACCGCCCGCTCGTACGCGGCCAGCTCGGCCGGCTGCCCCTGCCCGGCGGCGACCTTGCGGCCGACCGCGTCCCACTCGTCGTAGAGCCGGTGGATCTCCTGGTCGAAGGCGATCTTGAAGGACTGGGCCGGCTTGCGGCGGGCGTACAGCCAGCGCAGCACCGGGGCCTCCATGATCTCCAGGGCGTCGGACGGGGTCGGCACGTCGCCCTTGGAGCTGCTCATCTTGGCCATGCCGGTGATGCCGACGAAGGCGTACATGGGGCCGATGGGCCGCTCGCCGCCGAACACCTCGCCGACGATCCGGCCGCCGACCGTCCACGCCGAGCCGGGCGAGTGGTGGTCGACGCCGGACGGCTCGAACAGCACCCCCTCGTACGCCCACCGCATCGGCCAGTCGACCTTCCACACCAGCTTTCCCTGGTCGTGCTCGGCCAGGCGGACGGTCTCGCCGAAGCCGCACTCGCAGGTGTAGGCGAGCTCGGTGGTCTCGTCGTCGTACGCGGTGACCGTGGTGAGGTCGCGCCCGCACAGCTCGCAGTAGGGCCGGTAGGGGAAGTATTCTCCGGGACGCTCGGGCTCCGCGGGCTGCTCGGCCTGCTTCGTGCGGTGCCGCGACAGCACGGCGTCGATCGCCGCCCGCTCGCGCATCGCCAGCAGGATCCGCTCCCGGTAGGCCCCCGAGGTGTACTGCTCGGTCTGGCTGATCATCCGGCACCGTACGCCGAGCGCGGCCATGGCCTCGACCATCGGGGCCTTGAAGTGCTCGGCCCAGTTGGGGTGGGGGCTGCCGGGCGGCGCGGGCACCGCGGTCAGCGGCTTGCCGATGTGCTCCGCCCAGGACGGGTCGATGCCGGCCGGCACCCGGCGGAAGCGGTCGTAGTCGTCCCACGACAGCAGGTGGTCGCAGGGCACGCCGCGCCGCCGCAGCTCGTCGGCCACCAGGTGGGGGGTCATGATCTCGCGCAGGTTGCCCAGGTGGATCGGGCCCGAGGGGCTGAGACCGGAGGCGCAGACGATCGGTCCGCCGGTGCCGCGCCGCTCCGCCTCGGAGATCACCTCGTCCGCGAACCTGGACACCCAGTCGCCATCGCCACGTTCAACCATCGGGCTATTGTCCCGGTTCCGGAGGGCAGGAGCCAACGGAATCAGCCGGGTTCGATCGGCGGATCCGAGAAGACCTGCCCGCCGGCCCGGCGGCCGGCCTCCTCCGTGACCCGCAGGACGTGCAGCCCGGCCTCGGGGAGGACGCACACCAGCCCGTAGGCGGTGTCGACCTCCTCCTCGGTCAGGCCGAGGGCCTCCAGGGCGTCGGCGAGGGTGGCGCCGGGCGGCAGGTGGACCTGGAGCAGGATCACGTCAGGCCGCGCGGGCCCCGCGGGCGCGGCCGAGGGCGGCGAGCGCGGCGGGCGGGTCGATGACGCCCCAGCCGTAGTCGTAGTCGTAGCCGACGGTGCTGCGGTCGTCGGCCGTGCGGTTGAGCTGGGTGCGCAGCTGCTCGGGGGAGAGCTGCGCGGCCGGGCGCGTGGTGCGGACGGCGGCCACCACCCCGGCCGCGACCGGGCAGGCGGCGGAGGTGCCGCTGTCGGCCTCGCCGACCGCGCCCGAGCCGGCGAAGTGCGTGTAGGCGCACAGGTCGGGCTTGCGGTCGGCGAGCCGGCCCGGCCCCTGGGAGGAGTAGCCGACGCGCTCGCCGTGGACGTCGACCCCGCCGACGGACAGCACGTCGGGATGGCCGTTGGCGCCGACGATCGGCCGCTCGCGGAAGCCGCAGCGCCCGTCGGGGCAGTCGCGCCCGCAGTTGCCCGCCGCGAAGACGATGTCGGCGCCCGCGTCGGCCAGGCTGCCCACGATCAGGTTGAACGGGTGCGCGGGGTTGTCGGAGTAGTTGCCGGGATGGCCGGGCGGCAGGTCGTGCTCCGGGCTGAACAGGCCCCAGCTGTTGGAGACCACCAGCGACCTCGACTCCTCCGGCATGGCGTTGAGCACGTCGCGCAGGTGGGAGTAGGCGGCGACGGCGTCGGAGAGCAGGCCCGCCATGGCGCCCTGCCGCGAGAGCAGGATCGGGATGTCCAGCAGGGTGGCCTTCGGCGCGGGCAGCAGCGCGTCGAAGGCGCACATGGTGCCGTGCTGGACGGGATAGCGGCCGGGCGTCTTGCGGACGCCGGGCGGCGCCCAGCTCCGCTCCGCGTCGATCCTGACCTCCTCGCCGAGGACCGAGCGGACGTGCGCGGCGTTGATGCCGGTGTCGCAGACGGCGACGGTCACGCCCTCGCCGTCGTGGCCCTGCTCCCACAGGTCGGGGGCGCCCAGCAGCCGCCTGACCTCCTGCCAGTCGCCGGCCGGGCCGTCGCCGCCGCAGGTGGGGCCGGCCGGGCGGATCTCGGGGTCGGCGAAGACGCCCGCCACCTCGTGGACCGCCGACCGCAGGCGGGCGAGCCTGGCCGGCAGCTCCGAGTCGGGCAGCTCGCCGCGGACCAGCACCGAGGCGTCCTCGGGGGACATCGAGAACTCGACGCGCGAGGAGAGCGAGAGCGGGCCGCCGTGGGCCGCGCTGGGCCGGGCGCGCGGCACCGCCACCGGGCCGTACGCCTCGTCGAGCAGGATGCCGGGCAGACCGGGGACGACGTCGGACACCGTGCTGGCGACCCCGGGGTCGAGCACGGACGCCACGACGTCGGCCGCGGGACGGAGCTGGATCAGGACACGCATGTGATCACCTTCACGAGGACGAGCGTGGTCGTTCGATTACGCTCCGTGATACATGCCCTGACCGGCCTTTGGCAATGCCGTGGTGCGACCACGGCGGCGCGGGTGCCGCCCCCGCGCCGCCCCGGTCTCACGCCAGGGTCGCGGCGTGCGGGTCCCAGCCGTCCGGCAGCGGCTCGGGCGCGGTCGTGGTCGAGGTGATCGCCTGGAACTCGCCGCGCTCGCCCGCCTCGGCGATCGCGGTCATCAGGTCCAGCACGTGGTACGCCAGCTCGCCGGAGGCCCGGTGCGGCGTGCCCGCCCGCAGCGACCTGGCCAGGTCCAGGACGCCGATGCCCCGGCTCGTGGTGGTGCCCGAGACCGGCAGCTCGCGCCAGTCCGTGTCGTGCGCGCCGCGGGCCAGCAGCGGCCCCTCGAAGGTGTTGGGATCGGGCAGCGAGAGCGCGCCCTCGGTGCCGATGATCTCGATCATCCGGCGGTTGACGGGGGAGTCGAAGCTGAACGTGGCCGCCGCCGTCGCCGTGCCGGGGAAGTCCAGCAGGGCGTTGACGTGGGTGGGCACGTCCACGGGGAACGTGGCGCCCGCCTTCGGGCCGGAGCCCACGACCCGCTCCACGCGGGCCCTGCGGGTGCTCGCCGCGACCCGGGCGACCGGGCCGAGCAGGGACACCAGGGCGGTCAGGTAGTAGGGGCCGAGGTCGAACAGCGGCCCGCCGCCCGGCTGGTAGAAGAACTCGGGATTGGGGTGCCAGGACTCGGGGCCGAGGCTCTGCGTGGCCGCCGTGACGGCGACCGGCTCGCCGATGAGGCCGGAGCGCAGGGCGTGCAGGGCGGACTGCAGCCCGGCGCCTAAGAAGGTGTCGGGCGCGCCGCCCGTCCGCAGGCCGCGCGCGGCGGCCTCGGCGAGGATCGCGGCGCCCTCGGCGGGGTTCATGGCGAACGGTTTCTCGCCGTACACGTGCTTGCCTGCGCGCAGCGACTCCAGCGCGACGGCCGCGTGCGCGGCCGGCACGGTGAGGTTGACGACGAGCTCGACCTCGGGCAGCGCGAGCACGTCGGCGAGCGTGCCGGAGACGGGCACGCCGTGCTCGCGGGCGACCGCGGCGGCCCGCCCGGCGTCGAGGTCGGCGACGGCGAGCACGCGCACGTCGGGGAACGAGGTGAGGTTACGGAGGTATTGGCCACTGATGACACCGGCGCCGACCAGGGCGACGCCGACGGGGCCTGCGGTCAAAGGGCCTCCAGGGAGGTGAGGTAGGCGTGGCTGTCGGCCAGCGCGCCGAAGACGTCGGTCGCGCACTCGTCGAGCTCGACGACCCGCCAGGCGTCCGGCGCTGCGGCGAGGACGGCGGGCACGGGCATCGCGCCCGCCCCCACGGCGGTGTGCGGCTCGCCCTTGACCACCGGGCCGTCCTTCACGTGCAGCGCGAGGACGCGCCCGCCGAGGCGGCCGAGCAGGGCGGGCACGTCGGCGCCGCCGACCGCCGCCCAGTAGGTGTCGATCTCCAGGAACACCTCGGGCGCGAGCAGGTCGGCCAGCGCCTCCAGGGCGTGCCGGCCGTCGATCCGCGGCTCGATCTCCCACCAGTGGTTGTGGTAGCCGATCCGCACGCCGTGCCCGGCCGCCCGCTCGGCCAGGCCGTTGAGCAGGTCGGCCGTGCGCCGCAGGCCGTCGGGGGTGGTGAACTCCTCGTGGGCGATGCCGCCCGGCACGATCGCCAGATCGGTGCCGATCGTGGCGATCGCGTCGAGCACGGCATTCGTGTCCTCGGTGAGCAGCGCGTACGCGTGCGTGGCCGACACCCGTAACCCGAGGTCGTCGGCCACCCTGCGGAAGCCCTCCGGGTCGGCGGCCGGGTCGTACGGCTCGACCGCCGTGTAGCCCATCCCGGCGAGCCGCCGCAGCACGGCGTCGCGATCGGCGGCCAGCGCATCCCTGACGGTGTAGAGCTGGACGCTGATCGGCGTGCTCATCCGCGGACTCCCATGAGGTGTTCGAGGGCGAGCTGGTTGAGCCGGGTGAAGTGGAAGCCGCGCGCGGCGGCCGCCTCGACGTCGAAGTCGTCCTTGGCGAGGTCCTGCCACGTCTCGCCGGCGGCGAGGGTGGGCTGGGCCAGCTCGGTCACGCGGGAGGCGGCGAGGGCCTGCTGGACCTCGGGGTCGGCGCGGAAGGCGCGGGACTTCTCGCGCAGGATGAGGTAGGTCCGCATGTTGGCGGCGGCGGAGTCCCACACGTCCTGCGGGTCCTCGGTGCGCAGCGGCTTGTAGTCGAAGTGGCGCGGGCCGTCGTAGCCGCCGTGCTCCAGCAGGTCGACCAGGAAGAACGCGCTCTTGAGGTCGCCGTGGCCGAAGATCAGGTCCTGGTCGAACTTGGGGCCGTGCTGGCCGTTGAGGTCGATGTGGAAGAGCTTGCCGTGCCAGAGCGCCTGGGCGATGCCGTGGACGAAGTTGAGCCCGGCCATCTGCTCGTGGCCGACCTCCGGGTTGAGCCCGACCATCTCGGGGTGCTCCAGCTCGCCGATCAGGCCGAGGGCGTGGCCGATCGTGGGCAGCAGGATGTCGCCGCGCGGCTCGTTGGGCTTGGGCTCCAGGGCGAAGCGGATGTCGTAGCCCTTGTCGATGACGTACTGGCAGAGGAGGTCCAGGCCCTCCTTGTAGCGGTCGAGCGCGGCCCTGACGTCCTTGGCGGCGTCGGACTCGGCGCCTTCGCGGCCGCCCCAGCACACGTACGTGGTGGCGCCGAGCGAGGCGGCGAGGTCGAGGTTGCGCATGACCTTGCGGAGGGCGTAGCGGCGCACGTCGCGGTCGTTGCTGGTGAACGCGCCGTCCTTGAAGACCGGGTGCGTGAAGAGGTTGGTGGTGGCCATGGGGACCTTCATGCCGGTCTCGTCCAGGGCCTTCCTGAAGGCGGCGATGGCCTTGTCGCGGTCGGGTTCGACGGCGAGCAGGTCGTCGTCGTGGAAGGTGACGCCGTACGCGCCGAGCTCGGCGAGCTTGTGGACGGTCTCGACGGGGTCGAGCGCGGGCCGGGAGGCGTCGCCGAACGGGTCGCGCGCCTGCCAGCCGACGGTCCAGAGGCCGAAGGTGAAGCGATCATCGGGGGTCGGGATGAATGCGGTCATTTTCCTGCGCTCCGGTTGTTTAGTCCATAATCTGTACATAATCCTGAGGAGGTGGACCGGGTGTCGTCAAGAGGAGTACGGCATGATTCCATGCGCGCCCGTAACCTGGCCGTAGTGCTCGACGCCATCCACCGCACCGGACCCCATACCCGCGCGGCGCTCGCCGAACGGACCGGGCTCACCAAGACCACCGTCTCCAGCCTGGTCGCCGACCTGCTGGAGGCCGGCGTGGTCAGCGAGGGCGGAGCCGTGCGCGGCGGCGAGCGCGGCCGGCCGGGGGTGGCCGTCAGCCTGAGCGGGCGCCGCGTGGCCACGCTGGGGCTGGAGGTCAACATCGACTACCTCGCCGCCTGCGTCGTCGACCTGACCCGCGCCGTACGGCTGCGCCGCACCCGCCCCGCCGACAACCGCAACTCCGACCCCGCCGAGGTCCTGGGCCTGCTGCGCGACCTCGCCCGCGAGACCACCGACGCCGCCGCGGCCGACGGGCTGCGCGTCATGGGAGCCGCGCTCGCCGTGCCGGGCACCGTGGAGGACGGCGTGCTGCGGAGCGCGCCGCACCTCGGCTGGCGGGACGTACGGGTGGCCGGCCTCGCCGGCGACCTGCCGCTCGCCGTCGACAACGAGGCCAACCTCGCGGCACTCGGCGAGCTGTGGTTCGGCTCGCGGGAGGCCGACTTCCTGTACGTCTCCGGCGAGATCGGCATCGGCGCCGGCCTCGTCGTCGGCGGGGCGCTGTTCCGGGGGACGTACGGGCTGGCCGGCGAGCTGGGCCACGTCGTCGTCGTGCCCGACGGGCCCGCCTGCCGGTGCGGCGGGCGAGGCTGCCTGGAGGTGTACGCCGGCCAGGACGCGCTCCTCGGCCCCCTGAAGTCGGTGACCGAGCTGGTCGAGCGGCTGGAGGCGGGCGAGCCGCGGGCCCTGGAGGCGTGCGCGCGGGCCGGCGACGCGCTCGGGGTGGCGCTCACCTCCGCCGTGCACCTGCTCGACCCCGGCAGGATCGTGCTCGGCGGCGTCTACGCCCCCCTCTTCCCCTGGCTCGGCGGGCCCGTGACGGACGGGCTCGGCGCCCGGCTCGCCCCGATGCGCGGCACGCCGCCCCCGCTCGTCGTGTCGGGGATCGGCGCGGACGCGGCGGTGCTCGGCGCGGCCGGGCTCGTCATCCAGCGCGTCCTCGCCGACCCCGCCCAGACCCTCGGCCTCTGACCGCGCGTCCCCACGATGGCACGGGTCAGAACGGCCAATCCGCGTCACGGCCCGCCTCAAGCAGGGGAACCAGCTTGAAGGTCGAGTCGGAGAACCCTCCGAGTTCGTGCCGGTTCCCGCTGCCGCTGGGCATCGCGCCGTGCTGGTAGCCGACCAGGTTGAAGCCGTACATCGGGACGTGCTTCGGCGCCGCGTCGGTGACGTTGCCGGCGTAGTAGCCGCCCATGGTCTGCATGTCGGACAGGATGATGACCCGGTCGTGGCCCGAGTAGGTGCGCCGGACCGACGCGGCGATCTGCGTGCCGTGACCGACCTCACCCGTGCGGGCGACGAACCGATCCAGTTCGCGCAGCACCGACGAGCCCTTGCCGACCTCGTGCTTGAACACGCCATCGGCGAACCCGTACAGGTCCACGCCGCCCTTGACCGCGAGCGAGATCCCGAACAGGGCCGCCGCCTGAGCCGGTGACACGCTCGAATTGCGCGAGACGCGGCTGGACGTCATCGACGCGGACGTGTCCACGAGCACGAGCGTCCGCCCCTTGAAGGCGGGCACGTTCGACGTCGCCAGGGTGAGCGCCTTGTCCAGCGCATGCCCCCAGCGCAAGGACGGCGCGTTGAGGTAGGCGGAGAAGAACCGGAACGGGAGCTGCCGCGACCGGGCCACCCGCTCCGGATCGACGAGCTTGGCGATGACCTGGCCTGCCACGTCGTCCGGCACACCTGCCTGGTCGAAGTTCCTGAGGTTCCGCAGCAGGGCCATGTAGCCCATCGACGGAATGACGGCCTCCCACGCCTTGGCGTCCATCGGCCCCTGCAGCCAGCCCGCGAGCGCCTCCCACGTCATGCCCGCGTCGGCGAGCGTGGCCGCGACCGCGTCGGACCCGCTCCGGGCGACGATCGCGCGCCGCTCGGCGACCGGGATGGACATCAGGTGTGCGCGCCGGCGCAGGGTCGCCAGCGACTCGGGGATGTCGCCGTCACGCCCGTGGCGCCGGTCGAGGGCGTGCCGGAACAGGTCGCCCTGCCACAGCTTGCCCGCGGCGGGCGAGGGGTGGACGAGCTCGATCACGTCGCCGAACCGGTAGCCCTTGGAGTCGGTGTCGTACTTGAGCAGGTTCCGCTCGTTGTAGAGCCGCTGGACGGCGTCGGCGATGCCGCGCTTGACCGGCTTCGGGATGGCTCGGCCGTAGGCGGAGGTCCAGTAGGCGAGCGCCTCGCCGGGCTCGTCCGCGCGCTGCAGCACCGCGTTGACGAGCTGCCGGTTCATGCCCTGCTCGCCCGCGTCGAGGCGCGCCTTGACCGCTTCGAGGGCGGCGACGATCGGCGCGGAACGCATGTTGGCCTCACCGCGCAGCCACGGCAGGAACCGGGCCAGCCACGCGACGTCGGACACGGCCACCTGGTGGACGAGAGCGCGGAAGCGGTCGTCGCGGTCGCCGGCCTTCTCGTAGAAGGTGTCCTCGCCGACCATGTTCGACACCGCGAGCAGGAAAAGCTCGCTTTTGACGTCCCTCGCGTAGCCGGGCGCGCCCTCGTGCGTGGCGCCGGACGGGGGCGCCCCGGTCTTGACCGGGCTGGAGACGGCGGGCCGGGTGCCCGTGGTGTTGAACTTGCTCATGACGCGACGGAACCCCTCTCAATGGTGGTCGAGAGGGGTTCCGCCCAAAGAGGTCGCGCCCGAGGACAAGGTCGGCATAGGTGACTGTTCGTGTGCTCTGCCAATTGAGCTACACCCCGCGAGTGCGGGGTGGCAGGACTCGAACCTGCAACACCACCCTCCCAAAGGAAGTAACCCATGCCTGCGCACCGGGCACGCTCTGAAGTCGTATCCCTCCCGAGGTCAAAGCGGCGACGGACTGCCCACCGAATGGGCGACAGCCTCTTGCCGGCGCACCGGGAAGGTGCATATCCAGTTGTGAGCTTCAGAGAACACATTGGCGCCGGGTCTGTTTCATTCAACAGAGGAGATGAAGGAACCGGAGCTTTCGCACCTGAAGCGCTTCCCACCATAGTGATGGGCGTGACGTTTCACACCTCTATTTCCGGCTATTCAGGAAATGTCAGTCCCGCTAGCGGCTGCCAAGCCGACACCAAGAAGCGCCCAAGAGCGGGGGCGCACCCTGGTGGCGTTCCCTAGCTGAGGAGTGACCCCATGGCGCCCAACACGATCGGATTCCGCATCACCCACCGGGCCATGCGCGGCGACACGCGCCGCCTGGCCCGCGTGATGGACGGCATCGCCGCCGGCGACGAGCAGGCCGACGCCGCCAGGCTCAAGGCGATCGCCACGTTCGCCACGAAGCTGTGCGCCGGCATCCACCACCACCACAAGGCCGAGGACGACGTGCTCTGGCCGGTGATCGTCCGCTCGGCCGGCGCCGAGGTGGACCTGACCGACCTCACGGACGACCACACCCAGCTCGACCCGCTGCTGGAGGAGATCACCCAGGCGGCCGGGCGGCTCGGCAAGGACCCTGCCGCGCCCAGGCGCCTGGCCAAGAACCTCGGCGTCCTCGCCGACCTGCTCGACGAGCACATCGAGGAGGAGGAACGGCTGCTGTTCCCGATCATCGACAAGTACGTCTCCGAGGCCGACTGGCACACCGTCGAGACCGAGGTGCGCAAGGGCGGCGACACCGCCTTCGACCTGCCGCGCATGGCGCAGTACGCGCGTCCTGAAGAGCTGGCCGAGCTGCGCAAGGCGGCGGGGCCGGTGCTCGGGGCGCTGATCGCGGTGTTCAGCCGCGGTCACCGGCGCCGCCAGCGGCTCATCTTCGGGGCCGTGTGACATCCGCCTGGCCGAGGCGTTCGCGGGCGGCCGCGGCCCAGTGCGGCGAGCCGATCCGCTCAGCGACCTCCGCCGCCCGCGCGTAGTGCGCGCCCGCGCCGGGCCGCTCCAGCAGCCGGGCCAGGTCGCCCAGCACCAGCGCGACAGGACCGAGCGTGACCGAGCCGCTGCTGAGCCCGGCCACCCGGTCGTCCCAGGGCAGCAGGGTGCCGTAGCAGCGCTCGGCCGCCTCGCGGTCCGCGAGCGCCACCGCGGTCTGCGCGTGCATCGCCTCCCACAGCAGCCAGTAGTAGTCGCGCGAGTGCCGCTCGCCGGGCCGCCAGACCCGGCGGGCCGCGTCCGGGTCGCCGGCCTCGGCCAGGGCGCGGGCGTACAGCTCGCGGGTCCCGGCGTTCGGCAGGCGCGCGTGCAGGGCGGACAGCTCGGGGAGCGAGTCCCGTACGTCGCCGCGCGCCAGGCGCACCGCGAACCTGCTGAGCATGCCCATCGCCTCGGCGTTCACCGCGCCGCGCTCGGCCATCTGCCGGGTGATCGCGGTGTACGCCTCCTCGGCCGCGTCGAAGTCGCCCTCGACGAGCTGCCGCAGCGCCCCGAAGAGCGACAGGACGACCAGCGACAGGCCGAGCTGCCCGCTCGTGGAGGACTCCAGCCCGGCGTCGGCGTGCCGGCCCGCCGCCTCCAGGTCGCCCCGGCCGAGCGCGGCCATGAGCAGCGCGAAGTGCGCCAGCGTCAGGTAGCCGACCAGCCGGTGCGCCCGGCCCAGCTCCAGCAGCTCCCCGCCCAGCGCGGCCAGCTCCTCCCGCCGCTCCGGGGCGAGCACGGCGAAGTAGCGGGCGTTCAGCGCCAGGCACAGCAGGTCGGGCCCGCCCAGCTCGCGGGCCAGCGCCACCGCCTCGGCCCCGGCGGCCTCCACCCGCTCGTCGTCGTGGCCCTCCAGGGCGAAGACCAGCGCGGCGAGCAGCCGGCAGCGCGCCTCCGGCCCGTGCCCGGCCGCCAGCTCCCGCTCCACGGCCGCGACGAACTCGGCGTCGTAGCGGGTGTCGGGCTGGATGGTCCAGATCACCGGCGCGTCGTACGAGGTCAGCGCGCGCACCCCCGGCGACAGCCGGACCGCCTCGGCCCGCGCCGCGACCGCCCCCGCCACGTCGCCCGCGTGGCCGAGCGCCGACACCAGCCCGCACAGCAGCTCCAGCCGGGTCGCGTCGTCACCCGCGTACGGCAACGCCGCCCGGCACAGCGCCGCCGCCTCCCGGTGCGCGTGCAGCCCGGCCGCCTGCGCCGCCGCCGCCCTGGCGTGGCCGACCGCGCCCTGCGCCCCGGCCTCCAGCGCGTGGTGCGCCAGCGCCGCCACCTCGCCGGGCCGCAGCCGCTCCAGGGCCGCCACCACGCGCCCGTGCAGGCGGGTACGCCGGATCCGCGCCGTGTCCTCGTACAGCACCTCCCGCACCAGGACGTGCGTGAACCGCACCCGCCCCGGGCCCGGCTCGGACAGCAGGCCGGTCATGACCCCGGCCTCCAGGCCGTCGAGCACCGTGTCCTCGTCGCCGTCCTGCAGCGCGACCAGCACGTCCACGTCCGCGTCGCGGCCGACGACGGCGGCGTTGCGCAGCACGGTCTGCGCCGTGGCGGGCAGGCGCGCGATCCTGCGCCTGATCAGGTCGCGTACGCCGGGCGGCAGCGCCCGCGTGGCCCCCGGGCCCTCCGAGGCCAGCAGCCGGGCGATCTCGCACACGAACAGCGGGTTGCCCAGCGTGCGTTCGCGCACCGCGCGCACGGTCGCGGCGTCGGGAGGTTTCCCGGTGTGGCGTTCCAGCAGCTCGGCGACCGCGTCCTCGCCCAGTCCCGACAGCTCCACGTGCCGGCTGCCCGCCGCCAGCGCGGCGAGCGTCGTCCCCAGGTCCTCGGTGGTCTCGGCGGGGCGGAAGGTGGCCACCACCAGGAGGCGGGCGGTCCGCGGCAGGTGGCGCAGCAGGTGCAGCGTCTCGCCGTCGGCGCGGTGGACGTCCTCCAGCACCACCAGCAGGGGCGCGCGGGAGGCGAGGTAGCCGGCGACGGCCCTGGCGAGCAGGAACTGGTTGGGGATGGGAACGCCGTCGTGCAGCAGCGGGGCCAGCCCGGCCGGGTCCTCGGGCGGGTGCTCCGCGGCGAGCCGGCGGACGATCTCGCTCCACGCCCACGCGGGCGGGGCCCCGCCGTCGGTCTCCGGGCAGCGGCCGAACGCCACCCGCCAGCCACGCCCGGCCAGCTCGGCCGCGAACGCCTCGGCCAGCGTGCTCTTGCCCGCGCCCGGCTCGCCGCCGAGCCAGACGGTGCGGTGGGTGGGCTGGGCAGCCTCCTCGCGCAGGATCGCCAGCTCGCGGGCCCGGCCGACGAGCACCGGGACCGCGGGCTCCTCGGGCTCCCCAGGCTCCTCGGGCGCGGCCTCCTGGTGCTGGGCGGTGGCGGGCTGGGCGGAGCGGGCGGTGGGCTGGGCGGTGGGTCCGGTGTGCTCCGGGGCGTGGAGCGTGTCGGCGTGGCGGAGGATGTCCTGTTCGAGGGCCCGCAGCTCAGGCCCGGGGTCCACGCCCAGCTCGTCCGCCAGCCGCTCCCTGGCCCGCCGCAGCACGGACAGCGCCTCCGCCTGCCCGCCCGCCCGGTAACAGGCCAGCGCCAGCAGCCGTACGCCGCTCTCCCGCAGCGGATGCCGCTCCACGTGCCCGCGCAGCTCCGCCACGACCTCCGCGTGCCTGCCCAGCAGCAGCGCGGCCTCGGCCCGGTGCTCCACGGCCAGCAGCCGCAGCTCGGCCAGCCGTTCCACCTCGGGCACGGCCCACTCCTCGTCGGCGAACTCCCCGTACGCCGCCCCGGTCCACAGCCCGAGCGCCCGGTTCAGCAGCTCGTACGCGACCGCCCCCGCCCCCTGCCGCAGCGCCGCGCCCGCCTCCTCGACGAGCCGGGGCAGCCGCCAGGCGTCCACGGCGTCGTCCGGCAGCCGCAGCCGGTAGCCGGGCGGGGCGCTCACGACGACCCGGGCCGGCGCGCGCGGCGGCCGGTCCGGCTCCAGGACGCGGCGCAGGTTGGAGACGTACACCTGGAGCGCGGCCAGCGCCTTGGGCGGCGGCTGCCCCCGCCACAGGTCGTCGATGAACCGGTCGGTGGACACGACCTGCCCGCCGGCCACGGCCAGCCGCGCGAGCACCGCCCGCTGCCGGGCGGGGCCGAGGTCCACGGTCCGGCCGTGCGTCTCGGCCTGGAGCGGGCCGAGCACGCGGAGCGTGAGCGCGGGCGGTTCCTCCGGATCGGGCGGGAACGGTCCATGGGTCACCCGCACAGAGTGGGGCAAAAGGCGAGCTCCTGGCAATCCGCGGCGGCCGGCCGGGGTTCAGGCGCAGCGGTAGCCGGACGGGAGCTGCGTGTTCCCGTCCGGCCGGCCGGCCTGGAACCCGAACGTCGTGCTCTGCCCCGGCCCGAGTGAGCCGTTGTGCCCGGCGTTCCGCGCCGTCACGGTCTGGCCGCTCACCGTCAGGGCGGCGTTCCACGAGCCGGTGACGGCGTGGCCGGCCGGCAGCGTGAACGTGACCGTCCAGCCGCTGATCGAGGCGGCGCCGTTGTTGGTGACCGTCACGGGCTGGACGACGTACCCGTTGCCCCATTGGGTCTGGGTGGTGGCCGTCACGGCGCAGGCGTCCTGCTGGCCGCCGCCGGACGGCGGGACCCGGATGATCCGGTCGTCGGCGGCGACCGGGGTGCCACGGCCGTCCCGGTTGCTGGTCGAGAGCCACAACCAGCCGTCCGGCCCCACCGCGGCGGCGCGCAGCCGCCCGTACGCGCCCTGCAGCTCGGCGACCGGCGTGCCCGCCGTGCCGCTCGCCGTGAGCGGCACCGCCCACACCCGCTGCCCGCGCAGCGCCGCCGCGAAGAGCGTGCCGTTCGCGTACGCCAGGCCGCTCGGCGACGCCTCCGCGGTCGTCCAGGTGACGATCGGGTTGCGGAAGGAGGAGCCGGAGCAGACGCCCTCACAGGTCGGCCAGCCGTAGTTGCCGCCCGCCACGATCTGGTTGATCTCGTCCCAGGTGTTCTGGCCGAACTCGGCGGCGTACATGCGGCCCTGCGCGTCCCAGGCGAGTCCCTGCACGTTGCGGTGGCCGTAGCTGTAGACCCGCGAGCCGGGGAACGGGTTGTCGGCCGGCACGCCGCCCTCGGGCGTCAGGCGCAGGATCTTGCCCGCCAGGCTGTTGAGGTTCTGGGCGTTCGCGGTCGTGCCGGCGTCGCCGGTGGAGACGTACAGCATGCCGTCCGGCCCGAACGCCAGCCGCCCGCCGTCATGGATCGTCGCGCTCGGCACGCCGGTGAGCAGCGCCGGCTGCGTCTGGGGCGCCGCGAGCCGCAGCCTGACCAGCCGGTTGTCCCCGGCCGTGCTGGTGAAGTAGGCGTACACCCAGCCGTCCTGCGCGTACGACGGCGAGACGGCGAGCCCCAGCAGGCCGCTCTCGCCCGACGCGCTCACCCCGCTGATCGTGGCGACCGCCGTGGCCGGCTGCCCCGGGCGTACCTGCATGATCCGGCCGGTGCCCCGCTCCGACACGAGCGCGCTCCCGTCCGGCAGGAACGCGATCGCCCACGGCACCTCCAGCCCCGTGACCGCCACCTCCGCCCGGTCGAAGTCGAACCCGCCCACCGCCTGCGCCCGCGCCTCGGGCGCGGTGACCAGGAACGCGAGCAGGGCCAGGACCAGAGCCGGGATGACGCGACCGCGCCGCATGACGGACTCCTTGACCGGATCGGGGCATACCGCTGTCAGTACCCTAGGCATCCCTCCGGCGCTGTCTCAACGCGCCGTCCCGGGAGACCCCCGCCCACCTGCGCCGCCTCGATGAAACGTTCACCCGGACGCGGCCTTCTTCATGAGGGCGGCGATCCGCGCCTCCTCGTCGGGGCCCAGCTCGGTGAGGGCGAAGGCGGACGGCCACATGGTGCCCTCGTCGAGGTTCGCGACGTCGTTGAAGCCGAGCGTCGCGTAGCGGGTCTTGAACTTCGTGGCGGGCTGGAAGAAGCAGAGGACCTTGCCGTCCTTGGCGTACGCGGGCATCCCGTACCAGAGCTTCGGCGCGAGCTCGGGCGCGCCGGCCTTGACGATGGCGTGGATGCGCTCGGCCATCTCCCGGTCCGGCCCCTCCATCTCGGCGATCTTCGCGAGCACGTCCTGCTCCAGGTCGGCCTTCTTGGAGCCACGCCTGGCCGCCTTCTTCAGCTCCTGGGCGTGCTCCTTCATCGCCGCCCGCTCCTCCTCCGTGAACCCCTCGAAGGTGGTGGCCTTGGTGTTCTTGGCGGCGCTCATGCCGGTTCCTCCCGTGGTGCTGCTTGTTGGGCGTTTCCCATGCTAGGGAGGTGCCTGCCCGTCCGGCTTCTTGAAAACTGACCTGAGGCGCACCGGGAGCGTGTGTGATGAAATCAGCGACGATGATCGGACATATCCTGATCGCCGCCCTGTTGCCGGTGCAGACCACCCCCGGACTCCACGCGCCGACCCTGCACGTCATGACCTGGAACGTCTGCGCGGGCACGAACGCCGCCTGCCCGCTCCATCGCCGCTCCACCACCGAACTGGCCTGGCACGTCGCCGTACTGGCCACCAGGACCGACGCGATCTTCCTCCAGGAGTTCTGCACGGGCGCGGACGCCGACCTGGAACGCGAGCTGGAAACCCGCACCGGACGGGCCTGGAGCGTCAGGTCGGCCCCGCTCACGCACCCGGACGGCTCCCCGTACGAGTGCCACCCCGACCGGACCGGCAGGCCGCGCGGCACACAGAGCGTCACCCTGGCCGTCGCCGGCGACGACCGCCACTTCGAGGTGCACCCGCTCACCTCGCCCCCGTGGGGCCCCCGCCGCTACGCGATCTGCACGACCGACCGCGCGTTCTGCACGAGCCACCTCTCCTCCGGCATGCGGAACGACGACCGCCAGAAGGGCGCCCCCTACCGGCACGCCCAGCTCCGCGAGCTGCTGAAGCTCCGCGCGGACGTCGTCGGCGGCGACCTGAACCTGACGCCGCGCGACGCCGCCGTCGCCTACAAGGGCCGCGACGAATGCGACCCGCGCAACCGCTGGACGTACGCCACCCGCGAACGCAAGATCGACTACCTGTTCGCCGGCGACGGCCGCGTACGCCGCTGCTTCCTCGACCGCGCCCGCGGCACCTGGTCCGACCACGTCCCCCTGCACGCCTGGATCAGCCGGAGGTGACCCCGAGCGCCCGGATCCGGTCGAGCCACTCCGCGCCCAGCCGCCGCCCGTTCGGGAGCTGGTCGCCGCGTTCCCACCGCCAGGTCGCGATGATCGCGAGCACAAGGGTCCGGCACTCGCGCAGCAGGGCCGGACTCATCCCCGCGTAGTGCTCGCCGACTTCCTCCGGCGCGTGAGCGAGGTCGAACTCGACCGGCCCACGGCAACACGTCTCCAGGTCGATGAAGAGCAACCCGTGCTCGGTGCTGAGCACGTTGCCCGGGTGCGGCTCGCCGTGCAGAAGCTGCTCGGCGGCGCCGCGCTCGCCGATCACCCGCCTCAGCCTCCGCAACGTGTCATCGAGCAGCTCCCGATCCGCGTCGGCGAGTTCCGGAGTGAGTTCGCGGCTCGCCACGAGCCGCTGAGCGTGCTCGACCCGATCCATGAAGTGCGGCGCCGGGACATCGACCTCGCGCATGCCCGCGTGCAGCCGTTCGAGGGCCTCGGCGTAATCGATCGGCGAGATCTCCCGAGACGACACAGGCTCGTAGTACGTCCACAGCGTGACCACGAACCCGTCACGCTCATGGACGCGCGGCTCCACGCGAGGGTCGAGAGCAGCCACAGGGCAACCGGCCCCGGCCAGCCTCTGGGCGAGCTCGACCTCGAACCGCGCGACCTGATCCGCCGCCGGCGCCACCCGGGCCACGACGTCACACGGCAACAGCCGCAGGGTGAGCTTGTTGGAGTCATGAAGAACGATCGCGTCGTCGGCCGTCAGCCCGAACGATGAGACGATCGACCTGGCCGCGGCCACCGCGCGCGACACATCTGAAGCCTGCATCCTCGCCCGGCCCTCCCCCTCGAACGCGGCCACCTTCTCCAAACGGTACGACCCGGGCACGATACCAAGCCCTCTGCGACGCCGTTCCGCCTTCGCCGTGGAACGGGATGGAACGCCCTGCCCCAGTGAGAGGCGACTGCCGCCGATCGACCTTTGCCGCTCCTAGGGAGGGACGGAGGACCGCCCGCATGGAGAACGCGATCCCCCCGCACGGGACCAGCCTCGGGAACGACCCGGCCGACGACGCCGAGAGCCTGCTCGCCGACATCGCCGACGCGGTGCTACGCCGCCGCGCGGCTTCCGGCTGGACATCGGCCAGGTCCGGCTTCTGGCACCGGGTGGAGCCGCCGCACTGGACCCGCCGGGCGCAGGGCTGGAAGCTGCACGTGTCGGCGACGCCGCTGTCGTCGCCTGTGGTGCTGGCCCGCGCCGCCGAGGTGCTGGTACGCCGGGGTTGCCCCTTCAAGTTCGCCGCAGGGCTGAAGGAGGTGGTCCTGCTGGTGAGCCGCAACTACGACCGGGGCGGCGCGGGGAAGTTCATCACCGCCTACCCGGCCGGGGACGACGAGTGCGCCATCCTGGCCGAGGAGCTGCACCGCGCCACGGCGGGTCTTCCCGGGCCGAAGATCCTGTCGGATCGGCCGTGGCGGCCTGGGAGCCTGGTGCACTACCGGTACGGCGCCTTCACCGGTGTGCCGCACCTGAGCAACGACGGAGCCCTGGAGCCGGGACTGCGCGCCCCGGACGGGACGACGGTCGCCGACCAGCGCCAGGCCTGGTTCTCCCCGCCTCCCTGGGCCGGGCCGCCCCCGTCCCCGTCCCCGGAGCCGGACCGCGAGCCGGAGCCGGAGCGGGAGCCCGCGCCGCCCGGCACGACAGTCCTGCTGAACGACCGCTTCGTCGTCACCCGGGCGCTGAAGCACAGCAACAAGGGCGGCGTGTATCAAGCCACCGACCAGCTCACAGGTGACGAGGTCATCATCAAGGAGGCCCGCGCCCACGTCGGCGGCGCCCTGACCGACACCGACTCCAGGGACCTGCTGCGGAGCGAGGCCGCCACGCTCGACGCCCTGGCCCCGCTCGGGCTGACCCCTCGCAAGGTCGACCTCTTCGCGCAGGGCGACAACCTCTTTCTGGCCGAAGAACTCCTGCCGGGGACGTCCTTGCGCGTCTGGGTCAGCGATCTTCTGGGCCGGCTGAACCACCGGCAGGACTACGCCCACACGCTGGGCCTGGACGCCGGCACGGCGGCGGAGCTCGCGGGCAAGGTGATCGACCTGGTGTCCGCCGTGCACGGGCGCGGCTTCGTGCTGCGGGACCTGTCCCACAACAACGTGATGGTCGCCCCGGACGGCACGCTGCGCCTGATCGACCTGGAGGCGGTCGCGGAGCCCGGGCGTCCGGTGATCCGCGCGTACACGCCGGGGTACGGCGCCCCAGAGGTGGTGTTCGCGCCTGACGTGGGACCGTCGCCCGAGCGCACCGCCGATCTGTTCTCCCTGGGCGCCCTGGTGTTCTTCCTGATCACCGGGATCGAACCCGACCTCATCCAGGACCTTCCCCGGGCCGACGCGCGCGGCGCCCACGACCGGCTCATGCTGCTGACGGACACGGTCGGTCACTCCCATCCGACGTTGCGGCGGTTCGCTCCGCTGTTGTCCGGCCTGATGGCCGACGAGCCGGAACGGCGCTGGTCCCTGGAGCGGGCGCGGGAGTTCGTGCGCTCCCTCCCCGCCCGGCCGGTCGCGAGGAGAACGCCCGGCGACCGGATCACCCCGGCGACGCGGGATCGCCTGCTCCGCGACGGCCTGGCCCACCTGATCGCCACCATGGCGGGGCAGGAGGCGCCACGGCTGTGGCCCCCGGGGCCGCTGCCCGACGACAGCGACCCGCTGAACGTGCAGTGCGGGGCGGCGGGCGTACTCGCCGTCCTGGTCAGGGCCGCTCAGGCGGACCCTGGGCTCTGCCCGGGCCTGGACGACGCGATCCGCCGGACCGCGCACTGGATCGACGCGCGGCTGCGTACGGTTCCGAAGATCCTCCCCGGCTTGTACTTCGGCCGCGCGGGCACGGCCTGGGCCCTCCACGACGCGGCTGTCCACCTGGGCGAGGAGCCCCTGGCGGAACGCGCCCTGGCACTGGCCCACGATCTGCCCTCCACCTGGCCCAACCCGGATGTCTGCCACGGGGCGGCGGGCGCCGGCCTGACCACCCTGCACCTGTGGCAGGCCACTGGAGAACCGGCTCTGGCCAAGCGGGCGCTCGCGTACGCCGACGCTCTGGTGGAGACGGTGCAGCGACGACAGGAGGGGATCTTCTGGCGGATACCCGCCGACTTCCCCTCCGGCCTGGCCGGGGTGGCGCACTACGGCTTCGCCCACGGGATCGCGGGGATCGGAACCTTCCTGCTGCTGGCCGGGACCTGCCTGGGCCGACCCGACTACGTGGAGCTCGCCGCCGAGGCAGGCGCCGCACTGGCCGAGGTGGCGATCCTGGAACGGGGCCGCGCGTGGTGGCCCAGCGGTGAGAGGCCCGACGGCCGGGAGCGGCTCACCAACTGGTGCAGCGGCTCCTCGGGAGTCGGCACCTTCCTCGTACGGCTCGGCCTGGTCACCGAGGAGCCCCGCCATCTGGAGCTGGCGCGCCAGGCGGCGGCCGCCGTACGGCAGGACCGCTGGTACTCGCTTCCCGTCGCCTGCCACGGCCTGGCAGGCAACGCCGAGTTCCTGCTCGACCTGGCGGACGCGACGGGCGATGCCCGCTATGCCGGGTGGGCCGGGGAACTGGCGGCCGCCGTACACGCCCGCCACGCGCTCCACGACGGCCGGATGGTCGTCCCTGACCAGTCCCTCCAGGGTGTCTCCGCCGGCTACAACACCGGCCTGGCAGGGGTGCTCGGCATGCTGCTGCGGCTGCGGCACGGCGGCCCGCGCCTCTGGCTGCCCGCCACGCCGGGCCTTCGGCGGTGAACTCCCTGATGCCTCATCCGCCGCCCGTACCCAGGAAGGAGGTGAACCTCTATGACGACCGACATCGACGTCCTGCAGACCATGCCTTCGGGCACTCGTGAGCATGGTCGCTGGCCTCAGACGCCGACCTGCACGGTGAGCTGCACGACCAGCTGCATGCCGTTGACCTGCGACTCGACGTTCTGAGTTCGCGCCGCCGCCACCACCGGATGAGGGGCTCGGGCTCCGCGCCCCGCGCCCGCCCGAGCCTCTCATCCCTGACCGCCTGCTCCCACGACCATCGAGAGATCACGGAGATCGGCCATGAGCGACCTGCCGGACGGCGTGATCTGGGACGTCACCTATGCCTGCCCCTTGCGTTGTGTCCATTGCTACTCCGAATCCGGCAGGCGGCCCTCCCGCCGGTTGAGCGACGCGGACATGCTGCGTGTGGCCGACGCCATCGTGGCCATGCGCCCGCAAGGCGTCGCCATCGCCGGCGGCGAACCCCTGCTGGTCAGGAACATCGTCGAGGTCATCGACCGGATGGCGGGCGCGGGGCTGGAGGTGGCCCTCTACACCAGCGGCTGGGCGATGACCGGAGAGACGGCGCGCCGCCTGGCCGAGACGTGCGGCCGGATAGCCGTGAGCGTGGACGGCGCGACCCCCGGCACCCATGACCGGATCCGCGCGAGAAAGGGATCGTTCGCGCACGCGATGCGAGCACTGCGACTGCTGGACGAGATCAGCGCCGAGCACAGGACCCGGAGCGGAAGACCCGTGTCCTTCGGGATCGACTGCGTGCTGCTGCAGCGCAACTTCACGGAAATGGCAGCCCTCTGCGAGGTCGTCGCCCCTCGATTCCCGGAACTGGGATTCATCGCCTTCGGCGCGGTCGTTCCCGGCGGACTGGCCAACCGGCCCGGATTCGACGAGCACGAACTGCTCACCGAGGAACAGATCAAGCTTCTGAACGATCCCGCCCATGGACGACGGCTGCGTACGCTGGCCCCTGAATCCGTCACCGTCACGAGCACCGACAACCGCATCCTCCAGATGCACCCCGAACTCGTCGCCAAGGGCGCCGTCATCAACGCCCTCCAGCTCGAACCGGACGGCGAGGCACGCGCGATGCCCATGTACGAGGGCACCGTGGGCAACATCCTGCACGAGCCCGCAGAGGTCCTCTGGAAGCGGGCAAGGGCCCGCTGGAGCGACCCCTTCGTGGTGGCGGCGCTGTCGCCGGCCCGCACCATGCGGCAATGGGCGGAGGCCGCCCGGCGCATCGACTACCACTTCGGCTCGGACGCGGTACGGGCGAGACTCGACCGACGGCTTTTGTCATTCGGGCCGGACTCCACCTGACCCCTAGTTAGAGTTCGACCATGGGTAAGACGCCCCGCATGACCATCCCCACCCAGCTCGTTCTCCGAGCCCTCCTCGAAGACCCCACGCGCGAGATGTACGGACTCGAGATCTGTCAAGCCGCGGGCCTCGCTCCCGGTACGATCCACCCCATTCTCGTTCGCTTCGAGGGTGTCGGGTGGCTTGAATCCCGCCCCGAAGACGTAGATCCACGAGAAGTCGGACGTCCCCGCCGCCGCTACTATCGGCTGACACCGGATGGAGCGGAACACGCCCGCACCGCACTCGCCCGGACCCAGGCAAAGCTCTCCAGCCTGCTGGGACATCGGTTCAAGAGAGCCGGTGAGGCGACGTGAGCGAGAAGCGCGCTGGTTCAGGCGCCGTCGAGTTGGACCGTCAACGCCTCGCGCACATCCGAGGTCTCGCTGACAGCCTCATCCTCGAGCTGGACCAGGCGCCGAATCTCGATCACAGGTTCGCCGACGCTCTGCGGTGGGTGCAGTCGGCAGGCGCCGGCGCCGGTCGATACGGCTCCTATTACGCCTTCGCTCGCGAGTTCGACGAGTCTCTGACCCTTGCTCGCGAACTCGCATCCGAACTCGCGAGCAATGCCGACCTCGGCAGCGCCTACAATCTGGCCCGCGCTGTCGCGCGGGAACTGGACTTCGTCTGCGCCTGCGCCGGTTTCACCGCCTCCGAGGCGACCGACGCTCTCACATACCCATTCTGCTCGGCCTTGTCGGCCGCCTTCGAAGCGAGCAATGCGATTGCCGAGGAGCTGAGAGAGCACTGGGTGCTGAAAGCGGACGACGAGGTGACCGGCGGTCGCACACGGGAATCCACGGTGTCTCGCGTCAGCGAGCACCTCATCAGAGTTGAGCTCTGGCTTCTGCCCGACCGGTATCGTGCCCGCTTCGCGAACGAGTTCTGCGGCGAGCTCCAGGCCCTTGCCGAGGCCAAGGCCACCCGGGCGCTGCAGGTCATGTACGCCCTCCAGCAACTGAGGAGGGTCTGTCAACTCCGCGCGGCCCTGCGCGCCCCGGATCAACCGAGGTTCTATCGAACGTATCGGCTCATGTGCTGGATCCTCGCCGCCGAAAGTCGAACGTGGGGGCTGCTCGGTCCTTTGATGGCGTTCGCCATCGTCAACGTGTTCCTTGAGCAGGGCTGGGGCTCGGCTTTCTACACGCTGCCCGCCGTGGTGGCCGTCAACGCGGGTGTTGAGCGGCTGCGGAAGCACTGGGGAGTGAAGGTCAAGGCCCGGAGAGGTGAGCGCAACAGCTCCGGGATCCAGCGGTGAGCACGCGAGAAGGTCTCGCCGTCGCTGGGATCGGGCGGGCCACTTTGTGGTGATATCACCGACAGGTTACCTTTCCTCCCTCTAGCATGCGATCACAGCACAGGTTCTTCCGCCGGCTGGCTCGGGGGCATGCACGGGGGGACAAGGATGGGCGAGTATCGCATTCTCGCGGTGGACGACGATCCCGCGATCCTGCGCTCGCTGCGGCGGGGGCTTCGCCTGGAAGGCTTCGAGGTCCGGACGGCCGGGTCCGGGCCGGCGGCGCTGGAGATCGCGGAGAGCGAGCCGCCGGACGCGATCGTGCTGGACGTGTCGATGCCCGGGATGTCCGGCATCGAGGTGTGTGCGCGGTTACGGCAGCGGGGGGCGGAGGTGCCCGTGCTCATGCTCTCCGCGCTGGACGAGGTCGCCGACCGGGTGGCCGGCCTGGCGGCGGGCGCCGACGACTACGTGGTCAAGCCCTACGACCTCAGAGAACTGGTGCTGCGCTTACGGGCCCTGCTGCGGCGGGCGGGCCGCGCGGCGGCCGGTGACGGGCCCGGAGGAGAGGCCGTACGCGTAGGGCCGTTGTCCATCGATCCCGCCACCCGGCGCGTGACCGTGAACGGACGGCGGGTCGAGCTGACCCGGCGCGAGTTCGAGCTGCTGGAGGTGCTCGCGCTCAACGCCGGGATCGTCCTGACCCGGCAGGTGCTGCTGGAGCGGGTGTGGGGCTACGACTTCGAGGTGACCGACAACGCGGTGGACACCTTCATCGGGTATCTGCGGCGCAAGCTGGAGGCGGACGGCGAGCCGCGGATGGTGCACACCGTACGCGGGGTCGGCTTCGTGCTGCGGGACGCCCCCGCGTGAGGCTGTCCACCCGGTTCGTGGTGTGCCTCGCGGCGATCGTGCCGCTGCTGGTGCTGCTCGCGGGCGTGCTGGTGCTGGGCCTGGTGAGCGCCGATCTGCGTGCCGAACGCGACCGGAGACTGGAGGCGCGGCTCAGCGCGCTGACCCCCATGGCCAAGGCGTACGTCTGGACCTACCGGCTCAGACAGGGGACGCGCCCGGACTTTCTCGCCCAGCGACTGACCGGCGCCGCGCTGGGCGCCGACAACCCGGGCGGAGTGGTGGTGGACGTGCCCGGCGCCGAGGTGCTCGTCATCGGGGACACGCCGCGCGGCCGGCCCGCCCCCACCGTGGACGGCCCCGGCGGCTACACCGAGGGGGAGCGACGGTGGCGGTACGTCGCCGCCGATCTCGGCCCAGCCGGCAACCTCGCCCGCATCTGGGTGTTCGAACCGGAACAGCGCCTTGAGCGGCAGATCGCACTGCTCCGGCGCCGTCTGGGGGCCGTGACGCTGATCGCGGCGGCGGCCGGGGTCGGCGCCGGGCTCGTGCTCGGGCGGTTCGCGGTGCATCCCTTGGTGGTGCTGCGGCGGCAGGCCCGCGAGCTCGGCCGGTCGGCGCCCGGAACGGTGCGCCTGGGCACCGCCTCCCGGGTCACCGAGATCGACGAGCTGGCCGCCCTGCTCAACGAGTCGCTGGCCCGGCGCGACGAGGCCGTGAGCCGTACCGGAGAGGCGCTGGAGATCGCCCGTGCCTTCGCCGCGACCGTGGCGCACGAGCTGCGCACCCCGCTGACCAGCATGGGAACCAACCTCGGCCTGCTGCGTCATCCCGGCCTGGGTCCGGACGACCAGGCCGAGATCATCGCCGACCTGGAGGGGGAGCACCTGCGCCTGCAACGGCTGATCACCTTGCTGCGCGGGCTCGCCCGTGGCGAACTCGTGGACACCACGACGTTCACCGACCTCGATCTGGCCGACATCGTCGCGGACGCCGTCGAGAACGCGCGCCGGCGCCATCCGCAGGCGACGATCACCCTGGCGGAGGCGGGCATGGCGCGGGTGCGGGGCTGGGAGGAAGGGCTGCGCGTGATCGTGGACAACCTCCTCGACAACGCGGCGATCCACGGGGCGGACGAGGCGGGGCGGGTCGAGGTCACGCTGACGCTGACGGCCGAGAGAGCCGAGAGCGCCGGGGGCGTGGTGCTGTCCGTACGGGATCGCGGAAGGGGGATCCCGGTCACCGAACGGGAGAAGATCTTCGACCGGTTCCATCGCGGCGCGGCCAGCCCGGGCTCCGGACTCGGGCTCACACTGGTACGGCAGCAGGCGAGACTGCACGGGGGCGAGGTCGAGGTGACGGATCCCGAAGATGGACCGGGCACCCTCTTCGTGGTACGCCTACCAGAGGCGGGAGGCGAGCGGCAGCCCGCCCACGAAAGCGCGAGCCGGTCTGCGGATCGGGGTGCCTGGCTGGCGGTGTTCCGGCGTTGACGGAGACGCTCGGCTCCGTTCCCAGAAATATGCCAAGAAGACCCGCCACTCTCTCGTGACGATACGCGGGCATGTGGCCCGCGACGGTTCACAGGAGGGAACGTGTCCCACCCCAGCACCGCTCGTCGCCGACCGAGACACACAGGGAGGCTGGCGGTCGCCGCCCTGGCGGTGGCCGCCGCCGTGATTCCCTTGAGCGCCCCGGATCCGGCTCTCGCCCAGACCACCTCGTCCGCGCTCGCCGCTCCGGCGAGCGCGGAGACGGCCTCCGCGGCAATCGGCACAGACCTGGTACACCCGTCGAGAAACCCCGTCGTGTTGCGCGACGCGCCGAGAAAGCTCGCGGTGAACTACACCTATAAGGGGGAGGAGCATACGCTCGACGACTTCCTCACAGCCAGCAAGACCAACGGCTTCGTCGTCCTCGACGGCCAGGACGTCGTCCTCGAACGCTACGTCGGCGCCGACCGTAACATGCGGTTCCAGTCCTGGTCGGTGGCGAAGTCCTTCACCTCGGCGGCGATCGGCATAGCCCTGGACGAGGGGCACATCCGCTCGATCGAGGACCCGGTGACCCGTTATCTGCCCGAGTTGAAGGGCTCCGGTTTCGACGGCGTGAGCATCAAGAATTTGCTGCGCATGTCCTCGGGCATCGAGTGGGAGGAGACCAAGGGAGCGCCGCAGTTGCAGGCCCTCGCGCAGCGCGGGCGGCCGCTGAAGAACTTCGCGGCGCGGCAGAAGCGCGGCTGGAAGCCGGGCAGCCGGTTCGAGTACACCAGCGTCAACTCCTTCGTGCTCGCCCGGCTCATCGGGCAGACGACGGGCATGCCGTACCACCGGTACGTCCAGGAGAAGATCTGGAAGCCGGCGGGGATGGAGTCGTCCCTGCTGCTGGGCAACGACTCCTCCGGCGACAACCTCGGCTACTGCTGCTACTACGCCACCGACCGCGATTTCGCCCGCTTCGGCCTGCTCTACCTGCGGGGCGGCAAGGCGAACGGCAAGCAGGTCGTGCCCGCTTCCTGGGTGCGGCGATCGACCAAGCCGTCCGCCTCCTTCAACGAACGGTACGGCCTGCACTGGTGGCTGGGCGGCGGCGGCGAGAAGGACTACATGGCGACCGGGTTCGGCGGCCAGCACATCTACGTCTCGCCGAAGCATGATGTGGTCATCGTCAAGTCGGTCACCTCGACACCTGGCGGCCAGATCGACCTGGAGGAGGCCTTCACCGTCCTCCGCGCCGTGGCCGCCGAGGTGGCCCGCACCCGGACCAAGTGACCGAAAGGAGTTTCTCGGCCGCCGCCTTCTCCACCGGGCCCGCTCAGGAGGAGAAGGCGGCGGCCTCCCCCGCGACTTCGGAGCCCGTGGGCCAGGCGTTCTTCTCAAGCCAGTCGACGATGCTGCGTACGTACCCCTCGACGTTCACCAGCGGACGGCCGTCCAGGACCCCGACGAGATGCCCGACGCCGAACACGGCGTCGTAGATCCGGGCGCGCCGGTAGGTGTCGGGGTCCACCGCCTTCTTGACGGTGTCCCAGCCGTGCCAGGCCATCAGAGCCGCGTCGACGGCGGGGTCGAACAGGTGGGCCTGATCCCAGTCCAGGACGCCGACGAGTTCGCCGTCCCGGCTCCAGTGCACGTTGGCGCCGCCCAGATCACCGTGGACCAGCGCGTCCGGCACGGCCTTTAAGGCCATGGCCGCCTCCAGACGCCGGTGAACCTCGCTCCGCCACCTGTCCGGCAGCCGCGGAACGACCTCGTCAGCCAGGACCTCGCCCCACCCCTGATCCCTCGGTGCGTTGAGCAACCGCCCAAGGCGTGGCGTGACGGCTACCTCCCGGACAGCCCTGAGCAGTCTCCCGATCTGCTCAGGGTCGCCCTGCCCCTCCGGCTGTGCCTTCCCGTCGATCCAGGAGACGGCGACCGCCGCGCGCTCCCCGAACCGGGTCACGGGCGTGAGCGGCTCCGGCACCGCGAACGGCAGCCCGGCCTCGGCGACCTCCCGCAGGACCTCCATGCGGCGCGGCATCTCCTCCGCCGACGACGGACGCTTGCTCACCCGCACCGCCGCCGTTCCCGGAACGAGGACGACGTGGTGCAGGTTGCCCGCTGTGACCCGCGCGCCGTCCAGGGAGTGGCCGGGAAGAAGGGCGTCGGCGATCTCCAGCAACTCGTCGGTGATCGCGTCGGCAGGCTCGGGCATTCCGGTCATCTCTCCCATTGACTTTCCTTGGACGAGACATCCTCTCCCAGAGCAGGCACTTCGGTGACGTCGTGGCCGGCGCACTCGCTGATGGCCACCACCCGGGCCTGTGGAAAGGCGGTCTCATACCCGCCCGCGCTGTCGCGGCCGAACTCAGCGACGTTGGCCTCGGTGTCGGGCAGGTCCACGACGAACCCGTCGATCGCCATCACCCGCCGGCCGTTCAGCCACGCGCCAGGCGTCGCCTCGGCACCACGGCCGGCACGCCCGTCGACGCGACGCTCCCGGTATCCGTGCGTGGCGATGGCTGCGTCCAGGACCTGGCGAGGGATCACGGGCACAGGACGCCGGAGAGGACTTCGACCGCCGTCATGCCCGAGCCAGGACCGCCAGCTCGGCCCAGTCGATCGGCGCCGGGGTGATCCCGCGCCGCTTGAGGTAGCGCTCGGTGCGGGCACGCGCGTCGGCGATCCAGTCGTCGTTGGCACCGTCGTCGGCGGCCGACGAGCCCGGAATGCGCTCCGGGTGGAACTCCCACTCCGTGCCGGACCCGATCGCAGTGCCCGCGACGTGCAGCGAGCACATGTCGCCGGACTGCCCGTTGTGCCGGTGCCACAGCAGGGTCGCCGGTCCGATCCGGCCCTCGAAGTCCTGCGCGGTGCGGACCCGCAGCTTGCCATCGTCACCCGCCGAGATCCTGGCGCGCACGGCGTACGGGTGACCACCCGCGTCCCGCGAGGCGAAGGCCGCCGACGGGTAGCGGGTGAGGGCGTCCTCGATCTGCTCGCCCATCGGCGCGCCCCACGGCGGAAACGGCTCGAAGGAACCGCCGGCCTCGACCGGCTCGAGCACATGCACCCGCTCGGGCGTCACGAAGACCGGCAGGCGCAGGTAGTACCAGTCCATCGTGGCCTTGGCCTCGTCGGAGGCGAACTCCTCGGTCAGGCCGGGAGTCTTGCGGAACAGCTCCCGCCAGTACTCCTTGATGTCCTCCGGCCTGGCCACCACGTCCGGCGCGGTGGCGACGCCCTGGACCAGGATGGCGGACTTGCCGGAAAGCCCGCTTCCGGTGAAGTCCGAGTACAGCACCGACACCCGGCCGTCCCGCCGGATGTTGAACGTTTTCTGTGCGTACGCGAGCGGAGTCGTGATCGCGATCTGCTGGGTGTCGGCGATCCAGGTCGCCGCCATCGGGCGGACGTCAAGACCCCCGTCGCGAGCGATCGTGCCCAGTTCCAGGACCTTCACTTCGGACAGGACTTCGAGCACATCCGAATCTAGCTGCATTCACAATCCTCTCAACGGAATCGGCTGCAGGCATGGGAAAATCGCCCCAGCCGCCGAAGCGGGACGCTACAACCTGAACCGCGGTTGAGGTCAACGCCGCGACGCGTCAGCACCGCACTCCCCGATGCCGTCAGATAGCGATCTTGCTGGTAGCTACGGCATTGGCCTGCATGGGGGCGAGTTGATCATCACAGAGATCGCTCTGCTTGACCTCGCCCATCGTTTGAGCAGTCGCGGTCGCCCAACGAATCCATACGCGGGACACATTCGACGCATCGACCTCGAAAAGCCAGACGCAGGCCCGCGTCAACCCGGAGACCTCGCCTTTCCTCGCTACTCTCGGCATGCCGGCGAGTCGGCGCGGCCCGGGTGAGGCCACGCCGGCTCAGCACATCGGTCACTTCAGCGGTGCGAAGAAGGCTTGCAGGTCCGCGGCCAACTCGGCCGGGGCCTCTATCGCCGGGAAGTGCCTGCCGTGCCGGAACTCGGTCCAGTGCGCGTCGGCCGGCGCCGGGACCAGCCTTCGTACGGTGTCGTCCGCTCCGAAGACCGCGAACCCCTGCGGTACGGCCGGCGGCGCACCCCAGTCCGAGGAGTGCGCCTGCTCGTACAGGGTGTGCGCGGCAGTGGCGCCGCAGCCGGTGAACCAGTACAGGCTGACCGTGGTGAGCAACTGGTCGCGGCCGATCGGCAGGTCGGTCCACTCGTGGAACTTCTCGGCGATCCAGGCGAGCTGCAGCAGCGGCGAGTCGACCAGCCCGTAGCCAATGGTCTGCGGCCGGCTGTTCTGGATCGCCAGGTAGCCGGAACCCTCCCTGGTGAAGGCGTCCATCCGGTCCAGGATCAGCTTGTCGACCGGGTCGTTCTCATTCAGCCGGTCCGCCATTCCGGGCAGGAAGGTGGCGGTGCTCGCGGCAGTCAGTGGATCGGTCACCACGTGTACGCCGATGACGTGCTCGCCGTCGAGGTCGGCGACCATGCCGGACACGCCCGCGCCGACGTCGCCGCCGTGCACGCCGTACCGCTCGTAGCCGAGCCGGCGCATCAGCTCGGCCCAGGCGCGTGCGGTGCGACCCATCGCCCAGCCCGTCCCGCCCAGCGGGGTGGAGAAGGCGTACCCGGGCAGGGACGGGGCGACGACATGGAAGGCCTGACCCTCAACCGGGTTGACCAGCGGCTCGATCAGGTGCAGGAACTCGGCGACGGAGCTGGGGTATCCGTGGGTGATCAGCAGCGGTTTCGCGTCGGGCTGGTCGGACCTGACGTGCAGGAAGTGGATGCGCTGGCCGTCGATCTCGGTGGTGAACTGCGGGTACTGGTTGAGCCGCGCCTCCTGAGCGCGCCAGTCGTACTGCGTGCGCCAGTACTCGGCGAGTTCCCTCAGGTAGGCCGGCGGTATGCCGCGGGCCCACTCCACGCCGGGCAACTCGTCGGGCCAGCGGGCGTCGGCGAGCCTGTGGTGCAGGTGATCGACGTCGGCCTGGGAGATCTCGATGCGGAAAGGCTGGATGCCGTCGCTGATGGCGCTTCTCCTAGTCAACAGAGGCCGGTACGGCCTGGGGGTTGTCCGGGCGCTCTTGCGCTCACGTGGAGAAGAGTAGGGACAATGAGGGAAAGGATCGTTCCTAGATAGTCGTCAGGATCGAAGAATGTCAGGAACCTCGGCGCGGCTGCTGCGCCTGCTGTCCCTGCTGCAGGCTCAACGCGACTGGACCGGTACCGAGCTCGCCACCCGGCTCGGCGTCACCACCCGCACCATCCGTAATGACATCGGCCGGTTGCGCGGGCTGGGCTATCCGGTCGACGCGCGGCCGGGTGTGGCCGGCGGGTACCGGCTCGGCACGGGCGGCGCCCTGCCGCCGCTGCTGCTGGACGACGAGGAGGCGGTAGCGGTCGCCGTCGGATTGCGTACCGCCGCGAACGGCTCGATCGCGGGCATCGAGGAGACCTCGGTGCGTGCGCTGGCCAAGCTGCAGCAGGTGCTTCCCGCGCGGCTGCGCCACCAGGTCAGCGCCTTCCAGTCGTACGCGCTGCCGATGCCGTCGCCTGGCCCGCAGGTGGATCCGGACGTGCTGACCGTGATCGCGAGCGCGTGCCGGGACCATGAGCGGCTCCGGTTCGACTATCGGGCGCATGCCGGCGCGGCCAGCCGGCGCTCGGTCGAGCCGTACCGCCTGGTGAACGACCGGCGGCGCTGGTACCTGGTGGCCTGGGACCTGGACCGGGACGCCTGGCGTACCTTCCGGGTCGACCGGATCGAGCCGCGGACGCCGGCCGGGCCGCGCTTCATGCCCCGTGAGCTACCGCCCGACCCGGAGATCACGGCGCAGGTGGCCCGCGGAGCCGGCGAGGCGACCTGGCGGTACCGGGCACGGGTGATCGTGCACGCGCCCGCGTCGTACGTGCGAGGTCGGCTGCCGATCCCCGTGGAGGTGGAGTCCCTTGGCGAGGACCGGTGCGCCTTCGAGCCAGGCTCGGACCATCCGCAGATGCTCGCCCTCCATCTGGGCCTGCTGGACGCGGACTTCACGATCGTTGACGCGCCGGAACTGGTTGACGCGCTGCACGACCTGACGAAGCGCTACCAGCGCGCGATCGACGCCAGCCGGCGAGCCTCTGCCTGCTCCGCGCACAGCAGCCATCCCTCGGCGTAGACGCCGCCGGTCGCATCACCTGCGACGTCGACCCCGCCGATCGCCGACGCCGGCGGCTTCTTGTGGCTCATGACACGTTCGTTGCCGGCAGGCCGTTCACCGTGGGATGTCCATCCCCGCTGAGCGCGCTCAGCAGGCGCAGCGCCGGCTCGCCGACGGGTGAGACAAAGCGCGGGTCATCGGGTACTTCCCGGCCGTAGATGAGCCTGGCCAGGCGGTTCCCGGCGACCATGTCCAGCCGGTGGTCCATGATCAGGGCGGCCGCGTCGCGGCACGGCCTCTCTGGCATCGCCCGAAGAGGATGGTCACGCAGTTGGTCACTCAGGAGACGGGAAAGGCCGCTTCCGAGCTTCGGAAGCGGCCTTCTACCTGCGGCACATCTGTCGGGGTGGCGGGATTTGAACCCACGACCTCTTCGTCCCGAACGAAGCGCGCTGCCAAGCTGCGCTACACCCCGGTGCACGCGCCGATCGGTGCGTACCTGGAGAAGTCTAGCGGACTCCCAAGGTGGTTGTGACCGCCTTTAGGTGCGGCGCGGTACGAGGGTGAGGAGGGACGCCTCGGGGAAGCAGGCGAAGCGGGCCGGGGCGTACGGCGAGGTGCCGAGGCCGGCCGAGACGTGCAGCCAGGAGCCGTCGTGGCGGCTCAGGCCCTTCACTCTGGCCCGGTCGATGCCGCAGTTGGTGACCAGGGCGCCGTAGAAGGGGACGCAGAGCTGGCCGCCGTGCGTGTGGCCGGCCAGCAGGAGCTGGTAGCCGTCGGCGGCGAAGAGGCTCATGTTGCGCGGCTCGGGGGAGTGCATGACGCCGAGGCGCAGGTCGGCGTCGGCGGGGGCCGGGCCGGCGACGAGGTCGTAGCGGTCGCGGGAGATGTGGGAGTCGTGGATGCCGGCCACGGCCACGTCGAGGTCGCCGACCTTGATGCGGGCCGTGGTGTTGTTCATGTCGAGCCAGCCCTCGGCGGCCATGCCGGCGCCCAGCTCCTCCCAGGGGAGGTTGGGGACGTGCTGGCGGCGCTCGTTCTTGGAGGTGCGCCAGAGGTAGCGGGCCGGGTTCTTCGGCTTGGGGGCGTAGAGGTCGTTGGAGCCGTAGACGAACAGGCCGGGACGGGAGAGCAGGGGCTCCAGGGCGTGGAGGAGCGCGGGGACGGCGTCCGGGTGGGCGATGGAGTCGCCGGTGTTGACCACCAGGTCGGGCTTGAGCTCGCCGAGGGAGCGGACCCACGTGATGAGCATCGAGCGGCGTGGCGTCAGATGCAGGTCGGACAGGTGGAGGATGCGCACCGGGCGCTGGCCGCGCTCCAGGACGGGGACGTCGAAGCGGCGCAGCCGGAACCAGTTGCGCTCGACCACGGACGCGTAACCCAGCCCGGCCAGGCCGAGACCGAACATGGACAGGGGCACTGCGACGGCTTTCCTCACCCACTCATGATGCCCGACATCGGGCACGAGGTGTCCGCGCAGACGGCAAGATGGACCGCATGAGCGCATTGAAGGACAAGCTGAAGGCCGACCTCACGGCCTCGATGAAGAGCCGCGACGAGGTACGTCTCCGGACGATCCGGATGGCTTTGGCCGCGGTCAACGTCGAGGAGGTCTCCGGCAAGGAGGCCAGGGAGCTTTCCGACGACGAGGTCATCAAGGTCCTCACGAAGGAGGCCAAGAAGCGGAAGGAGGCGGCAGAGGCGTTCGGCAACGCCGGGCGCGCCGAGCAGGCTCAGGCGGAGCTGGACGAGCAGGCGGTGCTGGAGGAGTACCTCCCGGCGCAGCTGTCCGACGAGGAGCTGGTCGTGCTGGTGGACGCGGCGATCGCGGAGACGGGCGCGTCGGGGCCGCAGGCGATGGGGCAGGTCATGAAGGCCGTGAACCCGCGGGTCGCGGGCCGCGCCGAGGGCGGGCGGGTGGCCGCCACGGTACGCGCCCGCCTCGCCGCCCAATAGCTGCTCCAGAGGGCTCAGGAAGGCTCCGGGCGGCAGCCGGCGCCCCTTGGAGTCCTCGGGGGTGTTGCGGCGCTTCTGGGTGGTTCTACGGCGGCCACAGGGCCTCCTGGCGACGGCAGGAGGCCCAGGCGCACCGAGCGGAGCCGGAGGTCAGTCGCCGCCGAAGCCCGGCACGATGGCCGGGCCGATGTCGCCACCGCGCCCCCGCCCGTTGTCGTCACGGCCGCGCCCGTTGTCGCCCAAGCCGCGGTCCTCGTTGTCCGGCGGGTTGAAGATGTCGAACGGGTTGTCGCGGTCGCCGGGCTTCCTGTCGTCCTTCTTCTTCTTGGGCTTGGGCGCGCAGTGGTCGGTGCACCCGCCGAAGCGCGAGCGGTCCACCGGCCTGAAGTCGACCGGCTCGACCCCCTTCAGCGCCTGGATCATGGAGTCCTTCCAGATGCGCCCGGAGATCGACGCGCCGTACACGTACGAGTAGTAGCGCCCGCCGATGGTGATGCCGATCAGCTCGTGGTTCGCGGCGCCGCGCGGGTCGCCGAGCGATACGGCGGAGGCCAGGTTGGGGGTGTAGCCGGCGAACCAGGCGGACATGTAGTTGTCCGTCGTTCCGGTCTTGCCGGCCGCGTCCCGTCCGATGCCGCCGACCTCGGTCATCGTGCCCTTGGTGAACACCCCGGACAGGATGCCGCTGACCGCGTCGGCGACCTCCTCCTCCAGCACCTGGGAGCACTTCGGCTTGTACTGCTTCACCTTGCCGTTGCGGTCGGTGATCTCGGTGATCGCGAGCGGCTTGCAGTATTGGCCGCGTGAGGCGAACACCGCGTACGAGCTGGCGATCGTCACCGGGTCGACCTCGTTGACGCCGAGCGTGAACGTCTCCACCTCCGACAGCTTGTTGCCGTCGGCGCGCTTGACGCCGAGCTTCTTGGCCATCTTGACCGTGTCGCAGAGCCCGACCTTCTGCTCAAGCCGCAGGAAGAAGGTGTTGACCGAGCCCCAGGTGCCGGTCTCCAGGGTCTTGAAGCCGCCGCCGCCCTCGCTGGAGTTCATGACGGTGTGGCCGGGGTCGCCGACGTTCTCGCCCTTGCAGTTCTTGAACGTGCTGTAGGCGTCGGCCTTGTAGCCGGCGGGGGCGGGGAAGCCGTCGCCGTACTTCAGGCCCTCCTCCAGGGCCGCCGCCAGCGTGTAGACCTTGGCCGTCGAGCCCTGCTGGAACCCGCGGCCGCCGCCGTGCGCGGCGTCGGCCACGATGTTGTAGCTCATCTCGTTCTTCTTCTTGCTCCCGCCGAACTTGCGCGAGGCGGCCATCGCCTTGATCTCGCCGGTGCCGGGAACGACCATGGCCTGCGAGGCCACGGGCTTGTCCTTGGTGGACACGTACTTCTTGATCGCCTTCTCGGCGGCGGCCTGCATCTTGGGGTCGATCGTGGTCTTGATCGTCAGGCCGCCCCGCTGGAGCAGCTTCCTGCGCTCGTCGGGGTTCTTGCCGAACTCCTCGTTGTTGAGGATCTCGTACTGGACGTAGAGGCAGAAGTACGGGTATTCGCTCTCCTCGCAGCCGCCGGGGAACTCGACGTCCTTGTAGCCGAGCTTCTTCTCCTTGGCCGCGGCGGCGTCCTGCGCCGAGATCTTGCCGATCTCGACCATCCGGTCGAGGACGGTGTTGCGCCGCTGCAGCAGCCGCTCGCGGGACTCGGGGCCGACGTTGGGGTCGGTGCGTGCCGGGTTCTGGACGGCGCCGGCCAGCGTGGCGGCCTCGGCGAGGTTGAGCTTGGAGGCGGGCTTGTCGAAGAAGCGCCTGGCGGCGGCCTGGATGCCGTGCGCTCCGGCACCGAAATAGGCGATGTTGAGGTATTTCTCCAGGATCTGGTCCTTGGAGTATTTCTTCTCGATCGCCATCGCGTAGCGCAGCTCGGACAGCTTGCGGGAGACCGTGGGGGCGATGGCCGCCGCCTGCTCCTCCGGCGTCTCGGCGGCGTTGACCAGAACCTGCTTGACGTACTGCTGGGTGATCGAGGAGCCGCCCTGCGTCACGCCGCCGCTGGTGAGATTCTTCACCAGCGCTCTGGCGGTTCCCTCCACGTCGATCGGTCCGTGCTGGTAGAAACGGAAGTCCTCGATCGCGATCAGCGCCTCGCGCATGATCGGCGCCACCTGGTCGAGGGTCACCGACTGGCGGTTCTCGTAGTAGAAGAGCGCGATCTGCTTGCCGTTGGCGTCGAGGATCTTGGTGCGTTCGGGAAGAGGCGGCTCGTCCAGCTCTTCCGGCTTGAGGTTGAGCCCCTCAAGCGCGCTCTTGGTCGACATCCCGGCTCCGCCGACCGCGGGCAGGGCCACGGCGGCCGCGAGCACCCCGGCCGCGGTCGCGGCGATGATCAGTCGCACCAGGGTCAGGACGGGATTGGGCCGATCTTTGCGCTGCGCTTGCACGGTACCAAGGGTACGTCTAAAGGCTGACCGAATCGGTAGCCGCGCCACATTTCACCTTGACGGGGCCAGGTGACTAGTCATTCCCGGTCAACAGGGCCGCGAGAATTTGGTCCTCTGGGGGTCTGTCGGCCCGAACGTCTCGTTGCGTACGTTCTCCCTGCGGCAACTGAATAACGGAGGCTCGGCGCCCGCGCCCGTCGGCCCCAAATGACGACTGACCACCTAAGGGGAGTGGGGTCGAAAATGTGGATCACGGATTGGACCTCCCGTGCCGCCTGTAAAGGTGCGGATCCGGATGCCCTGTTCGTGCAGGGCGCCGCGCAGAACAGGGCGAAGCTCATCTGCCGGGGTTGCCCGGTCCGTACCGAGTGCCTCGCCGATGCGCTGGACAACCGCATCGAGTTCGGGGTGTGGGGCGGTATGACCGAACGCGAACGACGTGCGCTGCTGCGGCGGCGTCCCGACGTCGACTCGTGGCGAGAGCTGCTCGAGTCGGCGAAAGAAGAGTACGAGCGAACCAACGAGCTGATCGCGGGCTGACAGGGCCCGGCGAGCCGAGAGCGTTGACGCACGGCCGGCGCCGTCCGCCGGCCGTGCTCCCATGAGACTCCCGGGAGTTCCCCCGGGAAGAGCGGCTACGCGCTCGCCAGCAGCTCCCCGATCTGCCGCAGACCGGTCAGATCGTGGACGTCCTCCGACATGGCGCGGACCTTCGCCACCGGCACCGTGGGATGTGCCGTGACGAAGTGCTCCCGTTCGCGGTTCTCGCGAGCGGCGAGCTGCATCCGACCGGCGTGCAGCCGCAGCACGGCGGCGGTCAGCTCGTGCTCGCCCTTGGACTCCAGGTCCTCGGCCGCGGCGGCGCTCCGTGCCGCTGAGAGCGCGGCGGCGGGGGACGTGTGCACCCGGTTGACCACCAGGCCGGCCAGGGGCATGCGTTCCTCGGCCAGCCGCTCGACGAAGTACGACGCCTCACGCATGGCGTCGCGCTCCGGCGCGGCGACCACGAGGAAGGCCGTCCCCGGCGCCTGAAGCAGCTGGTACGTCAGCTCGGCCCGCTGCCTGAACCCGCCGAAGACGGCGTCCAGCGCGGAGACGAACGTCTGCAGGTCCTTGATGACCTGAGCGCCGAGCAGCTTGGTCAGCGCCCCGGCCATCAGCCCGAACCCGGCGTTGAGCAGCTTGAACGCGCTGCGGCCCCCGGCCTTGGCCGGTGCCGTCAGCAGCCGGATGAACCGGCCGTCCAAGAACCGCCCGAGCCGCTCGGGCGCGTCCAGGAAGTCCAGCGCCGAGCGCGACGGCGGCGTGTCGACCACGATGAGGTCCCACTCGTCGGAGCGGCGGAGCTGGCCCAGTTTCTCCATCGCCATGTACTCCTGGGTGCCGGAGAAGCTGGACGACAGCGACTGGTAGAACGGGTTCGACAGGATCTGCGCGGCCCGTTCCGGGTCGGCGTGCGCCTCGATGATCTCGTCGAACGTGCGCTTCATGTCGAGCATCATCGCGAACAGCTGCCCGCCGTCGTCCGACTCGCGGATCAGGCGCGGGGTGTTGTCGAGCTCGCTGAGCCCCATCGACTGCGCCAGGCGCCGCGCGGGGTCGACGGTCAGCACGACCGCGCACCGGCCGCGTTCGGCGGCCCGCAGCCCGAGCGCCGCGGCGGTCGTGGTCTTGCCCACGCCGCCCGCGCCGCAGCAGACGATGATCCGGGTGCCGCGGTCGTCGAGGATCGCGTCGATGTCCAGCCTGACGGGCTTCTTCACGCTGCTCCCTGGGTGCGGATGGTCTCGGCCAGCTCGTACAGGCCGGCCAGGTCGACGCCGTCGGCGAGGAGCGGCAGCTCGAAGCTCGGCAGCCCGGCCTCGGCCAGCGACTCGCGCTCGGCGCGCTCCAGCTCGGTGCGGTGGGCGTGCTCGACGACCTCCTCGGCGAGGGCCTCGGCGAGCGCCGTGGCCTCCGCGCCGTCGGCCAGGCCGGCCGCCTTCAGCCCGAGCACGAGCTCGCCGGGGTCGAAGCGGCCCGTCGCGGCCTGGTCGAGCGCGGACTGCGGGAGCTGGGACTCGCGCACCATGTTGACGAAGATCCCGCCCGGCGGCAGGCCCGCGGAGCGCACCTCGGCGACGCCGTCCAGGGTCTCCTGGACCGGCATCTCCTCCAGCACGGTCACGAAGTGCACGGCGGTCTCCGGGCTCTTCACGACGCTGCTGACCAGGTCGGAGTGGTTCTTGATCGGCCCCATCCTGGCGAGCCCGGCGACCTCCTGGGTGACGTTGAGGAAGCGGGTGATGCGGCCGGTGGGCGGCGCGTCGAGCACGACGGCGTCGTAGACCCGGCGGCCGTTGCGGTTGCGCCTGCGTACGGCCTCGGTGGTCTTGCCGGTGACCAGCACGTCGCGGAAGCCGGGGGCGATGGTGGTCGCGAAGTCGACGACGCCCATCTTGCTGAGCGCCCGGCCGGCCCGGCGCATGCCGTAGAACATCTCCAGGTATTCGAGCATGGCGTCTTCGGGGTCGATCGCCAGCGCGTACACGTCGCCGCCGGAGGGCGCGACCGCGATGCGGCGCTCCTCGTACGGCAGCGGCGGCAGGTCGAAGATCTGTGCGATGCCCTGCCTGCCCTCCACCTCGACGAGCAGCACCTTCTTGCCGCCAGAGGCGAGGGCGAGCGCGAGGGCGGCGGCGACGGTCGTCTTGCCCGTGCCGCCCTTGCCGGTGACGACGTGCAGCCGCACGTCCGCCCAATCGGTGTGCGGAGAATCCACCCTTCGAGGCTACCGAACGGTTACTTGTCGGAAGCCGGTGACCACCCTTTGAGATTGCTCACACTACTCTGGCCCTCATGAAGAAATGGGAGTACCTCACAGCCCCCGTGCTCATCCACAACACCAAGATGATCCTGGACAACTTCGGCTCCGACGGCTGGGAGCTGGTCCAGATCGTGCAGGGCGCCTCGCCCGAGCAGCTCGTCGCCTACTTCAAGAGGGAGAAGCCGTGATGACGCCGGAGCAGAAGCTGACGGAGCTGGGGCTGACGCTGCCCGAGGTCGTCAAGCCGGTGGCGGCGTACGTGCCGGCGGTGCGTACGGGCAACCTCGTCTACACCTCCGGCCAGGTGCCGATCGTCGAGGGCAAGCCGGCGGCGACCGGCAAGCTGGGCGCCGAGGTCAGCCTGGAGCAGGGCTACGAGATGGCCCGCATCTGCGCGCTCAACGGCCTCGCCGCGCTGAAGGCCGAGGTGGGCGACCTGTCGAAGATCGTCAGGATCGTCAAGGTCGTCGTGTTCGTGGCGAGCGACCCGTCGTTCACCGACCAGCCCAAGGTCGGCAACGGCGCCAGCGAGCTGCTGGGCGAGGTGCTGGGCGAGGCGGGCAAGCACGCGCGCAGCGCGGTGGGCGTGGCCGCCCTCCCGCTGAACGTCCCGGTCGAGGTGGAGCTGATCGCTGAAGTCGCCTGAGCGGAGATATGTCACCATGACCGAGTGATGTTCTAGAGGAGGTCATGTGACCGGAATGCCGCTTCCAGCCGAGCTCGCCACGCGGGCCAGGGATCTCATCGCCGGGAGGATCGAGCCGGTGACCCCGCGGGACGCCGCCACGGTGGTGATCCTGCGGGACGGCCCCGGCGGGCCGCAGACCTACCTGCTCAGGCGCAAGGCCACCATGGCCTTCGCGGCCGGCGCGTACGTCTTCCCCGGCGGGTCCGTGGACGTCCGCGACACCGACCAGGCCGTGGCGTGGGCCGGCCCGTCGCCCGCCGAGTGGGGCGCGGCCTTCCGCGCCGACGAGCAGCTCGCCCGGGGCCTGGTGTGCGCGGCCGTGCGCGAGACGTTCGAGGAGTCGGGGGTGCTGCTGGCCGGCCCCGACGCCGCCTCCGTGGTGGCCGACACCACCGGCGACGACTGGGAGGCCGACCGGCTGGCGCTGATCGGCCACGACCTCGCCTTCGCCGACTTCCTGGCGAGGAGAGGGCTGGTGCTCCGCTCCGACCTGCTCAAGCCGTGGGCCCACTGGATCACGCCGGAGATCGAGCGGCGCCGCTTCGACACCCGCTTCTTCGTGGCCGTGCTGCCCGAGGGCCAGCGCACCCGCGACGTGGGCGGCGAGGCCGACAAGGTGGCCTGGACGCGGCCCGCGCAGGCCGTCGAGCGGGCGCGTCAGGGGGAGATCTTCCTCATGCCGCCGACCCACCGCACGCTGAGCGAGCTGTCGGCGTACGGGAGCGTGGCCGAGGTGCTGGCCGCCCCCCGCGACATCGTGACCATCCTGCCGAGGGCCGTGGAGGTCGAGGGCGAGATGCGGCTGGTGACCACGTGAGCGGACTCCACATCCCGCTCGACACCCCCGACGGCACCCGCACCGAGCACGCCGTCAACATCCTCGCCCCCAACCCCGGCGTCATGACGCTCGAAGGCACCAACACGTGGGTGATCGGCGCCGGCGAGGAGACGATCGTCGTCGACCCCGGCCCCGACGACGCCGGGCACCTCGAACGGGTGCGCGCCCACCTCGACGGCCGCCGTGTCACCGAGATCCTGCTGACCCACGGCCACTTCGACCACAGCGGCGGCGCCCGCACCTTCGCCGCGCTGGTGGGCGCCCCCGTACGCGCCCTCGACCCGCGCCACCGGCTCGGCGGCGAGGGGCTCGCCGACGGCGACGTGGTCACGGTCGGCGGCCTGGAGGTGCACGTCCACGGCACGCCGGGGCACTCGTTCGACTCGCTGTGCTTCTGGCTGCCGCAGGACCGCGCGATGCTGACCGGCGACACCGTGCTCGGCCGCGGCACCACGATCATCGCCCGCGACGGCGGCCTCGCCGACTACCTGCGCAGCCTCGACCGGCTGAGGGAGGCGGCCGAGCGCCTGGAGGCGAGGGCGCTGCTGCCGGGGCACGGCCCGGTGCTGGCCGACCCCATCGCGGCGCTCGACGGCTATCTCGCGCACCGGCGCGAGCGGCTGGACCAGATCAGGGCGGCGCGGGCGCAGGGGGCGCGCACCCCGCGTGAGATCGTCCGCGTCGTCTACGCCGGCGTGGACCGTTCGCTCTGGCCCGCCGCCGAGATGTCGGTGCGGGCCCAGCTCGACTATCTGGAGCGGTTGTAGAGGCGGTCGGTGTCGAGGATCACCACGGCCTTGGCCTCGATGCGCAGCCAGCCGCGCTGGGCGAAGTCGGCCAGCGCCTTGTTGACCGTCTCGCGGGAGGCGCCGACGAGCTGGGCCAGCTCCTCCTGGGTGAGGTCGTGGTGGACCCGCAGGCCGTCCTCGGTCTTGGTGCCGAACCGTTCGGCGAGGTCGAGGAGCTGCTTGGCCACCCGGCCGGGCACGTCGGTGAAGACCAGGTCGGCCAGCACGTCGTTGGTGCGGCGCAGCCGTTGCGCGAGCGCGCGCAGCAGGTGCAGGGCCACCTCGGGACGGCCGGTGAGCCAGGGACGCAGGTCGTCGTGACCGAGGCCCGCCAGCCGCACCTCGGTCAGCGCCGTCGCCGTGGCCGTGCGCGGCCGCGGGTCGAACAGCGACAGCTCGCCGAACATCTCGCTCGGCCCCAGCACGCTCAGCAGGTTCTCCCGGCCGTCCGGGGACGTGCGGGAGAGCTTGATCTTGCCTTCGAGCACGACGTAAAGGCGGTCGCCCGTCTCGTTCTCGTGGAAGAGCGTCTGCCCCTTGGAGAGCTGGACCTCGGTGATGCTCGTCCGCAGCGCCGCGGCGCTCTCGCGATCGAGCGCGGCGAACAGGGGGGCCTTGCCCAGCACATCGTCGGTGTTCACTCTGCCTCCTCTGCTGCCATTGTGACTCACCCCACTCAAGGCGGCACACACAGGTTATGGGAATGCCGGAGTGTTCTGGCTCGTCCGGGTGTGTCGAGTCCAGGGGGAAAGTTACCGGAAGCTCCGGTTCAGCAGGCGAGCAGGTCGTCCACGGAGGCCATCGCGCTCGCGACGGAACGGCCGAGAAGAACCCGCAGGACATCGGCGGCGCGCGGGCGCGCCGCCCAGTCGGGACGGCGGCACTGGGCGACCGCGAGACGCAGGGCCGGCGGCAGCGCGTGCGGATCGCCGTCGCGGACGCCGGTCGCCGCGAAGACCATCAGGTCGGCCCAGGCCCGTACGTCGTCGGCCACCGCGCCCTCGTACGCCGCCGCCGACGGCGTCCAGCCGATGAACACCTGACCGTGCGCCCCGAGCGCCACGCTCTCCTCGCTCAGCCGCAGCCCCGCGACGCCGCGCCCGTGCAGCCGCGCCATCGTCGCCGCGCAGGCCAGCGCCAGCCGGTGCAGCGCCGGCCCGCGCAGCGGCCCCGAGACCCGGACGAACTCCGCCACCGTCGCGCCCTGACCGCCCATGGCCCTCCACCCCTCCCGTGCCAGGTCACCCTCCCGTGTCGCCAGGTTGTACGACGCCCCGGCGTCCGGGGTTCAAGCACCGGCGGAACCTTCTACCCTTGCGGTCATGGCGACGAAAGCGGCGGGGCGCAAGCCGGAGACCCAGCTCGCACTCGTGCGGCGGGCGCGCAGGATGAACCGCGTCCTGGCGGAGACCTACCCGGACGCCCACTGCGAGCTCGACTTCCGCAACCCCCTGGAGCTGCTGGTCGCCACCATCCTGTCCGCGCAGTGCACGGACAAGCGGGTCAACATGGTGACCCCCGTCCTCTTCGCGAAATATCCCACGGTCGAGGACTACGCCGCCGCCGACCGGTCGGAGATGGAGGACATCATCCGCTCGACCGGATTCTTCCGCGCCAAGACCAACAGCATCATCGGCATGGCCCAGGCCGTGTGCGAACGCTACGGCGGCGAGGTGCCCGGCAGGCTCAAGGACCTGGTGACCCTGCCGGGCGTCGGCCGCAAGACCGCCAACGTGGTGCTCGGCAACGCCTTCGACGTCCCGGGGCTCACCGTCGACACCCACTTCCAGCGCCTGGTGCGGCGGTTCGGCTGGACCGAGGAGACCGACCCCGTCAAGATCGAGCACGTGGTGGGCGAGCTGCTGCCGCGCCGCGAGTGGACGATCTTCTCGCACCGGGTCATCTGGCACGGCCGGCGCATCTGCCACGCCCGGCGCCCCGCCTGCGGCGTCTGCCCGCTCGCCGCGCTCTGCCCGTCGTACGGCACGGGGCCGACGTCCGAGGCCGAGGCGCGCAAGCTCGTCAGGTCCGGCCCCTTCTCCTGACGGCCTGACGGCCTGACGGCCTGACGGCCTGACGGCCTGACGGCCTGACGGCCTGACGGCCTGACGGCCTGACGGCATGGGGGAAGCAGCAGGAGCCCCGGCGTGTTGGAGGATGCGTGACCCAAGTCCCCCATTGGCTGATCCACCTGGCGGACCAGTCCCAGCGGCTCAGCGTCCCCCGATACCTGCGGCCGCCCGACGGGCGCGGCCGGCTCGCGGCGGTGCTCATGCTGTTCGGCGAGGGCCCGCACGGTCCCGACGTGCTGCTCATCCAGCGCAGCACGCGCGGGCGCAGGCACCCCGGGCAGCCCGCGTTCCCCGGCGGCGGCGTCGACCCCGAGGACGGCGGCCCCGTCGAGGCGGCGCTGCGCGAGGCCGAGGAGGAGACCGGCGCCGACCCGCGCGGGGTGCACGTGCTCGGCACCCTGCCCGAGCTCTACCTGCACCACAGCGACAACCGGGTCACGCCCGTCGTCGCCTGGTGGCGGGAGCCGTCGGCGGTGCACGCGGCCTCACCCGACGAGGTCGACTCGGTCGAGCGGGTGCCGATCGCCGAGCTGGTCGACCCGGCCAACCGGTTCATGCTGCGGCTGCCCACCGGCAACGCGGGGCCGGCGTTCCAGGTGCGGGGCATGCTCGTGTGGGGCTTCACCGCGATGGTGCTCGACCGCACGCTCGGCGCGGGCGGGCTCGACCGGCCGTGGGACACCTCGCGGGTGACGGAGATGCCGCTGGAGGCCCTGGTCCGCGCCGGGCGCGGCGGCTAACGGCCCGACCACAGGGCGACGCCGAGCGAGGCCCATCCGGCCACGTCGGCGTCGCTGTCGGCGGCCAGCGTCCGCAGCGCGGCCAGGCCGGACGGGTCCGGCGGGTCGCCGAGCACGTGCTGCAGCGCGTACGCGGCCCCGTACCGCACCCTGGGGTCCCGGTGCGCGGCCAGCTCGATCACGGACGGCAGCGAGCGCGGGTCCGCGAGGTGCCCGAACGCGATCAGCACCGAATAGAGCACCATGACGTCGTTCTCGCTGGCCGCGAGATAGCGCAGCACCGGCAGAGTACGGTCGGCGAACGGCCGCAGCATCCCCATGATGTCCACCCCGAGCAGCCGCTCGGTGACGGTCTCCGCGGCGCACAGCCGGCGGGCCTCGATGAACGACTCCAGGTCGCCGCGCTGGCGCAGCACGGAGATCACGTGCCAGCGCAGCGGGCCGTCGGGATCGCCGTCACGCAGGGCGGCCTCGATGAGATCGCGAACTGTTCCCTCAGCCTGCGGCATAGCGCCAAGGTAGCCAGGAGGGTGACGCGGTCCTGGCCGAAGACGTGCACGCTTGACCTTATCCCTGGATACCTTTGAAGCGTGCGCGGTGATCTGCTTGACCTCATCCTGATCGGCCTCGTGATCGCCTTCGGCATCTCGGGTTACCGCCAGGGTTTCATCATCGGGGCGATGAGCTTCGTGGGGTTCGTCGGCGGCGCCGTGCTCGGGGTCTTCATCGCGCCCCCCGTCTCCCGGGCCGTGGTCGACGGCGACACGCCGCAGGCGCTGCTGGCCATCGTGATCGTGTTCCTGTCCGCGACGATCGGGCAGTTCGCCTCCTCGACGATCGGCGCGGTCGTGCGCAGCCACGTCACGTGGGAGCCGGCGAAGGTGGCCGACGCGGTCGGCGGCACGTTCGCCAGCGCCCTGTCGGTGCTGGTCATCGCCTGGCTGATCGGGTCGCTGATCGTCTCCACGTCGTTCACGCCGCTGGTCGACCAGGTCAAGAACTCCGCGCTGCTCACCACCGTCGACGACGCGATCCCGCAGACGGCGCGCAACTGGCAGGCGCCGTTCAAGAGGTTCATCGACCGCTCGGAGTTCCCGCCGGTCTTCGACGACATCGGCGCGGGCCAGCTCTTCGACGTGCCGCCGCCCGACCAGAGTGTGCTGCAGGGCAACCGGCTCGCCCGCGCCCGCCGCGCCATCGTCAAGGTGCAGGGCGACGCGCAGAGCTGCAACAAGCACATCGAGGGCACCGGCTTCGTCTACGCCCCCGGCCGCATCATGACCAACGCGCACGTCGTCGCCGGCGTCACCCGCGACCTGGAGATCGTCGACCACGAGAACGTCCGCCACCGGGCCACGGTCGTGCGCTACAACCCGCGCCGCGACATCGCGATCCTCTACGTCCCCGGCCTCGACCTGCCCCAGCTCACCTTCGACGGCGAGGGCGGCCGCGGCGACAACGCGATCATCGCCGGGTTCCCCAAGGGCAAGGGCTTCACCGCCGAGCCCGCCCGCATCGGCGGCAAGCTCGACGCCGAGGGCCCCGACATCTACCGCGACACGACGGTGACCCGCAAGGTCTACCAGATCCGCGGCATCGTGCTCCCCGGCAACTCGGGCGGCCCGCTGCTGACCGTGGACGGCCGCGTGTTCGGCGTGATCTTCGCGGCAGCCGTCAACGAGCAGGAGACCGGCTACGTCCTGACGGCCGACGAGGTCGCCTCCGACGCCTCGCTCGGCCGCACCGACACCTCGCCGGCCAGCACCCAGAAGTGCGACTGACCCGTCAGCGCGGCAGCTTCGCGAGGATCAGGGCGATCGCCTCGCCGGGGTCGCTGTCCTGGCCCAGGCCGGAGGCGGCCTTGCCGACGGCGTCGTACGCGCCGCCGGACGCCTGCACCCTGGCCGCGCCCCGCGCGAACAACGTCAGCGCCCCGCGCCCGTTGCCGCGCTGCAGGTGCGTGAGCCCGACGCAGATCTGCGCCAGCCCCTGCCACAGCTCGCGCTCCTCCTCAGGGGCGCACTTCCACCGGCCCTCGAACACCTCGTGGGCGTGGAACGGCATCCCCTCCGCCAGGAACCGCCGCCCGTCGGCGAGGGCCTGCCCGGCGGTGGGCGCGTAGTCGTCGGGAACCCTCGGCACGCCGGGCGAGCCGTAGGGGAGCGGCCTGCCGTAGGCGTCGCGGGGCCGGGCGTTGCGCGGCCGGCCCTCGGGGTCGCGGTCTCTCATGTCTCAGGCTTTCTCGTCGGGCCCGCTCATCGGTCAGGCCCGCTCATCGGTCGGGTTCGGGGTCGGCCAGCCAGCTGAGCAGCTCGGTGTCGAACGTGCCCGGGATCTCCTCGTGCGGGAAGTGGCCGGCGCCCTCGAACAGCCGCCATCGGTAGGGGGCGGCGACGTACCGGCTCGATCCCTGGGCCGTACGGGGCAGCACGCGCGGGTCGAGCGCCCCGTGCAGGTGCAGGGTGGGCGCCTCGACCTCCGCGCGCATGGCGCGCGCGAAGCGCCGCCCGTCGGGCCGCAGCTGGGAGCGGCCGAACCAGCGGTGGTACTCCAGCGCGCAGTGCGCGACGGCCGGGATGCCGAACGCCTCGCGGTAGACCCGCGCCTCCTCGGCCTCCGGCCAGCCAGGCCCCGCCCAGTCGCGCAGGAACCGGCCGACCAGCGCGCCGTCCTTGCGGGTGAGCCGGTGCTCGGGCAGCAGCGGCACCTGGAAGCCGAGCGCCTGCCTGCTGGCCCTGAGCTGCCCCATCGGGTCGGTGAGCAGCGCGTTGCGCAGCCGCAGCGGGTGAGGGGCGGACACCGCGACCAGCCGGTGCACGCACTTGGGGTCGAGCACGGCCATCGTCCAGGCCAGCAGCCCGCCCCAGTCGTGCCCGACGACGATCGCCCCGGTCTCGCCCAGCGCGCGGATCAGCCCGGCCGCGTCGGCGGCCAGCGTGGGCAGGTCGTAGCCGCGCGGCGGCTTGTCGCTGCCGCCGTAGCCGCGCAGGTCGGCCGCGACCGCCCGGTAGCCCGCCTTCGGCAGCGAGACGAGCTGGTGCCGCCAGGTCCACCAGAACTGCGGGAACCCGTGCAGCAGCAGGACCAGCGGGCCGTCGCCGGCCTCCACGACGTGGAAGCGGGTGCCGCCCGCGTGCACCGCCCGGTGCGTCCAGGGGCCCTCGATCTGGACGACCGACTCGTCAGGTCGCATCTCGGGCCACCGGCTCCCGATCTCGGGCCGCCGGCCGGCCGTCGGGGGCCGTCGCGGGAAGCGTCGCCGCCTCGTCCTCGGGGGTGGCGATCTCCTTGAGGCCCCTGAGCGACGCGGCGGTGCGCTTCATCCCGGCCAGGCCCTTCAGTCGCCGCACCCCGACGAACACCAGCAGACCCGCGACCAGCAGGTAGAACACGGTCACGATGAGGAAGGCCGCCCAGGTGGGCAGCCATTGGGCCAGCACGAAGGCGATCGTGAACGAGGCGAGGATCAGGCACAGGTGCGCCATGAACGCCGCGGCGGCGAACAGGCCGCCCGCCATGCCCACCCGCTTGGCGTCGAACCTGAACTCGGCCTTGGCCAGCTCGATCTCCGAGCGGACCAGGGTCGAGATCTGACTGCTCGCCTGGGCGACCAGGGAGCCCAGGGATTCTTCCTCGGGAGTCTGCGGCATGAACGTCTCCTATCGAGGCCCGGTGGCCGTGTCAATCATCATCCAGCGCAGCGCGACGGTCGCGTACCCGGAGGTGCGGCGGCACCGCCGCGCCAGTTGGGGCCCGTTCGCGCCGCCGAGCACGCCGAGGGACTTCCCAAGGACGAGCCGCGCTATCACTCCCAGAACTACCCGATCGGAGAACATAGCGCCGACGCACGAGGGGCGCACGTCCACGTCCGTGTGACATGCGCCCCTCGGGGGTGGTCGCCGGTAGGTCAGTCGTCCGACTTCGCGGACGGGAGCTTGTCGGCGATCAGGTTCATCACCGTGCTGTCGGCCAGCGTCGTGACGTCGCCGATGCTGCGGTTCTCGGCCACGTCGCGCAGGAGGCGGCGCATGATCTTGCCGGAACGGGTCTTCGGCAGCTCGGGCACCACCAGGATCTGCCGCGGCTTCGCGATCGGGCCGAGCGTCTTGGCCACGTGGTTGCGCAGCTCGGTCGCGATGTCGTCGCTCTCCTCGGCGCCGCCGCGCAGGATCACGAACGACACGATGGCCTGACCCGTCACGGGGTCGGTCGCGCCCACGACCGCCGCCTCGGCCACCTTCGGATGGCTGACCAGCGCGCTCTCCACCTCCGTGGTGGAGATGTTGTGCCCGGAGACCAGCATGACGTCGTCCACCCGGCCGAGCAGCCAGAGGTCGCCGTCCTCGTCCTTCTTGGCGCCGTCGCCGGGGAAGTACATCCCCTCGAAACGGCTCCAGTAGGTGTCGATGTAGCGCTGGTCGTCGCCCCAGATCGTGCGGAGCATGGACGGCCACGGCTCGCGTACGACGAGGAAGCCGCCCCCGCCGTCGGGGACGCTGTTGCCCTGGTCGTCCACCACGTCGGCGGCGATGCCGGGCAGCGGGCGCATCGCGGCGCCCGGCTTGGCGGCGGTGACGCCCGGCAGCGGGCTGATCATGATGGCGCCGGTCTCGGTCTGCCACCACGTGTCGACGACCGGGCAGCGGTCGCCGCCGATGTGCCGGCGGTACCAGACGTACGCCTCCGGGTTGATCGGCTCGCCGACCGAGCCCAGGACCCGCAGGCTGGACATGTCGTACTTGGCGGGGATGTCGTCGCCCCACTTCATGAACGTCCGGATCGCCGTCGGCGCCGTGTACAGGATCGTGATCTTGTACTTCTGCACGATCTCCCAGAACCGGCCGCGGTGCGGCGTGTCCGGAGTGCCCTCGTAGATGACGCTGGTCGCGCCGTTCGCGAGCGGGCCGTAGACGATGTAGGAGTGGCCGGTGACCCAGCCGATGTCGGCCGTGCACCAGTAGATGTCGGTCTCGGGCTTGAGGTCGAAGACCGCGTGGTGCGTCCAGGCCGTCTGCGTCAGATAGCCGCCGGTCGTGTGCAGGATGCCCTTCGGCTTACCCGTGGTGCCGCTCGTGTAGAGGATGTAGAGCGGGTCCTCGGCGTCGTTCGGCAGCGGGGTGTGCTGGTCGCTCTGACGGTCGACCACGTCGTGCCACCACAGGTCCTTCTCGCCGAACGCGACGTCCTCGCCGGTGCGCCGGACCACGAGGACGTTCTCGACCTGCGGGCACGCGGCGACGGCCTCGTCCACCGTCGGCTTGAGCGCGCTCGGCTTGCCCCGGCGGTAGCCGCCGTCCGCCGTGATCACCAGCTTGGCGTCGGCGTCGTCGATGCGGCTCTTCAGCGCCGTCGCGGAGAAACCGCCGAACACCACCGAGTGGACCGCGCCGATGCGGGCGCACGCCAGCATCGCGATCGGCAGCTCGGGGATCATCGGCATGTAGATCGCGACCCGGTCGCCCTTGCCCACGCCCAGCTCGGCCAGCGCGTTGGCCGCCTTGCTGACCTCGGTCTTCAGGTCGTTGTAGGTGAGGACGCGGGTGTCGTCCTCCGGCTCGCCCTCCCAGTAGTAGGCGACCTTGTCGCCCCGGCCCTCCTCCACGTGGCGGTCCACGCAGTTGTAGGCCACGTTGAGCTCCCCGCCGATGAACCACTTGGCGAAGGGGGCGTTCCACTCCAGGGTCCTGTCCCACCGCTTGGCCCAGCTCAGCCGCTCGGCCGCGCGCTCCCAGAAGGCGAGACGGTCGGCGGCGGCCTCGTCGTACGAGGCGGCCGTCACGTTCGCGGCCGCGGCGAGGTCGGCCGGAGGTGCGAACCGGCGGTTCTCCTGCAGCAGATTGGACAGCGCCTGGGTCTCGTTGCCAGGGGTCTCCGGGGCCACCTCGTGCTCCTTCTATGGCCAGGTTGGATAGGTCGTGTCCCACTTCACCAGCTCACGACCCCCGCACACAAGAGGTCTAGACAGGTCTGTACCTCGGGGCGGGGGGCGGGGGGCTGGTTATCGGGTGGGGTTATCTTCGCAATTGAAATGTTGTCATCCTGAAATCCAGAGAATATGGGAGTGGGGGTGGCGGGTTTATGGGCCCCCTGGGGGTGAGGGTTTGGGGGCGTGCAGGAAAGGGGGGAGCGGCGGCGATCCCGGACGCACTGCGTGACCCCGGCCCTTTGCGACTTGGCCCCTCCAACTGCGGCGCCTCGCCCCTACGCCCTCCGCCCTCGACCCCAACCTCGGCCCTCGCCTTCGCCCTCGGCCCTCGCCCTCGCCCTCGGCCCTCGCCCTGGGCCCTCGCCCTGGGCCCTCGCCCTGGGCCCTCGCCCTGGGCCCTCCACTCCCAGTCTCATTCAGCCGCCGAACCCGGCTCGTAGCTGTAGTCGCGAGGCCATGAGCCCGATCGCCAAGCCCCACGCCTTCGCCCCCACGAGACTCCGAGTCCGCCCCGCTCCCCGAACCCCTCCGCCCTGCCTCGCCCTGCCTTGCCCCTGCCTTGCCGCAGGTGGACCGTACCGGCCCGGTAGGGTCAGTGCTCGTGAGTGACCCTTTGGCCGTCATCGCGACCTTCCCCGGCGTCCAGGAGGCCGTGGACGAGGCCCGCCAGTCCGTCGACCGGCTGTACCGCCACCGAGTGCTCCGCCGCGCCAGCCCGGCGGTCTCCACGGAGTCGTCCCTGCGCGGCGCCCGAGCCTCGGCCGCCATCGAGGGCGCGGACTTCCCCCTGGACGCCCTGCGCCGCGACGAGATCCACGACCCGCTGGTCCAGGGCGCCCTGCGCGCGTCCGCGGAGATGGGCAGGCTGGGCCCGACCTGGCGCCGGGCCCCCCGGCAGGTCCTCGCCCGCCTGCACACGGTCGCCGCCGCCGGCCTCGCCCCCGAGGATGCGCTGGGCCGTCCCAGGTCGGAGGACGACGCCCCCGACCCGTTCGGCCTGGGCCCGGCCCCGGACGCCAAGGAAACGGCCGTACGCATGGACGGTCTCATGGACCTCCTCGAACGCCCCACCAAGGCTCCCGCGATCGTGCTGGCGGCCGTGGTGCACGCCGAGCTGGCGGTGTTGAGGCCGTTCGGCGTGGTGGACGGCGTGGTGGCGCGCTCGGCCGAGCGGCTGACCCTGGTCGAGTACGGGCTGGACCCGAAGTCCTTGGTGGCCGTCGAGGTGGGGCATTTCGAGCTGCCGTACGCGGAGGCGCTGCGGTCCTACCTGAGCGGCACTCCGGAGGGCGTCGCCCGATGGGTACAGCACTGTGCCTCCGCGGTAAGCCTCGGAGTCCGCGAGACGACCGCCATCTGTGAGGCCATGCAAAGAGGCTGACCCGTCCGCGCCCGGCGGCCGACCGTAACGTACTCCGCCTGCGAAGGACCTGGTAAGACCGCCTACCGACATAGCTGACGGCGTCTCAATGCTGAGACGCCGTCTGCCAATGCATCACGCCGGGTTACCAAGCGTGCACCTCTATTCGTCGGAGCGGGTCAAGCCCGCCACGACGCGCCTCCCGCGGCTGGTCGCACGTGGGTGCCCGGCTGGATGCACCCGGACCATTGGTCCGTAACACCTTTCTACGACGGATTCGCCCTGATGGGAACCCCTCAGGCCAAGACCTTTACCCGTCCCCTCACCAGCCGCGCCGGCACCCCCGTCCCACCCGTGCCGAAGCCTTCTGCCGCCCGGCGACCAGCCGCGACGATCACTCTCCGTGATCTTCTTTATGTGATCGTTATCAGTTCAGGAAAAAACTTGGCGAAAATGCGAGATTACTGCTCGACGAAACTCGATCGGATCGGGCAGCATACGTTGGTATCGCCCAGGAACTGGAGCGCACTTGCGCGGGATGGCTTTGCAAGTCCCTTGCCAGGCTGCGGTGAAGTGATGAAAGCTTTCTTCTGAAACGGGACCGGCTCTACCCCCCCGGAGCCGGACCGATCAGGCGACCCCCGCTCTCCCCCCCCGGCGGGGGTCGCCCCTTTTTCCCGTCCCAGCCCCGCCTCCGGCCCGGCAGGTACGCCGTCCCGGCCCCCACGGCGTCCCCGTCCTTCACCGGACATCCACACGGACGCCACCTCTTTTACGAGCCGCCAACGCCGAGGGCTGAGGGGTCCACAGGCTCACTGACGCCGGGACACATCATCCACAGCCCCCTGACGCCGGCGCATCTCATCCATCTGTAGGTCCAGCGGCGCCGAGCCGCCTCATCCACAGGCTCGCCCGCTCCGAGCCGCCTCATCCACAGAACCCCGTTCGGCCCTTCGCCGCACCCGCCCTCCGCCTCACCCTGGACCTCCCACCACCCACCACGAACGGGAGGCCCACATGCACCGCCCCTTGGTCATCACCGACGACCCCGCCCTGCTCGACGACCTGGTCCGCATAGCGGCGGCAGCCGGCGCCCAACTCGACGTGGCCCAGCTCCCCGCCCACGCCCGCCCGTACTGGAACCTCGCCCCACTCGTGGCCGTAGGCGCGGACCAGGCGGACGCCGTGGCCGCGACCGCGCCCCCGCCCCGCGACCAGGTCCTCCTCGTCACCCGCACCCCGGACGACCCCGACACCTGGCGAAGATGCGTCGCAGCAGGCGCCCAAGCCGTCGTCACCCTCCCCGGCGACGAACGCGACCTCGTCGACCGCTTCGCCGACGCCATGGAGCCCGAACCTCGCTCAGGCCCGGTGATCTGCGTACTGGGCGGCCGAGGCGGCGTGGGCGCGAGCGTCCTGTCGGCCTGCCTCGCCCTTCACGCCTCCGGCGCCGCCCAACTCCGTACCCTCCTCGTGGACGCTGACCCGCTGGGCGGCGGCATGGACGCGCTGCTGGGCCACGAGGAAGCGCCGGGAGCCCGGTGGGGGGACCTCGTCGCCCGAGAGGGCCGCATCAGCAGCAGCGCCCTCCAGAAGGCCCTGCCCGCGTTCGGGGACCTCGCGATCCTCTCCTTCCAGAGGGGGGAGGCGGCTCCGATCCCCGCGCAGGCCATGCGATCGGTCCTCGACGCGGGTCAGCGAGGCTTCGACCTGGTGGTCGTGGACCTGCCGCGTCACTTCGACCCGGCCGCCGTCGAAGCCCTCACCAGGGCGAAGACCACTCTGCTGGTGGCCGCGGCGGACGTACGCGGCGTCCTCTCCGCGATCCAGGTCCTAGGCGAAGCCGGCAAGCACACGACAGACCTCCGTACGATCCTCCGCCCCGGCATCGTGGACGCCGACACTGCCGTCACCTCCCTCGGCATCCCCTGCGCGGGCACCCTCCCCGACCAGCCTCGCCTCACCGCCACCCTCAACCGTGGCGAACTCCCCAAACTGGGCCCCCGCACCGCCCTCGGCGCTCTCTGCGCCTCCCTCCTCCAAGACCTCCTCCCCACCAGCCCCTGACCAACCCCGAACCCGCTCCGCCATCCACCGAACAGGCAATCCACATGACACGGCCCCACACCCACCCAGACGCGCCCGCCCAGCCCATCAAAACCTCACGCACACCCCCACCCGCCAGAACGCCCCCACCACCGGCCAGAACGCCCCCACCACCGGCCAGAACGCCCCCACCACTGGCCAGAACGCCGCCTCCTGAGCCTTCGCCGCCAACCAAACCCGGCGTAACCCCCACCTGGCCGCCCAAGTTCCCACCCGCAGCGCCTCCACCACCCATTTCCCCTGAACTCGTCGAGGCCGTGCGCGTCCGCCTGGCCCGCACCGGTGCCGAACCCAGTGCCGCCCAGGTCGCCGTAGCCCTGCGAGCCGAGAAGGCGGTCTACGGCGACGCCGAGATCCTCGCCGTCGCCCGCGCCCTCTGCGCGGACCTGATCGGCGCCGGCCCCTTGGAGCCGCTCCTCGCCCGCCCGGACGTCACAGACGTCCTGGTCAACGGCCCCGACGAGGTGTGGCTGGACGACGGCACCGGCCTCAGCCGCACCTCCATCCGCTTCACCGACGACGCCGCCGTACGCCGCCTCGCCCAGCGCCTCGCCGCCGCCGCGGGAAGACGCCTCGACGGCGCCTCCCCGTACGTGGACGCGAGACTGGCGGGCGGCGTACGCCTCCACGCCGTGCTCCCGCCCATAGCCCCTGAAGGCACCTGCCTGTCCCTGCGCCTGCCGCCACGCCGTACGTTCACCCTGCACGACCTCGTCACGGCTGGCACGATCACGCAGCCGGCCGTCGCGATGCTCACGGCGATGGTCTCCGCCAGGCTGGCCTTCCTGGTGACCGGCGGCACGGGCACCGGCAAGACGACCCTGCTCTCAGGGCTGCTCTCCCTGGCCGACCCGGGCGAACGCCTCCTCCTCGTGGAGGACTCGGCCGAGCTTCGCCCCCTTCACCCCCACGTGGTCCGTCTCGAAACCCGTCCGCCGAACCTTGAGGGCGCCGGCGGCGTGGGTCTGCGCGACCTGGTGCGCCAGGCCCTGCGCATGCGTCCCGACCGCCTCGTGGTAGGCGAAGTCAGGGGCGCGGAGGTCGTGGACCTGCTCGCCGCCCTCAACACGGGCCACGAGGGCGGCTGCGGCACCCTTCATGCGAACACCGCGGGCGACGTACCACCTCGGCTGGAAGCTCTGGGCTGCGCCGCCGGACTGAGCCGGGAGGCCGTCCACAGTCAACTGGCTGCCGCCCTGGACGCCGTCATCCACCTGACCCGCGACCGCCACAACGGCCGAAGACGCATTGCCGAGATCTGTCTGCTCACCCGGACATCGACGGGCCTCGTCGAGTCCCTGCCGGCCGTGACCTTCGACCCGTCAGGCAACACCCACCTCGGCCCCGGCTACGAAGCCTTCTCCCACGCCGTACGCTCTCGCCCCTGCCCTCCTGCTCACCACCCACCGAGCACGCAGGGCCCCCCTCACCCTTGACCTGCGAAGGAAGAAATCCGTGCCCACCACCGTCTGGCTGGCTGCGTTGTCCACAGGCTTCGCCGTATGGCTGTGGACAACTCCCGGCACCGCCACAACACGCCTGGCCAAGCTCGCCGCGCCTCCCAAATCACCCCAACGCCGCCCTTTTCGGACTCTCCTCCTCGCTCCACCAAGCCCGAAACGCCGTACCGAAGCCTGGCGACTGGCTTCCATTGAGCTCTGCCAGGCCCTTTCCGCCGAACTATCCACAGGCCGTACCCCGGGCGAGGCCCTGACCAGGGCGATGTCAGCGGTCGCCGTCCCCGACCCCGACCTCCTACGCCCAGTCCTCGCCGCCGCCAGAGACGGCGGCGACGTACCGGCGGCCCTGGCGAACGCGGCCCCGGCCCAGGGCGGCGAGGGCCTGCGCCAATTGGCGGCCTGCTGGCAGGTGAGCATCACCGCGGGAGCCGGCCTGGCCGCCCTGTCCGACCGCGTCGCCGCCACGTTACGCACAGCCCAGCTCCACAGCCAGGACGTAGCCGCCCAACTCGCCGGCCCCCGCACCACAGCCAGAATGCTGGCCGTCCTCCCCCTACTGGGCCTCCTCATGGCCGCCACGCTGAACATGCATCCCCTGCATTTCCTGCTCGGCAGCCTCCCCGGCCTCGCCTGCCTGGCGACAGGCATCACCCTGAACGCCTGCGGCCTGTGGTGGACCCACCGCATGTCCACCCAAGCCGAACGCTGACCCCGCCCACCCCACACCCCCAGCACACGGCCGCCCACCCCTCCCGAAACCCCACCCGCCGCAGCCGTCAGGCGCCAGCACGTGAACCGAGCGCGCCTCATAAACCCGACCGCGCCTCCATGGGCCGGGCGCGCCTCCTCGGGCCGAGCGTGCCTCCTCGGGCCGAATGTGCCTCCTTGGGCCGAGCGTGGAACCTCGGGCCGAATGTGCCTCCACGGGGTGAGCGCGTCTCTAGGTTCGAGCGCGGCTCTGGGCCGATCGGGCCTCTGCGGACCGGTCGCGTCTTCGCGGACTGATCACCCCTTCGCGGGCTGATCGCGCCTTCGTCAACGGCCACGCCACCAGAACCGCCTCGGCCCTCGCGAGCCGATCGCGCAACTTGGCCTCCGCACCATCATCACCTGCACCAAAGCAATCCCGCGTACCACCTAGACCGACGGGACCACCCCATTGCTCCCCCTGTTCTCCGCGCTGTGCGCCGCCATGGCCATCTGGGTCTGGCTCCCCTCCCACACGCCGAAGGAACGCCTGGCCCGCCTGAAGGCACGCCTCACCCCACACGACGAGCGACGCCTCAACCTGCTGTCACCCGGCCCTCACCACCGAAAGCGCACGAACCCCCAATCCCTGGCCCACTCAGCCGCGCTCGTTTCCCGGGCTCCCGCACACCTCGCCGACAACGAGCCGCCCGCGACGTGGCTCGATCACCCGGGCGAAGGGCCCCACCGAGGCGTCACCCGAAAGACCGTCCTCACCGCCACCTCGGCAGGGCTCGCGGTCACCGTCTTGATCGGCGGCACTACCGGCGTGGTCTCAGGCATTGCTATCACTCTCGTTACCGGCATCTACCTGCACAAAAGACAACCCGCGCAGTCACAACAGGACCAGCAGCAGCTCCAGACCGACCTCCCCTTCGCGGCCGACCTGATGACCGCCTGCCTCCTCGCGGGCTGCCCGGTCAGCTCCGCCACCGAGATCGCCGCCGACGCGATAGGCGGACCTCTCGGTCGGCGCCTCACCTGGGTGAGCAGTCAACTCCGCCTCGGCGCGGACCCAGAACCCACCTGGGCCCTCCTCGCGAAGGACCCCGCACTGGGCCAGCTGTCCCGAACCATGATCAGAGCCACCCAGAGCGGCACTCCCGTGGCCGATGCCCTAGCCCGCCTGGCAGACGACGCCCGCGCCACATCCAGAGCCGCCGCCGCGGCGGCAGCGAGACGTGTCGGGGTCAAGGCAGTGGCCCCCCTGGGCCTGTGCTTCCTCCCGGCGTTCGTCCTCCTGGGCATCATCCCGGTGGTGGCCGGCCTCGCTTCCACCCTCGTCCTCCCATAGCCGCAACCTCCGCCAGCAGCGCAACCTTCGGCAAGGGGGCAGCAACGGGGCAACCCCCGACAACGGGGCAACCTCTGGCGGCGGCGCATCCTCTGGCAACTGCGGTGGCGATGCCGGGCGCGCCTTGGGCCGGCGCCAAGCCACAACACGTCTCGCAGCACGCCATCACCGCCACAAGGGGCAGCGGCACCAGCTCAGGTTTCAGCAAACAAGCCCATGGTCTGGTCCTCCCCCGGATGCCCCGGCACGGCACCTCCCCTGATCGCGGACCCATGCCTCGGCGCACGGTTATCCACAGAACGCCGCTCGGCAGCTCTCGCCAACCCGATCTCGACGAACCTGGAACCCGCCGGCCAGAACCGGCTCCACCGAGCAATTGGAGGCACGATGCACAAGTCCACCCCCGCACCGGACGCCACGACGTCCACCCCCGAAGCCGCCCCTACTCCCTCGTCGCCCACCCCCGCCCTGAAGCGAAACCGCGACAGCACCCCTGAGCCTCCGACCAACCGTTCCATCCGGCGGACGAACCACCACCTCGCCGCCAACGACGACGCGACGACCACAGCCCCGGCACCCCCTGTTGACGAAGCCCTCACGCCGCGACATGCAGCACCCCAAACGGACGATCCCCAGGTGCCCTCGACCGCGGCCGAACTCCCTGGCGCCGACCGCCACAGGACAAGCGCGAGCAACCCGAGACACCGGAACCGTCACCCTCGGCACAACCAATGGCTGCACTACGCGGCCACAAACCGCGAGCGGGGCATGTCGACCGCCGAGTACGCCGTAGGGACCATTGCGGCCTGCGCGTTCGCGGCGCTCCTCATGAAGATCGTCAGCGGCACCGAGGTCGCGGAGCTGCTTACCGGCATCATCAGCCGAGCACTCAACACGGACGCATGACCTTCCGCCCGTGCCGGCTTCCCCGAGGCGCATCGGCAGAGCGAGGCTCCGTGACCGCTGAGACCGCCGCTGTTCTTCCGGCGCTGATGATTGTCCTGGCAGCCGGCCTTTGGGCCATCCAGTCCGTCGCCGTCCAGCTCGAGTGTGTGGACGCGGCGCGCTCCGCAGCCCGAGCCGCCGCGAGAGGCGAGCCCGTGGACGAAGTCCGCGCGGTCGCTCGCCAGGCCACGAGTGCGAATGCGCAAGTAGACATCACCCGCGACTCCGAGACGACGAAAGTTCAGATCGCCGTTCAAGTGCGACCAGCATGGGGTTCGGCGTTCCCGCCGGTGCGCGTATCCGCTTCCGCCGTCGCCGACACAGAGCCGTAGCCGCGAATCATCACATCTGCCGCAGCAGTGCCGCACCGTCGCGACCATGGGGCCAACGTCATCGCTCCGCCCGGTGATGAAGTACGTCGCCCCGGCCCCATGGTTCACGTCCCGGCTCAAGTCAGCAGAGCCGGGGGAGGGCGTCATCACCTCCCACGAAGAAGAACGTTCCGTACGAACTGCGGGTGAAGGGAAACCGGTGCGAGGAAGGGTTCGAGTACCGACACCTGGCAGGCGACGTCCGTCGCAGTCCTGTCAGCGAAGACGCGCGCAGTTCGCCGCGCATCGACGGCCGTGGACTGGCGCGCGAGGGGATTGTGCCGATGCCGGAGAACGCGGTTCCGCCACCCTGTGGGGTGTGGCCCTGATGGGGCTCTTGATGGCCGTAGCCATGGCTTTCGCCATGGTGGGCACCGCGCGGGTGGCCCGCCACCGCGTGAACGACGCCGCTGACCTCAGCGCTCTGGCGGCCGCCCGGCTCGCGCTGCTCGATCCGCTGGCCGCGTGTGCCCGAGCCGGCGCCCTGGCAACCGACAACGGCGTCGAGATGACCCGGTGCGAGATCAACGACGAGGTGGCCGATGTCTGGACGACGCTGTCGATCTCGCTGCCGATCGTAGGCACCCGGACCGTCACGGGGCGAGCCAGAGCAGGCCCGGCCACGTGACCGGATCATGATGGGGCGAAAGACCGCAGGCCGGTTATACAGGCGGGTTGCGGCGACACCACCGCTCCCGGGCGGGCTGGTGGCCGCCGGGAGAGACGAGAGCCCAGCGCGGTTGTCGATGAGGACGTCGGGCCGATCCCAGCGATCAAGAACGAGGAGGGAGGGCGCGCCCGAGCGGCAGTTGGCGGCGGGCGGCCTGGGAGCACACGAACGCCGGGCCGCTCGGCTGAGGGCCGCTGTGCCAGGGCGGCGACGGAGCGGCCCCGGACAAGGAGGCGGGGCTGCGGCGGCCTCGCTCGGGGCCCTTGCCGCCGTACGAGACCGAGGTGCAGAGGTTGGCGTGCGAGAGATGGAGATCAGCTGCGGAAGCTGGACAAAGGAGCCGTGCAGAGAGTCTGCTCGGCGTCGAACTCCTGGAAGGTGCTGATGGGGTGGAAGCCAAGGCGGGCGGCGAGTTTCAGAGAACGCTGGTTCGCGGTCTGGGTCACGACCACGACCGGCTGGTCGGGAAGTTCGTCGGCCGCGGCGCGCAACGCGGCCGTTGCGGCCTCGTACGCGAATCCCGCGCCCCACGCATTGCGTCGCAGTACATAGCCCAGTTCCAGCTCTCCGCCGTCCTCGGCGACATGTCCGGGACGATCGGCCTACCGGCGGGCGAGCATCAATGTTCCGATGAGTAGGTTCGTCGTGCTGTCGGCGATGACGAAATTGCCTGGCCTGGGAGTCGGGTTCGCGATGCTTGCATCGAAATGCTGCTCGACCTCGCCTCGCGGGCGAGGTCCACCGAGGTGTTCTTGAACCTCAGGGTCGGTCATGAGCTCGAGAATCCCTCACGGTCGGTGGGTGCAGTTTACGAAGCAGGAGTCGTTCGGAAGTGACTTCCGTGGCGGACAGCGTGGGCAATTGGCTCATGGGCCCATGATCATAGAACGCGCAGAACTTTCGGTGCTGGGGCGACTGCACTCGCCCGCGCCCGCGCCTGCGCCTGCTCCTGCGCCTGTGGGGCTGGGTGCGCCCGACTCTGGCCCTTGGGACGTTGCCGCCTGTTCGCTGGGGCATCAGCGCGGATCAGCCGGTCGGGCATGGCGCTTTCGGCGATTCGGGGGTGCGGTAATGACGGTCAAGAGATTAGCTTCCCGCATGCTGGCGGGGCTATTGGCCGAGATCTCGGTTATGGGCCGTGGAAAGCGTAATTGCAGAAATGGAAGCGGGGATGGGTGGTCGAGTTTTGCTGATGAATATCTTGTCGTGAATTTCAGTGCGGTGTCTATCGGTCAGTGCGCTGGAGAAGCGCTACGAGGTCCGCGTGTGAGCGGAGTGTCGGGGATATGGGGCGTGCCCGTAAATGCGGTTTGGGTGCTGCTTGATGTGTGGAGTCGGCAGTGGGTGCCGTGTCTTGTAAGGAGGGTTTGCTGGTAGTGGCAGAGGTGGTGGAGAAGGGTGGCTTTTGGGGTTTGTGAGGCTAGGTCGCAATCGAGTCACGACTTCTTGGACTTGGTGTCCAAGAGTCTGCTTGCTCACGTAACGTTCCGCTTACCCTCGGTCCAGGCAGTTCGTGATGAAGGGTCTGGGAGAGCCGGAACGGAGTCGTCAGGGTGCGGGGCCGGGGGCGGTCGGTGACCGTATCGCCGGGCGAACTGCACTTCCGGTCGTCGCTTGACTCGCTCCTCGCGAGTGGGCCGGGTGGCGCGAGTCTCTCGATGGAGGGAAGCGTCGTGACGGTAGTTGGCAGAGTGGTGGCCGCGGGGATCGTCGCGGTGGGGTCCATGGTGTTCGGTGGATCCGCTCATGCGGCCGTGACGGCGGGAAATGGCGCCTCCGGGCAGATCACCTCGCCGTCGGACGGGCAGGTCGTCTCCGGGTCGTCGGTCACCGTCTCCGCACGTACGGGGCTCATGCAGCTGCGCATGGGGCTGTATGTCGACGGGCCGTCCACCGGGTCGGTGAAAGTCGCCGGCGGGGGTGCCAACCAGACCGTTTCCGGGACGTTCGACGCCGGCAGCGCCCCGAACGGGACCTTCACCGTGACCCTCAAAGGGGAGATCACCGGCACCAGGTACGACAGCAGCACCTTCAAGCTGCGGCGGCCCGCCGAGAAACCGGGCAATGTGAGCGCGGACCTCCAGGGCACCACGAAGGTCGTCGTGACCTGGAGCAAGGGGACCGAGCCCGATCTGCAGACGTACCAGGTGTCGAACACGCAGTCGGGGGTCGTGGGGCGGCTGGCGGCGGACAGCGCGTGCAGCGGCGGGTCGTGCAAGGCGGTGCTCGCGGTGCCGGCCAAGGCGGCGGGGCAGAAGGTGGGGTTCACGGTCAGGGCGTTCCGGAGCGATGGCGACGGGGGGTCGATCGGGTCGGGCGAGTCGGGCACCGCCTACGTCAGCGTGCCGGCTGCGCCTGCGGCTCAGCCGAAGAAGGAAGTGAACAAGACGCGGACGACGCCCAAGGTGTCCGAGAGGGTCGATCCGCTGCCGACGCTGCCTGCCAGGAAGCAGACTCAGCCGTCGCGTAAGGCGACGACCCACCGGCCGAAGGCGACCACCAAGGTGCCCGCGATCCCTGACACGGACACGAAGGGCAATCTGCCCATCCCGACTGCTGATGGGCGGCAGGAAGGAAACGACGGACTGACGCCGTCAGGTGGGACCGGCGAGGATCGGAGCGATCGGGGAGACGGCGGCGGCGAGGGTGGCGCGGATGCCGCGTCCGTGCAGGTGAACGGGGTGAAGGCGCAGTCGAGTGAGTCCGTGTTGGGGGGTGTCGGGCAGTACGGGTTGTATGTCGCGGGTGGACTGCTTCTGTTGCTGCTCGGCGCGCATGCCGGAGCCTGGGCTCGGCGGCGGGCGCTGGCCGCTGAGGGAGGAAGGGGCGGGAGTTCGCAGGCCCTGAGAGCTGGAGCGCCGGCGATGGCGGAGGGCGCTTCTGCCTCCCCTGCTTCGGGGGCGGTAGCGGGCGCCGGTGTTTCCTGGACCGGGACCCAGGCCCGTCCTTCGGGGGCGGGTGGCTCGCGAGGTGTGGGTGGAGAAGGGGCGGAGGCCGGGGTGACGCTTCGGCGCAGGCCCGCGGTGATCCTTGCGGTGGCGAAGACGCGGATGCCGCAGGGATCGCAGGCGGCTGATGAGCAGGCTTCGGCTTCCGGTGGAGCGCGGGGTGGTGGTGAGCCGTCGTCATTGCCTGTTGGTTGGCAGCGGCCGGGCGCGGGGGACGGCGGGGCGGCGTCCGCGGGCGGTGGTCAGGTTCTGCGGCAAGTGTCTGCGATGCCTGGGGCAGGGGTGAGTGGGGCGGGTGTCTCCCCTGTCGGGGATGTCGCTCCTGCGCGAGGGGTGCTCCCGATGGAGGAAGGCGCGGCGCAGGTGGTTCCGCCGACGATCGGTCGCTCTGGTGTTCAGGGTGTTCAGGGTGATCAAGGCTCTGAAGGCGTTCACAGTCACAGTGGCGGTGGCCAGGGCCGTGGCGGCAACCCGAACAGGAGGGGCTTGCCCTATGCAGGTGGGCAGGGACGCGAAGGTGATGCGGCCCACCTGGGCGGACACGGTGGGCGGCAGGAGCCGGTGCGGATCGCGCTGCCCAGTTCGGCGGTGATCGAGGTGTCTGAGTCGACCGTGGCGGCGGTGCCGCGGCCCGCTGTGCGGATCGAGGAGCGGTGGGATGACTATCTGCCGCCTTCGCCCAGATCCATGGAGGACAGCGGGTTCTGGGAGCGGCCGCAGCCCGGGGCGCTGGATTTCTGGGCTCCGGATGATGACGGCGCGGACGGCGGGACGGTTCGCGGCACCGGCGAGGTCGGGACGGTCGGATCCGGCGGTGCTGGCACCGCCGGACCTGGTGGTGCTGGGGCCATCGGACCTGACGGTGTCGGGGCGGTCGGATCTGGTGGTGCTGGGGCGGTCGGGTCTGACGGTGCTGTGAGGCGCGGTGGCGGTGGTGCGGGGAGTGACAGGGTCGATGGTGCTGACGGTGCGGGGGCGGGTGGTTCTGCTGGGGGCGGTACGTCCGCCTACGCGGGGCGTCGGCACAAGGGCGGGCTCAGTTAGGGACTCCGGGCGGGTGTGAGCACGGCGCTGCGAACCGTCGGAGGGGTGTTTTCGGGCGGCGGTCCGGGGACGGGCTCGGCGGGGTCCCGTGATGCGGAGTCAGTCGGCGGCGAGCAGGGTGTTCAGGAGGCGGATGGCGCCTCGTTTGTCCAAGGGCTCGTTGCCGTTGCCGCACTTGGGTGACTGGATGCAGGACGGGCAGCCGCGGTCGCACTCGCAGGAGGTGATCGCCTCGCGGGTGGCCGTCAGCCAGTCGTTCGCCCGTGCGTAGCCGCGTTCGGCGAATCCGGCGCCGCCCTCGTGGCCGTCGTACACGAAGACCGTCAGCAGGCCCGTGTCGGCGTGCAGTTCGGTGGAGACGCCGCCGATGTCCCAGCGGTCGCAGGTGGCGAACAGGGGGAGGAGGCCGATGGAGGCGTGTTCGGCGGCGTGGGCCGCGCCGCCGAGGTCGATGCCCGCCTCCGCGAGAGGGGCGACGGCCGACGCCGGGAGGGTCCACCAGACGGCGCGGGTGCGGAGGGTGCGAGGCGGCAGGTCGAGGGGCTCGTCGCCGAGCATCTCGCCTGACTGGAAGCGCCTCTTGAGGTACGAGACCACCTGCCTGGTCACCTCGACCTCGCCGAAGTGCAGCGTGCCCTGCCCCAGAGGGTGGGAGCGCTGGGTGGAAAGGATGGAGATGTCGGTGATGTCGCGGGCGAACGTCGAGTAGTCGGGAGCGGCGGCCGTGACCAGGGCCACGCCGGCTTCCAGGTCGAGCGCCTCCACGAGGAACGTCTCCCCCTGGTGGATGTAGACCGCGCCGGTATGGACGGTGGTGTGGGCGGAGGGCTCGTCCACGCTGCCGAGGAGGCGTCCGGTGGTCGCCTCCACGACGTGGATGAGGGATCCGCCGCCGCCGCGGATGTCGGCGAGGTCGGTGGGGCGCTCGCGCCTGGTCCAGAACCAGCCGGTCGGGCGGGCGCGGAGCATGCCCTGGTTCACCAGGTCGTCCAGGACGTCGGCGGTGGTCGGGCCGAAGATGGGCAGGTCGGCCTCGGTCAGCGGGATCTCGGCGGCCGCGGCGCACAGGTGGGGGCCCAGGACGTACGGGTTGTCGGGATCCAGGACGATCGCCTCCACCGGGCGGCCGAACAGAGCCTGCGGGTGGTGGACGAGGTAGGTGTCCAGGGGGTCGTCCCTGGCGATCAGGACGGCGAGGGCGTCCTGGCCGTCGCGGCCGGCGCGGCCCGCCTGCTGCCAGAGGCTGGCGCGGGTGCCGGGCCAGCCGGCGATCAGGACGGCGTCGAGGCCGGAGACGTCGACGCCGAGTTCGAGGGCGTTCGTGGTGGCCAGGCCCATGATGGTGCCGTCGCGGAGCGCCTTCTCCAGTACGCGGCGGTCTTCGGCGAGGTAGCCGGCGCGGTAGGCGGCGATCTTGTCGGGGAGGTTGGACAGGTCGGCAATGTCGGGCAAGGCCCAGGACAGTGGGTTCTCGCGCCTGTTGGGGGAGGAGGTGCTGCCCGGGCCATGGCTGGAGCCCTTGCCGGGGCTACGGCTGGAATCGTCGGCCGTGCCGATGTCGGTGCCGATGTCGGTGCCGATGTCCGGGCCGATGTCGGGGGTGGTGTTGGGGCCGATGTCGGGGGTGGTGTTGGGGCCGATGTCGGGGGTGATGTTGGGGCCGATGTTGGCGGCGATGTCGGGAGTGGTGTCGGGGCTGATGTCGAGCGTGGTGTTGCGGGCGGTGTCAGGTTGTGGAGGGGTGGCCGGAGGGGGCGTGGCCGGGCTCGCGGTCTCCGGGCGGGGGGCAACCGGGGATGAAGAGAGGGGGGCGCCGGTGTACGGCATGGAGAAGGCCACGTCGGCCAGCTTGGCGCGGGCGGCCAGCGCGACCGTCTCGGCGCCGCGCCGGGAGCGGACGAAGGCCAGAGTACGGACGTCGGCCAGCACGAGATCGGCCAGCAGGTCGGCGGCCTCCGCCGTGGCCGTACGCCGCACCGGCGCCCCTCCCTCGCCCCGTAGCTCGGTCAGAGGCGGCTCCCACAGCGCGATGGTGGTGGAGCCCTTGGGGGAGGCGTCCACGGTCACCTCGTCCATCTCAAGCCCCGTCAGCCTCATCGCGAACGCCCCCGGCTCGCTCGCCGTCGCCGAGGCGAGCAGGAACGTGGGCGTCGAGCCGTACCGCGCGCACACCCGGCGCAGACGGCGCAGGATCTGGGCGACGTGGGAGCCGAACACGCCGCGGTAGCCGTGGCACTCGTCCACGACGACCAGGCGCAGCCGGCGGAAGAAGGAGTTCCAGCGGGCGTGCCCCGGCAGAATGCTCCGGTGCAGCATGTCGGGATTGGTCAGGACGTAGTTGGCGTGCCGCCGCACCCAGGTGCGTTCCTCGAACGGCGTGTCGCCGTCGTACGTGGCCGCGCGCACCTGCGTCACGTGCAGCTCGCGGAGCCCGCGCAACTGGTCGGCGGCGAGGGCCTTGGTCGGCGTCAGGTACAGCACCGTCCCGCCGTCGAGGCAGGACGCGACCGCCGGGGTCAGGTACGCCAGGGACTTCCCGGACGCCGTGCCCGTGGAGACGATCACGTTTCGGCCACGGAATGCCAGGTCGGCGGCCTCGTACTGGTGTGGCCAGAGCCCTGTCACCCCGCGGTTCGCCAAGCGCGTAACCAGCACGTCCGGCGCCCAATCGGGCCAACCGGCTTGACCCGCCTGACGTGCTGGAACATGCTCCACATGGGTGACACGCTCATGACGTGCGGGAACACCGAGCAGGTGGCGGAGGAGTGGACCTGCCTGTTCTGGGGAGGATGCGGAGGAAGTCACTGTTTCCAGTCTTGCATCAGTGGGCAAAGTCGCCGGGAATCGTGATTTCGTATAGACACAAGCCAGACGCGTGGTTGAATGCCGCGCGTCAGGGTCGGACAGTCTGGGGCCACGCTCCAGATTGCCAGGCCGGCAAGAGTACTTTCGCAGGCGAGGCGCTGGAGGATCTGTGGATCTGAAGTTGGATCACCACAACGAGGACCGACTCACCATCGTCGAGGTCGAGGGTGAGATCGACGTCTACACTGCGCCGAGATTGCGTGAGCTCCTCATCGACCTGGTGAACAAGGGAAACTTCCACCTTCTCGTCAACATGGAGAAGGTCGACTTCCTCGACTCGACGGGCCTTGGTGTCCTGGTCGGCGGGCTCAAGCGGGTCCGGGCGCACGACGGCTCCCTTGAGCTGGTCTGCACGCAGGAGCGGATCCTCAAGATCTTCCGGATCACCGGTCTGACCAAGGTCTTCGGGATCTACGCTTCGGTCGACGAGGCCAAGGAAGCTCACGGCAAAGACAAGTAGCATGGCTACCGTCGAGCTGACGTTCAGCGCCCTCCCCGCACACGTGCGCACCGCGCGGCTGGTGGCCACGGCCATCGCCCGCCGCACCGGCGTGGAGGAGTCCCTGCTGGACGAGGTCAGGCTCGCCGTGGGTGAGGCATGCTCCCGGGCCGTCGAGGCGCACCGCGCCCACTGCCCGGGCGAGCCCATCCGCATCGAGCTCCGAGACGACTCCGGGCGGTTCGAGGTCACGGTCAGCGACCATGCCCCCAGCGACGAGATCCATCAGGAACAGCCGCTCGACCTGGGCATGCTGTCCGACTCGTTCATGACGGGCTTCGGGCTCGCGGTCATCACCGGGCTGGCCGACGACGTCGAGGTCTTCCCCACCCCCAAGGGGACCGACATCCGGATGAGCTGGCCCGCGACCAACGGGATTCCTGCGCCTTGAGGGGCGCCGCCCTCCGTTGAGTGCTTCAGGCGCCCCCGGGCGCCTGACACCCCCCCTTTTTTTATCTTTTACGGCAAGCCACCCCGCCCCCACCCGCCGACCGTGGCCGGGGGCCTCCAGGGTGACGCTCCTGACCCGCACGTGGCCGGCCGCCGTCACGGCGCCCGGACCCCGGCCACCGTGGCGAGGCGTTGACCGGCGCCTTCGTCCGGTATGGCCGGCTCCAGTGGCCGGAAAGCGGCTCCCGCGCCCTCTGAAGGGTCCAGGACCGCCTGAGACGGGTCTGTGCCATCCCCAGAGACCCCCGCCGGCCGTGCGGCGCCCCATGCACCCCTCAGTGCCCGGTGACGGGCTGAGCTCGCGCAGCGTGACCCCTCCAGCCCAGCGGTCCCCGGCCCAGCGGTCCCCGGCCCAGTGGTCCCCGGCTCAGTGGTCCTGGGCGGTCGCAGTTGGGCTTTGTGTGTCGTTGAAGGCGCTTGCCGGCAGGCATGCCCCGCAACAATCTCGCGTTCTGGGCGGAACTCCCGTTATGGGCGCGCCCTCCGAATGATCAACATTGCTGGGTAACGGCACGGTTGTCGGTCCAGGTATGGGATCATTCGCATGCTTTTATGCAACGGCCCACTGATGCACGCGGTGCGCGAAAGCCCGAGTTTCATGGTCGAAAGGCTGGTCGCGCACGGCGCCGACCCGCCGGACCTCCGCGCCCGGCAGGCACGACGCTCGCACGACGCCCGCGCACGACGGCGACGCCCCGCCCCCGCGCGACCGCCGGGCAAGCGTTCGATGGAGCATGGTTTCGGTCAGCCCATATCGGTACCTTGTCATGACCTTAACCCCGGGGAAATTCCTCTTGTCAGGCCGCAAACCGGGCCCCTGACCGGCTCTTACTGGACTCGCGGATAATTAGTGACCTTCGGAGCCTTCATATCCGTTCCCTGCCTGCGTAGACTCCCCGCACCGGCCAAGGTGATCCGGCGGAACGCGGATTCAACCGGAAGCGGCACCCACAACCCGGATGGTGCCGCAACACCCGCCGAGGAGGGGGCGCAGCACCGCCCGGGCAGGACGACCGGTCTTGCCGAGGAGAACGATGAGCAGGCACATGCTGGCAGCGGAGCCAGCGTCAAATCTGGCCCTGAGCGGAAACAATCTCACCATCGTGGTCGTGGTCGCCGCGGTCGCGTTGATCGCGCTGGCCGTGGCAGGTGGTCTAGTGCGCGAGGTGCTGGGCGCGGGCCAAGGCACCGAACGCATGCAGAACATCGCCCGTGCCGTACAGGAAGGCGCCGCCGCCTATCTCGCGCGGCAGTTCCGCACGTTGGCGATCTTCGTCGTCGTGATCCCGTTCCTGTTGCTCCTGCTACCAGGGGAGACCGACGTCCGGATCGGGCGTTCGATCTTCTTCGTGGTCGGGGCGGTCTTCTCCGCGCTGACCGGGTTCATGGGCATGTGGCTGGCCGTGCGCGGGAACGTCCGCGTCGCCGCCGCGGCCAACGAGGCGGGCGAGAAGCGCGCCATGCGGATCGCGTTCCGCACCGGCGGCGTGGCCGGCATGTTCACCGTGGGCCTCGGCCTGCTGGGCGCGGCCGTGGTCGTGCTCCTCTACCAGGGTGACGCCCCGGGCGTGCTCGAAGGGTTCGGCTTCGGCGCGGCGCTGCTCGCGATGTTCATGCGGGTCGGCGGCGGCATCTTCACCAAGGCGGCCGACGTCGGCGCCGACCTGGTGGGCAAGGTCGAGCAGGGCATCCCCGAGGACGACCCGCGCAACGCCGCCACCATCGCCGACAACGTGGGCGACAACGTCGGCGACTGCGCCGGCATGGCGGCCGACCTGTTCGAGTCGTACGCGGTCATGCTGGTCGCCAGCCTCATCCTGGGCCGGGCGGCGTTCGGCGAGGAAGGGCTCGTCTTCCCGCTGATCGTGCCCATGATCGGCGTGATCACGGCGATCATCGGCATCTTCGTCACCGGCATGCGCGACCGCGACCGCAACGGCATGGCCGCCATCAACCGCAGCTTCTTCATCTCCGCCGCCATCTCGGCGGTGCTGGTGGCCGCCGCCGCGTTCTGGTACCTGCCGGCCAGCTTCTCCGGCCTGACCGGCTCGCGCGTGCAGTCCGACGCCGACCCGCGGCTCATCGCGATCGGCGCGGTCCTCATCGGCCTCGTGCTGGCCAGTGCCATCCAGCTGCTGACCGGCTACTTCACCGAGACCACGCGCCGCCCGGTGCGGGAGATCGGCGAGAGCTCGCGCACCGGCCCCGCCACCGTCATCCTGGCCGGCATCAGCGTCGGCCTGGAGTCGGCCGTCTACTCGGCGCTGATCATCGGCGGCGCGGTCTACGGCGCGTTCCTGCTGGGCTTCGGGAACGTGACGCTCGCGCTGTTCGCGGTGGCCCTGGCCGGCACCGGCCTGCTGACCACGGTCGGCGTCATCGTGTCCATGGACACCTTCGGCCCGGTCTCCGACAACGCCCAGGGCATCGCCGAGATGTCGGGCGACGTCGAGGGCGAGGGCGCGCGGGTGCTGACGAGCCTCGACGCGGTCGGCAACACCACCAAGGCGATCACCAAGGGCATCGCGATCGCTACGGCGGTCCTGGCGGCCACCGCGCTGTTCGGCGCCTTCCGCACGGCCGTGGAGGGCGAGCTCGCGCGGGCCGACGCGGCGATCAAGGACGCGCTCGGCATCTTCCAGAACTTCAGCCTCAGCATCGACAACCCCAACGTCCTGGTCGGCCTGATCATCGGCGCCGCGGTGGTGTTCCTGTTCTCCGGCCTGGCGATCCAGGCCGTCGGCCGGGCCGCGATGCGGGTGGTCTTCGAGGTGCGCGACCAGTTCCGCAACAACCCGGGCATCATGGACGGCACCCAGAAGCCCGAGTACGGCCGCGTCGTGGACATCTGCACCCGCGACTCGCTGCGCGAGCTGGCCACGCCCGGTCTGCTCGCGGTCATGACGCCGATCGCCGTCGGCTTCGCCCTCGGGTACGCGCCGCTGGGCGCGTTCCTCGCAGGCGCGATCGCCTGCGGCACGCTGATGGCGGTGTTCCTGGCCAACTCCGGCGGCGCCTGGGACAACGCCAAGAAGCTCGTCGAGGACGGGCACCACGGCGGCAAGGGCTCCGAGGCGCACGCCGCGACCGTCATCGGCGACACCGTCGGCGACCCGTTCAAGGACACCGCCGGTCCTGCCATCAACCCGCTGATCAAGGTGATGAACCTGGTGGCGCTGCTGGTGGCCCCCGCGGTGGTGCTGTACGCGGGCAACCCGGTGCTGCGGATCGGCATCACGGTGGTGGCCGTGGCCGTGGTGGTGGTGGCCATCGTGATCTCCAAGCGGCGGTCGGTGACGTCCGAGCCGACCAACGACAACGACAACCACCGGGAGGAGGAGCCGGTCGCGTCCTGACGACGGCCGGCCGCCCGACGTCCCGCGAACGCCCGCTTCCCCGTCCGGGGGGGCGGGCGTTCCGCTGTCCCGCGGCGGGACGTGCGGCGTTTGCGGTGGCGGGCGGGGGAAGGAGGGGCTCCGGGGGATTGGGCCACCGGTGGGAGGCGCGGGATGGGTGAGAGATGGGGCAGGTGGGCGCGGCACCCCGGGTGCTCGATGGGACACTGTCCGCGTGGAGAGCGACAAGCAGCCGAACGGCGCCAAAACCCTCGGCTACATCCTGCTGGCCATGATCGTCATTCTGGCCGTGCTGATCGGGCTGTCCGTCTGGGCCTCGAGGACAGGGTGATCCGGTGCGGACGTTAATCGTGCTGAGACACGCGAAGGCGGCCCACGTGGCGGGCCTGGCCGACCGGGAGCGGCCGCTGACCGGCCGCGGGGAGCGGGACGCCGCGCGGGCGGGCGACGAGATCAGGGAGGCGGGGCTGGCGCCGGAGGCGGTGTTCTGCTCACCGGCGGTCAGGACCAGGCGCACCGCCGAGCTGGCCTTCCCCGAGCTGGAGATCAGTTACGAGCGCGAGATCTACGAGGCGTATCCCGAGGAGCTGCTGGACGTGCTCCGCCGCGCCGACCCCGGCCTCGGCACGGTGGTGTTGTGCGGGCACAATCCGGGCGTGCACGAGCTGGCGCTGGGGCTGGCGGGCGGCGACTACGGATTCCGCCCTGGGGCGTTCGCGGTGATCGAGATCGGCTCGCCGTGGGCGGACCTCCACCTGGGGGAGGGCCGCCTGGTCGCCCGCTGGGACCCCCAGTCCGGCGGCGAAGAAGGCTCCTAGCGGGGCGTGAGGACGCCGTCCTCGGCGTCGGCGGCCTCCACCTCGTCACGTGAGATGCCGAGGAGGTAGAGGATCGAGTCGAGGTAGGGCGTGTTGACCGCGGTGTCGGCGGCCTGACGCACGACGGGCTTGGCGTTGAACGCGATGCCGAGCCCGGCCACCGCGATCATGTCGAGGTCGTTGGCGCCGTCGCCGATGGCCACGGTCTGCGAGATGGGCAGGCCGGCGGCGGCGGCGAAGCGTTCGAGGGCGCGCGCCTTGCCCGGCCGGTCGACGATGTCGCCGACGACGCGGCCGGTCAGCCGCCCGTCCACGACTTCGAGGACGTTGGCCGCGGAGTAGTCGATGCCCAGCTCCTCGACCAGCGCGTCGGTGATCTGGGTGAAGCCGCCGCTGACGATGGCGAAGCGGTAGTCGAGCCGCTTGAGCGTGCGGACGAGGGTGCGGGCGCCGGGCGTCAGCACGACCTCCTTGCGCACCTCGGCGAACACCTCCTCGGGCAGCCCCTCCAGCAGTGCCACCCGCCTGCGCAGGGACTCGGCGAAGTCCAGCTCGCCGCGCATGGCCTGCTCGGTGACCCGGGCGACCTCGTCGAGGCAGCCGGCGTGGGCCGCGAGCAGCTCGATGACCTCGCCCTGGATGAGCGTGGAGTCGACGTCCATGACGATGAGCCGCTTGGCCCGGCGGGACAGGCCCGTGCGCTGCACGGCCACGTCCACCTCCTGGGCGGCGGCCTCGGCGGCCAGCTCGACGCGGAGCGCGGCGGGGTTGGCGCCGGAGACGGACAGCTCGATGCAGGTGACGGGCCACTGGGCGAGGCGTTCGATGCGGTCGATGTTGGCGCCGGCGGCGGCGATGCGGCCGGCGATGCCGGCGATCGCGGCGGGCTGCAGGGTGGCGCCGAGCACGCTGACGGAGAGCCGGCCGCGGCGGCGATGCTCCTTGGCCTGGGAGCCGGTGGAGAGCTCGACCTCCATGCCGAGGTCCTCGGCCACCCGCTCGACGGCGGTCCACAGGGCGCCGAGCGTCGTGCCGGTGCCGGTGGACCGTCCGCCCGCGTAGGCGACGAGCACGCCGAGCGTGAGCCGGCCGCGGATGACGACCTGCTCGATGTCGGCGATGGTCACCGGGAAGCCGGACAGGACGGAGAAGAGGCGCGAGGTGACGCCGGGCCGGTCGGGGCCGGTCAGGGTGATCAGGAGGGTGCGCGGGTCCACATCCAGCCACGGTACTGCGCCCGGTCCGATGCTCGCGCAGCAGGCTCGCCATTCGGACGCGGGCGCATGAGCCGGAGCCGTTAACGCACGACCGTGGTCTTCACGGACTTGGCGAACAGGTAACCGGGCACCCCGAGCCGGTCGAGCTCGCGGATGTCCATGTTCTCCATGCCCTGGTCGAGGTTGTAGGAGATGACGCCGAGAGTCGCCTTCTGCGAACCGCGAGTGCTCTTCTTGGTCTTTGCGTAGAAAGTAACGGAGAACGAACTTCCGACCGCAATGTCCTTATTTGCCCAGCAGAAGAAGCCGCGGGCGGTCAGCAGGATGCACTCCATCTTCTTGCCGCTCGTGGAGTAGCGGATGTTCCTCGGGTCGACGCCCTTGGGGAACGCGCCGCCGACCCACCAGGCCTCCGCGGAGGCGAAGTGCGGGCCCACGTTGACCGCGGAGATCTTGTACTTGATGTAGCTGCCGGCCTTGACCTTCTTGGTCGCCGACACCTTCACGGCGAAGGAGGAGTAGGGCTCGGCCGCCTTCGCGGACACCGCGCTGGAAGCGGCGGTGGAAGCGGTGGCGGAAACGGCCGCCGAAGCGGGAACAGCGGGAACGAGCAGAGCACCGGCCGCGAGCGTCGCCAGCATGCCCTTGGTAAGGGACTTGTGCATTACCTCTCCGGGTAAGGGAATTGGACTCGGGGCCGTGTAATACAACAAGCCCCCCGTAAATGCCCGCTGTGTATATCAGTTATTAAAATCTCTGTAAAGTCGGTTACTTCAGTATCAGGTGGGTGTCGCCGAACTCGTGCCACAGGTACCCCTCCCGCAGCGCCGCCTCGTACGCCCGGGCCAGCGCCTTCTCGCCGGCGACGGCCGTCAGCATGAGCAGGTGGCTGGACCGGGGCTCGTGCAGCCCCGTGAGCAGCCCGGTCACCGCCCGCACGCCCCGCTCGGGGGTCACCAGGTGCCGGGTCCAGCCCGAGGCCGCGCGCACCCGCCCGTCCGCGCCCACGGCGCTCTCCAGGGCCCGGACGACGGTCGTTCCCGCCGCCACCACCTGGGTGCCGCTCCGGAGGGCCAACTCGACCAGCCGCGCAGTCGCGGCCGGCACCTCGTACCGCTCCGCGTAGGGCGGTTCGTCCTTCTCCGGCGAGGCCACGCCGGTGTGCAGGGTGATCGGCGCGATGCCGACCCCGCGCGCCACCAGCGCCGTTACCAGGCCCTCGGTGAACGGCCGCGCCGCGCTCGGCATCTCCGCGCTGCCCGGCACGGTCGCGAACACCGTCTGGTACGCCTCGATCGGCCAGTCGCCCGCCACGTACGAGTAGCGGATCGGCACCCCGTACGCCCGCAGGTACGCCTCCACGTCCCGGTCCAGCGCCGCCCGCCACAGCCGGGGCGTCTCCCGCCCGAGCAGCCGCAGCGTGGCCCGGCCCGGCAGCGGCAGCCACTCGCCGGGCTCGCCCCCGGCGTAGGGCTCGCTCGCCCGGTCCGTACGCCGCCGCAGCTCCACCAGCCACGTGCCGTCCTCGCGCGCCGTCGAGAAGTGCACCGCCAGCCGGTCCAGCCGGACGGCCGCGGGCAGCGTCGCGGAGTTGTTGACCACGAGGAGGTCGCCGGGGCCGAGCAGGTCGGGCAGGTCGCGGAAGCGGCGGTGCTCGGGGGGCCGCCCGCCGCGAGAGACCAGCAGGCGCACGTCGTCGCGGGACCGGCCGCGCACCTCGGGCGGCTCCTGCGCCGACAGGCCGGGCGGCAGCTCGAAGTCGAGGGCCTGAGCGGTCATTGCAGGCTCACCCTGCCGCTCGCGGGGCGGGCGGAGACGAGGTCGTGCAGCGCGGCGGCGACCTTGGCCGGGTCCGCGGCCCCCGCCGCCTCCTCGGCGCCCACGGCGTCGGCGAGCATGCGGGTGTTCATCTCGCCGGGATCGACCCACCAGACCCGTACGTCCGGCTCCTCGGCGGCGAGCACGTTGGACAGCTGCTCCAGCGCGGCCTTGCTCGCCCCGTAGCCGCCCCAGCCCTCGTACGCGCCGGTGGCGGCGTCGGAGGTGACGTTCACGATCGCGCCGCGCGCCGACCGCAGCGCCGGTAGCGTGGCCTGGACGAGGGCGAGCGGCGCGGTCACGTTCGTCGCCAGCAGCGCGCCGAACGCCTCCGGCGGAAGGTCCGCGAGCCGGGGCAGCGGCGTCGGGCCGAGGTCGCTGGCGTTGTTGACCAGCAGGTCCAGCGCGGGGGCCGCCTCGGCCAGCCGCCGTACGTGCGCCGGGTCGGCCACGTCGCCGGGGATCGCGGTGGCCCCCAGCTCGGCGGCGGCCCGTTCCAGGTCGCGGGCGCCGCGGGCGGTGAGGACGAGGTTCCAGCCCGCGCCGGCCAGGGCGCGCGCGAGGGCGAGGCCGAGCCCGCGCGAGGCCCCCGTGACGAGAGCGGTACGGTTCCTGGTGGATGAGGTGTCCGTCATGCCTCCGACGCTAGGAACGCGGGCGGCCCGCCGGCATCGGGCCGAGGCCCGGCCCGGCCTCGGCACTTCGTCCTAGGACCGCGGGCGGGCTCATGGGCGGGCGGTCCCTAGAGTGGAGGCCGTGACGGCCGAACGAGACGAGATTCTGCACGCGGTGAGCTCTGCCGTGCTCGCCGTCACCCGGCACCTGTCCGTGCGCGAGGTGCTGCAGGTGATCGTGCGCTCGGCGCAGCGCCTGCTGGACGCCCGTTACGCCGCGCTCGGCGTGCCCGACGACGACGGCTCGTTCGCCGAGTTCGTCGCCGAGGGCCTGACCGACAAGCAGTGGGAGGCGATCGGGCCGCTGCCCCGCCAGCACGGCATGCTGGGTGCGATGCTGCGCGAGGGCGCTCCCGTGCGGCTGCCCGACCTGCGCGAGGACCCGAGGTTCGAGTGGTGGCCGAAGGCGCACCCGATCATGAAGGACTTCCTCGGCGTCCCCATCCGCGACGGCGACGAGGTGCTCGGCATCATCTTCCTCGCCAACAAGCGCACGCCGGGCGCGGAGTTCACGGAGGCCGACCAGGAGCTGCTGACGCTGTTCGCCGCGCACGCGGCGATCGCGCTGGCCAACGCCCGCCTCTACGAGAGCGGCCGCGAGCTCGCCATGCTGGAGGAGCGCAACCGCATGGCGAGGGAGCTGCACGACGCGGTCACGCAGAAGCTGTTCTCGCTGCGGCTGAGCGCCCAGGCGGCGGGCACGCTGCTGGAGCAGGCCCCCGAGCGGGCGGCGGCCGAGCTGGGGAACGTCCAGCGCCTGGCCGGCGAGGCCCTGGCCGAGCTGCGCGCGGTCATCGTGGAGCTGCGCCCGGCCGAGCTGGACCGGCACGGGCTGGCCGAGACGCTGCGCAAGCACGTACGGCTGCTGGACCGGCTCCACCCGCCGGTCGTGTCGTTCGTGTGCGCCGAGCTGCCGCCGCTGCGGCCGGAGGCCGAGGTGGCGGTGCTGCGGGTGGCCCAGGAGGCGCTGCACAACGCGCTGCGGCACTCGGGGGCCGGCGAGGTCGAGGTCCGCCTGGCGTACGAGGGCGGCACGCTGGCGCTGTCGGTGCGCGACGACGGCGCCGGGTTCGAGCCGGGGGAATCACGCGGCCTCGGGCTGGTTTCCATGAGGGACAGGGCCGAGGCGGTCGGCGGCGTGCTGACGGTCGAGTCGGCCCCCGGCCGGGGAACCACGGTGCGCGTGGAGGTGAGTGTGTGATCCGGGTGCTGATCGCCGACGATCATCCGGTGGTGCGGCAGGGCCTGCGGACGTTCCTGGACCTGCAGGACGACATCACGGTCGTCGGCGAGGCGGGCGACGGCGAGCAGGCCGTCGAGCTGGTCGGGCGGCTCGCCCCCGACGTGCTGCTGCTGGACCTGCGGATGCCGGTGCTGGACGGCCTCGGCGCGCTGGAGCGGCTGACGGGCGGACGGACCCGCGTGGTGGTGCTGACGTCCGTGAGCGACCCCGGCGACGTGGGGCCGGCCATGCGGGCCGGCGCGGCGGGCTTCCTCTACAAGGACGTCGATCCGATCGCCCTGGTCCAGGCGGTCCGTACGGTGCACGGCGGCCAGGTGCTGCTCGCCCCCGAGGCCGCGGAGGCGATGCTGTCAGGGGAGGCGTCGCCCGCCGGGGCGCCGGTGCCGCTGACCGAACGCGAACGCGAGGTGCTGCGGCTCATCGCGGCCGGCCGGTCCAACAGGGAGATCGCCAGGGAGCTCTCGGTGGCGGAGAAGACGGTCAAGACGCACGTGTCGAACGTGCTGATGAAGCTGGGCGTCCAGGACCGCACCCAGGCCGCGCTGTACGCGGTCCGCCACGACCTGGCCTGACCGGGCTAGGGGCTGCGGAGGGGTTCGAAGATGGCGTGGTGGGCGGCCACCAGGGCCCGGCGCACCGCCCGGTCGAGCTCGCGCAGCGCGTTCCCCCGCCGGGCGACCTGCGCCGCGGTGAGCCCCCGCTCGTCGGCCAGGTGGAGCACGGCGGCCAGCCGGGTGGCCAGGGTGGAGACGCGGTGCGCCCGCGCGGGATAGCCGGGAGCCAGCTCGCCGCCGTGCCGGCCCAGCTCGGGGCGGCCCTGGGCGGGCCCCTCGCCCGACGACAGCGCGTCGGTGGCGGCGCGCATGGCGTCGGACAGCTCCCGCTCGGCCTCCGCGAGCGACGGCAGGTCGTGCCGGACGGGGCCGGACTCGTGCACGCCCAGGCGGACGCCGACGTAGGACGAGCCGCGCCGGTCGGGAGCGGGCACCAGGCCGAGGTTGCGGTCGTCGAGCACGGCGATCACGGCCTGCCCGGCGTCGACGGCGGCCGCGTTGAACGCCGGCGGCCCCGACAGCCCGAGCGGGTCGCCGGGCGCGGGCAGGGCGAGGCGCAGCTCCCGCAGGCCGCTCGCCCGCAGGTTCGCGAGGTAGGCACGCAGCGGCACCTCACCCGCGACGGCGGGGCCACCGGCGGCTTCCACGTGGTCGGCCGCCTCGTCGAGGCCCACGTGACCGGCGAGCCACGCGTTGCCCCAGGCGACCAGGGACGGACAGACAGGTGATTCAGGGCGCACCGATCCACGATATGCGCTCGCCCTGCAATAGGTTTGTCCCGAGGGTGACTCCTGAAGGAGGTAACGGGGATGGGTGGTCAGGTGCTGCGGCTCCAGGACGTCGCCGTCAGGCGGGACGGAGCGGCCCTGCTGCGCGGCATCGACTGGGAGGTCAACGAGGACGAACGCTGGGTCGTCATCGGCGCCAACGGCGCGGGCAAGACCACGCTGCTGCAGGTGGCGGCCACGCTGCTCTACCCGAGCGAGGGCGTGGTCGAGGTGCTGGGCGAGCGGCTGGGGCAGGCCGACGTGTTCGAGCTGCGGCCGCGCATCGGGCTGGCGAGCGCGGCGCTCGCCGAGCGGATCCCGCCGGAGGAGAAGGTCATCGACCTCGTCCTGACGGCGTCGTACGGAATCATGGGCCGCTACACGGAGGAGTACGACTCCAACGACGTGACCCGGGCCGTCGAGCTCATCGACATGATGGGGGCGGCCCACCTGATCAGGCGCAGGTTCGGCACGCTGTCGGAGGGCGAGCGCAAGCGGGTGCAGATCGCCCGCGCCCTCATGCCCGACCCTGAGCTGCTGCTGCTCGACGAGCCGGCCGCCGGGCTCGACCTCGGCGGGCGCGAGGACTTGGTGCGCCGCCTGTCGGCGCTGGCCGGCGACTACCGCTCGCCGACGCTGGCCCTGGTGACGCACCACGTGGAGGAGGTGCCGGCCGGGTTCACCCACGGGCTGCTGCTGCGGCACGGCTCGGTGGTGGCGCAGGGGCCGCTGGAGCACGTGATGACGGCCGACAACCTGTCGCAGACGTTCGGGGTGCCGCTGACGCTGGACCGCAGCGCGGGGGGCCGCTGGTACGCCCGGGCCCACTGAGGGCCGGCGGGCGGGCACAGGTGTCCGCTCGCCCACGAACTCCTCCAGACCCTGCCTGAGGTCGTCAAAGGCGCGGCAAATAGGATCTGGATCGTCCCATCGCAGATGGGAGAGGTCCTGGAGAGCCTTGGCGGCACGTGAGGAGCGCTCGTGACGGGGTGGGAACTGGTCGCGGTCGGCGCGGCCGGCGTGGTGGCGGGCGCCATCAACGCGGTCGTCGGCTCCGGTTCGCTGATCACGTTCCCGACGCTGGTGGCGATGGGCGTCGATCCCGTGACGGCCAACGTCTCCAACACCATCGGCCTGGTGCCGGGCTCGTTCAGCGGCGCCTACGGCTACCGCGCCGAGCTGAGCGGGCAGCGCGACCGGCTGCTCAGGCTCGGCCTCGCCTCCGCGCTGGGGGCGTTGATCGGCGGGATCCTGCTGCTGTTCCTCGACCCGGGCGTGTTCCAGGTCGTCGTGGTCGTCCTGATCGCGCTGGCCTGCGTGCTGGTCGTGATCCAGCCCCGGCTCAACGGCTGGCTGGCCGCCCGGCGCGAGCACACGCATCCGCACGGCGGCCCGGTGCTCTGGTTCGCCGTGCTGGCCGCCGGCGTCTACGGCGGCTATTTCGGCGCGGCCCAGGGCGTGCTGCTCATCGGCCTGCTCGGCAGCTTCCTCGACGACGGACTGCAGCGGATCAACGCGGCCAAGAACGTGCTCGCGCTGATCGTCAACGGGGTGGCGGCGGTGCTGTTCGTCGTGGTCGCGGAGGTGGACTGGCAGGCGGTGCTCGGCGTGGCGCTGGGCGCGATCGTCGGCGGCTTCGTGGGGGCCCGGGTGGGGCGGCGGATCCCGGCTCCGGTGCTGCGCGGCGTCATCGTCGCCGTGGGCGTCACGGCGATTATCGTACTGGTGTACGGATAGCGGAAAATGGGTATAACCCGGACATGAAGGGTGACCGGGTGGAGATCGTCATCGACGCGGGCGACACCCCCCGCACGTACGAGATCAGGGCCACCCGCGCCGGCCGGCGGGTCGAGATCGCCACGCGCCGGGGGCTCGTCGAGGTCAGCGAGGTGACCCGCGGCGGCACCCCCGTACGCACGGCCAGGTTCATGTCCAGCCGCGTCCTCGCCCTGGTCGAGCACCCGGCGGACGAGCGGTCCGAGCGGGCGGGCGACGTCCGGGAGGACGGCGACTAGGAGGACGGCTGGGAGGATGGCGCGGAGAAGGCCGCCGCGTGGTCGGCGGCCCACTGGCGGAAGGTCAGCGCGGGCCGGCCGAGCAGCCGCTCCACGGTGTCGGTGACGACCTCAGGGGCGGTCACGAAGCTCTCCCAGGTGCGCAGCGCGCTCTCCACGAACTCCGGGGCGCCCCAGATCGCGGTCAGCAGCTCCCTGGCCTCCTCCGGCGGCTGCTCCTCCCAGCGCACCTCGCGTCCGACCACCTCGCCGATCACCCGGACCTGCTCGGCCTGGGTCAGCCGCTCGGGGCCGGTCAGCACGTACGCGGCCCCGTTGTGCCCCGCCGAGGTCAGCACGTGGACCGCCACCGCCGCGATGTCCTTCTCGTGGATGAGCGAGCGCGCCGCCTGCCCGTACGGCCAGCGCACCACCCCCCGCCGCACCTGGTCCGCCCAGCCCAGGGTGTTGACCGCGAAGCCGCCCGGCCGCAGGAACGTCCAGCCGAGACCGGAGCGCCGCACCAGCCGCTCCACCTCGTGGTAGTGGCTCCCCGGATCGTCGGCCCCGTGGGCGGACAGGAGCACCACGCGCCTGGCGTGCTTCGCGATCGCCGTGATCGCCTCGTCCGCGCCGTCGGCGGTGAAGCTCGGCCAGAGGAGGAAGACGCTCTCCACGTCACGCAGCGCCGGCTCCAGGCTCTCCGGCGCGGTCAGGTCGCCGCGTACGGTCTGGACGGGCAGCGTGGCCCGTCCGGGGTCGCGGGTCAGCGCCCGCACGTCCAGCCCCGCCTCCGCGAGCTGGGAAGCCACATGTCTGCCGACATTTCCGGTCGCGCCGGTCACCAGGATCTTGCCCATGGCACGACCGTAGGACCTCAAGCGAACTTCAGGTCAAGCGCGCTTCAGGTCTGGGGCCGTACCTGGATGGTGCCGTCGCGCCGGATCCGCGTCTCGAACATGGGCGCGGGCGCGGTGGCGGGACCGTGCCGCACCGTGCCGTCGGCGAGCCGGAACGTGCTGCCGTGCCACGGGCACACCACGCACGCCTCGCCGTTCTCCATGACCAGCCGCCCCTGGTGGAGCGGCCCGGCCAGGTGCGGGCAGTGGTCGGCGAGCACGGTGACCGCCTCGCCCCGGCGCAGCACGAAGAGCTGGATGTAGCCGAGCCGCCGCGCGACCGGCCGGCCGTCGGGAAGGTCCTTGAGCGGGCACAGGTCGTGCCATCCCAGCGGCACCAGGTGGGCCACCTGCGGGGCGTGGTTGGGCCCGGCGGCCTGGCGGTAGGCCAGGTGGCCGCCCAGGTAGGCGCCCAGCATGCCGACGCCGAGCCCCGCGAAGGACAGCGCCTTGCCCGGCCGCTCGTGCCCCTTCAGCCGCAGCATCAGCGAGGCGGACAACAGGCCGAGGGCGGTCAGGTTCCCCGCCATGTGAACGAAACCCACCCGCTGCTGCTCGCGGTGGAGCGAGGACCAGTCGGTCAGCCCGGCCGCCGCCGTCGGCAGCGCGCTCGCGATGCCGGTGCCCAGCATCAGCCGCGCCGCGCGCGGGTCCGCGCCCGCCGCGTCCAGCACGGCCGCCGACATCCAGCAGCCCAGCGTGACCGAGGCCAGCGGCGGATGCAGCGGCTCGCCGATGGGCACGCCGTGCAGCAGGTCGCGCAGCCAGCCCGGTTTGACGCGGGCGCGTACGGCCTTGGCCAGCACCCGGATGGGCCGGTCCATGGCCTTCGACTTCTCGAGCCGATCGGCCAGAGCGACCGGACCGGCGAATCTCCTCAAATGCCGCCGCTTGGCTCGTACTGTCTCTTTCACGACAAGTCCCCTACCCCAGGCATACGGGGATCACTCGGCGAGGTGTCCCCTGGCCACGGAGAGGGCGACCAGCTCCAGGGCGTACCGGCCGAGCGTGGGCGAGCCCTCCTCGATGATGCGCACCTTCTCCCGCACCTGCGAGGCCCGCACCTTGAACAGCGGCCAGGTGCCGCCCTCGGTGTGATGGTTGGCCAGGATCGGGGCGAAGCGGTCGAGCGCCTTCGCGAAGCGCGCCTCCGGCGTCTCACGCTCCTCGAACTCGTCCCACAGCGCCCGCAGCTCCGCCCCCTGCTCGGCGGGCAGCAGGCCGAAGATGCGCTCGGCCGCGGCCCGTTCGGCGTCCACCTGGGCGGCCACCTCGACCGGGTCGTAGATGAACGTGTCACCGGCGTCGATCTCCACCAGGTCGTGCACCAGCAGCATGGCCACCACCCGCTGGAGGTCGGTGCCCGGCGGGGCATGCTCGCCGAGGACCATCGCCAGGGTGCCCACGTACCAGGAGTGCTCGGCGGTGTTCTCCCGGCGGGAGCCGTCGATCAGATGGTTGCGGCGGATGATCCGCTTCAACTTGTCGATCTCGACGGCGAATGCGATCTGGGCGTTCAGGCGACGGTCCTCTTCTGGCGCGATAGTCACGCGCAGCACCCTAATGTGCGGTGATCACCCCGGTTGGTGAAATCGTGACCGGAACTCCGTTGAACACTGCGTTACCACTTGGGGCGTCCACCGCGCTCTCGTCGGTGAGGTCGTTGACGCTCACGCCCGCGTGCGCGGCCGCCACGCGCTGCGCGCTGCCCGCGTGACCCCAGCCGTGCGGCAGGCTGACCACGCCCGGCATGATCGTGTCCGTCGGCTCCAGCGGCACCGTGAGCTGCCCCTTCGCCGAGCGCACCACGGCCTCGCCGGAGAGACCGAGCCGCGCCACGTCCGCCGGGTTGATCTGCAGCGTGCAGGTGTTGCTGCCGCCGACCAGCGGGCCGACGTTGTGCATCCAGCTGTTGTTGGAGCGCAGGTGGCGCCGGCCGATGAGGACCATCTCCGGCGCCTCCTCCTCCAGCTTCGCGCGCAGCCGCTCGACGTCCTCCAGGAGCTGCGGCGGCGCCAGCTCGACCAGGCCGGAGGCGGTCCGCAGCAGCTCGTCCAGCCGGGGTTCCAGCGGGCCCAGGTCCAGGCCGTGCGGGTGGTCGAGGAGCGTGCGCAGCGACAGGTCGCCCTTGCCGGACCACTCGCCGTACGGGCCGAGCCTGAGCATGAGGTCGAGCCGCCGCTCGCCGCCGTCGCGGCCGTCCAGCGCGGCGCGCAGCTCGGCCGGGTCCCGCCCCTCGACGCCCGAGCCCGGTGTCTGGACGGCCTTGCGCAGCGTCTCGTCGATGACGAACGCGTCGAGGTCCCCGCCCTCCATGCCGGAGGCGATCATCGCCAGCCTGGCCAGGATCTGGGACTCGGACGGCCGGTCGTCCATCGGCAGCAGAGGAGGGGAGTAACGCGCGTAGTTGCGCACCGCGAAGCCGAGCAGCGCGAAGTCGTAGTGCCCTGACTGCAGCACGCGCGGCGGCGGCAGGATGACGTTCGCGTGCCGGGTGGTCTCGTTCAGGTACGGGTCCACGCTGACCATGAAGTCGAGCCGCTCGAAGGCCGCGTCCAGCCGGGCCCCGTGGGGCGCCGACAGCACGGGGTTGCCCGCGACCGTCAGCAGGAACCTGATCTGTCCCTCACCCGGCGTCTCGATCTCGTCGGCCAGCGTGGCCACCGGCAGCTCGCCGTTGGCCTCCGGCAGCCCGCGCACCCGGCTCCGCCAGCGGCCCGTCGCGTACGGCCGCCGCCGGCCCCCGGACTCGGTGGCCGGCTTGGGGAACATCGCCCCGCCCGGCCGGTCGAGGTTGCCGGTGAGCGCGTTGAGCACGTCCACGAGCCACTGGGCCAGCGTGCCGAACTCGGCCGTGCAGGTGCCGATCCTGGCGTACACGGCGGCCGTGCGCGCCGCGGCGAGCTCCCTGGCCAGCCGCTCGATGACCGCCGCGGGCACCCCCGTGCGCCGGGCCACCGCCTCGGGCGGGAAGTGCTTGGCGGCCTCGCGTACCTCGTCCAGGCCGTTGACCTCGCGCCCGAGCGTGACCAGGTCCTCGGCGAACAGCGTGTGGACCATGCCGAACAGCAGGTAGGCGTCCGTGCCCGGCCGGATGAACACGTGCTCGTCGGCGAGCGCGGCGGTGCGGGTGCGGCGCGGGTCCACGACCACCAGCCGGCCGCCGCGCCCGCGCAGCGCCTTCAGCCGGCCGGGGAAGTCGGGGGCGGTGCAGAGCGAGCCGTTGGACTCCAGCGGGTTCGCGCCGAGCATCAGCAGGTGGTCGGTGCGGTCCAGGTCGGGGACCGGGACGGCCATCGGGGAGCCGAACATCAGGCCGCTCGACACGTGCTTCGGCATCTGGTCGGCGGTGCTGGCGGAGAAGACGTTGCGGGTGCCGAGGGCCCGGATCAGCGGCCCGGCGTAGAGCGCGCCCGCCATGGTGTGCGCGTTGGGGTTGCCGAGGTAGACGGCGACGGAGCCGCGGTCGGTGACCCGGCCGAGGCCCTCCCGCACGGCGGCGAACGCCTCGTCCCAGCCGACCTCGCGCCACTGCTCGCCCTCGCGCACGACCGGGCGGCGCAGCCGGTCGGGGTCCTCGTCGAGCCGGCCGAGGCTGGCCCCCTTCGGGCAGATGAAGCCCTTGCTGAACGGATCGTCCCTGTCGCCGCGGACGCTGGTCACGTGCCCGCCCTCGTCGAGGGTGAGGGTCAGGCCGCAGACGGCCTCGCACAGGGGACAAGTCCGGTGGACGGTCGACGTCATCACGACTCCTGAGTTCGTAAGATGAACTCATCTTGGCGCGTGCCGCGCGCATGGGGAAGCCCCGGAGCCCCCGCGGTCTCCGAGGCTTACCCCCTGGGGAAGGCCCCATGTATCCCCAGGCTTCTAGCCGATCCGCACCGCCTCCCACCGGCTGCGCAGATCAGGCGGCTCCTTCAGGTCGGGCCGGAGCGGCACCCAGGCGCGCCGGCCGAAGAGCCGGTCCAGCCGCGGCGACAACGTGCCGGGGGCCTCGTCCCTGCGGACGATCTCCACGACGACGAACTGCGCCCGGGTGCGGTGCCGGTAGACGTTCACGCCGCGCGCCCAGCAGGCCGCGGCGATCTCCTCGCTGTAGGCGTCGAACTCCTCGGCGCAGATGCCGGCCCTCGTCAGCACCAGCGCCTTCTCCCCGGTGGGGGTCGGCGTGATCCACAGGATCAGCGGGATGCGCCCGGCCCTCGTGTGCATGGTCGTCTCCAGGCAGACCCGCTGCAGGCGGTGCCGGGAGATCACGCACCAGCAGTGGGCGGTGACCCAGCCGCGGCCGCTCCTGGTGACCGCCGCCGGCACCGAGATCGCGCTGGTCACCAGGGCGAACGGCAGCAGGTGGCCGGCGCTCGCGGCCCGCAGCAGGAGCAGCGCGAACATCCCCAGCGCCGCCGCCAGCAGCAGCTCGGAACGCGCCCGCCAGAGCCGGACGAGGACCCCTCCGCGCCCGGCGGCGGGCAGGTCCTCGTAGCCGGGGTAGATCTGGTTCCGCGGGTTCCTGGGCACCTCACGTCACCCCCTCACGCACCTTGCCGGGCACGCGGAGCTGGTCGAAACGTGGATCCCGGTAGCGACGAGCGCCGAACCCCGTCCTGGCCACGGTCCAGCCGATGTGGTAGGCGAACTCGTCGGGTTCCATGCAGATCTCGCGATCGGCCCAGGAGACGAGTTCCCGGATCCGGGACTTGATTCGGGCATGTCCCTTGGTACCTTGTGAGTACATAGAAGACCCCTTTCGCGGCATTTCTAGAGGTGGCTTCTTGGCCGGTCCGTCGGCTGGCGGCCGTTCCTTCCGCAGGGTGGCAGCCCTTATGCGGGGAGCAGGCCGGCAGCCGCGGCCCGGCATTTTTCTGTGCCCGGCTTTTTTCGTGCTCGGGGGCACGGGTGCGCCGGTGGTCCGGCGCCGCCCTCGTCAGGTGGTCGTACGATCCCTCCGCCCCGGCATGCACGGGGGCGTGGTCGTGGGGGGATGGCCAGGTGCGTGCGCCGCGTTCGACGTCATGCCCGGCCTCCTCAGCGTCAGAGAAACCTTGTCCCTACGATCGTCCTCCGCAGGTGGGCGAGTCGCAATACCTCTCGCGCGGAAGTTTTGATTTTCTTGCGCGCGACTTGCGGTGCAAGTTGCACAAGGCCGATCCGATCCGTGCTCCCTCCTTGCTCCTAAGCTCTCTCCGTGACAGCCTTCTGGCAAGGGCACGCGGCACTGCACGTGCAACTTGCATGTACGATTGTGGGAACGGCCCAGAACGCCGTCCCGGAAACGATCCCCGCCGGTTACACCTTCCTTCCGGACAAGGAGAGCGGACGGTGCCATCGCAGCAGGGCAGCCCGACGGTACGCAGACTCCGGCTCGGCCAGGAGCTGCGTTTGCTGCGTGAGCGTAACAAGCTCACGGGAGCCAAGGCCGCCAAGGAGCTCGGCTGGTCGGCCAGCAAGGTCAGCCGCATCGAAGCCGCCCGTACGATGCCCAGCGCCGACGACATCAAGGCGCTGGTGCAGCTTTACGGCGTCGATGGGGGCAAACTTGACGAACTCATCGGCCTGTTGCGGGATGCGGAGCAGCGCGGCTGGTGGGAGGATTACGAGGAAAGCCTGCCCCAGGAATACACAAGATTCCTTGGGCTGGAGGCGGAGGCGATCTACCAGCGATCATGGGAACCCCAGATCGTGCCGGGCCTCCTGCAGACCGAGGACTACGCGCGGGAGGTCATCCTGGCCACCCGGGGCATCGCGCGCATCACGCACAGCGGTGTCCGCAGCCGCGTCGAGGCCCGCCTCGACCGGCAGCGTCGCGTCCTGCACCGCACGGAGCCGTGCCGGCTCACGGTCGTGCTCGACGAGTCGGTGCTCCTGCGCCGCTTCGGCGAATACTCGGTGATGCGCGAGCAGATGGAGCATCTGCTGGAGATCTCCATGCTTCCGCACGTGAAACTGCACGTCCTGACCCTGGACTCGGTGCATCCGGTCAACACCGGTACTTTCATTCACCTGCAGTTCGCGGCATTTGACGATGTTGTTTATCTGGAACAGCTGTACACTGCCGATTTCGTCGAGGACCTCGAACGCGTGGCCGGATATGAGACAGCCTTCGAGCACATCAGATCGGAGGCTCTGGACGAGGACGAGTCACGTGTTCTCATCCAGCACAAGGCCATGGTGTGGCGACGGTGACGACGACCACCTCAACAAGGGGCAACGACGCCCCTTCAGCTATTTGGGGAGATAATGCACAACCACCTTTCCAAGGCGGCTTGGCGGAAGAGCACCTTCTGCAATGGCGCAGACGCGTGTGTCGAGGTCGCGCCCCTGTCCGACGGCAACGTCGCGCTGCGTGACAGCAAGGTGCAGGACGGCCCCGTCCTCGTGTTCACTCCCGCCGAGTGGGCCGCGTTCACCTCCGGTGTCCGTGAGGGCGAATTCGACCTGTCGACGCTCGCCGGCGCCTGAGAAAGGAAACGGCCCGGCGACGTTGATGACGGCAACAGCGCAGGGCCGCTCCCCGCGGGGTCCTTCTGGACCGCGGCTTTGGTTTTCGCAGACATCATGACACACGATCACGCCGGATGATCAAGCCAGTCCCCCCTTTGCTCCGGCGGGCGACAAGACGTCTTACCAGATCTTTTTCCACCGGCCTTCATGGGCCGGAAGAAATGCGCCGCGCGGCTCGCGCGGCGCATTTTTTTGCGCCCAGGGCTCCGGCTCGGGACCGCGCGCCGGCTGCCTGGGCCGCGCCGCCCGTCCTCGCGTCCGCCCGCCCCAGCACGGCCGCCTCCCCGTAGCATGCCCCCGGCCGTCGTGGGCATGGTCAAATTGCTGCGATTTGCCTGGTAATGACCCCCGCATGGCATGCTCGATCCCTGAATGTCAGGATTCGAGCGGAAGTGCGGCAGATGAGACTCCCCCGTGCCCTCCCCCTGTTCGCCGCCGTCGCGTCGGCGGTCTCGCTGGCCGCCTGCTCCTCGGCGCCGGACAAGGAACTGCAGGCCAAGCAGGCGGACCAGCAGGCGGCGGTGTCGCCGACGAAGAAGCCGACGCCGCAGAAGCGGCCGTACACGATCTCGTTCGGCGGGGACGTGCACTTCGAGGGCATCCTGCGGCCCCGGTTGTCCAACCCGCGCACCGCGCTCGGGCCCATCGCGAACGTCCTGCGCCAGGCCGACCTCACCATGGTCAACCTGGAGACGGCGATCACCACGGCGGGGACGCCCGCGCCGGGCAAGCAGTTCACCTTCCGCGCGCCGGCCAGCGCGTTCACCGCGCTCAAGTCGGCCGGCGTGGACGTCGTGTCCATGGCCAACAACCACGGCATGGACTACATGGAGAGCGGGCTCGCCGACTCGCTGGCCGCGATCAAGCGCAGCAAGTTCCCCGTGGTGGGCATCGGCAAGGACGCGGCGGAGGCGTACAAGCCGTACAGGAAGACCGTGAACGGCAACCGGGTGGCGATCATCGGCGCCACGCAGGTGCTCGACTCCGAGTTCATCCAGGCGTGGACGGCCACCGCGGACAAGGGCGGCCTGGCCTCCGCCAAGGACGAGGCCGCGCTGCTGCGGGCGGTGCGCCAGGCGCGCAGGAACTCCGACACCGTGATCGTCCACCTGCACTGGGGCACCGAGATGCAGAAGTGCCCGAACGAGGCGCAGCTCTCCCTGGCTCCCAAGCTGGTCAAGGCGGGCGCCGACGTCATCGTCGGCGGCCACGCGCACATCCTGCTCGGCTCGGGCTACCTCGGGAACGCCTACGTCAACTACGGCATGGGCAACTTCGTCTTCTACAACTCCAATCCGTCCACCACGGGCCGGACCGGCGTCTTGACCCTCACCATCAACGGCAGGAAGGTGCTGAAGGACCGCTGGACCCCGGCCACCATCCAGGGCGGCGTCCCGGTGCCGATGACGGGGGCGGCGAAGACCCAGGCGCTGACGGACTGGAAGGCGCTGAGGTCCTGCACCGGCCTTTCCGCGCGGCCCTAGGCGATCTATATTTCGGACGGAGCGTCCAATAGGGGGTCGCGATGCGGCAGGTCGAGTCCGGCGACGTACGGCTGGCGGTCTACGAGGACGGCGACCCCGCCGATCCGGCCGTGCTGCTCCTCCACGGATATCCGGACACGCACCGCGTCTGGGACGAGGTCGCGGCCCGGCTGTCCGGCCGCTTCCACGTGGTGCGCTACGACGTACGCGGCGCCGGGGACTCGTCCGCGCCCCGCGATCCCCGCGACTACGGCCTCGACCGCCTGATGGACGACCTGCGGGCGGTGCTCGACGCGGTGGCGGGCGGGCGGAGGGTCCATCTGGTCGGCCACGACTGGGGATCGGTGCAGGGGTGGGAGGCGGCCGGGCGGGCCGGGCTGCGCGAGCGGCTGGCCTCGTTCACCAGCCTCGGCGGGCCCGGGACCGGGCACCTGGCGGACTTCGCCCGGCACGGCGGGCGGCGGGACCGGCTCGCGCAGCTCGCGCGGTCCGCCTACATCGGGGTCTTCCTGACGCCGGTCGTGCCCGAGCTGGCCTGGCGCTCGCTCGTGCCACGGCTGCTGGCGCGGCGGCTGCGCCGCGAGGGCGCGCCCCCGAGGGACGGCCATCCCGCCCCCACCCTCGTACGTGACGCGCGCAACGGCCTCTGGCTCTACCGGGCGAACCTGCGGCGCCCCGGCCCCGCGGAGCCGCCCGTGATCGACCTGCCCGTGCAGCTCGTCGAGGCCGCGCACGACCCCTTCCTGACCTCGGCGCTGGCGGGCTGGTGCGAGCGGTGGACGCCGCGGCTCTGGCGGCGCGCGATCGACGCCGGGCACTGGGCGCAGCGCGGCCGTCCTGACACGGTGGCGAAGGTGATCGCCGAGTTCGTCGCGCACGTCGAGGGCGCGCCCCCGTCGCGGGAGTTGCGCCGGGCGCGGGCGGGGGCCGCGCGCCGGGCGTTCGCCGACCGGCTGGTGGTGGTCACCGGCGCCGGGTCGGGGATCGGGCTGGCGACGGCGCGGGCGTTCGCGGCGCACGGGGGAGAGGTGGTGTGCGCGGACGTGGACGGGGCCGCCGCGGCGCGGGCGGCCGAAGGGATCAGGAAGGAACTCGGGGGCACGGCGTGGGCCGTGCAGGTCGATGTGGCGAATGCCGATCAGATGGCTGATTTTTCGCGAAATATCATTGCGGAATATGGAGTGCCGGACATTGTGGTCAACAATGCCGGGATCACCGTCGCCGGTCCCATTCTCGATCACACCGTCGAGCACTGGCGCCGCACCCTCGACGTCAATCTCTGGGGCGTCATTCACGGCTGCCGGCTGTTCGGGGCCGCCATGGTGGCGCGCGGGCAGGGCGGGCACCTCGTCAACGTCGCGTCCCTGGCGGCGTTCACGCCGACGCGGCTGCTGCCGGCGTACTCGGTGTCCAAGGCCGCCGTGAAGGCGCTCAGCGACAGCCTGAGGGCCGAGCTGGCGGGGCACGGGATCGGGGTGAGCGTCATCTGCCCGGGGTTCGTGTCCACGCCCATGGCCGAGCACACCACCTATGTCGGCGCGGACCGCAAGGACCTCGCCGTGCGGTGGCTCGCGCGCCGCAGGTATCCGGCCGAGCGGGTGGCCGCCCACATTCTGCGGGCCGTGGACCGTAATGAGGCGGTCGTTCCGGTCAACCTGGAAGCCAGAACAGGTTATGCGCTCTCCCGGATTTCGCCCCGGCTGACGCGGGTGCTGGCGAGGCTGAGGTGACGAGCGAGAAATCCAGAAATTTTCCAACTAACGATCGCTCCCACAGGAGAAGATGAATCCGTGTCTTCGCCGCAAATTGAGAACGATTGCTCCCAGCCTCCCGCCCTGAGGCGGCGGCCCGCGCAGCGCCGCAGCGCGCGCCGCGTCGAGCGCATGCTCGACGCCTGTGCCGAGCTGCTCGACGAGTCCGGCTACGAGGCCCTGTCCACCACCCGCATCGCGGAGCGGGCGGGCGTGGCGATCGGTTCGGTCTACCAGTTCTTCCCCGACAAACGGGCCATCACCCAGGAGCTCACCCGGCGCAACGTCGAGGAGTTCGTCCGCCGGGTGGACCGCCGCTTCCTGGAGGAGGACTACCGCGGGTGGTGGGAGGCGGTCGACGCCATCATCGACGTCTACGTCGACATGCACCGCTCGGTCGCCGGCTTCAAGAGCCTGCACTTCGGCGACGCCGTCGATCTCAACCTGCTCGACTCCGACTCCGAGAACAACACGGTCATCGCCGGCCGCCTCCGGGGGCTGTTCCTGACCGAGTTCGGCCTCGCCGACGACCCGCGGCTGGACGTGTCGGTGCTGGCGGCGGTCGAGGCCGGCGACGCGGTGCTCAAGCTGGCCTTCCGCCGCCGCCCCGACGGCGACCCCGAGATGATCGAGGCGGCCAGGCAGCTCATCCGCGGCTTCCTGTCGCGCCAGCTCAGATCGTGGTCGCCCACCCTCTGAGCCAGGACTACTCGCCCGTCACGGCGTGCTCGACGTCCTGGAGCAGGCCGGGCAGCCAGTCGGACGCGGCCTCGCCCGGCTGCCGGCGCCCGGCGTGCTCCTCGCGCCCCAGGGCGCTGGCGGAGAACTCCTGCAACTGCGGCGTGGACGGCGTGCGCAGGCAGGGCACCGAGTACGACACCGGCCGCGCGTCCCTCGCCTCACGGAGCTGCAGCCGTGCCTCCAGCGCCCGCAGGTTGCGCTCCGCGGCCTCGATGGCCTCCATCCGGGCCGTCAGATAGCCGGCGACACCGGGCACCAGAGCCGACAACACGACCACACACGCCAGCGCGAAGGTCGTCTGCTTGGACATGCCCATGACAGCCCCTTCCGCTCGCGAGGACGCAAAGCAATCCGTTTATCCCCCTTGAGCAGCGCCAACACGCGGAGCGTGAGCAGAATTTACCGTTGGGTGAGCGAAATCCCGACCGACCCGCGATGCGCATTGACCGGGCAAAGGCGCACGTGGCTCGGTAGTCTCGCGGTGTGGCGCATGTGACCCGTGAGCACCTTGATCGTCTGCTTGAGCAGGCCCTTCTGGCCGACGACCACGATTCCCTGGCCAGTCGGCTCTACGATGTCGCGCTCGGATATTCGTCGGGCGACGTCTCCAGGGCGTCCATCCTGGTCCTCGCCGCCGAGGAGTGGCGGGCGGCCGGACAGCCCGCGCGCGCGATGGAGTGTTTCCAGCGCGCACTCGAGGACGGCGGCGAGACAGGCTTCGACCCGCGTGCCGGCATCGCCGACACGCTCTTCGAGCTCGACCGGCCGGATGAGGCGAGGGAGGTCATCGAGACGATACGCGCGGAGGGCGGCGTCTCCACGGCGACCGCCCACACGATCGCCGAGACGCTGGTCGCGTACGGAGATCTCCAGGGTGGTCTGGAGTGGGCGACCCAGGCCGCGCTGGGATCCGACGAGAGCGACCCGGAGCACGATGCGGCGCTGCGTACGCGCTACCGCATCAGGGTCGATCTCGGCCTGCCCGAGGACGAGCTGGACGCGCTCACCCACTGACGACCCGCCCTGAGCGAGGGCGGGCCGCCGGGATCGGCGTGTGCACCGTTCCAGGTGCGCACGCCATTCCGCCGTGCCCGGAGGGAGGCCCGGGCGCCGGGACGGAGGGGTCAGTGGAGGCCGAGGCCCTGGACGAGGCCGGTGAGGCCGGCCAGGCCGGCATCGTGCCCCGGCAGCACCGTCGAGCCGTCGAGGTCGCCGAGCGCCCGCGGCAGCAGCTCGCCGATGACCTGCGAGCCCACCTCGCCCACCGGCTGCCGCACCCCGATCGGGTCCGCCGGGGTGATGGCGATCCTGTCCTGCGGCCGGGCCGCGCCGCCCGGCTTCGGCTCCCCGGCGACGCGCCCGCGCGGCGTCGTCCCCGGCGGGGCGGGCACCTGGGGCAGCGTCGGCAGGGCGGCGACGTGCGCCGCCGTCGACAGGTCCCGCATCCCGGCCGGTCCTGACGCGGCCTGCGAGGACCGCGGGGAGGCGGAGGTCAGGGACGGCATCCCCCAGCTGGCGGGCACGCCGCCGAGATCGACCTTGCCCGGCAGCGAGCCCTCCGCGGACAGGCCGGCCAGCCCGAGCTGCCGCGCCAGCCGCCCCGCCGCCATGGCCAGGTGGTTCACCTCCGGGGCGAGCTGCGCCGCGCCCGGGACGTCGTCCGGCCGCAGCTCCACCTGCCCGGCGCAGCCGAGGAGGCCGCTCGTGACGCTCGCGCCGCAGGCGTCCGCCCCCGTGGGGCCCGCGGCGAACCAGCTCACACCCGCGGCCAGCGCGGCCAGCGTGGCCGTCGCGACGATGGTCCGGAACTTGTGGGACGTCACGTGCACGCCTCCCTGGTCGTTGTCGGTCGTCTGACGAACGCCGAAGCTAGCCCGCCGGGAGGAGAGGCGTGCGGGGCTTGTCCGAAGGGTGGGGCGAACCTTACCGAGCGGGCCGGCCGATGACCTTGCCATGGGGACCCGTGCCGTGAGACGACGGAGCCCGGAACCCTACGGGGTCCCGGGCTCCGCGCGGACGTCAGGCCGCGCGCTGGACGAGCAGCTCGTCGTCGCCGAGCTCCACGGTCACCTTGTCGCCGTCGGCGACCTCGCCCGACAGCACGGCCTTGGCCAGCTTGTCGCCGATGGCCGACTGCACCAGGCGGCGCAGCGGACGGGCGCCGTAGAGCGGGTCGTAGCCGGTCAGGGCCAGCCACTCGCGGGCCGCCGGCGTGACCTCCAGCGTCAGCCTCCGGTCGGCGAGGCGCCGGCTCAGCCGCTCGACCTGGAGGTCGACGATCTGGGCCAGCTCCTCCGTGCCGAGGGCGTCGAAGAGGATCACGTCGTCGAGCCGGTTGAGGAACTCCGGCTTGAAGGCCGAGCGCACCGCCGCCATGACGGCGTCGCGCTTGGCGTCGTTCTCCAGCTTGGGATCGATGAGGAACTGCGAGCCGAGGTTGGAGGTGAGGATCAGGATCGTGTTGCGGAAGTCGACCGTGCGGCCCTGGCCGTCGGTCAGCCGCCCGTCGTCGAGCACCTGGAGCAGGATGTCGAAGACCTCGGGGTGGGCCTTCTCGACCTCGTCCAGCAGCACCACGGTGTAGGGGCGCCGGCGCACGGCCTCGGTGAGCTGGCCGCCCTCCTCGTAGCCGACGTAGCCGGGAGGCGCGCCGACGAGCCGGGCCACGCTGTGCTTCTCGGAGTATTCGCTCATGTCGATGCGGGTCATCGCCCGCTCGTCGTCGAACAGGAACTCCGCCAGCGCCTTGGCCAGCTCGGTCTTGCCCACGCCCGTGGGCCCGAGGAAGAGGAACGAGCCCGTCGGGCGGTCGGGGTCGGCGATGCCGGCCCGGCTGCGGCGTACGGCGTCGGAGACCGCGCGCACGGCCTCCCGCTGGCCGATGAGCCGCCTGCCCAGCTCGTCCTCCATGCGCAGCAGCTTGGCCGTCTCGGCCTCCAGCAGCCGCCCGGCGGGGATGCCGGTCCACGACGAGATCACCTCGGCGATGTCGTCGGCCCCGACCTCCTCCTTGACCATGGCGTTCTCCGGCTGCTCGGCCTCGGCGGCGGCCTTGAGCGCCTGTTCGAGCCGCGGCACCTCGGCGTACATCAGCCGGGAGGCGGCCTCGAAGTCGCCGTCGCGCTGGGCCCGCTCGGCCGCGCTCTTGGCCTCGTCGAGCTGCTTCTTCAGCTCGCCGACCTTGTTGAGCCCGGCCTTCTCCTGCTCCCAGCGGCCGACGAGGGCGTTGAGCTCCTCCTGGCGGTCGGCCAGCTCCTGGCGGAGCCGCTCCAGCCGCTGGACGGAGGCCTCGTCGGTCTCCTTCGACAGGGCCAGCTCCTCCATCTTCATCCGGTCGACGGCCCGCTGGAGCTGGTCGATCTCCACGGGACGGGAGTCGATCTCCATGCGCAGCCGCGAGGCGGCCTCGTCGACCAGGTCGATCGCCTTGTCAGGGAGGAAGCGGTTGGTGATGTAGCGGTCGGACAGCGCGGCGGCGGCGACCAGCGCGCCGTCGGAGATCTGCACCTGGTGGTGGGCCTCGTAGCGGCCCTTCAGTCCGCGCAGGATCGCGATGGAGTCCTCGACCGTGGGCTCACCCACGTAGACCTGCTGGAAGCGGCGCTCCAGCGCCGGGTCCTTCTCGATGCGCTCGCGGTATTCGTCGAGCGTGGTCGCGCCGATCATGCGCAGCTCGCCGCGGGCCAGCATGGGCTTGAGCATGTTGCCCGCGTCCATGGCGCCCTCGGCCGCGCCCGCGCCGACGACCGTGTGCAGCTCGTCGATGAAGGTCACGACCTGCCCGTCGCTCTCCTTGATCTCGGAGAGCACGGCCTTCAGCCGCTCCTCGAACTCGCCGCGGTATTTCGCGCCCGCGACCATCGCGCCGAGGTCGAGCGAGATGAGCCGCTTGCCGCGCAGCGACTCCGGCACGTCGCCGGCCACGATGCGCTGGGCCAGGCCCTCGACGACGGCGGTCTTGCCGACGCCGGGCTCGCCGATCAGCACCGGGTTGTTCTTGGTGCGCCGGCTCAGCACCTGCACCACGCGGCGGATCTCGGTGTCGCGGCCGATGACCGGGTCGAGCTTGCCGCCCCGGGCGCGCTCGGTCAGGTCGACGCCGTACTTCTCCAGCGCCTGGTAGGTGTCCTCGGGCGTCTCGCTGGTGACGCGGGCGTTGCCGCGGACCTTCTCGAACGCGTCGAGCAGCGCCTGCGCGGTCGCCCCCTGCGCCTTCAGCAGGTCGGCGACCTGGCCGCCGTCGGCCGCGAGGCCCACCAGCAGGTGCTCGGTGGAGACGTAGAGGTCCTCGAGCCGGTTGGCGTGGTGGGCGGCGGTGTTCATGACGGTGAGGAGCTGGCGGGAGCTCGACGGAGCCCCCACGGTCGCGCCCTGCGCCTTCGGCAGCCCGGCCAGCAACTCTTCGGTACGGGTCCGCAACGCGCGCCAGTCGGCGCCGACGGCCTCCAGGAGCGGCACGGCGGTGCCGCCCGTCTGCGCGAGCAGGGTGGTCATCAGGTGAGCCGGGGCGATCTCGGGGTTGCCCTCCGCGGCGGCGCGCCGCATGGCTCCCGAGAGCGCCTCCTGGCTCTTCTGGGTGAGCTTGTAGTCCATGTCGTTCTCAGGCCCCCGGTGGCAGCTCGTAGCGGATCAGCGCTCTCACCATGCGCATCTCGGCACGCAGGCGGTGAACCTCCTCGCGCAGCCGCAGGGTCTCGTTCTCGAGCTCGAGAATCCGCTTGATGCCCGCGAGGTTGATGCCCTCCTCCTGGGAGAGCCGCTGCACCTCGCGGAGCTGGATGATGTCTCTTGTGGAGTAGAGGCGGCCGCGCCCGGCCGTACGGCCGGGGCTGACCAGGCCGAGCCGGTCGTACTGGCGCAGGGTCTGCGGATGCAGCCCGGACAACTGCGCGGCCACCGAGATCACATAGACGGGTGTGTCGTCGGACAGGTCGAAATAGTTGGCGTCCATCGGCTACTCGCTTCTGGCTCGCTGAATGAGGTCGGCGCGCGGGTCCTCGCCCGCGGTCGCGGTCTGGAACTCGCTGAGGAGCTCGCGCGACTTGTCGTCCAGCGTGTTCGGCACGAGCACCTCGACCGTGGCGAGCAGGTCGCCCTTGCTGCCGTCCTTGCGGGCCACGCCCCTGCCGCGCACCCGGAAGGTACGCCCGTTGGGCGTGCCCGGCGGGATGCGCAGCGTGACCGGCATGCCCTTGAGGATGGGCACCTTGATCTCGGCCCCCAGAGCGGCCTCCGTGAACGTCACCGGCACGGTGACGGTCAGGTTGTCGCCCGAGCGGCCGAAAACCGCGTGCGGCTTGACGTGGGTGTGGATGTAGAGGTCGCCCGCGGGGCCGCCGTTCTCGCCCGGCGCCCCCTTGGCCTTGAGCTTGACCCGCTGGCCGTCGGCGACGCCGGCGGGGATGCGGGCCTGGAGGGTGCGGGTGCTCTTGGCCCGGCCGCTGCCCTCGCACACGGGGCAGGGGTCGTCCACGATCAGCCCGCGGCCCTTGCAGTCGCGGCAGGGCTCGGAGAAGGCGAAGTTGCCCAGGTTGCGGCTGGCCGCGCCGGTGCCCTCGCAGGTCGGGCAGACCCTCGGGGTCGTGCCCGCCCGCGCGCCGGTGCCGGTGCACGCGGCGCAGGCGGCCGAGCTGGTCAGCCTGAGCGTCACCGTGGTGCCCTCGACCGCCTCGGTGAACGAGAGCGTGACCTCGGACTCGATGTCCTGACCACGCCGCGGCCTGGACGTGGTGGTGGTGCGGGTCGACGCGCCGCCACCGCGGTTGAACAGCCCGCCGAACAGGTCGCCGAGCCGCTCTCCGGCACCCCCCTGCTGCCCCTGCCCGGTGCCCCCGAACAGGTCGCCGAAGTCGAACGAGAACCCGCCGGCCCCCGGCCGCTGGCCGCCCACCCCGGAGCCGAACAACGTCCGCGCCTCGTCGTACTCCTTGCGGCGCTTGGTGTCGGACAGGACGTCGTACGCCTCGGAGACCTCTTTGAACTTGGCCTCTTTGGCGGTGTCGCCCTGGTTGCTGTCGGGGTGGTATTGGCGGGCCAGCTTGCGGTAGGCCTTCTTGATCTCGTCGGCGGTCGCGGTCTTGGGCACACCAAGGACGGCGTAGTAGTCCTTCTCCAAGTAGTCCTTGGTGCTCATCTACGGCCCTTCGTCCTCGTCAGCTTTCGTCTTCGGTCTCACCCAGGCCGCCCGCGGCGGGCTCCTGGGGTTCGGCGGGCTCGGCCACGGCCACCCGCGCCGGCCGCAGGACGCGCTCGCCCATGCGGTAGCCGGGCTGGAACACCTCGACCGCGGTGGGCTCGCTCACGTCCTCGGAGTAGCTGTGCATCAGCGCCTCGTGGACGGTCGGGTCGAAGGGGTCGCCCTTCTGCCCGTAGGCGGTGAGGCCCAGCTTGGTGAGCGTCGCCTCCAGCGACTCCGCCACCTTCGCGAAGCCGCCGGTGAGCTCACCGTGCTCGCGGGCGCGGCCGATGTCGTCGAGCACGGGCAGGAGCTCGGTCAGCGCACCCGCCACCGCCTGCTCCCTGACCGCGGCGCGGTCGCGCTCGACGCGCTTGCGGTAGTTGACGTATTCGGCCTGGAGCCGCTGCAGGTCCGCGGTGCGCTCGGCGAGCTGGGAGGCCAGCTCGCCGTCGCCGGCGGCGGGACCGGCGGACGGGGCCTCGGCGGGCTGCTCGGCCGTCTCCTGGGCGGCGTCGGGCTCGCGGGGCAGGCCCGTCTCCGGGTCGATCTTGCGGTTGTCGCGGATCACCGGCTCCTCGTGCCCGTTGTCACGCGGCGGCATCACTTGTCCTTCTTCGGCTCGTCGTCGACGATCTCGGCCTCGACCACGTCCTCGTCGGCCTTCTGGCCCTCACCGGCCGAGGCGTCCTGCGGGGCGCCCTCGGGACCGGCCTGCTGGCCCTGGCCGGCGGCGTAGATCGCCGAACCCATCTTCTGGCTGACCGTGGCGAGCTTCTCCGCCGAGGTGCGGATGACGTCGGTGTCGGTGCCCTCCAGAGCCTTCTTCAGCTCGGCCAGGGCGTCGTTGACCTCGGTCTTGATGTCGCCGGGGACCTTGTCGTCGTTCTCGCGGAGGAACTTCTCCGTCTGGTAGGCGAGCCCGTCGGCGTTGTTGCGGACCTCGGCCTCCTCGCGGCGCTTCTTGTCCTCCTCGGCGTAGGACTCGGCCTCGCGCATCATGCGCTCGATGTCGTCCTTGGGCAGCGCCGAGCCGCCGGTGATCGTCATCGACTGCTCCTTGCCCGTGCCCAGGTCCTTGGCGGAGACGTTGACGATGCCGTTGGCGTCGATGTCGAAGGTGACCTCGATCTGCGGGATGCCGCGCGGGGCCGGCGCGATGCCGGTGAGCTCGAAGGTCGCGAGCTTCTTGTTGTAGGCGGCGATCTCGCGCTCGCCCTGGAAGACCTGGATCTGCACCGACGGCTGGTTGTCCTCGGCCGTGGTGAAGACCTCCGAGCGCTTGGTGGGGATCGTCGTGTTGCGCTCGATGATCTTGGTGAAGATGCCGCCCTTGGTCTCGATGCCCAGCGACAGCGGGGTCACGTCGAGCAGCAGGACGTCCTTGACCTCGCCCTTGAGCACGCCGGCCTGGAGAGCGGCGCCGATGGCGACGACCTCGTCAGGGTTGACGCCCTTGTTGGGCTCCTTGCCGCCGGTCAGCTCCTTGACCAGCTCGGTCACGGCGGGCATGCGGGTCGAGCCGCCGACGAGCACCACGTGGCTGATGTCGGAGACCTTGATGCCGGCGTCCTTGATGACCTGGTGGAACGGGCCCTTGGTCCGCTCGAGCAGGTCGGCCGTCAGCCGCTGGAACTCCGAGCGCGTGAGCTTCTCGTCGAGGTGCAGCGGGCCCTCGGAGGAGGCCGTGATGTAGGGCAGGTTGATGCTGGTCTCGGACTGGCTGGACAGCTCGATCTTGGCCTTCTCCGCTGCCTCGCGCAGGCGCTGGAGGGCCATCTTGTCCTTGGACAGGTCGACGCCGTGAGCGTTCTGGAAGCGCTTGACGAGCTCGTCGACGACGCGCTGGTCCCAGTCGTCGCCGCCCAGGTGGTTGTCACCGGAGGTGGCCTTGACCTCGACGAAGCCGTGGCCGTCCTCGGAGCCGACGTCGAGCAGCGACACGTCGAAGGTGCCGCCACCGAGGTCGAAGACCAGGATCGTCTGGTCCTGCTCCTTGTCGAGGCCGTAGGCGAGGGCCGCGGCGGTCGGCTCGTTGATGATGCGGAGCACGTTGAGGCCCGCGATCGTGCCGGCCTCCTTGGTGGCCTGCCGCTGGGCGTCGTTGAAGTAGGCCGGGACGGTGATCACCGCGTCGGTGATCTTCTCGCCCAGGTAGGCCTCGGCGTCCTGCTTGAGCTTCTGCAGCACGAAGGCGCTGATCTGCTGCGGGGAGAACTTCTTGCCGTCGATCTCCTGGGACCAGTTGGTGCCCATCTCGCGCTTGACGGAGCGGATGGTGCGGTCCACGTTGGTGACGGCCTGGCGCTTGGCGACCTCGCCGACCAGGACTTCGCCGTTCTTCGCGAAGGCGACCACGGACGGCGTGGTCCGCGAGCCCTGCGCGTTGGCGATGACGGTGGGCTCACCGCCCTCGAGGATCGAGACGACGGAGTTGGTCGTCCCAAGGTCGATACCTACCGCACGTGCCATGAGTACGTCCTTGTAGTCAAAGTTGAGTCGGTCGGACTCAAGCTATGGGTTTGTGTCGTCTTTGTCAAACGACTTGAGCCTACTCGACTCAACCCTTGTGAGCGCGCCCGCATTCCCGATCCTGCCCCACAATTCCGCGTCGCGGCGCGGACGCGAGAGATCAGCCGACTGGAGTGTTCAGGTCGGTCTGGATCTCGGTGGGGGTGAGGGCGCGGTTGTAGAGGCGGACCTCGTCGATGAGGCCGGCGAAGTACTCGCCCCACAGGCTGTTGCCGCCGATGCGGAGGACGCCGTTGTCGGTGCGGATGGCGCCGGTTTTCGGGGTTTGGGCGACCTGGGTGCCGTTGACGTAGAGGCGCAGGGTGGTGGCGTCGTACGTGGCGGTGAGGTGGGTCCAGGTGTTCAGGGGAAGCTGGCTGGGGGCGCCGATGTCGGCGGTGGTGGTGGTGAAGATGGCGGTGTGCGGGCGGTTGGTGTCGCTGCCGGCGGTCAACGTGTAGGCCTCGCCGCCTGCGTGCTGTACGGCGCGGTGTGGGCGGCGGCGCCGGCGGCGTACAGGCTCTCGCAGAGCGTCAGGTCGAGGTTGTCGTAGCCGCCCTGGCGGCCGGGGCCCTCGTAGCAGGGCCAGCCGAAGTTCGTGACGCCGGCGGTGGGGTTCACGACCCGGTTGATCTCCTCGACGGTGTTCCAGCCGACCTCGCCGAGCCAGATCTCCGAGGTGCCGGGGCGTACGGCCATGCGGAACGGGTTGCGCAGGCCGTGGGCGACGACGCGGGCCGCGTTGGGGTCGGGGCTCGCGGCGCCGGGGTTGCCGGCGGCCGCCGCCCCCGTATCCGGATTTATCCGGATCAGTGAGCCGTCGAGGCCGGCCGGGTCGCCGTTCGTCCGCACGTCCTGCGAGCGCAGCGCCCCGCCCTCGGCCGACGGCGGCGACAGGGCCGTGCCGACCGGCGACGGCGGGTCGCCGCACGGGTTGTCCGGGGTGACGTCGGAACCGGTCAGGTTGTCCTGGCCGTAGTCGGCGAAGTTGAGGCTGGCGCCGTCGCCCGCCGAGGCGTACAGCGCGCCGTCCGGGCCGAAGCGCAGGTCGCCGACCGAGTGGCTCGGATGCTGCTGGCACCAGTCGGTGATCAGCGGGGTCTCGGCCCCCGTGGGGGAGACGACCGACAGGCGGCCGGTGACCAGGCAGCCGTCGCCGGTCGCGCCCGGCGGGGTCGGGCACGGGTCGTCGCTCGCGCCCGCCGTCCCCCAGCGCGGCGCGGTCCCGCCGGGCACGGTGTCGCGGGTGTAGAGGACGTACAGGCGCGGATCGGCGGGGAAGTCCGGGTGAGCCCGCTGAGCATGGTCTGCCGCTGGAACGCGGGCGGCAGCGCCCCCGCGGGCGGGCTCGCCAGCGCGATCCAGCCGGCGGGGACGAGCAGGAGAGCGGCGAGCGCACGGCCGAGTCGTCTCACGGGAACCCCCTGGGCGGAACGACGTCACCCTCGACGCCCCCGCGCCTTCGGTGCCTGATCGATGTATCGCAAGTAATCGATCAGTTGTCAGCAGGGGTGTCCGCTCTTGGACACGGACCGCTCGGCTCAGCTCTTGGCGCCGTCCACGAGCACACGCTTGCCCAGGGCCTTCTTGAGCTTCACCGTGGTGGTCTTCTCGACGGCGATCATGATGCAGGAGGTGTTCCTGGCCTTGGGCGCGGTGCCCTCGTACAGGGTGATCGTGACCTTCTTCGTCGTCTCCTTGACCTTGACGCGGTCGAGCACCGTGCACGGCGCGACGCCCGACCACCAGGTGAGCTGCACCTTCTTGCCCTTGGAGACCGGCTTGGCCTTGGTCCAGCGGACCTTGTGGACGTTGATCGCGTTCCCGGTCGGCTTGACCGGCTCGGGGCCTTCCGACGGCGACGTCGGGGCCGTGGTGACCGGGGTGACCTCGACCGCCGGCGGCGGGGTGGGGGTCACGGAGGCGGAGGACGCGGCCGGTCGCGTGGCCGGCGCGGTGGCACAACTCGTCGCGAGAACCAGGGATCCGGCCAGAAGAGTCGCTTTCGTCATTGTGCGCATACTTGTACGACGGATCCGGGTGGCCCGCGGTTCAGCGCCCGCCGGGGTTAGTGTGGTCACCGTGCTCCGTCAGGCCATGCTCGCCGTCTCCAGAAGCGAACGCGCCGAGCGCGTCATCTCCACCTCGCCGCTGACCAGGGACGTGGTCAAACGCTACGTCGCCGACGACATCGCCTCCGCGGTCGCCGACCTGACCCGCCGGGGGCTCCTCGTCACCGTCGACCACCTGGGCGAGGAGGTGACCGAGCGGGAGCAGGCCGACGCCGCCGTCGCCGAATACCTCGCCCTGCTCGGCCTGCTGCCCGCGGGCGCGGACGTGTCGGTCAAGCTCACCGCGCTCGGGCTGCGGCTGTCGGAGCAGCTCGCGTACGAGCGCGCGGCCGACATCTGCCGGGCCGCCGCCGGTCGCGGCGTCACCGTGACGCTCGACGCCGAGGAGAGCGACACCGTCCACGGGCTGTACGCCGTGCACACCGCGCTGCGGCGCGAGCATCCCGACGTGGGGGTGGTGGTGCAGGCGTACCTGCCGGACTCGCTGGAGCGGTGCGAGAAGCTCGGCGGGGCCCGGGTGCGGCTGTGCAAGGGGGCCTACACGGCGCCGGGGGCCTACACGGCGCCCGCCGAGATCGACCGGTCGTTCGTCCGGTGCCTCAAGGTGCTCATGGCCGGGACCGCGTACCCGATGGTGGCCACGCACGACCCCCGGCTGCTGCGGATCGCCTCCACGCTCGCCGTGCTCGACGGCCGCGACGTCACCGGGTTCGAGTACCAGATGCTGTACGGCGTCCGCCCCGCCGAGCAGGCCCGCCTCGCGGGGCTGGGGTCGCAGATGCGGGTCTACGTGCCGTACGGGGACGACTGGTATGCCTACCTCATGCGCCGCCTGGCGGAGCGCCCGCGCAACCTCGGGTTCTTCCTGCGGTCGCTGATGTCGCGCCGCTGACCGCCTTGAAGCGGTGAGTAGGCTTCCAGGATGATTGCGATTCTGGGCACGGGCAAGATGGGCGAGGCCCTGCTGTCCGGGCTGCTGCGGGCCGGGTTCAAGCCGGACGACGTCCTCGCGACCACCCGCAGGCCCGAGCGGGCGCAGGCGCTGCGCGAGACCTACGGCGTGCGCACCGTCACCAACGCCGAGGCGGCGAAGGCGGCCGACACGCTGATCCTGGCCGTCAAGCCGCAGGACATGGCCACGCTCCTGGCCGAGATCGCCCCCTACGTCCCGGCCGACCGTCTGGTGATCTCGGCCGCGGCCGGCATCACGACGGCGTTCGTGGAGCAGCGGCTCGGGGTGGACGTGCCGGTCGTGCGGGTGATGTCCAACACGCCGATCAGGTTCGACGAGGCGATGAGCGTCATCTCGGCCGGGGCGCACGCGGGCGAGGAGCACCTCCGGCTGACGGAGAACCTGCTGAAGCCGGTCGGCAAGGTGCTGCGCATCCCCGAGTCGCAGCAGGACGCGGCGACCGCGCTCTCCGGCAGCGGACCCGCCTACTTCTTCTACCTGGTCGAGGCCATGGTGGACGCGGGCATCCTGCTGGGCATGCCGCGCGCCGCCGCGCTCGACATGGTGACGCAGTCGATCGTCGGCGCGGCCGTGATGCTGCGCGACTCGGGCGAGCACCCGGTGATCCTGCGCGAGGCGGTCACCTCGCCGGGCGGCACCACGATCGCGGCCATCGCCGAGCTGGAGCGGCACAGCGTGCGGGCGGCGTTCCTGGCCGCGATCGAGGCCGCCAGGGACCGCGGGCGGGAGCTCGCGAGCGGCTGAGCCGTCCCGCCCGCGCCGGGTGACCGGCCGCCAGGTCGTCAGGCGTCGCGGCGCCGCATGAGGACGCAGCCCGCGACCGCGGTCACGGCGATCCAGGCCAGGTAGACGCCGAACCCGCCCCACGGGCTCAGCGAGCCGCCGCCTCCGCCGCCGGCCATGATGAGCTGGCCCGCGTTGGTGGTGAAGTGCTCCGCGACGGCCCTGCCCCACGCGCCGGGCAGCTGCGTGACGACCGCGGGGAGCACCAGGATCAGCGCGATGGCCGCCACGAGCGCGCCCGCCGAGTGCCGGACGAGCGTGCCGAGCGCCAGCCCGAACAGCCCGCACGCGGTCAGGTAGAGCCCCGCGCCGCCGGCGGCCCGTACGACGTCGCCCGCCGTGAGCCCGGCCGGCCGCGTGATCGCCAGGCCGACGGCGAGCGCCCCTGCCGCGGCGAGGGTGCAGACGACGATCGCGGTCACGGTGAAGACCACGGCCTTGCCGGCGAGCAGGTGGAGACGCCGGGGCACGGCCATGAGCGAGGTGCGGATGCCGCCGGTGCGGTACTCGCCGGAGATCACCAGGACGCCCAGCGCGGCGATGGACAGCGAGCCGAACATCGTGCCCGCCAGGCCCAGCGCGAGCGCGTGCGGCACGTCGACGGGCCCGTCGGCGCTGTGCGCGACCGAGGCGGAGAGCAGCGCGCTGAAGCCGATCATCATCACGGCGGTGGCGGCCAGCGTCCAGACCGTCGAGCGGACCGAGCGGATCTTGGTCCATTCCGACCTGATGATGTCGATCATGACGTGAACTCCAGACTGTCCTTGGTCAGCTCCATGTAGGCGGCTTCGAGCGAGGGCCGCACGTGCGTCAGCTCCTCCAGCGGGATGCCGGCCCGCGCCGTGAGGGTGCCGATCTCCAGGGTGCTCATCGTGGTCACCCGCAGGTGGTCGGGATGCCGCTCGCCGGTCCCGATCAGGTCGGCGACCTCGGCCAGGCGGGGGGAGCGCACCCGTACGTACCCTTGCGAGCTGCGCGCGATGAACTCCTCGACGCTCGTGTCGGCGATGAGCCGCCCCTTGCCGATCACGACGAGGTGGTCGGCGGTCTGGGCCATCTCGCTCATGAGGTGGCTGGAGACGAAGACCGCGCGGCCCTCGGCGGCGAGGTCGCGCATGAGCGTGCGGATCCACAGGATGCCGTCCGGGTCGAGCCCGTTGACGGGCTCGTCGAACAGCAGGATCTCCGGGTCGCCGAGCAGCGCCGCGGCGATGCCGAGCCGCTGCGCCATGCCCAGCGAGAAGCCGCCGACGCGGCGCCTCGCGACCTCGCGCAGTCCCACGGTCTCCAGCACCTGCCCGACCCGGCTCGCGGGCAGCCCGTTGCTCTGGGCGATCGCCAGCAGGTGGTCACGGGCGCTCCGCCCGCCGTGCACGGCCTTGGCGTCGAGCAGCGCGCCCACCTTGCGCAGCGGATGCCGCAGCTCCTGGTACGGCCGCCCGTCCACCAGCACGGAGCCGCCTGACGGCCGGTCGAGCCCGAGGATCATCCGCATGGTGGTGGACTTGCCGGCCCCGTTGGGCCCGAGGAAGCCCGTCACCCGGCCGGGCTCGACGTCGAACGACAGGTCCGCCACCGCGACGGTGGCGCCGTAGCGTTTGCTCAGGTTCGTTGCCCGAATGGCTGTCATGATCCCAGCCTGGCGGCGCGGACCGCTGGTTTCTTCCTGCCCGGGGACCGTCCTGCGGGACGCCCTCTGGGACCAGGGTCCTACTCTCCTGGGCGGACGAGCCCCGCCTCGTAGGCGACGATGACGGCCTGCGCGCGGTCCCGTACGCCGAGCTTGGCGAACAGGCTCGTCACGTGGTTCTTGACGGTCGAGGGGGAGACGGCGAGCCCGGCGGCGATCTCCGCGTTCGAGCGGCCGCGGGCGATGAGGACGAGGACCTCCCGCTCCCGCTCGGTCAGCCCCGCGAGCCCCGCGGCTCCCGCGGGCGCGGGCGGGGTCCGCGAGGCGCGGACGAACGCGCCGATCAGCCGGGTCAGCAGGCGCGGCGCGACCGCCGACTCGCCCCGGTGCACCACGCGCACGCCCTCGATCAGCTCCTCGGGGGAGACGTCCTTCGGCAGGAAGCCGCCCGCGCCCGCGCGCAGCGCCGCGACCACGTTCTCGTCCAGGTCGAACGTGCTCAGCGCGAGCACCCGCACCCCCGGCAGCTCGGCCGTGATCAGCTCGGTCGCGCGCACCCCGTCCAGGTCGGGCATGTGGAGGTCCATGAGCACGACGTCCGGCCGCAGCCGCCGGGCGAGGTCCACCGCCGCCGCGCCGTCGCCGGCCTCGCCCACCACGGACAGGTCGGGCTGGGCGTCGAGCATGAGCCTGAAGCCCGTGCGGACCAGCTCGTGGTCGTCGGCGAGCAGCACGCGGATCACGGCTTCTCCAAGGGGATGCGGGCGTGCACGCGGAAGCCGCCTCCGGTGTGCGGGCCGGTCGAGAGCCGCCCGCCGCAGAGCGCCACCCGCTCGGCCATGCCGCCGAGGCCGAAGCCGGGCGTGCCCGAGCCCGTGGCGCGCCCGTCGTCCACGACCTCGACCTCGACGGCCTCAGGCTCGTACGCCAGCCGCACCCCGGCCCGCGCCCCGGCCGCGTGCTTGCGGGTGTTGGTGAGCGCCTCCTGGACGATGCGGTAGACGGCGAGGTCGACGGGCGCGGGCAGCGGGACGGGTTCGCCGGTCACGGTGAGGCTGGTGGCCAGCCCGGCCGACCTGGCCTCCTCGACGAGCGCGGGCAGCCGTTCCGCGCCCACGCCGGTCGCGGCGTCCGGCCCTGTGCCGCCCGCCCCGATCAGGTCGCCGTCGCGGAGCACGTCGCCGGCCCTCAGCACGTCGAGCAGGAGGCGCATCTCCGTCATCGCCTCGCGGGCGGTCTGCTCGGCGCTCTTCAGCGCGTTCCTGGTGACCTCCTGCTCGGGCGGGAGGGTCGCCCGCGCGCCGCCGACCAGGGCGGTGATGACGGTGATGTGGTGCGCCACGATGTCGTGCAGCTCCCTGGCGATGCGCCGCCGCTCCTCGCGCACGGCGGCGTCGGCTGCCTCGTGCCGCCCGCGCTCGTTGAGCTCCGCGCGCAGCCGGACGAGCTGCCCGACGCCCACGGCCGACCCCACGGCGAACAGGTAGCCCACCCAGTTGCCCCGGCCTGGCCAGAAGATCTCCCCTGCCACGGCGTAGACGGCGTAGAAGGCGAGCCCGGCCGCGGCGGTGACGCGGCCGGAGGTGTGGCGGCCCACGCTGTAGAGCGCGATGGCCGTGGGCAGGTTCGCGATCGTCACGAGGTGCAGGGCGAAGCCGGTCACGTCCAGCCCCGCGACCAGCGTCGCGGTGAGGATTGGCCGGCGCCGGCGCGGCCACAGCAGTGCCGCGCCCGCCAGGTAGTGGGCGGCTTCCAGCGTGCCTCCGCCGTCGCCCTGGACGATCATGGTGACCAGCCCGGGGATCGCGGGGAGCGAGACGGCGATCACCAGGGCGGTGTCGGAGACCCTGGGACGGCGGAGGAACTCCACGGCTCTCCTGACCGTTCGCCCCATGCCCACGCCCAAACCCTAAGTCATGAAATATCCGGCTCAGAGCGGATATTTCCGCACTGAGCCCGGGCTACAACGGAGAGTCCGCGCTGCGGTAACGTCGGCCGCAAGGCGAGGCGGCACGTGAAGGGGTTGGCATGAGCCGGTCGGTACGGGTGATCTGGGACGACGCTCTCACCTCCTACGACTTCGGCCCCACCCATCCACTCGCGCCCGTCAGGGTGGAGCTGACGATGGCGCTGGCCAGGGGCCTGGGCGTGCTCGACCGGGTCGAGCTGGCCGGCTGCGACCCCGCCGGTGACGACGAGCTGGCCATGGTCCACAAGCGCGACTACGTCGAGGCCGTCAAGCGGGTGTCCGTCTCCGGCGCGCCCGACCTCGGCTGCGGGCTCGGCACCATGGACAACCCGGCGTTCAAGGGCGTGCACGAGGCGTCGGCGCTGATCGCGGGCGCCTCGCTGGCGGCCGCCCGCGCGATCTGGGAGGGCGCGGCCGAGCACGCCGTCAACATCGCGGGCGGGCTCCACCACGCCATGCCCGCCATGGCCAGCGGCTTCTGCGTCTACAACGACCCGGCGCTCGCCATCGCCTGGCTGCTGGAGCGGGGGGTGGGCCGGATCGCGTACGTCGACGTCGACGTCCATCACGGCGACGGCGTCCAGACGGTCTTCTACGACGACCCCCGGGTGCTGACGATCAGCCTGCACGAGAGCCCGCGCACGCTGTTCCCCGGCACTGGCTTCCCCGAGGAGACCGGCGCCGAGGGCACGGCGGTCAACGTGGCGCTGCCGGCCGGCTGCGGCGACGCCGGCTGGCTGCGGGCCTTCCACGCGGTCGTGCCGCCGCTGCTGCACGAGTTCCGGCCCGAGGTGCTGGTGACCCAGCACGGCTGCGACAGCCACGCGCTCGACCCGCTCGCCAACCTCATGCTGAGCGTCGACGGCCAGCGCGCCGCCTACGCCGCCCTGCACCGCCTGGCCCACGAGACGACGGCGGGCGGGCGCTGGATCGCGGTCGGCGGCGGCGGTTACGAGCTGGTCCAGGTCGTCCCGAGGGCGTGGACGCACCTGCTGGCCGAGGCGTCCGGGCATCCGATCGACCCGGCCACGCGGACGGGCGAGGAGTGGCGCAGGTACGTGAGGGAGCGCACCGGCGAGACGCCCCCGTTGACCATGACCGACGGCCGAAACCCGGAATTTCGTGATATCTCGGCCGGTTATGACCCAGCGGACCCCATCGACCGTGCGGTCATCGCCACCCGCAAAGCGGTGTTCCCCCTGCACGGCCTCGACCCGATGCCGTGAGCGCCGATGTTCTGCGAAGGAAAGCTGTGCTGAGCCGCGACCAACTCCGCGATCACCTCGTACGCACCCGCATCGCCGGTGACGTCGCGACGCCACGGGAGAACAACCTCGACCACTACAGCTCGCTGGCCAACGGCGACCCCTACTACGCCCTCGGCCTGAGCTTCGACCACCCGTGGTCCTACCGCGACGTGCTCGCGCTCATGGCCAAGTCGGCGGGCGTGGTCGCCGACCCCGGGCACCGCTGGGGCCAGGACACCATCGACCCCGAGCTGACCATCGACGCCCTCGACGCCATGGCCGAGCGCGTCGCGGCCGTGCTCGCCAGGCCCGAGCCGCGGATCCTGTTCGCGACCGGCCACCCCACCGGCCTGCTGGCGGTCCACCTGCCGCTCGCGGCGCTATGCGAGCGGCACGGCGCGCGGCTGCTGACGCCCGGCGAGGGCTGGACGTACGCGGGCTCCGGCTTCGGCCGCCCGCGCCGCATCCGCTACCTCCAGGACGTCGCCATGCTCGACGACCGGGGCAACTTCGTGCACACCCACGACGCCGCGCCGATGCGGCACATGCTGCACGAGCTGGACGGCGACCTGCCCGACCTGGTGATCGCCGACCACGGCTGGGCGGGCGCGGCCGGCGAGGCGGGGGTGCCGACGGTGGCCTTCGCCGACAGCAACGACCCGGGCCTGTTCGTCGGCGAGGCGGAGGGGAAGATCGACGTCGTCGTGCCGTTGGACGACAATGTGCTACCCCGATTTTACGCTCCGCTCACCGAGCGATTGGTCACTCTGGTCTCATCAGCCCTCTGAGTTCATTCCGGTCAGCTCGATACCGTCTTTTCGCGCCTGCATTCCAAGGGGCTCGCCGTCCCTTTGCCAACTTTTGACAGGGCTCCGGCGACTCTTATGTGTGGCAACTTGGACAGTTCCAAGGTCCAGGCGAGGTGCTCGGCCCGGCTGCTCACCAGCGATTTCTCTGGTTCGGCTGACAGGCGGCTCCGTCAAGAGAGAAAATAGGGGGTTTGCGCACTCGGAGTCCCGACTTACGCTGACGGCAGTACACGTGCGTGAGCAATGGCACCAGTGGGGATAACCCGGAAACACGTGCGGAAGAGGCGTCCGATGGGTGCAGGCGAAAGACCTCTCAGCGAGGTGAAGTTCCTGACCGTGGCTGAAGTCGCGACGGTCATGAGGGTGTCCAAGATGACGGTGTACCGGCTCGTACACTCCGGCGAGCTCCCGGCCATCAGGGTAGGCCGGTCGTTCAGAGTGCCCGAGCAGGCGGTGCACGACTATCTGCGGGAGGCCTACATCGAGGCAGGTTGACGTAGCGACGTGATGGTCACGCCGTGAGTGCTGTCGCGGGAGAAGCCCGGCCGCTCGCCACGCGCGGCCGGGGCTCTCGCCCCCCGAGGGGCGATCTACCATGGATCGCCGGTAGTCTGTGAGCCGGTGTGCGCTCGCACTCCGATTCAGACTTGCTATCAGTACCTGGGGGTCCCGTGGGCTCTGTGATCAAGAAGCGCCGCAAGCGGATGGCCAAGAAGAAGCACCGCAAGCTGCTCAAGAAGACGCGCATCCAGCGGCGTAACAAGAAGTAACCGACGCAGCTGCGAGGCGCTGATGACCCACACCGTGCTCGTCACCGGGGTCTCGCGCCACATCGGCGCCCGGGTGTCGAACGTTCTGGCCGCCGACCCGGACATCGACCGGGTCATCGGAGTGGACACCGTGCCGCCCCCCTCGCTGACGCGGGATGGCGGTGTCTCCCTGGGCCGGACCGAGTTCGTCCGGGTCGACCTGCGCAGCCCCGACATCGCGCAGGTGATCGCGGCCGCGGACATCGACACCGTTGTGCACATGAGCCTGGTCAGCGCTCCCTCGCGGGGCGGTGGCAGGGCAGCCATGAAAGAGCACAACATCATCGGCACCATGCAGCTGCTCGGCGCCTGCCAGCGGTCGGCGACCGTGCGGCGCGTGGTGGTCCGCTCCACCACCGCCGTCTACGGCTCGTCACCGCGGGACCCGGCGGTCTTCACCGAGGACCTGGAGCCGCACGACGGCCCCAGCCACGGCTACGCGAAGGACGCGTGCGAGATCGAGGGCTACGTGCGCGGCTTCGCGCGCCGCCGTCCCGACGTGACCGTGTCGCTGCTGCGCTTCGCCAACTTCATGGGGCCGGGTGTCGACTCGCCCTTGACGCGCTACTTCACCCAGCCGGTGCTGCCGACCGTGTTCGGCTTCGACCCGCGGCTGCAGTTCGTCCACGAGGACGACGCGGTCGAGGTGCTGCGCCGGATGGCGACGGAGGACCACCCCGGCACGTTCAACGTGGCCGGGGCGGGCGTGCTGCTGTTGTCGCAGTGCGTGCGCAGGGCGGGCCGGCTGTCGATGCCGCTGTTCTCGCCCGCGTTCGAGGCGCTCGGCAACGCCGCGCGCCGTTTCGGGCTGGTCGAGTACTCACCCGAGCAGCTCAAGCTCATGTGCCACGGCCGCGCGGTCGAGACCTCCCGGCTGGAAACCGAGCTCGGCTGGAAGCCGAAGTTCAGCACCGGGGCGGCCTTCGAGGACTTCCTGCGCTCGCGGGGCCTGCACCCGATCGGAGGTGTGCCCAGTTGAGCGTCTCCCATGAGCACGACGACGGCCGGGTGATCCCGATCACCGCCGCGCCCTCCTACGAGCAGGCCGACCCCGACCCGCTCGCCGAGCTGCTGGCCTTCCTCCGGCGGCGGCTCGACGGCGACTACGAGGTCGACGAGTTCGGCTACGACCCCGAGCTGACCGACAAGGTCTTCCTGGAGCTCGTCCGGCCCCTCTACAACCACTGGTTCAGGGTCGAGACGGTCGAGCTGCACAACGTGCCCGAGGAGGGCGGCGCGCTGGTCGTCGCCAACCACTCGGGCACGCTGCCGGTCGACGCGCTCATGCTCCAGGTCGCCATGCACGACGACGTCCACCGGCCGCTGCGGCTGCTCGGCGCCGACCTCGTCTACCAGCTCCCGCTGCTCAGCCACCTGGCACGCAAGACCGGCCACACCCTCGCCTGCCGCGAGGACGCCGACCGGCTGCTGCGCAAGGGCGAGCTGGTCGGGGTGTTCCCCGAGGGCTTCAAGGGCGTCGGCAAGCCGTTCTCCGAGCGCTACAAGCTGCAGCGCTTCGGCCGCGGCGGCTTCGTCGCCTCGGCGATCCGCGCCGGGGTGCCCATCCTGCCCACGGCGATCGTCGGGGCTGAGGAGATCTACCCCAAGATCGGCGACATCAGGTCGCTGGCCCGGCTGCTCGGGCTCCCCTACGTGCCGATCACGCCGTTCTTCCCGCTGCTCGGGCCGCTCGGGCTGGTGCCGCTGCCGTCCAAGTGGATGATCGAGTTCGGCGAGCCGATCCGCACCGACCACTACGAGCCCGAGGCCGCCGACGACCCCATGCTCGTCTTCAACGTCACCGACCACGTGCGCGAGGTCATCCAGCAGATGCTCAACGAGCTGCGGCTGCGCCGCGGGCACGCCTTCCCGCCGTTCCTCTGACGGCGGGCCCGCCGTGAACTCCCGCGGCGGGTTGTGGCGAGACATCTCCGACCGTTCCCCCAGAGAAGGGCGGAGATGATCCTGCAACCCGCCACCCGAGGCGCGGACGCGGAGCTCGTGAACGCCTCATGGACCGAACCCGAGGCGTTCGCCGAGCTGTTCGACCGCTACGCCGGCATGCTCTACCGCTACGTCTCCAAACGGCTCGGTCCCGAGCCCGCGGAGGATCTCGTCGGCGAGACCTTCCTGGTCGCCTTCTCCCGCAGGAGGAGCTACGACCTGGCCTATCCGGACGCCCGCCCCTGGCTGTTCGGCATCCTCACCAAGCTCATCTCCCGGCACCACCGCAGCGAGGCCGCCCGCTACCGGGCGCTGCTGCGCGCCCCGGTCGAGCACGCGACCGAGTCGCCCGCCGACCGGGTGGCCGCCGGGGTCAGCGCCCAGGCGGTGCGCGGCGAGCTGGCCGGCGCCCTCGCGTCCCTGTCCGCCAAGGACCGCGACGTGCTGCTGCTCATCGCGTGGGGCGACCTGACGTACGAGGAGGTCGCGCAGGCGCTCGGCATCCCCGTCGGCACCGTGCGCTCCCGCCTCAACAGGGGCAGGCGGAAGGTACGGGCCGCGCTCGGCGACACCAACCCGATGGCGGAGGAGGAGTGACGATGGACGACCTGAAGCTGCTCCGCGACCTCGGCGCGCGACTGGAGCACGAGCCGCCCGTGACGCTCGTCCGCCAGCGCGAGCGCCTGCTGCGGGCCCGCGCCACCCGGCGCTGGTGGGCCACCTGGTGGACGGCCGGCCTCGTGGCCGTCGCCACGGCCGCCGCGGTCGTGGTGCCCACGCTGCTGCTGGCCCGCGACCGGCCGGTCGCCGTGCCCCCCGCCGCCGCGCGGAACGTGGACGTCAGCGGGGCCATGAACATCCTGCTGGTCGGCTCGGACAGCGTCGAGGGCGAGAACGCGGCGTACGGGCCCCACCGCGCCCGTCAGCCGGACGGCGGCGGGCGGCGCTCGGACAGCATCATCATCCTGCACGTGCCCGAGGACAGGGGAGCGGTGACGGCGGTCAGCGTTCCCCGCGACTCGATGGTGCGGATCCAGGGCTGCCCGGGGCGGCCCGCCCGTACGGACATGATCAACTCGGCGTACGACCAGGGTGGCCTGCCGTGCCTGCGCCAGACCCTGCAGAAGCTCACGGGGCTCACCTTCCGGCACACGGTCGAGGTGGACTACACCGGCTTCAAGGGCGTGGTGGACGCGCTCGGAGGCGTACAGCTCACCCTGAGCCGCCCCGTGGACGACCCGCGGGCGAAGCTCAGGCTGCCGGCAGGCAAGGTCACGCTGGACGGCGAGGCGGCGCTGGGGTGGATGCGCTCGCGGGCCACGGGGGACGGTTCGGACACCGCCCGCATCAAGCGGCAGGCGCAGCTCCTGCGCGCGATGGCGAAGAAGGCCCAGAGCTCGGTGCTCGACGAGAACCGGCTGAAGGCCCTGCTGACCGAGGTGCGCGCGTCGGTGCGGACCGATCTCGGCCTGGAGGAGATGGCCGGGCTGGCGGGGCAGCTGGCGAGCGCCAGGATCAGCATGGCCGTCGTGCCGTGGCAGCCCTCCAGGACCGACCCGAACCGGATCGAATGGCGGCAACCCCAGGCCCGTGAGCTGTTCGAGTCCCTGAAGTAGAGAAGGGGGCGGGGGTCAGACGCGGCGGTAGTGGCGGCGGAGGGCGATCCCCGCCGCGACTCCGCCCGCGATCGCCCCGACGCCCGCCGCGATCGGCAGGGCCGTCATGGTGGCCTTGCGCCCGGTGCGGAAGTCCCTGACGGGCCAGTCGTGCTTCCTCGCGTGCTCGCGCAGCTCGCTGTCGGGGTTGATGGCCACGGCGTGGCCGACCAGGGACAGCATCGGCAGGTCGTTGGCCGAGTCGCTGTAGGCGGTGCAGCGGGTGAGGTCGAGGCCCTCGCGCCGGGCCAGCGCGCGCACGGCCTCGGCCTTGGCGGGGCCGTGCAGCAGGTCGCCGACCAGCCGGCCGGTGTAGACGCCGTTGCCGGTCTCGGCGACGGTGCCGAGCGCGCCGGTCAGCCCGAGCCGCTGGGCGATGACCCGGGCCAGCTCGACCGGCGTGGCGGTGACCAGCCAGACCCGCTGGCCGGCGTCGAGGTGCGACTGTGCGAGCGCGCGGGTGCCGCCCCAGATGCGGTCGGCCATGACCTCGTCGTAGATCTCCTCGCCGAGGCGGACGACGTCGTCGACCTTGGCCCCGGCCACGAACGCCAGCGCCGTCTCCCTCGCCACCGCGATGTGCTCGGGGTTCTCGCTGCCGCGCAGCCGGAAGACCGCCTGGCCCACCGCGAACTTCAGCAGGTCGGAGGTGGTGAACATGCCGCGCGTGGCGAGGCCCCTGGCGAAGTGGTAGATGGACGCGCCGCGCATCATCGTGTTGTCCACGTCGAAGAAGGCCGCCGCCTCCAGGTCGGGCTCGACCGGCTCGGCCGGCGCGACGGTGACCGCCGCCCGGGCCGCCGCCTCGCCGGCAACCTCGGGCTCGACGTGGTGTCGTCGTCCAAAAAGCCGCATGAGCCTCAGCTTAGCTACCTACTGTGGCGCGACCAGACCTTCGATGTAGTGCAGATAGCCCTCCGCCTGGGCCTGTTGGTCGCCGTTGAGCTGCGGAAGCATGGGGCTGACCATGTCTTTCTGGTCCCGCGCGAATTTCTTGATCTTCGGCGAGCGCGGCTCGGCCCGTTCGAGGCGGCTGATGCCCGAGCGGGTGGAGTCCTCCATGTCCTTCAGCGTCCTGCCGACCAGCGGGCCGTCCTCGGCGGAGCCGAGCAGGCTGGCGACCTCCCTGGCGCGGGTCTTGGCGGAGGCCAGCTCGCGCTCGCCGCGTTCGGCGTCGTCGGCGCTGAGCCGGACGAGGGTGCTCTCCGCGGCCCGCTTGAGCGGATAGAGCGAGTCGCCAGGCACCGACTGGTACGTGGCGAACGCCGACACCATCATCCCCGCCGCCAGTCCGAACGAGGCCAGGTGGGACAGCATCGGTCGCCTGCGCGCCGGCGCCGGCCGCCGGGCGGGCCGGGGCCGGGCGTGGCGCGCGGCCTCAGGGCGCCGTCCGGGCGTGTCGGAGGCGAGGGAGGGCAGGTCCGCCGCGGAGACGGACGGGAACGGGTACGGCGACCGCTCGGCCCGGTGCCGGGAGATCAGCTCGGCGCGCAGCCGGGCGCGGAAGTCCGGCTCCGGAGCCCCTCCGATGGGCAGGCTCCGCAGCTCCGTGAGGTGTTCGAGCACGCGCTCCCGCCGCCTGCGCGCCCTACCCATGGCAGTCGCTCCCGTCTGGCCGTGACACCTGCCTAACGACGGGTGGATGGTGGAGGTTACGCGAGGTCGTGCTTGAGCGCCCGTGCCAGCGCGCGGATGGCCCGGAACTGCAGCGCTTTGATCGCTCCACTCTTCTTCCCCATGATCAACGCGGTTTCCGCGAGCGAGAGTCCGTGCAGGAAACGCAGGACGACACATTCCTGCTGTTCGGGATTGAGCTCTCGTACGGCCCGCAGGACCCGGTCGTTGATGATGGCCGTGACCACGGCGTTCTCCGGGATGTGCGAGCCGTCGAGCGGAACGTCGATGATCTCCCCGGTAGGGATCTCCAGCCGATATCGCCCCGATTTGAAGTGATCTGTCACCAGGTTCCGGGCGATGGTCACGAGCCAGGCGCCGAAATCGCGGCCCTGCCAGGTGAAGTCGGCGATCCTGCGCAGCGCTCGCAGGAAGGTCTCGCTGGTCAGGTCCTCGGCGAGCTGATGAGAGCCGACACGGAAGTAGATGTAGCGGTAGACGAGGTCCACGTAGCGGTCGTAGAGCGTGCCAAACGACTCCGTGCAGCCGTTCTTGGCATGCAGCACGAGGGTCCGCACGTCCACGTCGGCGGCACCGTCCACCTCGGGTTCCGGCGCTTCTTCGCGCACGGCGAACTCGCCCGTCCGGGCAGGCCCAGCGAGCGCCGGCACCAGCAGCCCGGCGAACGGTGACGAGTCAGGCATCCGGTATCCCTAGGGGTAAGGGGTGCGGCGTGCTCGATCACTCTAGAAATCAACCGGAAATTCCACAATCCACAAGGTGCTTGCATGACTTGGTGTAACCGCCGGATACCGTGAGGATCGACCTGTTCCCTCTTCGGCTACCGGCTGGGAGGCATCGTCCGGCAGCATTGGAGTCACCATGGAGATCCTCGTTGCTGTCCTAGGGTTCGCCGGTGCGCTCCTCGCCGCCTTCGCGACAGGCGCCCTGATCAAACGGCTGCGTGACGAGCCCGAGGGCTGGCTGATCGGCTGGGTCGTCGCGGCGGGCGCGCTGTTCCTGTCGCTGGCGGTGGTCGGCATCGGCTCCCTGACGGGATTCGGGACGGTCACGTTCCGGATCTACCAGGTGACGGGGTCGCTGCTCGCGCCGCTCTGGCTGGCCGTCGGCATGATCCAGCTCCTCGCCGAGCGGGTGCCGCCGCGCTTCCTGGCGTGGCTGATGGGCATCGCGCTGACGATCGTCACTGGCGCCATCATGATCTTCGATCCGCTCAAGTCGCAGGAGATGAGCAAGGCCCCGCCCTCGGGGCCGGCCCTCTGGGGCATCTTCCCCGGCTCCCTGCTGATCGGCGTGCACGTCATCGCCGTGGTGATCATGCTGGCGATGCTCGTGGTCGCGGCGCTCAAGTGGCGCAACGGCGACGAGTACGACACCGACAACCTGCACGCCGCCCTGGTGATCGCCCCGTCGGGGATCGCCCTGGTGGGCGCGATGCGCTTCACGGTGCCCCCGCTGTTCACCACGGCGCTGCTCGCGGTGGCCGCGGCGGCGATCTGGTACACCGTGCTGCGGCCGCTCGCGCCGTACGACGACGAGGACGACGACCTCGACGACCGCGACGCGCCCGCCCGGCGCGGCCAGGACGCCCGCCAGGACGCCAGGGCCCGCCACGGCCACGACGCCCCCGGCCGCCACGGCGGCGACCAGCGCGGGACGCCGCTGGACGACCACGACCGCACGGTCCCGCGCGGCCGCCGGGCGATGCCCGAGCCCGTGCCGGCCGCCGACCTGCCGCCCGCCGCGCCCCGCCGCCCCACCGGCCTGGGCGACCTGGTGGCCGAATACCGCGCGGGCGAGCGCGACGTCGACTACGCTGCCCGCATGGCGCCGCCCCCGCCCGAGGACGGCCCCGCGACCGGCTACATCATGAACGGCGGCGCGATGCCCGGCGGGCCCTCCGGCCCCCAGCGCCAGGGCGGCCCGTCAGCCCCGCAGCCCTTCGGCGGCCCGTCCGGCCCGCAGGCCATGCCGCCGCAGCGCCCCGAATACGCGATGCCGCCCACCCCGCCCCCGGCCGGCCCGGCCACCGGCATGCTCTTCTCGGGCGCCGACCTGTTCTCCCCGTCCCAGCCCCAGCAGCCGGTCCCACAGCCCGGCCAGCAGCCCGCCGGGGGCCGCCTGTCGCCGAACATCTACGGCCTGCTCACCGTGTTCACGATCATGGACGGCGCGGGCGACGCGTTCGACCGGCTGGCCGAGGCCACGGTCGAGGGCGTGCGCCGCGGCGAGCCCGACACGCTCGTCTACGCCTGCCACTCGGTCAAGTCGGCCCCGCTGCAGCGCATCGTCTACGAGCTCTACCGCGACGAGGTCGCCTACCGCGACCACCAGCGGCAGCCGCACGTCGAGCGGTTCGTCACCGAGCGGCAGTCGATGGTGCTGGCCACCAACGTCATCGAGCTCGACGTCAACGCCGCGAAGGTGGTGCCGCTCCCCACGGTCACGTACTGAGCGCGGCCCGCAGGCGGGTCTCGTCGACCCGCCAGAAGTCGTGCTGCACGCCGTCGATGAGCGTGACCGGGATCATCTCCCAGTATTTCTCCCTCAGCTCCTCGGAGGAGTCGATGCTGATCTCCTCCCAGGGCACGCCCAGCTCGCCCGCCACCCGGGCGATGACCGCGCGCGCGTCCTCACACAAGTGACAGCCGGGCTTGCCGAGCAACGTGATGCGGTGCATACGGCAACCGTACCGCCGCTACTTTGTGCATCGGTTCACAAAGGGATTAACCTGAAAGACGGTTCTAATCCGTCCCCGCGGCTCCCGGCCGCCCGTCCCCTGGAGCTCCGGCGCGTGAAGAGCACGTCCCAGCCCCGTGACCGAGGCATCCCCGAGGCGACGGTCGCGCGGCTGCCGCTGTACCTGCGGGCGCTGCACGGCATGGCGGAGCGGGGCGTGGCGACGGTCAGCTCGGAGGATCTCGCGTCGGCCGCCGGGGTCAACTCCGCGAAGCTCCGCAAAGATCTGTCGCATCTCGGCTCCTACGGCACGAGAGGCGTAGGCTATGACGTCGAGTACCTCGTCTACCAGATCTCCCGCGAGCTGGGTCTGACGCAGGACTGGGCGGTCGCCATCGTCGGCGTCGGCAACCTCGGCCGCGCGCTGGCGAACTACGGCGGGTTCGTCTCACGCGGCTTCCGGGTGGCGGCACTGATCGACGCCGACCCCGGAGTCGTGGGCGACACCATAGCGGGGTTGAATGTTGAGCACATCGACGAACTGGAAGCCGTCATCAAGCGGCGTGGAGTCTCGATCGTGGTTCTGGCGACACCGGCGGAAGCGGCGCAGGCGGTCTGCGATCGCGTGATCGCCGTGGGCGTGACGAGCATACTCAACTTCGCCCCCGTCGTGCTCTCCGTGCCGGACACCGTCGACGTCCGGAAAGTCGATCTTTCCATCGAACTGCAGATTCTCGCGTTCCACGAGCAACGCAAAGCTGGAGGGCCACTCATGGCGGTGGACAGTCAATGAGCATCCTGGCCATCGGACTCAGCCACCGCACCTCGCCGGTGGCGCTGCTTGAACGGGTCTCCCTCACCGGTGACCGGCTGGTCAAGCTCCTGCACGACGTCCAGCACGATCCGTCCGTGGCCGAGGCCATGGTGGTGTCGACCTGCAACCGGGTGGAGGTCTACGTCACGGTCGACCGGTTCCACGCCGCCCTCACGGCCGTGACCGGGCTTCTCGGCGTGCACACGGGCATCACGGTCGAGGAGCTCACCCCGCACCTCTACGTGCACTACGAGGAGCGTGCGGTCGAGCACCTGTTCTCCGTGGTGTGCGGCCTCGACTCCATGGTCGTCGGCGAGGGCCAGATCCTCGGCCAGGTACGCCAGGCGCTCAAGCTCGGCCAGCGCCAGGGCACCGTCGGCGCCACGCTCAACGAGCTGGTGCAGCAGGCGCTGCGGGTCGGCAAGCGGGCCCACACCGACACCGGCATCGACCAGGCCGGGGCCTCCCTCGTCACGGCCGGGCTGGCGCTGGCCGGCGAGATCGCCGGCAGCCGGGCGCTGGTCGTCGGCGCGGGCTCGATGAGCTCGCTGGCCGCCGTCACGCTCCAGCGCGCCGGGGTCACCGACATCGTCGTGGCCAACCGCACGTACGAGCGGGGCGCCCGGCTGGCCGCCAACGTCGGCGGCCGGGCCGTCGAGTTCTCCGCCATGCCGGGCGAGCTGGCCGCCGCCGACATCGTGATCACCTGCACCGGAGCGGGCAGGCACATCATCACGCCGGATATGCTGGGCGGACCTACGTTCCTGCTGGACCTCGCGTTGCCGCACGACGTCGACCCGGCCGTGCGCCGGGTGCCGGGGGTCCGGCTGGTCGACCTGGAGACGATCCAGGAGTCCGGCATCGGCTCGCGGGAGGTCGACGCGGTCGCGTCCGTGCGCGCCCTGGTCGTCGAGGAGCTTCGCGCCTACCTCGACGCCGAGCGCGCCGCCAAGGTCACCCCGACGGTGGTGGCCCTGCGCAGCAAGGCGGCGGGGGTGGTCGAGTCCGAGCTCGGCCGCCTGCTGATGCGCGTGCCCGACCTCGACGCCCGGGCGCGCGACGAGGTCGCGATGACCGTGCAGCGCGTCGTGGACAAGCTGCTCCACGAGCCGACTGTGCGTGTCAAGCAGCTCGCCACCTGCCCGGGAGGCGATCATTATGCGGAGGCGCTGCGTGAGCTGTTCAACCTGGACCCGAAGATGCCCGAGGCCGTGAGAGAGGTGGAGCTGTGACGCCCGAACCCCTCCGGCTGGGCACGCGCCGCAGCCAGCTGGCGACCACCCAGTCCCAGATGGTGGCCGACGGCTACACCGAGCGCACCGGGCGCGCGATCGAGCTCGTCGGGGTGACCACGTTCGGCGACGTCACCAAGGCCCATCTGGCGCAGCTCGGCGGCACCGGCGTGTTCGTCAGCGCGCTGCGCGACAAGCTGCTCGACGGCGAGATCGACTTCGCCGTGCACTCGCTGAAGGACCTGCCCACCAAGCAGGACCCGCGCTTCGTCCTGGCCGCGCTCCCGGCCCGCCACGACCACCGCGACGCGCTGATCGCGCACGCCAAGTTCGCCGACCTGCCGTCCGGCGCGCGCGTCGGCACCGGCTCGCCGCGGCGCGTCGCCATGCTGAGCGCGTTGCGCCCCGATCTCGAGTACGTCCCGATCCGCGGCAACGCCGACACCCGCATCGCCAAGGTCACCTCCGGCGAGCTGGACGCGGTCGTGCTGGCCACGGCCGGGCTCGACCGGCTCGGCCGTTCCGCCGAGATCGCCCAGATCTTCGAGGTCGAGGAGCTGCTGCCGGCCCCCGGCCAGGGCGCCCTCGCGGTCGAGTGCCGCGCCGACCTCACCGACCTCGTCGCCTTCCTCGGCGTGCTCGACGACCCGCGCACCCGCTCCGCGGTGGCCGCCGAGCGGGCCGTCCTGTCCGCGCTGGAGGCGGGCTGCGCCGCGCCCGTGGGTGCGTACGCGGTCGATGACGGGCACACTCTGAACCTGACCGCCACGGTCGTCGCGCTCGACGGCCGCGAGGCGGTCCGCAAGTCCACCGCCGGCTCTCCTTCTGAGGCTGACAGCCTGGGCCGCCGCCTCGCGGCCGAGATGATCTCCGAAGGGGCCGACAGATTGATGGGGGAGCATTCCCATTGAGCTCCGATAGTCCAATCTCCGGTCTCGTCGCCTTCGTGGGCGCGGGCCCCGGTGACCCCAACCTGCTCACGCTCCGCGGCGCCGAGCTGCTCGGCAAGGCCGACGTCGTGGTGCTCGGCGAGGAGGCGCACCGCGCGCTGCTGCGCCACGCCCGGGAGGGCGTGCAGGTCGTCGAGGCCGACGACGCGCTGGCGGGCCTCGTCAAGCGCGCCAAGGACGGCGGGCTCGTGGTGCGCCTGTGCCCCGGCGACCCCATGCTGTTCTCCTCCGTCACGGAGGAGGTCGCGGCCTGCGCGGCGGCGGAGGTGGACTTCGAGGTCGTGCCCGGCGTCCCGCCCGCGACGGCCGTGCTCACCTACGCGGGCATCCCGCCGGCGACGGCCGTGCCCGAGTTCCGCGTCGTGGACGCCGCGCAGGAGCAGGACTGGTCCTCCCACGCCGCCTGCCCCGGCACGCTCGTCATCTACAACGGCATCGCCGAGGCCGTGTCCATCGGCAAGGCCCTCATCGCCGGCGGCAAGCCCGACACCACGCCTGTCGCGGTCAGCAGCGGCGGCACCACCACCGAGCAGTACACCGTCGTGTCCTCGCTCGGGCGGCTGCAGGCCGACCTCAAGCACGCCGGGTTCACCGAGCCCGCGCTGATCGTGGTGGGCGAGGCCGTGGGGCTGCGCGACAAGCTGTCGTGGTTCGAGACCAAGCCGCTGTTCGGCTGGCGGGTGCTGGTGCCCCGCACCAAGGAGCAGTCGCGGAGCCTGTCGGAGCAGCTCATCTCCTACGGCGCGGTGCCCGAGGAGGTGCCGACCATCTCGGTCGAGCCGCCGCGCACCCCGCAGCAGATGGACCGCGCCATCAAGGGCCTGGTCACCGGCCGCTACGAGTGGGTGGCCTTCACCAGCGCCAACGCCGTCAAGGCGGTGCGCGAGAAGTTCGAGGAGTACGGCCTCGACGCCCGCGCCTTCGCCGGGCTCAAGGTGGCCGCCGTGGGCGAGGCGACCTCGCGGGCCCTGGTCGAGTTCGGCGTCAAGCCCGACCTGCTGCCCTCGGGCGAGCAGTCGTCCGAGGGGCTGGTGGCCGAGTGGCCGCCGTACGACTCGATGCTCGACCCGATCAACCGGGTGCTGCTGCCGCGCGCCGACATCTCGACCGACACGCTGGTGGCCGGGCTGACCGAGCTGGGCTGGGAGTGCGACGACGTCACGGCCTACCGCACCGTGCGGGCCGCGCCGCCGCCCGCGCCGATCCGTGAGGCGATCAAGGGCGGCGGGTTCGACGCCGTGCTCTTCACCTCCTCCTCCACGGTGCGCAACCTCGTGGGCATCGCCGGCAAGCCGCACAACGTCACCGTGATCGCGGTCATCGGGCCGCAGACGGCCAAGACCGCCGAGGAGTTCGGGCTCCGGGTGGACGTCATGGCCGACAAGCCATCCGCCTCCGCGCTGGCCGCCGCCGTGGCCGAGTACGGAGCCAAGCAGCGCCAGGCGGCGCTGGCCGCGGGCGACACGCCGCGCAGGCCCTCGCAGAACCGCCGCGGCGCGAGAAGGAGAGCCAGATGAGCGCGCGCTACCCCGTCGCCCGTCCCCGCAGGCTGCGCCGCAATGCCGCCCTGCGGCGGATGGTGTCGGGCACCCGGCTCGACGCCGCCGACCTGATCCTGCCCGCGTTCGTCAAGGAGGGCATCTCCGAGCCGCAGCCGGTGGCCTCGATGCCCGGCGTGTTCCAGCACACCTCCGACTCGCTCCGCAAGGCGGCCCACGAGGCCGCCGAGGCGGGTGTGGGCGGGCTGATCCTGTTCGGCATCCCGGCGGTCAAGGACGCGCGCGGCTCGGCCGCCGACGACCCCGACGGCGTGCTCCAGAAGGCGCTGCGCGAGGTGACGGCCGAGGTCGGCGACGCGATCGTGGTCATGGCCGACACGTGCCTCGACGAGTTCACCGACAACGGGCACTGCGGCATCCTGACCCCGTCGGGCGACGTCGACAACGACGCCACGCTGGAGCGTTACGCCTCCATCGCGGTGGCCCAGGCCGACGCGGGCTCCCAGATGATCGCGCCGAGCGGCATGATGGACGGCCAGGTGGGCGCCATCCGCGCCGCGCTCGACGGCGCCGGCCACGCCGACGTGCCGATCCTCGCCTACTCCGCGAAGTACGCCTCCGCCTTCTACGGCCCGTTCCGCGACGCGGCCGAGTGCGCGCCGCAGTTCGGCGACCGCAGCACCCACCAGCAGGACCCCGCGGGGCCGCTGGAGGAGGCGCTGCGCGAGCTCCGGCTCGACCTGGCCGAGGGCGCGGACGCCGTCATGGTCAAGCCCGCACTCGCCTACCTCGACATCATCGCCGCCTTCCGCCGCGAGGCGGACGTGCCGGTCGCCGCCTACCAGGTGAGCGGCGAGTACGCGATGGTCGAGGCGGCCGCGGCCAACGGCTGGGTGGACCGCGAGCGGATGATCATGGAGTCGCTGGTCGCCATCAAGCGGGCCGGCGCCGACCTGATCCTGACCTACTGGGCCACCGAGGTGGCGCGCACGCTCTAACCAAGGGGTTTCCCGTCAACTCGTGAGACCTGTGCGTTAGAGTGCGATGACAAGTGCTGGTGTGTCCCGCGTGAGCGAACGCCCGCCCGGAGCCGGGACCTCTTCAGGCACGGGACTCGACGGGAGACACCGATGGTGGGGGTACCTCTGGCTCGGCGTACCAAAAAGCGGGCGCGGCCGACGCGCATCGCGACCGTGCTCGACTACGCCGCGATGGGGTGGCCCGTGGTTCCGGGCGCCTATCCGCTGGCCACGGGGCCGCGGGCGTGCTCGTGCGACCGGCTCGGTTGTCCCGACCCGGGCGCCCATCCGCTCTCCCCGGCCTGGCCGCTGCTCGCCACCACCGACCCCGCGCAGCTCTCCCGCTGGTGGCAGGCCGAGCCCGAGGCGGGGGTGATCCTGCCCACCGGCCGCGTCTTCGACGTGTTCGACGTGCCTCTCGCCGCCGGTCTCACGGCCCTCACGAGGATCGACGAGGCGGGAGCGCGCTCCGGCCCGGTCGCCGCTCAAGGCGACCGGGTCTTGTTCTACGTGGCCACCCGCGGCAACCCCGAGGACGAGGACGAGTGGTGGTCCTGTCACCTCGACTGCGACCCGGCCGCGATCGACGACTCGCCGGGCCTGCGCTGGCACTGCCGCGACAGCTACGTGCTGGCGCCGCCCTCGCTGCTGCCCTTCGGCCGGCAGGTCTCCTGGCTGCGGCCCCCTGACGGGCGGCCCCTGCCCGACCCGCTGCGCATCCTGGAGTGGCTGGCCGACTGAGCGGACCCTCGCCCTGGGGCGGCCTCCGTCCCGACTAACCTGGTCGGGTGAGCCGCACAGAGAGATCCGAGGACCTGTTCGCCCGTGCCCGCCGGATCGTGCCGGGAGGCGTCAACTCCCCGGTGCGCGCGTTCGGCGCGGTCGGCGGCACCCCGCGCTTCATGGCCGCCGGCCAGGGCCCCTACATCACCGACGTCGACGGCAACCGCTACGTCGACCTGGTGTGCTCCTGGGGGCCGATGATCCTCGGCCACCGCCATCCCGCGGTCGTCGAGGCGGTCTCCGGGGCGGTCGCCCACGGCTTCTCGTACGGCACCGCCACCCCGGGCGAGGTCGAGCTGGCCGAGGAGATCGTCTCCCGGGTGGCGCCGGTGGAGAAGGTGCGGCTGGTCAGCTCCGGCACCGAGGCGACGATGAGCGCGGTGCGGCTGGCGCGCGGGTTCACCGGGCGGTCCAAGGTGATCAAGTTCGCCGGGTGCTACCACGGGCACGTGGACGCGCTGCTGGCCTCGGCCGGGTCGGGCGTGGTGACCTTCGGTCTGCCCGACACGCCTGGCGTCACCGGGGCGTCGGCGGCGGACACGATCGTGCTCCCGTACAACGACGTGGCGGCCGTCGAGGAGGCGTTCGCCCAGGCCGACATCGCCTGCGTGATCACCGAGGCGTGCCCGGCCAACATGGGCGTGGTGCCGCCGCGCGACGGCTTCAACCAGCGGCTGCGCGAGCTGTGCACGGCCCACGGGGCGCTGCTCATCGTGGACGAGGTGCTGACCGGCTTCCGCGTCTCTGCGGCCGGCTGGTACGGCCTCGACCCGGTCGAGGCCGACCTCATGACGTTCGGCAAGGTGATGGGGGGCGGGCTGCCGGCGGCGGCGTTCGGCGGACGGGCCGACGTCATGGCCTACCTGGCGCCTGAGGGGCCGGTCTACCAGGCGGGCACCCTGTCGGGCAATCCGCTGGCCTGCGCCGCGGGCCTGGCGACGCTGCGGGCGCTGGACGCGGCCGCGTACGCGCGGGTGGACGCCGCGGCCCTCGCGGTGGGCGACGCCGCCGCGGAGGCGCTGGGCAAGGCCGGGGTGCCGCACCGGCTCCAGCGGGCCGGCAGCCTGTTCTCGATCTTCTTCACCGATGCCGAGGTGACGAACTTCGCCGAGGCGAAGGCCCAGGACACCGCCGCGTTCACCGCGTTCTTCCACGCGATGCTGGACCAGGGGGTCTACCTGCCGCCGTCGGCGTACGAGGCGTGGTTCCTGTCGGCCTCCCACGACGACGAGGCGATCGAGCGCGTCACCTCCGCGCTGCCCGCCGCCGCCGAGGCGGCAGCGGCCGTGCGGTAGCGCGGCGCCACGCTCAGCGGGCGGGCTTCTGGTAGCGGATGCGCTGCTCGCGAGCCTGCTCGGCGAGCTCCTTCAGGTACGAGGGGCCGGCGGACTGCTGCTTCTTCGACTTGATGATTCTCATGCATCTATTTTCATCTGCTACACAATCAACCACAAGCGAGACTTTCTACGCTAAACCCTTTAGTCTGGCTTACATGTTGGACCTGAACCGCCTCAAGGCTCTGCACGCGGTGCACGTCTACGGCTCGGTCGGCGCGGCGGCGGACGCGCTCATGGTCACCCCCTCGGCCGTGTCCCAGCAGATCGCCAAGCTGGAGCGCGAGACCGGCGCCCGGCTCATGGAGCGCAACGGCCGCGGCGTGCGGCTGACCGACGCGGCCGGGCTGCTGGCCGAGCACGCCGAGCGGATCCTCGCCCTGGTCGAGACCGCGGAGGCGGACTTCGAGGCGCTGCGCGGCGAGGTCGTCGGCCGGCTCAACGTGGCCGCCTTCCCCACCGCCGCCCGCGGCCTCATGCCGCAGGCCCTCGTCGCGCTCCGCGAGCGTCATCCCGACCTGTGGATCCAGCTCAACGAGCGCGAGCCCGAGCGGGTCGTGCGCGACGTCGCCAGGGGAGAGCTGGACCTCGGCATCGTCCAGGACTGGCTCAACCGGCCCATGGCGCTGCCCGACGGCCTGTCCAGGGCCACGCTGCTGGACGACATCGCGGACGTGGCAGTGCCCGCGGGGCACCCGCTGGCCGGCTCGCGGGAGATCGAGCTGGCCGCCCTGCACGGCGAGCGCTGGGTCAGCTCCACGCCCGGCACCGTGTGCCACGACTGGCTCGTGTTCACGCTGCGCAACGCCTCGCTGGAGCCGGAGATCGCCAGCCTGGCCGACGAGTACCCGACCCAGCTCGCGCTGGTCGCCGCCGGGCTCGGCTGCGCGATCGTGCCGCGGCTCGGCCGCTACGTGCCCGAGGGCGTCGCCATGGTGCCGATCAGGCCGCGGCAGGCCCGCCGCATCTACGCCGTCTGGCGTGCCGACGCGGCCCGCCGCCCGGCCATCAGAGCCCTGGTCGACACCCTGATGGAGGTCAGCAGGGAGCAGGAGAACGCCTGGGCCGTGCGCTGAACGACTAGCTCAGGGCGATCGCCACGACGCCGCCCAGGATCACCCCCGACGCCAGCAGCCGGCGCGGGAGATCGCCCTCGGCCAGCAGCCGCCCGCCCAGCACCACGGCGATCAGCACGCTGATCTCCCTCGCGGGCGCGACCACCGTCACCGGCGCCATCGTGAACGCGACCAGCACCAGCAGGTACGACACGAAGATCAGCACCGCCGCCCAGCCGATCCGCCACCGGTGCGCCCGCCACACCGGCGCGACCAGCTCCCGCCGGGTCGCCAGCACGACCGGCGCCAGCACCAGCGCCCGCCCGACCTCGCCCAGGTAGATGAGCACGAGCGGCGCGACTCCGAAAGGCCCCACCACCTGGGAGTCCCACACCGTGTACCCGGCGATGAACAGGCCGACGACCAGGCCGGGCGCCACCGAGCGCAGGTCCGCGCGGCCCCTGCCCCGGCCCAGCAGGAACACGCCCACGCCGACCAGCACGATCCCCGCCACGTTGGCCGGCGTCGGCCGCTCGCCCAGGAACAGCACCGCCACCAGGCTCGCCAGCATCGGCCCCGTGCCGCGCGCCACCGGGTAGACCATGGACAGGTCGCCGATGCCGTACCCGCGCTGGAGCAGCAGGAAGTAGCCCATGTGCAGGGCCGTGCTGCCGCAGATCACCGCGAGGTCCGTCCAGGACGGCACGCCGCCCGTCACCACCAGGTAGCCGGCGAACAGCGGCGCCCACAGCACCGTGGCGGCCACCGCCACGAGCCAGACGAAGACGACGCCGTCGGCCTGGGCGGAGCGCTTGCTCAGAAGGTTCCAGGTGGCGTGGGCGAAGGCGGCGACGAGCACGAGGAGCAGGGCCCATGGACTCACCCGGGGACCCTATCCCGGGGTGAGCCGATAGGCTGTGCCCACCATGGCTGAAACGACCGTCGTCCACCTTCTGCGCCACGGTGAGGTGCACAACCCGAAGGGCATCCTCTACGGCAGGCTGCCCGGCTACCACCTGTCCGAGACAGGTCACCTCATGGCCGAGACGGTCGCCAAGGCGGTCGGCGGCCGTGACATCGTCGCCCTCTACAGCTCGCCGCTGGAGCGCGCGCTGGAGACCGCGGCCCCGCTCGCCGCCAAGCTCGGGCTGGAGGTCCGGCAGGACGAGCGCCTCCTCGAAGCGGGCAACATGCTGGAGGGCCGGCCCGTCGCCCAGGGGGTGGGGCTGTTCCGCGACTGGCGCAACTACCGCTACTTCTGGAACCCGATGCGCCCGTCCTGGGGCGAGCCCTACCCGGTGATCGTGCGGCGGATGAAGTCGATGATCGACGACGCGCGGGCGGCGGCGCGCGGGCACGAGACCGTGCTCGTCAGCCACCAGCTGCCGATCTGGTCGATCAGGATGGCGGCCGAGGGCCGCAGGCTCTGGCACGACCCGCGCCGCCGGCAGTGCGCGCTGGCCAGCCTCACGACCCTCACCTTCGACGGTGACCGGCTCGTCAGCATCGGCTACAGCGAGCCGGCCGGGTCGCTGGACACCGGGCCGTCCGTGCCGGGCGCCTGAGCCCGATGTCCGGATCGCCCGGTCCCACCGGTAGAGTTGCAAGCTCTACCGGTTGTAGTACAAGGAGATCTTCCTCCGTGCGCGCCATGCCACTCTCCCTCGTCCTCCTGGCCCTGCTGGCCGGGGGGTGTGCCGGCAACCAGAGTGGCCAGCCGGAGGCGGGCGACACCCGGTTCGTCGCCGGTGACGGCAAGATGCAGGTGTTCGCCGCCGCCGACCGCAAGCCCGCCCCGGCCGTCGAGGGCCCGACCCTCGACGGCGGCACCGCCTCGCTGACGGCGCACAAGGGCAAGGTCGTCGTGCTCAACTTCTGGGCGTCCTGGTGCGGGCCCTGCCGGGCCGAGGCGCCGGTGCTCAAGGAGGTCGCGGCCAAGACCAAGGGCACCGGCGTCGAGTTCGTCGGCGTCGACTTCAAGGACAGGCAGGCCGACGCGCTCGCCTTCGAGCGCACCGAGCAGCCCGGCTACCCGTCGATCTTCGACCAGCCGGGCAAGGTCGCGCTCGCCTTCCAGGGCACGGTGCCGCCCGCGGCCATCCCGTCCACGCTGATCATCGACAAGCAGGGCCGCATCGCCGCCCGCGCGCTCGGCGCGGTCAAGTACACCGACCTCATGGACACCGTCACCAAGGTCCGCGATGAATGACGTCGTCGCCTCGGGCTCGCTGCTGCTCGCCGTGCCGATCGCGGTGCTCGCGGGCGTGGTGTCGTTCCTGTCGCCGTGCGTGCTGCCGCTGGTGCCCGGCTACCTGTCGTACGTCACGGGCATGAGCGCCGACCCCCGGAGGGGGCGGCTGGTGCTCGGGGCGGCGCTGTTCGTGGCCGGGTTCGGGCTCGTGTTCGTGCTCAGCGGGGCGCTGTTCGGCGGGCTCGGCTCCGTCATGCTGGGCCACGCCGAGGTCATCACGCGGGTGCTCGGGGTGCTGACCATCGTGCTCGGGCTGGCGTTCCTGGGCGTGATCCCGGGGCTCATGCGCGACGTGCGCATCCACCGGCTCCCGGCGGCCGGGCTGGCGGGGGCGCCGCTGCTCGGCGTGGTGTTCGGGCTCGGCTGGACGCCGTGCATCGGGCCGACGCTGGCCGTGGTGCTGACGCTCGGGCTCAACGAGGGCAGCGCCTCGCGCGGCGCCCTGCTGGCCGTCGCGTACGCGCTCGGCCTCGGGCTGCCGTTCGTGGGGGCGGCGCTCGCCTACAGCAGGGCGCTCCGCACGTTCCGCGCCATCCGCAGGCACTCGCGCCTGATCACGAGGATCGGCGGCGGGATGATGGTGGCCGTCGGCGTGCTGCTGGTGACCGGTCTGTGGGGGGAGATGATCGCGGCCATGCAGGGCGTGATCGGCGCGTTCGAGCCGGTGATCTGATGAGCGTGCGGGAGCTGGAGCGCGAGAGTTCGCCCGGGAAGCAGGCCGGGCTCGGAGCCGCGGGGTGGCTGCGGTGGGCGTGGCGCACGCTCACCTCGATGAAGACCGCGCTGATCCTGCTGTTCCTGCTGGCGCTCGGCTCGGTGCCCGGCTCGCTGATCCCGCAGCGCGGCGTCGACCCCGACAAGGTCGCCCGCCTCTACGACGAGAGCCCCGCCCTCGCCGAGTGGTACGACCGCCTCCAGCTCTTCGAGGTCTTCAGCTCCACCTGGTTCGCCGCGATCTACCTGCTGCTGTTCACCTCGCTCATCGGCTGTGTCGTCCCGCGCGCCCTGACCTATGCGCGCGAGCTGCGCCGCAAGCCGCCCGCCGCGCCGAAGAACGTCACGAAGCTGCCGCACGCGGCCGTCATCGACGGCGGGCCGAGCCTGGAGGAGGCCGCGAGGCGGCTGCGCGGGCTGCGCTTCCGGGTGGTCACCGGCGACGGCTGGGTCTCGGCCGAGAAGGGCTACCTGCGCGAGACCGGCAACCTGTTCTTCCACGTCGCGCTGCTCGGCATCCTGCTCGCGATCGGCGCCGGCTCGCTCTACGGCTACCGCGGCAACGTGCTCGTCGTCGAGGGCGACGGCTTCGCCAACACCGTGGCCGCCTACGACCGGTTCATGCCGGGCAGCCAGGTGTCGGCCGAGTCCCTGCAGCCGTTCACGCTGCGGCTCGACGACTTCACCGTCTCCTACCAGGTCGCCGGCGAGAAGCGGGGGCAGGCCCTCGACTACACCGGCCACCTCACGGTCAACGACACGCCGGACGCGCCCGCCCGCGACGTCGAGCTCAAGGTCAACACGCCGCTGGAGATCGACGGCACGCAGACCTACCTCATCGGCAACGGCTACGCGCCCGTCTTCAGGGTCACCGACGGCAAGGGGCAGGTCGCCTACGAGGGCCCTGTGCCCTGCCTGATCGAGGACAAGGCCACGATGACCTCGGGCTGCGTGGTCAAGGCCCCCGACGCGCAGCCGTCGCAGCTCGGCTTCCTGCTGCGGTTCCTGCCGACCAGCGTGCCGCTCACCGACGGCACCCACGCCTCCGCCTTCCCCGGCGAGCTCAACCCCGAGGTGCAGCTCCTCGGGGCCTTCTCCGGCGACCTCGGGCTGCGCAACGGGCAGCCGCAGTCGGTCTACGAGCTGGCCCCGCCGGAGACGTTGAAGAAGCTCAAGCCGCTGCTGATGGGCACCGCGGTGCCCAAGCCGCTCGCGGTCGGGCAGTCGGTCGAGCTGCCCGGCGGGGCGGGCAAGCTGGAGTTCACCGGCGTCAAGCAGTGGATGACGCTGCAGGTCGCCTACGACCCGGGACGGCTGCCCGCGCTGGTGTTCGCCGGCCTCGCGGTCGTGTCCATCGCGGCGTCGCTGCTGATCAGGCGGCGGCGGGTGTTCGTCCGGGTCAAGGGCGAAACGGTCGAGGTCGGTGGCCTCACCCGTACCGAGGGCTCCGCGGCGGGCTTCGCCGAGGAGTTCGCCGACATCGTCAAGGTTCTATCAGCAGGAGAGAAAGATGTCCGCTGAGCAACTCGCCGAGCTGAGCGACCTCGCCGTCCTCGCCGCGGTCCTGCTCTACGTCCTCGCGATGATCGCCTTCGCGACGGAGCTGGCCTTCGGCCGCTACGTCGCCGGGAAGAAGGCCGGGCGGGTGACCGCCCGGCCGGCCAGGCAGGTCGTCACGGTCGGCGCCTCAGGAGGCGCCGGCGACGGCGTCGCCGAGGAGACCGCCGAGCCCGCCGACGGCCCCGTGGCCGAGGAGGCCGCCCCGCCGTCGCGGCTGGCGGTCCGGGCCGGGACGGCCGGGCTGGCGCTGGCCTGGCTCGGCTGGGCCGCCAACCTCGCCGCCATCGTGACCCGCGGCTTCGCCGTGAGCCGCTGGCCCTGGGGCAACATGTACGAGTTCGTCGTGGCGCTCTGCTTCGCCGCCGTCACGGCGTTCCTGCTCACCCAGCTCCGCCACAACGTGCGTTTCCTCGGCGCCTTCGTCATGGTGACGGCCGCGCTCGGGCTGGGCCTGGCGGTCAAGGTGTTCTACACCGCCGCGGGGCCCGTGGTGCCGGCGCTGAACTCGTACTGGATCGCCATCCATGTGTCGGCGGCGATCATCGCGAGCGGGCTGTTCGCGATGGCGGGCGTCGCGGGCGTGCTCTATCTGGTGCGCGGCGACGGGATGTCGCGCCTGCCCTCCCGTGAGGACCTGGAGCGGGTGGCGCACCGGGCGATCGTGTTCGCCTTCCCGCTGTGGACGTTCGCGGTGATCGCGGGCGCGCTGTGGGCCGACCGCGCGTGGGGCCGCTACTGGGGCTGGGACCCCAAGGAGGTCTGGTCGTTCATCACGTGGGTGGCCTACGCGGCCTACCTGCACGCCAAGGTGACGGCCGGCTGGAAGGGGAAGGCGGCCACGGTCGTGCAGCTCGTGGCGTTCGCCTGCCTGCTGTTCAACCTGATCGGCGTCAACATCTTCGTCGGCGGCATGCACAGCTACGCCGACGTCTGATCAGGCCGGCCCCGGCTCCCGAGCCGGGGCCGCGTCAGTGCTCGTCGCCCCGCATGCGCCGGTCGAGGTCGCGCAGGAAGTCGGGGTCGTCGTCGGGGCCCTTCGGCATGCCGGGACCGGGGGAGACCGGCCATGCCTGCCGCTCGGCCCTCGGACGGCCGCGCGCCATCCAGATGAGGCCGCCGACCAGGGGGATCAGCACGACCACCATGATCCACAGTGTCTTTGGTACGTTCCTGACCTCATCCTCTGGGGTAGTGACGACGTCGAAGAGCGAGAAGAGCCAGAAGGCCAGCAGCGCCAGTCCGATCAGAACACCTGCCATGCCCGAACTGTAAGCCATCCGCGACGTGATCGTGCTTCCCGATGTCCCATTTCGGGTGACTAGCGGAAGATCCCCGTCGTACGGTGGAAGCCGAAAACGGTGGAACTCACGGGGTTCCTCGGGCGTTGAGGGGTGCGATGGCCTTTTCTCAGGACAAGGGCCGGCATCGCCGCGGCCGCTGGTGGCGGCGCGGGTCGTACCTGTTCTCCCGGAAGGCCGAGGCGCCGACCGGCGCGGACCGTTCCTTCTGGTCCGGCGCGCGCGAGAGGCCCGCAGAGGCCCCGGAGACGCCCGCGGAGGGCCGGAGGCCCGAGGACGCCACGCGGAGCCGCAGGCCGGGCGCTGAGCGGCCGGAACGGCGCTCCTGGCCCGGCGCCGACCAGCCGCCCGGCCGGCGGAGCTGGGACGGCTTCACGGTCCGTGAGCGCCACGAGCGGCTGTCCGCCTCCGTCCTCGAACGTCCCCGCTACACGTGGGACGACTTCGAGCTCGACGACCGCCCGCCGCGCGCCGAGCCGCACCGCCCCGACGCCCCGTCCCTCGGCGACGGCCTGCGCCACTGCGGGAAGCTGGAGTCGATCCTGCACCGCCAGTGGGACGCCAGGCTCGGCCCGCCGCCGCCCGACGTCGTCCGCGCCGTGGAGAGCCTGGCCCGGCTGCCCGACCGGCTCAAGGAGAAGCTGGCGGCCGGCCTGGAGGGCATCTACGTCGGCCCGGGCGGCGTCCCCGAGCTCGACGACATGGGCTACCTGCGCGGCGCCCCGTTACCCTCCGGCCGCGCCACCTGGGACATCTGCGCCGGCGCGTACGGCGACAGGAAGATCGTCGTCGGCGACCGTCCATCGCCGACGCCCGACGTGATGATGCACGAGGTCGGCCACGCCATCGACGACATCGACTCCGCCTACGGAGCCTGGGTGTCGGACTCGCCGGAGTTCGTCCGCCTCTACGACAAGGCCCGCCCCATCCTGGCCTCCGCCTTCCACCGCCAGGGCGGCGGGCTCGGCCGCAAGGAGTTCTTCGCCGACGCCTTCGCCGCCATCGCCTCCCGGCAGCGTCCCGCGCTGGTCGACATGCTCGGGGGTGACACGCGGATGGCGTTGGACGTCATGCTGTTCTTCAACCGGCGCTACGGAATCTAGGAGACTCGCTCATGTACGTCATCCGGCTCGCGGACGGCACCGTGCGCGTGCCGCAGAGCCTGGCCAGCGAGGACGGGCGGCTGATCGGCAACGCCTACGCGGAGCTGCGGCCCGGCGATCCGGACTACGAGCGGTGGCTGGCCGAGTCGCTGACGGAGGAGGAGCTGGAGTCGCGCCGTGAGCGCTGGCGGGCGGAGAACGACGAGCTGGAGCGCGAGTTCCTGGCGTTCAAGGCGCAGCAGGACGACGGCTGAGCCGAGGCCGCCCCCGCGGGGCCGTCGGACAGGCGCCAGCCACGGTCGGCGGTTGGCGCCGCCCCGTGCTTGCCGTACGGAAGTGGGCCCGGAAGCACGCGAACCTCGGGTCCCGAAGGCGGTGACCCTGCCGGATCGCAGGATCACCGTCTTGACGGAACGTCAGACGCGCGGGGACTCCCCTGCCGGCCTGTCGGCCGTGAGTACGTCCTCGCCTCGGAGAAGGGCGTGGACTTCCGACTCGCGGAAGCGCCGGTGCCCTCCGGGGGTGCGGATACTGCTGATGCGGCCTGCCGCAGCCCAGCGCGTAACCGTCTTTGGGTCTACCCGGAAGAGGGCGGCAACCTCTCCTGGGGTCAGCAGACGCTCGCTGCTACTCTCCACCAATCTCTCCCCCTCGCATCCCGCTTCCTGCCAGCGGGCGGACAGGTAACCAGTGTGTCGAGCGAAGCCTGATTTATCCGTGGTTTTCGGAGAAGATCACGGGTTGTTATCAGCTGACTGCCCGATTGTTATATGATAGAGCCTCTTTGGGGCTCTCGTGGGTGTTTCTTTACGAAACTCCCTAACTGGGAACAGTAGCAGCGCTCGCGCCCGATGCGAAGAGCGACCGGGGGACAAGCCCGAGTAACCTCGAAGCTGTGCATCCCGTTGTCGTATACACCCTCAGCCGCGCCGGCCTGTTCGGCGTGACGCTCGCCCTCCTGTGGCTGCTCGGCCTGCAAAACCCGCTGATACTCCTGCTGGCGTCGTTCTTGATCAGTGGAGTGGCCAGCTATGTCCTGCTGTCCAGGCAGCGTGACGCCATGAGCGCACGAATCAGCGACAAGCTCGACCGGCCGAAGCCGCAGGACGACTAGGACAGGGGGAACATGCCAATCCGGGCATGGTACTCCCGTCCGAGCTTCGTTGTGTCGCTACCGACAAGTAGGCCGGCAGGTTGCGCGGAAAACGCCTTCACGCCGATGCCGCGCTCCCGCGTGGGATTCCAGGCGAGCGCCTTTCCGGTGCTCGGATGAATGGCGCCGATGCCCGGCCGCGCGACCGCTCCTGGGCCGGCCGTGTCGCGTCCCTGCGGATTGTCCAGCCAGCGCTGGTGGCCGCCCACGTACACCGCGGCCCCCGTCACCGCGACCGCGTAGAGCGAGTCGCCGCCCGTCGCGTTGACCCAGGTGGGGCGGATGGCCGAGCCCTTGGCGAAGGTCTCGAAGCGGGCCGCGGTGTCGCAGATCCCGCCCACGGCGCCGCCGGTGGTGACCACCACGAAATAGCGGCCGTCAGGGGAGAAGTCGAGGCCGCGCACGTACGAGGGGAACGGGTTGCCGCACTTGCGGGCGTAGGCATCGGTCCGCCACGGCGCGAGCCTGGCCGTCGGGCCTGACACGTCGATCAGCCCGAGCTGCGGCCGTGACTGACCGTCGAGCGTGGTGAACGAGCCGTCCACCGCCAGCCGGCCGCCGGCCAGCGCCAGCGCGTGCACCTTCAGCTTGGGCGTCAGCGGTTTGCCCGGCGTGATCGTGAAGCCGGGGTCGGCGGCGCCCGTGGTGGCGTCGAGGCGGGCCAGGGCCTCGCGCGGGCCGGTGAAGTCGCCGCCGACGTAGAGGCTGCCGCCCTGCCTGACGAGGGTGTTCACCGAGCCGCCCACGATGTCGGGCGCAAAGCCGGTCACCCGGGCGCCGTCCGTGAGGCGGAGCCGTACCAGGCCGTTGGCGCGGTTGTAGTTGACGCCGTAGAAGTCGCCGCCGACGTAGACGGTGTTCCCGTCGCCGGCGGCCAGGCCGTGGACCGGGCCGGTGACCTTCGGGACGAAGTTCCGCAGCACGCGGCCGGTCGGCAGGTCGAAGGCGAACAGGTTGTCGCGCGCCAGGACCTCCTTGCGGGCGGCGTCGCTCACCTCGCTGAAGGAGCCGCCGACCACGACGGTGCGGCCGACGACGGCGATGGCGTTGACGATGCCGTCGAGGACGTGGGGCGTGTGGTCGACCGGGTCGGCCGACACCACGCGGGCCTGAGCGACAGGACCGTGGGCGGCCGGGGCCGAAGCGATGATCGCCGCGAGGGCGAGACGAACAAGCATTCCTCAACCACTAGCAGACTCTCGGTGAGGACATAGTTACTTTCCGTTGATTGTCCCGATAGCCATAAGCTTTCCCGCATGACGCGCGCTCAGTTGGACAAGCAGCCGGACGAGGTCGCCGCGATGTTCGATCGCACCGCCCGGCGCTACGACCTCGTCAACGACGTGATCTCCCTCGGGCAGGTCAGGCTCTGGCGCAGGGCGGTGGCCGCCGCCGTGGACGCGGGCCCCGGCGAGGTCGTGCTCGACCTGGGCGCGGGCACCGGCACCTCCACCGACACCTTCACCACGCTCGGCGCCCGCGCCATCGCCTGCGACTTCTCGTTCGGCATGCTGAGCACCGGCGTGCGCCGCCACGGCGGCAACGCGCTGAGCGGGGAGGGGATCCCCTTCATCGCCGGCGACGCGATGCGGCTGCCCTTCGCCGACGACTCCTTCGACGCGGTGACGATCTCGGTGGCCCTGCGCAACGTCCACGACACCGAGGCGGGGCTGCGCGAGATGCTCCGGGTGACGAAGCCGGGCGGCCGGCTGGTGGTCCTGGAGTTCTCGCACGTCACGGTGCCGGCGTTCGACCTGGTCTACCGCGAATATCTCATGCGGATGCTGCCCAGGATGGCCAAGGTCGTCGGCTCCAACGACGACTCCTACGAATATCTCGCCGAGTCGATCCGCGCCTGGCCGGACCAGCCCACCCTGGCGAGCACCATCCAGCGGGCCGGCTGGGAGCGGGTGGCCTGGCGCAATCTGACGATGGGCATCGTGGCGATGCACCGGGCTTTCAAGGCGGCCTGACCGGCAGGATGACACGAAATTTTCAGGAATAGTGGTGACCGCCAGTTTTTGTCCGGTCGAGGTCCCGCCGGTCACGCCCGACACGCGATCCCCAAGGATCACAGAACGGGTCCCCGACTGCCACTATGTACCCGAAAAGCAGTAGACTGCGGGCCGACAAGTTTGTGAAGGGGTTCACAAAGGAACGAAGGCGCCACACCCCGAGCCTTCGCGTGTGTAGGACAGGACAGTCCAGTGACCGTGCCACCAGCCACTCAGGCTGACGCCGACGTCATCGTCGTCGGCGCCGGTCCCGCCGGTTCCGCAACCGCCTTTTACCTCGCCCAGGCCGGTCTCGACGTGCTGCTCCTGGAGAAGACCAGGTTCCCGCGCGAGAAGGTCTGCGGCGACGGCCTGACCCCCCGTGCGGTCAAGCAGTTGCTGAACATGGGCGTCGACGTCGACGCCCCCGGCTGGATCAGGAACAAGGGCCTGCGCGTCGTCGGCGGCGGCCACCGCTTCGAGCTCGACTGGCCACAGCTCGAACGCTTCCCCGACTTCGGCCTCGTCCGCACCCGCCAGGACTTCGACGAGATCGTCGCCGCCAACGCGGTCAAGAACGGCGTACGCCTCATGGAGGGCGTCACCGTCACCGAGCCCGTGCTCGACGACCGCAGCGGCCACATCGTCGGCGTGCGCACCAAGGACGGGCGCGTCTTCCGCAGCCGCGTGGTCGTCGCCGCCGACGGCAACAGCACCCGGCTCGCGCTCGGGATGGGCCTGCACAAGCGCGACGACCGCCCGATGGGCGTGGCCGTGCGCACCTACTTCCAGAGCCCCCGCCACGACGACGACTACCTGGAGATCTGGCTGGAGCTCTGGGACGGCGACACGCTGCTGCCCGGCTACGGCTGGATCTTCGGCGTCGGCGACGGCACCGCGAACGTCGGGCTCGGGCTGCTCAACACCAGCGCCCAGTTCAAGAACCTCGACTACCGCGACCTGCTGCGCCGCTGGTGCAAGGCCATGCCGGCCGACTGGGAGTTCACCGAGGAGAACATGACGGCCCCCATCCGCGGCGCCGCGCTCCCGATGGCCTTCAACCGGCAGCCCCACTACACGCGCGGCCTGGTGCTCGTGGGCGACTCGGGCGGGTCGATCAACCCGTTCAACGGCGAGGGCATCGCCTACGCGATGGAGACCGGCGAGATCGCCGCCGAGGTCATCGCCAAGTCGCTCAAGGGCACCACCCCCGCGCAGCAGGAGCGCACGCTCCGCACCTATCCTCGGACGCTGAAGGACGCCTACGGCGGATACTTCACGCTCGGCAGATGGTTCGTCGAGGCGATCGGGAAGCCAGGAGTGATGAGCTTCGGGACCAGGCACGGGCTGCCACACCCGAGGCTGATGCGCTTCGCCATCAAACTCCTTGGTAATCTCACCGACCGGCGAGGCGATGCGTCAGACCTGATCATCAACGCTCTCTCGAAGGTCGCCCCACCAGCATGAATCCCGCAATCAACAGATCCGGCTGCGCGCCCGCGCGCGCGGCGACTCCGGAGGAGGCGTAGCGATGGACCTTTACGTGCCCATCCTGGTGCTCGCCGTTCTCGCGGGGGGCTTCGCGATCTTCTCGGTCGCCATCGCTCCCTTCACCGGCCCCAAGCGCTGGAACCGCGCCAAGCTTGACGCCTATGAATGCGGCATCGAGCCGACGCCCCAGCCCGTCGGTGGCGGACGGTTCCCGCTCAAGTACATGGTCACCGCGATGCTCTTCATCGTGTTCGACATCGAGATCATCTTCCTTTACCCGTGGGCGGTCTCCTTCGCGCCGCTGCGCAACGACGCGGGCCAGGTGATCATGCCGGGGCTCGGGCTGTTCGCCCTGGTGGAGATGCTCCTGTTCATCGTCACCGTGCTCGTCGCCTACGCGTACGTGTGGCGCCGCAAGGGTCTGGACTGGGACTGAAAATGGGACTTGAAGAAAAACTCCCCAGCGGCTTCATCCTCAGCACCGTCGAGGCGGCGGCCGGATGGGCGCGCAAGAACTCCGTGTGGCCGGCCACCTTCGGCCTCGCCTGTTGCGCCATCGAGCTGATGGCCACCGGTGGCCCCCACTACGACCTGGCGCGCTTCGGCATGGAGCGCGCTTCGGCGTCTCCCCGGCAGGCCGACCTCATGATCGTCGCCGGCCGCGTCTCGCAGAAGATGGCGCCGGTGCTGCGGCAGATCTACGACCAGATGGCCGAGCCCAAGTGGGTCATCGCGATGGGCGTGTGCGCCTCCAGCGGCGGCATGTTCAACAACTACGCGATCGTCCAGGGCGTCGACCACGTCGTGCCGGTCGACATCTACCTGCCCGGCTGCCCGCCGCGGCCCGAGATGCTCATCGACGCCATCGTGAAGCTGCACGACAAGATCCAGAACATGAAGTTCGGCGCGCACCGCGCCAAGCAGATCGACGAGCTCGAACTGCAGGCGCTGCGTACGCTGCCGGTGATCGACCAGGGGGCAGCGAAGTGACCTCGCCCGACAACCTCCCCGAGGTCCCCGACGCGCAGGTGCCCGAGGTGCCCGCGGCACAGGAGCCGCCGGTCGCCAGGCGCGGCATGTTCGGCGCCCAGGACTCCGGCGACACCTCCGGCTACGGCGGCCTCGTCGTGCGCCGCGCGCCGCAGCTGTCCACGCCCCGCCCGTACGGCGGCTACTTCGACGAGGTCGTCGACGCCCTGGCGCTCGACGACGCGATCGAGCGCGTGGTCGTCGACCGCGGCGAGCTGACCCTGCACGTCAAGCGCGAGCGCATCGTCGAGGTGTGCAGGAAGATGCGCGACGAGCCGTCGCTCCGCTTCGAGCTGTCGCTCGGCGTCTCCGGCGTCCACTACCCGCACCTCGCGGGCGAGGAACTGCACGCCGTCTACCACCTGTGCTCGATCACCCACAACCGGCGGGTGCGGCTGGAGGTCGCCTGCCCGGACGCCGACCCGCACATTCCATCCACGGTCAGCGTCTACCCTGGTCACGACTGGCACGAGCGGGAGACGTACGACTTCTTCGGCATCGTCTTCGACGGCCACCCCGGGCTCACCCGGATCATGATGCCGGACGACTGGGACGGCCACCCGCAGCGCAAGGACTATCCGCTGGGCGGCATCCCGGTCGAGTACCGCGGCGCCACCATCCCCTCGCCGGACCGGAGGAGGTACTACTCGTGAGCACGTCTTACGACGAGGCGACCGAGGGCAAGGTCTACTCGGTCACCGGAGCCGACTGGGACCAGGTGGTCACCGGCGTCCGCGACTCCGAGGAAGAGCGGCTGGTCGTCAACATGGGCCCGCAGCACCCGTCCACGCACGGGGTGCTCCGCCTGGTCCTCACGCTCGACGGCGAGACGGTGACCGAGGCGCGCGGCGTCATCGGCTACCTGCACACCGGCATCGAGAAGAACATGGAATACCGGACGTGGACGCAGGGCACCACGTTCGTCACCCGCATGGACTACCTCTCGCCGATCTTCAACGAGACCGCCTACTGCCTGGGCGTCGAGAAGCTGCTCGGCATCACCGACCGCGTCCCGGCGCGGGCGCAGGCCATCCGCGTGATGATGATGGAGCTCAACCGCATCGCCTCGCACCTGGTGGCCATGGGCACGTTCGGCATGGAGCTCGGCGCGACCACGCCGTTCCTGTTCGGCTACCGTGACCGCGAGATGGTCATGGACCTGTTCGAGTACATCACGGGTCTGCGCATGAACCACGCCTACGTCCGCCCCGGCGGCGTCAGCGTGGACCTGCCGGCCGGCGCGGTGGACAAGGTCGGCGAGTTCCTGAAGGAGATGCCCAAGCGGATCAAGGACATCCGCAAGCTCCTCGACGAGAACCCCGTCTACGTGCGCCGCACAAAGGACGTGGCCTACCTCGACCTGACCGGCTGCATGGCGCTCGGCGTCACCGGGCCCATCCTGCGGGCCGCCGGCCTCCCGTGGGACCTGCGCAAGTCGCAGCCCTACTGCGGTTACGAGACCTACGAGTTCGACGTCGCGACCGAGCGCGGCTGCGACGTCTACTCGCGCTACCTCGTCCGCATGAAGGAGATGGAGGAGTCCCTCAAGATCATCGAGCAGGCGCTCGACCGGATCGCCGGCCCCGAGCTCAAGGGCCAGCCCGTGATGATCGAGGACAAGAAGATCGGCTGGCCGGCGCAGCTCGCGCTCGGCCCCGACGGGTTCGGCAACTCGCCCGACCACATCGCCCACATCATGGGCTCCTCGATGGAGGCGCTCATCCACCACTTCAAGCTGGTCACCGAGGGCTTCCGGGTGCCGGCCGGGCAGGCGTACGCCAGCATCGAGTCGCCCAAGGGCGAGCTCGGCGCCCACGTGGTGAGCGACGGCGGCACCCGCCCCTACCGCGTGCACTTCCGCGAGCCGTCCTTCTGCAACCTGCAGAGCTTCCCCGCCATGGCGGAGGGCGGCCAGGTCGCCGACGTGATCGCCGCGGTGGCTTCTATCGACCCCGTCATGGGAGGTGTGGACCGGTGACGTACTCGCCGGAAATCCGCGAGCGTCTCGAACGAGACGCCAAGGAGATCATCGGCCGTTACCCGAAGACGCGGTCGGCCCTGCTGCCGCTGCTCCACCTCGTGCAGTCCGAGGACGGCTACGTCTCCGACGACGGCCAGGAGTTCTGCGCCGAGATGCTCGGCATCAGCAAGGCCGAGGTCACGGGCGTCGCGACCTTCTACACCATGTACAAGCGCAGGCCCGCCGGCGACTACCACGTCGGCGTGTGCATCAACGCGCTGTGCGCGGTCATGGGCGGCGACGAGATCTGGGAGCAGCTCTCCGAGCACGTCGGCGTGGGCCACGAGGAGACCACCGGCGACGGCAGGATCTCCCTGGAGCGGCTGGAGTGCAACGCCGCCTGCGACTTCGCGCCCGTCATGATGGTCAACTGGGAGTTCTTCGACAACCAGACGCCCGAGTCGGCCAAGCAGCTCGTGGACGACCTGCGCGCCGGCAAGGACGTGGCGCCCACGCGCGGCCCGAAGAAGCTGTGCACCTTCAAGGAGGCCTCGCGGGTGCTCGCGGGCCTGCCGGACGACCTCGCGGGCGAGGGCCCGTCGGCCGCCGGCCCCTCCCTTGAGGGCCTGAAGGTGGCCAAGGCCAACGGATGGAAGGCCCCGGAGGCATGACGACCACGCTGACCCCGGTCCTGACCGCTAACTGGGACCGGCCCGACTCCTACACCCTCGACGTCTACGGCGAGTACGCGGCGGCCAAGAAGGCGCTCGGCATGGACCCCGACGCCGTCATCCAGGCCGTCAAGGACTCCGGCCTGCGCGGCCGCGGCGGCGCGGGCTTCCCCACCGGCATGAAGTGGGGCTTCATCCCGCAGGGCGACGGCAAGCCGCACTACCTCGTCGTCAACGCCGACGAGTCGGAGCCGGGCACCTGCAAGGACATCCCGCTCATGATGGCCAACCCGCACGCGCTGGTCGAGGGCATCATCATCACGGCCTACGCGATCCGGGCCCGCCACGCCTTCATCTACGTGCGGGGCGAGGTGCTGCACGTCATCCGGCGGCTGCACGCGGCCGTGCGGGAGGCGTACGAGAAGGGCTATCTCGGCACCGACATCCTCGGCTCGGGCTTCGACCTGGAGCTGGTGGTGCACAGCGGCGCCGGCGCCTACATCTGCGGCGAGGAGACCGCGCTGCTCGACTCGCTGGAGGGCTTCAGAGGTCAACCTCGGCTCAAGCCCCCGTTCCCCGCCGTGGCGGGCCTCTACGCCTCGCCTACCGTGGTCAACAACGTCGAGTCGATCGCGTCTGTTCCCTCGATCATCGCCAACGGCGCCGACTGGTTCGCCGGCATGGGCACCGAGAAGTCCAAGGGCTTCGGCATCTTCTCGCTCAGCGGCCACGTGACCAGGCCCGGCCAGTACGAGGCCCCGCTCGGCATCACGCTGCGCGAGCTGCTCGACATGGCGGGCGGCATCAGGGCCGGGCACCAGATCAAGTTCTGGACGCCCGGCGGCTCCTCCACGCCGATCTTCACCGACGAGCACCTCGACGTGCCGCTCGACTTCGAAGGGGTCGGCGCGAAGGGCTCGATGCTCGGCACCCGGGCCCTGCAGATCTTCGACGAGACGACCTGCGTGGTCCGCACCGTGCTGCGGTGGACGGAGTTCTACGCGCACGAGTCGTGCGGCAAGTGCACGCCGTGCCGCGAGGGCACCTACTGGCTCAAGCTGGTGCTGAAGCGCCTGGAGAAGGGCCAGGGCACCGAGGAGGACCTCAGCACGATCACCGACATCGCGGACAACATCCTGGGCCGCGCGTTCTGCGCCCTCGGCGACGGGGCGACGAGCCCGATCCACTCCTCGGTGAAGTACTTCCGCGAGGAGTACCTCAAGCACTTCGAGATCGGCGGCTGCCCGTTCGACCCGAAGAAGTCCACTCTCTGGGGTGAGCAGTGACCGTCGTAGAGACAGAAACGAACCTGGTGACCCTGACCATCGACGGGTTCCAGGTCAGTGTCCCCAAGGGCACTCTGATCATCAGGGCCGCCGAGCTGCTGGGCATCCAGATCCCGAGGTTCTGCGACCACCCGCTCCTCGACCCGGCGGCCAACTGCCGCCAGTGCCTGGTCGACATCCCCGACGCGGGCAACGGCCGCGGCTTCCCCAAGCCGCAGCCGTCGTGCGCGATCGAGGTCGCCGAGGGCATGGTCGTGCAGACCCAGCTCACCTCGCCGGTCGCGGAGAAGGCGCAGCGGGCCGCGATGGAGTTCCTGCTGCTCAACCACCCGCTCGACTGCCCGGTCTGCGACAAGGGCGGCGAGTGCCCCCTGCAGAACCAGGCGATGTCCAACGGCCGCGGCGAGTCCCGCTTCCAGGAGCAGAAGCGCACGTTCCCCAAGCCGCTGCCGCTGTCCACGCAGGTGCTGCTGGACCGCGAGCGCTGCGTCCAGTGCGCGCGCTGCATCCGCTTCTCCGACCAGATCGCCGGCGACCCGCTCATCGAGTTCTTCGAGCGCGGGGCCAAGGAGCAGGTGCGGACGGCCGACGGCAAGCCGTTCAACTCCTACTTCTCGGGCAACACGGTGCAGATCTGCCCGGTGGGCGCGCTCACCGGCGCCGCCTACCGGTTCCGGGCCCGCCCGTTCGACCTGGTGTCCACGCCGAGCGCGTGCGAGCACTGCGCCTCCGGGTGCAGCCTGCGCACCGACCACCGGCGCGGCCGCGTCACCCGCCGCCTGGCGGGCAACGACCCGCAGGTCAACGAGGAATGGAACTGCGACAAGGGCCGCTGGGCGTTCAGCTACGCCACGCAGCCCGACCGGCTCAAGACGCCGCTGGTCCGCAACGAGGAGGGCGTGCTCGTGCCCGCCTCGTGGCCGGAGGCGCTGACGGTCGCCGCCGAGGGCCTCGCCAAGGCCCGCGGCAAGGCCGGCGTGCTGGTCGGCGGCCGGGTCACGGTCGAGGACGCCTACGCCTACGCCAAGTTCGCCCGGCTCGCCCTCGCCAGTAACGACGTCGACTTCCGCGCGAGGCCGCACTCCGCCGAGGAGGCGCAGTTCCTGGCCCACGCGGTCGCCGGCAAGGGCATCGAGATCAGCTACGCCGACCTCGAGAACGCCCCGCACGTGCTGCTCGTCGGGTTCGAGCCCGAGGAGGAGTCGCCGATCGTCTTCCTGCGCCTGCGCAAGGCGGCGCTGAAGAAGGGCCTCAAGGTCAGCTCGATCGCCCCGTTCGCCACCCCGGGCCTGGTCAAGATGGGCGGCGTGCTCGTCCAGACCGCGCCGGGCGCCGAGGCGGACGCCATCGGCGAGCTGGTCGGCCGGCTGCCCGAGGGCACGATCGTGCTGGCCGGCGAGCGCCTGGCCACCACGCCGGGCGCGCTGTCGGCGCTGGTCCGGCTGGCCAACGCCACCGGCGCCCGGCTCGCCTGGGTGCCGCGCAGGGCCGGTGAGCGCGGCGCCGTCGAGGCCGGCGCGCTGCCCAACCTGCTGCCGATCGGCCGCCCGGTCGACGACGAGAGCGCGCGGGCCGAGGTCGCCCGGGTGTGGAACGTCGCCTCGCTGCCCGCCACGCCGGGCCGCGACACGGCCGGCATCCTCGCCGCCGCCCGCGACGGCGAGCTGGACGCGCTGGTCGTGGCGGGTGTGGACCCGTACGACCTGGCCGACCCGGCGGCGGCGCTCGACGCGCTGGAGAACACCCCGTTCATCGTCAGCCTGGAGATCCGCGCCAGCGCCGTCACCGACCGCGCCGACGTGGTCCTGCCGGTCGCCGCCGTCCAGGAGAAGAGCGGCACGTTCGTCAACTGGGAGGGCCGCGGCCGCACCTTCGACGCGCCGCTCAAGGTCCCCGGCCTGCAGAGCGACCTCGCCGTGATCGGCAACCTGGCCGACCGCATGGACGTGCACCTCGGCCTGCCGGACGCCAAGGCGGTCCGGCGCGAGCTGTCCGCCCTGGGCTCCTGGCGCGGCAGCCGGGTGCCCGCGCCGCAGCTCGCCACCCGCGCCCAGGCGGCCCCCGCGGCCGGCGAGGCGCTGCTGGCGACCTGGCACCTGCTGCTCGACGAGGGCAGGCTGCAGGACGGCGAGCCTTACCTGGCGGGCACCGCCCGCCCCGCCGAAGCACTGGTCTCCGCGAGCACGGCCGCCGAGCTGGGCGTCGTGGACGGCGACAAGCTGGTGGTGGGCGGCGACGTCACCCTCCCCGTGCGCGTCGCCGACCTGCCGGACCGCGTGGTCTGGGTGCCGGCGAACTCCGGCGGCTGCTCGGTCACCCGTGACCTGCACGCGGTGGCCGGCGACATCGTCACCATCGGGAGCGCCTCATGACCCTCGTTCTCGCGGCCGATCCCACCCTCGCCGACTTCGGCAAGGACCCGCTGTGGATCACGATCATCAAGGCCGTGATGCTGTTCGCCTTCCTGATGCTGGGCATCCTGTTCGGCGTCTGGTTCGAGCGCAAGCTGATCGCCAGGATGCAGCACCGCTACGGGCCCAACCGGGCCGGCAAGTTCGGCCTCCTGCAGTCCGTCGCCGACGGACTGAAGATGGGCCTCAAGGAGGACCTGTTCCCGCGGACCGTGGACAAGGTGCTCTACCTGCTGGCCCCGGTCATCATGGTGATCCCCGCGTTCCTGGCCTTCTCGATCGTGCCGTTCGCGCCGATGGTCAACCTGTTCGGCGTCCAGACGCCGCTGCAGCTCGTGGACCTGCCGGTGGCGGTGCTGTTCATGCTGGCCATGGGCGCGGTGTCCGTCTACGGCGTGGTGCTGGCCGGCTGGTCGTCGCGCTCGCCGTACGCGCTGCTCGGCGGTCTGCGCTCGGCGGCCCAGGTGGTGTCGTACGAGATCGCGATGGGCCTGTCGTTCGTGGCGGTGTTCATCTTCGCCGGCACGCTGTCCACCTCCGAGATCGTCAAGGCGCAGGCCGACACCTGGTACGCCGTCCTGCTGATCCCGTCGTTCCTCATCTACGTGGTCTGCATGTTCGGCGAGGCCGCCCGCATCCCGTTCGACCTGCCCGAGGGCGAGGGCGAGCTGGTCGGCGGCTTCCAGACCGAATACTCCTCGTCGCTGAAGTTCGCGCTCATCATGATGGGCGAGTACCTCCACACCTTCACCGCCTCCGGCATCGCCGTGACGTTGTTCCTCGGCGGCTGGCGGGCTCCGCTGCCGATGGACTGGACGTGGGCGCACACCGGCTGGATGCCGGTGCTGTGGTTCTTCATCAAGTTCGTGCTGACCTTCTGCTTCATCGTGTGGGTGCGCGCCTCGCTGCCGCGCGTGCGCTACGACCAGCTCATGTCGCTGGGCTGGAAGGTGCTCATCCCGGTCAACCTGGCCTGGATCCTCCTCGTGGCCGCGGTGCGCAACGTGGTGGTCAACGAGGACAACCGGATGATCGGTGTCGCGCTGGGCGTGGTCATCGTGGTCGGCGCGCTGGCCATCTGGATGCGGTTCGACACCGTCAACCAGCGGCGCAAGGAAGCCAGGAAGGCCGAGGTCGACGCCGAGTTCGAGCAACTGTCCAACGAGCCCGCGGCAGGTGGCTTCCCGGTGCCGCCGCTCGATCTTCCGCACTACCACGGGGTGCAGCACAAGGAGATTCCCAGTGGGACTAACTGATTGGCTGAACCCCGTCAAGGGCTTCGGGGTCACCTTCCACACGATGTTCAAGAAGCCCGTCACGACGAACTACCCGGAGGAGAAGAAGCCGACGGCTCCGCGCTTCCACGGGCGTCACCAGCTCAACCGCTGGCCGGACGGGCTGGAGAAGTGCGTCGGGTGCGAGCTGTGCGCCTGGGCGTGTCCGGCCGACGCGATCTACGTCGAGGGCGCGGACAACACCGAGGAGGAGCGGTTCTCCCCGGGCGAGCGCTACGGGCGCACCTACCAGATCAACTATCTGCGGTGCATCCTGTGCGGCCTCTGCATCGAGGCGTGCCCGACCCGGGCGCTCACCATGACCAACGAGTACGAGCTCGCCGACACCAGCCGCGAGAGCCTCATCTACACCAAGGAGATGTTGCTCGCGCCGCTGACCCAGGGCATGGAGCAGCCGCCGCACCCCATGCGGCTCGGTGAGACCGAAGAGGACTACTACCGGCTGGGGCGGACCAATGGGTGAGACCATCACGTTCTGGGTGCTCGCCGTGGTCTCCGTCGGCGCGGCGCTCGGCATGGTCTTCAACCGGAAGGCCGTCTACTCCGCGCTGATGCTCGGCACGGTGATGCTCAGCCTCGCGGTCCTGTACGCGGTGCAGGACGCGCCGTTCCTGGCCGCGGTGCAGATCATCGTCTACACCGGCGCGATCATGATGCTGTTCCTGTTCGTGCTCATGCTCGTCGGCGTCGACTCCTCCGACTCCTTCGTCGAGACGCTCAAGGGGCAGCGCTTCTGGGCGGTCCTCGCGGCGCTCGGCTTCGGCACGCTGATCGTCGTGGCCGTCGGCAACGCGGTCTTCGCCCCGGAAGCCGGCCTCCAGCAGGCCACCGCCGGCTCGGCCGGCTACGTCCGCTCGATCGCGCTCGCGCTGTTCACGAAGTACGTCTTCGCCTTCGAGATCACCTCGGCGCTGCTCATCACGGCGGCGCTGGCCGCGATGGTGCTCGCGCACCGCGAGCGGCTGGTCGAGAAGCCGACGCAGAAGGACCTGTCCAAGGCTCGCTTCCAGGGCGACCACCCGTCCCCGCTGCCGGGGCCGGGCACGTACGCCAGGAACAACGCCATCGACATGCCGGCGCTGCTGCCCGACGGGTCGGTGGCCGAGACCTCCGTCAACCGCTACATCGCCCGCTACGACGTCGAGCACGACCGCCTTCCCGCCGACCCCAGGCTCGCCGAGGCCCTCAAGCACACGGCCGAGCAGGACGAGGCGCCCACGGAGGCCGAGCAGGACGCGACCGAGCACGGCAGTGAGGTGACCAAGTGACCACGCACTACCTCGTCCTGTCCGGCCTGCTGTTCGCCATCGGCGCCATGGGCGTGCTGATCAGGCGCAACGCGATCGTGGTGTTCATGTGCGTCGAGCTCATGCTCAACGCCTGCAACCTCGCCTTCGTCACCTTCTCCAGGCAGGTCGGCAACCTGGAGGGCCAGATCATCGCGTTCTTCGTGATGGTGGTGGCCGCGGCCGAGGTCGTGGTCGGCCTGGCCATCATCGTGACGATCTTCCGAACCCGCAGGTCCGCGTCCGTCGACGACGCCAACCTGCTGAAGTACTAAGAGGTGACTGGTGGAGTCTGAAATCGCTCAGATCACCCAGCACACCGGCGGCGTGATCGGCAACGCCTGGCTGATGATCGCCCTCCCGCTGGTCGGGGCGTTCATCCTGCTGGTGTTCAACAAGCTGACCGACCGCTGGGGCCATCTGCTGGGCGTGGCCATGTCCCTCGCCTCGTTCGTCGTGGCGGTGCTGGCGTTCTTCGAGCTGATCGGGTTCGGTGCGAGCGAGCGCCGCCGCGCGGTCGAGCTGTATGAGTTCATCCCCAACCTCGACCTGAAGATGGGGCTGCTGATCGACCCGCTGTCGATCAGCTTCGCGCTGCTGATCACCGGTGTGGGCTCGCTGATCCACATCTACTCGATCGGCTACATGGCGCACGACGAGCACCGGCGGAGGTTCTTCGGCTACCTCAACCTGTTCGTCTCGGCCATGCTCCTGCTGGTGCTGGCCGACAACTACGTCGGGCTGTTCATCGGCTGGGAGGGTGTCGGCCTGGCGTCCTACCTGCTCATCGGCTTCTGGCAGTTCAAGCCGTCGGCGGCGGTCGCGGCGAAGAAGGCGTTCGTCGTCAACCGCGTCGGCGACTTCGGCCTGCTGGTCGGCATGTTCGTCATCTGGACGACGTTCGGCACGCTCGCCTTCAAGGACCTCTACGGCAAGATCGGCGAGGCCGGCGCCTCCGACGGCGTCATGCTCGCCATCGGCCTGCTGCTCCTGCTCGGCGCGTGCGGCAAGTCCGCCCAGCTCCCGCTGCAGTCCTGGCTCCTCGACGCGATGGAGGGCCCGACCCCGGTCTCGGCCCTCATCCACGCCGCGACCATGGTCACCGCGGGCGTCTACCTGGTGGTCCGCTCCGGCGCGTTCTTCTTCCCCGAGGGGTCGGGGGCGGCCCTGGCCGTCACCATCGTCGGCGCGGCCACGCTGCTCGCCGGCGCCATCATCGGTTGCGCGAAGGACGACATCAAGAAGGGGCTGGCCGGCTCGACGATGTCGCAGATCGGCTACATGATGCTCGGCGCGGGCCTCGGCCCGGCGGGCTACGCCTTCGCCATCGGCCACCTCATCACGCACGGCTTCTTCAAGGCCGACCTCTTCCTCGGCGCCGGCTCGGTCATGCACGGCATGAACGACGAGGTCAACATGCGGAAGTACGGCGGACTGCGCAAGTTCATGCCGGTCACGTTCGTCACGTTCTTCATCGGCTACCTCGCGATCATCGGCTTCCCGCTGCTGTCCGGCTACTTCACCAAGGACGGCATCATCGAGACCGCGGTGCACCACGCGCCGGTCCTCGGCTGGCTGGCCGTGCTCGGCGCGGGCATCACCGGCTTCTACATGTCGCGGATGGTCTTCATGACCTTCTTCGGGCAGAAGCGGTGGGCGGACGACGCCCACCCGCACGAGTCCCCGGCCGTCATGACGGTGCCGCTCATGGTGCTGTCGCTGGGCGCGCTGGGCCTCGGCGCGTGGCTGGTGCTGGGCGGGACGCTGTACCAGTTCCTGATCCCGGCGGTCGGCGGCTCGGTGGCCGAGACGCCGCACTTCGCGCCGTTCTCCACCCCGGGTCTGGTCACGCTCGCGCTCGTCGCGGTCGGCGCGGTCTTCGCCTGGATGCGCTACGGCCGGGCCGAGGTGCCCGCCGTGCAGCCGCGCGGCTCGTTCCTCACCACGTTCGCCCGCCGTGACCTCTACGGCGACGCGATCAACGAGTCGCTGTTCATGCGTCCCGGCCAGTGGCTGACCCGCCTCGCGGTGTTCTTCGACAACCGCGGCATCGACGGCCTGGTCAACGGCCTGGCCGCCGGCATCGGCGGCAGCTCCGGCCGCCTCCGGCGGATCCAGACGGGCTTCGCCAGGACGTACGCGTTGTCCATCTTCATCGGTGCCGCCCTGCTGACCGGCGCCCTGCTCCTCGTTGGGACCATCTGATGTCACCCTGGCTTCCGATACTCATGGCGGTGCCCGTGGTGGGCGCCATCGTGGTGGCCCTGCTCCCCAAGGGCAGCGACAAGCTGGCCAAGCAGGTCACGCTGCTGGTCTCGCTTGCGGTGCTGGTGCTCACGGGCGTCATGGCGGCCGGGTTCGACCCCGACGGCGACCGCTTCCAGTTCACCGCCGCCTACAACTGGATCCCGAGCTTCGGCGTGAAGTTCGGGGTCGGCGTCGACGGCGTGGCCCTGGTGCTCATCGCCCTGTCGGCGGTGCTGGTGCCGATCGTGGTGCTGGCCTCCTGGCACGACGCCGACGGCGTGAAGACCGCCGACGGCACGCTCATCACGCCCAAGCGGTCGGTGAAGACGTACTTCTCGCTGCTGCTGGTGCTGGAGACGATGATGATCGGCGTCTTCGCGGCGACCGACATCTTCCTCTTCTACGTGTTCTTCGAGGCCATGCTCATCCCGATGTACTTCATGATCGGGTCGTACGGCGGCGCCCAGCGGTCCTACGCGGCCGTGAAGTTCCTGCTGTACTCGCTCTTCGGCGGCCTGCTCATGCTGGTCGCGGTCATCGGGCTCTACGTCGTGGCCGGCAAGTCCACGTTCATGTTCCCGGAGCTCGTCGGGGCCATCCAGGACCCGACCATGCAGAAGTGGCTGTTCGGCGGCTTCTTCATCGCCTTCGCCATCAAGGCGCCGCTCTGGCCGGTGCACACCTGGCTGCCCGACGCGGCGGCCCAGGCCCCGGCCGGCGCCGCGGTGCTGCTGGTCGGCGTGCTGGACAAGGTCGGCACGTTCGGCATGCTGCGCTTCTGCCTGGAGCTGTTCCCCGACGCCGCCAAGGCGTTCACGATGCCGATCGTGGTGCTGGCGGTCATCAGCATCATCTACGGCGCGATCGTCGCCATCGGGCAGACCGACATGAAGCGCCTCATCGCGTACACGTCGATCTCGCACTTCGGCTTCATCGTGCTGGGCGTGTTCGCCATGTCGTCCACGGCGTCGTCCGGCGCCGCCCTCTACATGGTCAACCACGGCTTCGCCACCGGCGCGCTGTTCCTCGCGGCGGGCTTCCTCATCGCGCGGCGCGGCTCGCCGTTCATCGGCGACTACGGCGGCGTGCAGCGGGTGGCCCCGGTGCTGGCCGGCTTCTTCCTGGTCGCCGGTCTCGCCGGGCTCTCGCTGCCGGGCCTGTCGTCCTTCGTCAGCGAGTTCATGGTCATGATCGGGACGTACGAGAGCCAGGCCCACGGCTCCGGCGCCCTGACCGCCGCCGCGGTGATCTCGGCGGTCGCCGTCATCCTCGCCGCCGTCTACATCCTGTGGATGGTCCAGCGGACCATGAACGGGCCGACCGCCGAGCCGGTCAAGGCGTTCAAGGACCTCAACGCCCGCGAGATCTGGGTCCTGGCCCCGCTCGTCGCGCTGATCATCGGGTTCGGCTTCTTCCCGAAGCCGCTGCTCGACGTGATCAACCCGTCCGTGCACCAGACGCTGACCAACGTGCAGGTGCCGGTCTCCACCATCGCTGAGAAGGGGACAGGTCAGTGAACCCCGCCATTGACGCACCCACGATCGAGTACGGCACACTGGCGCCGCTGCTGATCGTGTTCGGCGCGGCCATCATCGGCGTGCTCGTCGAGGCGTTCGCGCCGCGCTACCTGCGCAAGTCCATCCACGTGCCGCTCACCCTGCTGAGCCTGGCCGGCGCGTTCGCGCTGGTGCTGGTGCAGGTGCTGCGCGGCCAGGTGTCCACCGCCCCCTCCGCCATGGGGGCGCTGGCCGTGGACGGCCCGTCGCTGTTCCTCTGGGGCGTCATCCTCGTCCTGTCGTTCGTGTGCGTGCTGCTCATCAACGACGAGGGACACTTCGTCGCCTCGGCCGCGAGCGTGCCCGGCAGCGCCGACGAGGAGGCCGCCGAGTCCGTCGACAACGGCTCCGGCCACACCGAGGTCTACCCGCTGGTGCTGTTCGCGGTCGGCGGCATGCTGCTGTTCCCGGCCGCGCACGACCTGCTGATGATGTTCGTGGCCCTCGAGGTCATGTCCCTGCCGCTCTACCTGCTGTGCGGCCTGGCCCGCCGGCGCCGCCTGCTGTCGCAGGAGGCGTCGATGAAGTACTTCCTGCTCGGCGCGTTCTCCTCGGCGTTCTTCCTGTACGGCACCGCCATGGTCTACGGGTTCGCGGGCACCGTCTCGCTGCCCGGCATCAACCAGGCCCTGTCGGCCGGGTCCGGGCTCGACCCACTGCTGATGATCGGTCTCGCCATGCTCGGCGTGGGCCTGCTCTTCAAGATCGGCGCGGCCCCGTTCCAGGCGTGGAAGCCGGACGTCTACCAGGGCGCCCCGACCCCGATCACCGCCCTCATGGCCTCCGGCACGCTGGTCGCGGCCGTGGGCGCGGTGCTGCGGGTGTTCTGGGTCGGCCTCGGCAACCTCGACTGGGACTGGCGTCCGGTCATCTGGGTCATCGCGGCGCTGACCATGATCGTCGGCTCGGTGCTGGCGATCACGCAGACCGAGATCAAGCGGATGCTGGCGTACTCGTCGATCGCGCACGCGGGCTTCCTGCTCATCGGCGTGATGGCGACCTTCGGCACCGCCGAGCAGAACGCGGTCTCGCTCAAGGCGATCCTGTTCTACCTCGCGGTCTACGGCGTCACCACGGTTGGCGCGTTCGCGGTCGTCACGCTGATCCGCGACCCGGGCGGCGAGGCCGGCCACCTGTCGCGGTGGGCCGGGCTCGGCAAGCGGGCCCCGGTGCTCGCCGGCACGTTCGCCTTCTTCCTGCTGGCCTTCGCGGGCATCCCGCTGACCAGCGGCTTCATGGGCAAGTACGCCGTGTTCACGGCCGCGCTCGACAGCGGCACGCAGCCCGGCGACCCGATCGGCGGCTGGATGGCCGGCCTGGTCGTGGTGGGCGTGATCGCGTCCGCGGTGGCCGCGTTCTTCTACGTCCGCGTCATCGTGCTGATGTTCTTCAGCGAACCCGCCGCCGACGGCCCGGCGATCGCCGTCCCCAGTACGGGGACCGTGGCGGTCATCGCGGTTTCGCTGCTGGTTACCGTAGGAGTGGGGCTCTACCCGGAGTCCGTGCTCGGTATCGCCAACGACGCTGCTAGCAGCCTGTTCATTAGATAAGGGGAATCTCTATGTCTGCGCCACCCGTGGTTGACCTTCCCATTGAGGACGAGCGGTTGGCGCAGGACGTGGCCAACGGACTGGCCGCGGTCGAGAAACTCCTGCGCTCGTCGGTGGAGAGCGAGGACGCCTTCGTCACGGAGGCGTCCAAGCACCTCATCGAGGCGGGTGGCAAGCGGTTCCGTACGTTGATGGTGTTGCTGGCCGCCCAGTTCGGCGACCCGTCCGCGCCGGGTGTGGTGCCCGGCGCGGTCGTCATCGAGCTGACCCACCTCGGCTCGCTCTACCACGACGACGTCATGGACGAGGCCCCCGTGCGCCGGGGCTCGCCGTCGGCGAACGCCCGGTGGGACAACACCGTGGCGATCCTCACCGGCGACTACCTTTTCGCCCAGGCCAGCGACCTGCTCGCGGACCTCGGCCCCGAGCTGATCCGCATCCAGGCCCAGACGTTCTCCCGCCTGGTCCGCGGCCAGATCCGCGAGACCGTGGGCCCGCGCGACGGCGAGGACCCGGTCACGCACTACCTCGACGTCCTCGCCGACAAGACCGGCTCCCTCATCGCCGCCTCCGGCCGGTTCGGCGCGCTGCTGTCCGGCGCCCCCGCCGACGTGGAGGAGCGGCTGAGCCGCGCCTGCGAGGCGATCGGCGTGGCCTGGCAGCTCGGCGACGACCTGCTGGACGTCGCCTCCTCCGGCGCCCAGTCGGGCAAGACCCCGGGCACCGACCTCCGCGAGGGCATCAAGACCCTCCCTGTCCTCTACGCGCTGGCCGCCGGCGACTCCCCGCGCCTGACCGCCCTGCTGTCCGGCCCCGTGGCCGAGGAGGACGTGGAGGAGGCACTGGAGCTGCTGCGCGCCCACCCCGCCATGACACGCTCGCGTGAGGAGCTGGAGGCGTGGGTGAACCGGGCGCGGGCCGACATCTCCGGTCTGCCGGACATCCCGGCCCGCGAGGCGTTCCTAGCTCTGTGCGACTACGTGGTCCGGCGTTCCGGCTGAGGCCGCGTCCCTGCGCACCCGGGCGGCCTGACGGGCCGTCCTCAGGCTGTCGTACGTGAAGATCGCCAGGGCCAGCCACACGATCGAGAACCCGATCCACCGGCTGGACGGCATGACCTCCTTGGCGATCAGCACCCCGCAGGCGAACTGCAGGATCGGCGCGATGTACTGCAGCAGCCCGATCGTGCTGAGCGGCACCCTGATCGCCGCCGCGCCGAAGCAGATCAGCGGCACCGCCGTGATGAGCCCGGCCCCGACCAGCAGCGCCGCGTGCCCCAGCCCCTGCCCCGGGAACGTCGACCCGCCGCTCGCCTGAAGGAAGGCCAGATAGCCGAGCGCCGGCAGCAGCAGCACCAGCGTCTCGATCGCCAGGCTCTCGGTGGCCTCCACGTTCGCCTTCTTCTTCAGCAGCCCGTAGATGCCGAAGCTGACGGCCAGCACCAGCGCCACCCACGGCAGCCGGCCGTAGTCGAACGTCAGCACCACCACCGCCAGAGCCCCGAACCCGACCGCCACCCACTGCAGCGGACGCAGCCGCTCGCGCAGCAGCACCACCCCGAACAGCACGCTGACGAGGGGGTTGATGAAGTAGCCGAGCGCGGTCTCCACGACGTGGCCGCTGTTGACGGCGTAGATGTAGGTGCCCCAGTTGATCGTGACCGTGATCGCGGCCAGCGTGAGCAGGATGAGCTTGCGCGGCTGGCGGGCCAGCTCCCTGAACCAGGACCAGTGGCGGCGTACGGCGAGCACCGCGAGAACGGACACGAGCGACCACACCATCCGGTGGGCGAGGATCTCCACGGCGCCGGAGGGCTTGAGGAGAGGCCAGTAGAGGGGGAAGAGGCCCCACATGGTGTAGGCGGCGATCCCGTACAGCACACCGCGCCGAGAGTCAGGCATGAAATCTATCTTCGCCCGTTACCACCTTTAACCACAAATTTCATCCTCTAAGTGGAAATGTGTAGATCTCCTAAAACGTTGCGAGAGATGAAGCCCACCCGGCCCGCCGAGGCGGCCCAGGTAGGCTGACCCGAGGACGCGAGCTGGAGGTAGCGCGATGGGCTGGCTGTTCGGCGGCAACAAGACATCGATGGTCCGGCCGGAGGACGCCCTGCCGGGCCGCCCGGAGCGGATGCCCGTGGCACCCCGCCACGCGGTCCTGGACGCCCCGCTGGCCCCGCCGTACCCCGAGGAGCTGGAGGTGGCCGACTTCGGCCTGGGCTGCTTCTGGGGCGCCGAGCGCAAGTTCTGGCAGACCCCCGGAGTCGTCACCACGGCCGTCGGCTACCAGGGCGGCTACACCCCCAACCCGACGTACGAAGAGGTCTGCTCCGGCCTCACCGGCCACACCGAGGCCGTCCGCGTCGTCTACGACCCCGCCCGGATCTCGTACGAGGAGCTCCTGAAGATCTTCTGGGAGGCCCACGACCCCACCCAGGGCATGCGCCAGGGCAACGACGTCGGCACCCAATACCGCTCCGCCATCTACTACCACTCACCCGAGCAGCGCAAGGCGGCGGAGGCTTCGCGGGAGGCGTACCAGGAGGTGCTGAGCGCGGCCGGCTACGGCGACATCACCACCGAACTGGCCGAAGCCGGCCCGTTCTACTACGCGGAGGACTATCACCAGCAATACTTGTACAAAGTGCCCAATGGGTACTGCGGGATCGGCGGCACGGGCGTGGCCTGTCCGGTGGGCCTGACCTCCGGCGACGCCTGAAGGCGCGTAAGGCGGGGCTATGTACTGTGTTCCAGCCGGTGGCTTGCATCGCCGAGCAAGGTGATGCTCGGCGGATGCGCTGATGCTTCGAAGACGGAGCGCTTTTCATCCTGAGTAGCGGCCTTCTTCGATGAGCTGCAGGACGAGGATGGCCTGCACGATCGCTGTGGCGCGGTGCGGGCAACAGCGCAGCCGAGTCAAGACCTTCCAGGTCTTCAGGGTGGCGACGGGCCGTTCCCCGCAGGCGCGGATGCGAGCGTGGGCGCGGTTGACCGAGCGCTGATGGCGCGACAGCGGAGGCCGCAGCCGATGGCCTTTGAACGGGGTGCGGATGCTGCCGCCCGCGCCTTGATATGCCTTGTCGGCGAAGATCCTCACCCTTGCGGCGGTCAGCGCGTCGATCAGGCCGGTGGCGCGGCGGCGGTCAGGTCGTGCGTGGCACCGGGCAGCGCGGGTGAGGCCCACATCAGCCGGCCGGCTGGATCGGCCAGGACCTGCACGTTGACGCCGTGGCGTTGGTATTTGCCGGAGTAGTAGGGCCGTTCGTCGGCCAGCCGGTCGATCGGGATCAGGGTGCCGTCCAGGATGGTGCAGGCCAGGCGGCCGGCGCGTAAGACGGCGGCGTGGACGTCGTCGGCGAGCAGGGCGAGCAGGTCGGTCGCCTCGCGGGCGTAGCGCCAGGCGGTGCTGGTGCCGACGTGGAAGTCGGCGGCCAGCCGCGCGTAGGTGTCACCGTTGCGCAGGTGGGCCAGGACCAGCAGGGCTTGCCGGGATGGGTCCAGGCGCCGCCATCGGCAGCGGCGCTCGGAACGCCGGCCGTGGATCAGCTCGGCCAGGCGGATCAGGGTGCGATTGGACAGCGGAATCGCGGCAGGGTATGACAGCAACGAGGCTCTCCGGTAGAGGCATCGGATCTTGGCCGACTGCTGTCTTACCGGGAGCCTCTTCTCATGCCAACCCCTCCCGGCGCCGCGCCCTGCTGACCAGCGCGATCAGGTTGGAAAAGCCTCACGGGTCTGACGTGCTATACGTTACTAGGCTGGTCCTCGGGGATGAGGCCATTGTCCGCCGCCCAGGCTATGAAGTCTCCTGGCCTGAAGGGGAGGTGATACTCGCTGCTTAGGAGATCATCTGCAAGCTCGGCAACAAGGGGGGCAGTGAGCAAGCCACTCCTAATCGAGGAGCAGAGTAGGGCGAGGGTAGGGGAGAGCTGGATCCCGTGATCCTCTGCGGCTTTTCGTGCGGCACGGTCGTCTACTACTGCGGTAGCGTCCAAAGTTTGGGCGAGGGCAAGTACACCGGCTTCCCCTCGGTTCCGCTCGCCGCGCACCAATAACCGGGCGAAATGGGCGTACGCCTTTGTCTCGTCCAACGAGCGAAGCTCGTATTGCTCCACCCAGGAGGCATCCAAAGCAGCCGCGATTCGGGTATCCCGAGCGGCACCGACCTTGAGCTCAGCCACGACCACATCAGGTATCAATGCCCTGCGGTCGCCCACGACTGCCTTCAGGACCCCCAGCCAGTTGTTGATCGCGAAATGGCTCAAAGGCCCCGTGTCGAAGACCAGCGTCTCGATATCGCTCATGGCGCCTACGAGACGAACTTCCAGATGGAACTCTCTGGCAACTGTGGCACCTCAGGCAAGTCGTCTTCGCTCCACGTGTCAAAGAGGAGGTCAGTGGCCCGCGCCGCAGACACGACCGCATTCCGGTAGAGCGTAAGGATTCCCTTGACGTACGGATCCGGCAGGTGGGGTGCTTCGAGCTCCTGTGGCACGACGAGGTTGTGCTCGATGATGTCGGCCTTCGTCGTGCGGACAGAGCGAATGAAGCCTGCGTCCTTCTGGTCTATGAGTTCCAATTCCACCAGCCGGCGTGCCAGCGTGGACATGTCTACCTGGTAACCACTGGCCAGCTTGATGGCAGTGGTCCGGAGATCGCTCCCTTCCGCCTTCAGGCAAGACAAGTCCGCCTTCAGGCCATGTTGTGGCAGCAGCAGCGCCCGCCCGAAGCGATCGAGTCGGGCCTCCCAAACGTCGTCGTTCTGATGCTCCGAGATGCGCCAGTCGATGTTGTACTCGTCTGCGAACAGGTAGTGACCCAACTCGTGCGCCAAGGCGAGCCGCCGTCTGCCTACACGAAGGCTCCCGTTGACAATCGCCACCCCGCCCTCCTCGAGGAGAATGGAGGCCGCATCGGCGGCGTCGGCGCCCATGTCGAAGGAGAAGGTGAAGAGACCGAGTTTGGCTACTTCCGTGGAAAGGCTGAGTGCAGGTTTTGCAGGGGCCAAGCCGATCAGCTTGCGCGCTTCTGCGGCGGCGTCCTCGGCGTCGCTCGCAGAACTAGGGCGATCAAGCACTCGGCTCTTCGGCCATGCCTTAACTGTGCGAGAGGTGACGAACTCAACGTTTCTGGCGGCCAGCTCAATCAGTCTGTCGATCGCAGGGCTCACAGCCCCAGGATCCTGAAGATTACGGTGTGAGATGATCGCTTCAGGTGTCTGGTCGAAGAACCATTCGACCCTCTCACCGACTGCGTCGGCGATTCGGGAAAGCTCCAAGGCGGACACGCGACGGGAGCCGTTCTCGATCTTTGCAAGCGCAGACCTGTCGAGGGAGATCGTTACTGCCAGCTCTGCCTGAGTGAGGCCTGTTCGTCGGCGTGCGTCCGCGATGCGGCTGCCCAGCTGGTTCTGCTCCTCCGCATCCATGTGTGCGATTATAGAACATGCATGGCTTCGGCCTGCAAGCGTGTCCTCCTATGTGGGTCGCCAAGATGCTGTCAAGTCACGAATCTTGCAGTCTGATCATTCTGTTGCCTGAGGTGAAGCACTACCACCAGCAATATCTTTTTAAAGTTCCCAATGGGTACTGCGGCGTCGGCGGGACCGGAGTCGCTTGTCCAGTGGGCCTGACGTCCGGTGACGCGCGTGAGGCGATGCTTGGGCGGGGGGCTGCGATTCTATACAGAAACATGTACAGTCGATGCATGACTGTTCTGCACGACCCTACTGAGCTGACCGTCACAGAGGCGGCCCAGCGAGGCGTTGCCCGCCTGGTGGCTGATGCGGAGCAGGGGACCGATCTGGTGGTCACCCGTCGGCATCAGCCAGTGGCGGCCGTGGTGAGTATTCGTCGGCTCCATGAGCTTGAGGAAGCGGCGGCTGATCTGCGTGATCTGGCGCTTGTGCTTGCCCGGTCGGTCACGGACACGGGCGAGCGGGTCTCGCTCGATGAGGTGCTCGCCGCTTTCGGGCATACTCGCGAGTCTCTGGCCGTCATCCCGGACGACGAGTGATTCGTGTCCGACGTCGTCTTCACTGCGCCAGCGGTTGATGACCTCCGGCGCATCGGCCCAGATGCGGTGCCCAAGGTACTCAAGAAGATCCTTCTCCTGCTGGAGAATCCCGAGGCCGGCTACCCGCTCAGCGGGGAACTGACCGGTTTCCGGAAGCTTGTGGTCGGTCGCAACACCTGGCGTGTTGTCTACCGCATCACCGAGGACAAGTCGGTGGAGATCTGTGAAGTGTGGGCCGTCGGTGAGCGAGCCGACGCGGAAGTCTACGCTGAGGCGACGGCGAGGGTTCGCGAGGCGGGGGCCGACCGTCCGGAGATTGTCCAACTCGGCCAGGTGATCGAGCGTCTTGGCACGCTTGCCGATCACATTCGGGTGGAGAAAGCGCCCCCTAGAGAACCGGTTCCAGATTGGCTCGCGGACCGGCTGATCCACACAGTGGGGATGGCTCGCGAGGATGTTGCCGCTCTTGATCTCCAAGAGGCCGTCGATCTGTGGGCTGAGTACCGGTCGAAGCCCCGTTAGGCTGCACAACTTATTGCCTGAAGCGAAGCGCTACCACCAGCAAAATTTGTACAAAGTGCCCAATGGGTACTGCGGCATCGGCGGTACGGGCGTCGCCTGCCCTGTCGGCCTGACCTCCGGCGAGACCTGAGCGCATCGCTGAGATGTCGACAAGATGTGTCCCGGCTTCCTGGAAAGCCTTGTCTATGCAATGACGTCATGAGCGTGATGCGCGAGGAACTTCATCACCTGGTGGACCGGCTCCCCGAGGAGAAGGTCGCGCCTCTGCTGCGCTTGGTCAAAGATCAGCTCGATGAGCCGCCAGCCGTCCGTGACCTGCCATTCATCGGTCTGCTGGCGGCTGAGCCGGATTTTGCCGAACGCAGCGAAGAGATCTTGAAGTCGGAGGACAATCACTGCCTGTGATCGTCCTTGACACAGGCCCATTGGTTGCGGCGCTCAACCACGGAGACAAGCATCACGAGGTATGCGCGCGCTTGCTGAGGACTCACCCTGGTCCGTTGCTGGTCCCCGTCACGTTCTCTGATCTGTCCAGGAACCCCCGGGCCGTCGCAGAGCGTGCGGTACGCCTAGGGCGTGTGCGTGTAACCCATCGTGACGCTGCCGATTTCTATCTGACTGCGGCAGACCGTGAGGAGGAGCGCGATCGGACGCTGGCAACTGCGTCCCGGCTGTTCCTTGCCCTGATCAAGCATGATCCCACTGCGCGCGCGCTGGTTCTGGCGATGCCGGACGTCTTTCCCTGGGTGCGTCACCTTTCCCCCGATGAGCTTCGCGCCTTCACCTTGGAACTGGTTGAGGCGCTCTCCGATGCGGCCGAGCTGGATGTCGATGCCACTACCCAAGAGGTCATAGCGGGCTGGCGGGCCACTGCCAGAATCAAGGCAGATCCTGCGCAATACGCCGAGGCTCGTAAGGCCACGAGCGGTGACTTCGGGCCGGTACAGGTCTCCGCGTGAGCCCGAAGCGTGGAGACCGGGTGACGGTGCCGCCTCCTGATGACGAATGGGATGTTCGATTCGGTACCAGCGAGGCTGTGCGGGGTTGGGATGAGCTGTGCCGACACGCCTTATCCAATACACGGCGATGCTTCGAAAGTCTGCGGATTGATCCTCGCATCAGCGCGGGTCATGATCGGCAACATCGTCTACGTGGTGACCTTGCGACTCATCGTCACAACGGCAAGGAGCTGGAGCAGTGGGAGTTCGAGGTCACCAGCGGCGGACGCGTGCGCTACTGCTGCCTTGGCGGGACAGGTGTCGCCTGCCCGGGGCACGGCACCGAGCACGGCCGCCTGCTGCTTGTCGGCCGGGCCGCCTTCGGGACGCGCGGGTCACGCCGAGGAAGCGGAAGAAAAGTGATTGCCCCGGGCACGGCGGTCAGGTTGGCTCGGCAGCATGGCTGAACTGCGTACCGATCGCCTCATCCTGCGCCGATGGCGTGCATCCGACCTTGAACCGTGGGCGGCGATGAACGCCGATCCCGAGGTCCGGGAGCACTTGGGCGACCTGCTGACCCGCGAGCAGAGCGACGCCTCCGTGGCGCGGTTCCAGGCCGAGTTCGACCAGCGAGGCTACGGGTGGTGGGCGGTCGAGGTGGAGGCCACGGGCGAGTTCGTCGGCTTCGCGGGCTTGGATGACGTGGACGAGCACATGCCGTTCACCGGAGTGGAGATCGGGTGGCGGCTCGCCCGCTCGGCCTGGGGCCGGGGCTATGCCACCGAGGCCGCGCTGGCCGTCCTGGCCCACGGATTCGACGCTCTTGAGCTTCCCGAGATCCTCGCCGTCACGACGGCCACCAACCTTCGTTCCCAGGCGGTGATGCGCCGGATCGGCATGACCCGGGACCCGGCCGACGACTTCGACGACCCCACCGAGCCCGAAGGGCCGCTGCGTCCTAACGTGCTGTATCGCATCGTCCGTGGTGCGAGGAGCTGACGTTCTCCACTGAGGTCGTCAGGGCGTGCCGTGCGGCGACCTGGCGGATCTCCTCCAGCGGGTACGGCGTCTTCTTGCTCTCGCTCTGCTGAGCGTGGTAGAAGTCGTTCAGCACGGTGGCCAGCGGGCTGTGCCGCGACAGCAGGGCCGCGACCCCGCCGGGCACGCCGGTCGGCCGTGCTCCCGCCGCCCATTCCCGCACCAGTTCGCGACGTCCCGGCCAGTCGGCGCCGTGGAAGGTGCCGGCCAGCCAGTTCACCATGTACGTCAGCGTGTAGGTGCGGTCGAAGGTGAGGTGCCGGCGATAGAAGGCCCGTTCCTCCTCCGACAGGTCGAACCGGGGCGACACGGCCTGCCCGAAGTCGGTCAGGTAGAGGCCGCGCCCGTCGGTGAGGACGTTCTTGAAATGCGCGTCGAAGTGCAGGAGGCCGTTCGCGTTCATGAAGGACACGGCCTCACGCAGCCGCTGGTCCGCCAGGGTGCACGCGCGGTCGGCGTCGCCCGCGCGTACCTGCTCGTCCAGCCACTGGTCCAGGTTGTACGGGAAGTGCTCCAGGAAGAGCGTCAGGCTCGCCGGCGCCTCCGCCAGCGCTTCGAGGCGGCGGCGTACGCCGGGCGCGCCCTCCCAGAAGGTGACCGCCCGATCGATGTCGGCCAGCGGTCCGTACAGCGGGGCCGGCTCGGCGTCGGGCAGCGCCCGCCAGTGGTACAGCAGCGGGAAGCCGGGGGACCGGCTGGTCAGCACCCACTCGGTGGTCATCGTGTGCGCGGCCAGTTCGCGCCAGGCGCCGAAGCCGGGGGAGCCGATGCCGTACTGGCAGAAGGGCGGCAGCCCGAACAGGTTGGCCGTCGAGCGCGGGTGGCGGAGCTCGGGCTCGGTGAGGGGGACCCGTTTGACGAAGACCGGGGTGCCGCCGACCTCGAGCCGCGCGGACGTCCCGCCGATGCCGGTGCCGAGGGGCACGGCCTCACGCTGCAGCAGCTCGGCCAGTGCGTGGTCGTCGTGGCGGGCCAGGGCGGTGGAAACGTCGCGATAGGTGGTCAGCCGCGTGTCCGTCATCATGATCACTTCAGTGGCCGATGACGACCGCGGAGCGCGGCCACGGCGTCGTCCTCAGCGCTTGGGCCGTTGTGGCTTGCCGGTCACCCCGCCGAACAGCGCCAGGCCCTTCACCACGAGCACCGGCGCCGACGGATCGACGTCCGCGCTGCCGTGTACGTCGAAGCCGCCGAAGATCCCGACGCCCTCGCTGCGCACCTCCATCCCCTCGGGCACGATGATCTCGGCCCCGCCGAAGATCGCGGTGACCCTGATCTCGACCTCCCTCGCCTCGAACTCGGCGTTGGTCATGTCGAATCGGACGCCACCGAACAGGGCGAACGCCGCGGTCCTGCGCCGGACGCGCCAGCGGCCCTTGCGCTCGCTGCCGCCGAAGACGGCGATGACGTTCTCGGGCGAGGACTCCGTGGCAGGCGCGCCTGAGACGAGGTTCGGGGTCACCGGGTGGCGCTGGTCGATCTGGAGGTCGTGGGTGAGGAGCTGGAGTTCTCCCACGGTTTTGGCCTGGTAGAGCTTGTCCAGGCGTTCGGAGTACTCCTCGTGGCTCAGCTGGCCGGTGCTCATCGCTTCGCCGAGCACGGCGGCGAACTGCTCCCTGTTGCTGTCCGAGGCGCGGAGATGGGACAGCTGAGGGTCCCTGGGCGAGGGGCGGTTTTCCATATCACTCACGATAGTACTCGTTTGTCTCGGTTGGGGGTGACGCCTGATCTGCGGGAGGCCGGTCGAAGAAGTCCGGCTGAGCAGCACATTACGGGGTGAGGCGCAGCGCTGCCACCGGCCACCGACGCCAAGACGGGCGGCCCGGTGGCCTGCCATCCGTGAGCTCGGATGGATGGTCGAGACGCAGCCGGCGTACGCGCAGGCGGCGTGACCGCAGCGCGGTCTGCCGGGGCAGGATCGACATCGGCGTGGCGAGGTGGTCCTCGGCATGGGCCGCGGTGGCGGCGCAGGGGCAGGCCGAGCCGTTGCAGGCCGCGGATGCGTTCCAGCCGTGACAGCTCGGCCGCGCCGTACCAGCGATAGCCGGTGGACAGGTCCACCGCGGCGGGAGCCAGCAGCCCGATCTTGTCGTAATGGCGCAGGGTGCGTTCGGACACGCCGACCATCCGCGCCAGTTGACCGATCCGCCACACCGTGGCTCCTCCCCGGCAGGTTGACTTTGTCCCTGCGGCAAGGTCCTGGCGTCACCGCCCATGACCGATGCGAACCCTCGTACCCGGCTTGCCGGTGTCCTGCTGGTGACCTCGTTGGTGGCCATGATCGCCGGTACGGCCATCGCGGTGCCATCGGGGTTGACCCTGAATCCGGCCGACCCTGCCGCCGCGCCGGCCGCGGTGGCGGAGCGGTCCGGACTGCATCTGACCGAGCCGGCCTTCGACGTGCTGGGCTGGAACAGCTCGGGTACGCCCTCCACCTGTCCATCATGATCTGGTACGGGGCGCTGGGCCGGCGGTACCTGCGGAGCCGGGCGCGCCCTTCTGACTGACCCGGCTGGGGCCTGCCGGCCGCCTTCGGTTCCGGGCCGGCTCGGGAGGGTGCCGCCGGGTTGCGGTCGTCGGGTCAGGGTTGCCCGGTGGATGGGCTGGGGGTGGGTCGTTCGGGGCGGGGCCGGCGGAGTCTCAGCAGGCCGGTGACGGTCACCGGTACGAGCGCGACATGGCACAGCGCCAGCGCGAGCTTGCTGGTGGTGTCGAGATCGGCGGGAAGGGTCATGAGGGGGACGGTTCCGAGGGCGAGCGCCGGGGCGATGACCAGCGCTGCGGGCACCACCCATCGCCAGACGCGGGCGAGTGCCGCCACCATCGTCATCCCCACCAGCAGCGGCAGGACGGTGAAGCCTGCGACGGTGAGCGCGTCGACCTCGGCGGGCCGGCCGGCGGCGGTGAACAGGAAGTCGCCGCCGGCGGCGCGTCCGAGGCCGTAGATGGCGAGGTTGAGGATCAGGGCGGCGGCCACGGTGACGGCCACGGTGGCGGCCACGGTGACGGCGGGGATGGCGTGGCCGCGTGCGGCAGGGGCGGGCGGTGGCCGGTCGGGGGCGGTCCTGGGGGCGTTCGTGCGGCTCTCCGCGCTGCCCGGTCCCCGTGTCACGGCTGCCGCCGCTCGCCGCGCAGGTACGTCTCGATCCGCTCGAACGCGCCGGCCCAGACCTCCCGTACGAAGAAGTCGCGCAGCTCGGGCGCCGGGAATCCGGCCTGCACCACGGTGAGGAGGGTCCCGTCGGTGTGCTCGTCGAAGGTGACCTCGATCGTGGTCGTCATGGTCATGCCGTCGGGGCTGGTGCCGGTGGACTCGGTGACCAGGCGGCGCGGGCGGTCGATGACCAGGAAGGTCTGCGTCTCGCGGAACAGGGTTTCGGCGTTCGGCCCCCACACGGCGGTCTGCCGGCCTCCGACGCGCAGGTCCACCTCGATCTCCACGATGCCGGGCTCCTCGTCGAGGATGCTGAACCAGATCTTCTGCTTCTCGGCGTCGGTGTAGGCGTCGAAGACCTCTTCGGGGGTCGCGGGCAGGACGCGGCTCATGCGGAGCTCGGCGGTTTCGGTGTTCTGGGTCATCGGTCGTCTTCCTTCCTGAGGGTGAAGTAGGCGTCGAGGCCGTCGAGCCGGCGTTCCCAGAGCCGTTGGTAGAACCTGATCCAGGACATGGCGTCCTCCAGTCGTTCGGCGCCCAGGCGGCACTGCCGTGATCGTCCGACCTTCTCCGTGGTGACCAGCCCGGCGTTCTCCAGGACGTGCACGTGCTTCTTCATGCCGGTCAGCGACATGTCGAACGGTTCGGCCAGCTCGCCGATCGAGGCGGGACCCTGGCCGAGGCGGATGAGGATCTGTCGTCGCGTCGCGTCCGCCAGGGCGGCGAACGTCCGGTCAAGGACCTCTTGCTGAACCATATGGTTCACTGTAGCTCACTGAACCAAAAGGTTCAATGAGCGGTGCGAGAGGTGACGGCTTACAGGAGGCGCAGGCGTTCCTCGTACCCGGGCTTCGGGGTGAAGACGACCATCAGCGGTCCCGGGGGCGGCTGGAGCGGGTAGGCGTCCCATTCAACGGCGATGTCGCCGACGTGTGGAACTCCTCGTCGAACAGCGTGAGGAGCACGTTGCGCCGGTCCGGGGGCCGCTCGCCGGGATCGCCGAGCAGCGCCGCGGCCAGGTCGTTCCAGGCGAGCAGGTCGAGGTGCCGGGTGGCCACGAACGCCGGCAGGTCGATCGCCGCCAGCAGCAGCCTCGCGTTCCTCGGCACCCGGTCCGCCGTGCGGCCGGCCGGCGGCCGTGGTCCCCGGGCCAGTTGCGCCAGCCTCGTCAGGTGGCGTCGTTCCACCTCGTCCAGGGCGAGCACGTCGGCGATGGCGTTCAGCACGGCGTCGGAGGGGCGTGCGTTCCTGCCCTGTTCCAGGCGCTGGTAGTAGTCGGTGCTCAGCCCGGCCAGGGCCGCGACCTCTTCGCGTCGCAGCCCCTCGACCTTCCGCCTCGGGCCGGGTTCCAGCCCGAGGTCCTGCGGCGTGGTCCTCGCGCGCCGGGAACGGAGGAACATCCCGAGCTGCCGAGGCGGAAGGGCACTCCGGGGACTGGTACCAGTGTGAGCTGACCCCGACGGCCTGGATCCTCGACGAACGCTGAGGCGCGCGCGAGCGATGAGTTCGGGGCCGGAAATCGGTCCAAGAGGGCATGAGCACTCAGTCGAGCACGTACGCCATCCAGCCGATCCTCTGCACCGCCGACCTGGAGCGGTCGCGGTCCTTCTACGTCGAGGTGTTCGGCGCGGAGGAGCACATGCGGGTGCCCGGCGACGACGGGCCGTTCTCCGTGGAGCTCCGGATGGGCGGCGCCGGCCTGGGGCTGGTCGCCTACGGGCCGGGGGCCGAGGCCCCGCCGGGCCGGGTCGTCGTGGCCGTGTTCGTCGACGACGTGGACGCGCTGCTGCCGTTGGTCGAGAAGGCCGGCGGGAGGGTGCGCGGCCCCGCCGACGACATGCCGTGGGGTCAGCGGGTCGCCCACGTCACCGATCCTGACGGCAACCTGATCAACCTGACCCAGCGGCTCTGAGGCCGGATCGCCGGGTCATGTGACGTGGGCGGCGATGGCGCGGGCGCAGTCGAGCGGTCCCGCCAGGGAGGTGTCGATCTCCACGTCGTACGACACGCCCTGGTGGACCGTCGTCGCCTGGGACGCGGCCATGCCCGCGGGGCGGTCGCCGCGCGCCGCCTCGCGCTCCGCGGCCACCGCGGGGTCGCAGCGTACGCCGACCCACAGCACGCCCAGCCCGGCGAGGGCCTGCCGCCACCGCTCCTGGGAGTCCGGGCCGCCGATGAACACGTCGTCCACCACGACGCGGGCGCCGGCGCGCGCCATCGCCGCGATGCCCGCCGTCCACGCGCCGTCGAGGATCTTGAACTCGGGCCCGACGACCACGCTGCCGTCGGGGGCGTAGTCGAGGCCCGCGTCGGAGTCCCGCAGGGAGGGCGGCAGCGCCTCGACCATGGTGTCGACCGAGAAGGCGAGCCACGGGTCCGGCAGGACCTCCTGCAGGGACCGGGCGATCGAGGTCTTGCCCGAGCTGGAGCCGCCGTTGAGAACGATCACCTGAGTGGTCATCGCGCCATCGTACGGGCTGCGGGCGCCTCAGCGGCCGGCGGCGGCCAGCCCGGACCTGACGGCCTCGGCGGGGGCCGGCACACCCGGCGACTCCCAGAAGTTCGCGGCGCCACCCGCGTACGGGTCGCCGTAGACGGGCGTGCCCGGCTGGAACCGCCGGCCTTCCGCCAGGGGCCCCGCGTCCACCACGTCGTAGCCGATCGCGTCGAGGAACGCGGCCGCCTCCTCCTTGGCCGCCGCGTCGTCACCCGCGATGGGCAGGGCGCTGCGGTCGGCGGCGCCGGCGGGCCTGGCCAGCGCCGCGAGGTGCCGGAAGAAGATGTTGTTGAAGACCTTGACCACCCGCGACTCCGGCAGGTGCCGCTGGAGCAGCTCGCTCGACGTGGCCGAGTCGTCGTCGAGCTCGGGGAACCGCCCGTCGCGCTCCGGGTAGTAGTTGTTGGTGTCGAGTACGGTCTTGCCGGCGAGCGGCTCCACCGGCACCTCGCGGTACGCCTTCAGCGGGACGCTCACCACCACCAGGTCGCCGGCCGCCGCGGCCTCCGCCGCCGTGGCCGCCCGCGCCTTCGGGCCGAGCTCCCCGACGAGGTCCCGCAACGTCTCGGGACCTCGCGAATTGCTGAGCACCACGTCGTAACCGGCCGCGACGGCGAGCCGGGCGACGGTGCCGCCGATGTGTCCGCTGCCGATGAGAGCGATAGTCGTCATGGTTGCTCTATCACCGGGAGACGCCCCGGCATTCCCGGAGCGTCATCCGGCGGCGGCGAGCTCCTCCAGCGCGGCCAGGGACGGCAGCTCGGAGGGCCGGCCCGCCGGCACCTGGCCCGCCCGCTCGTCCTCGGGCCCGCCCGCCCAGTGCCGCAGGGCCGCGAGCGGGGTGACGCCGTTGGCCTTCGCCCAGCGCAGGCGCCGCGTCCAGGCCACGGCGGCGTCCAGGGCCGGGTCTCCGGCCTGCTCGCGGGGCACGTACTGGGCGGCGTCGTCGGTGGTCGCGGCCCACAGGTAGCCGATGACGACGTCGTCCTTGACGACCGGCACGTAGCGGACGGGGGAGGCCGTCGTGCGTGGATAGGAGTCGGGGGCCCAGACCGTCCGGAACGCGGGCTCGTCCTTCAACGACATCGTTCACCCTCCTCCGTCAGGGCCCGGGGTCCTCAGGCAGCACCCAGCCGTAGACGTGCCACGTGCCGTTCACCCGTCGCACGTCCTCGGCGAACCACGATACGCCGGCGCCCAGCAGGAGCTCGTTCTCGTTCAGCGAGCTGATGGGATTCAGGTAGAAGGCCGGGGTGCCGGGCGGCACGCGCAGGTGCAGTTCGACGTTCCGCCCGAACACCACGTGCTTGCCGAGGTTCGTCGAGAAGAAGCCCGGGTCGCGTTGCACGGTTCCGGGAAGCTCCTGGATGGGCACCGTGAACAGGTCCTTCGTGAGATCCACCGCCCGGAACACGTCGATCGTCTCCGGGACGGGCTGGCGGCGCAGGACGTCGCTGAGCAGCTCGATCTGCCGTGTGATCCGTCGCCTGCTCCCCTCGATCTCGTTCGGCGCGTAGCGGTGGAAGATGTCGTCACCTCTGCGCAGGTAGCCGTTCATCTCCCGGTATCCGCTGGCGGAGTAGTGGCGGGCCGCCTCCCGCTCTGCCTCCGTCATGTCCCTGAGCACGGGCTGCCAGACCGTCTCCCCGAACGACGTGTCGACGAGGCGGGCGCCGAAGGGCGCGTCCCGGGGGATGTGCGCGGCCGGCGCGCTGTAGTAGAGGCCGGACTCGGTGCGGCGGATGGTCTGCTCCAGCGACGGCCTCGGCCCTTCGGTGGACAGCCCCGAGTAGGTGGAGAAGTCCACGGGCGGCTTGAGCCGGCGTTCCGTCCCCGTCGCCACGTAGTGGTCCTTGGGCGGTGGGGTGGCGGGCGCGTCGTGGTACAGGTCCAGGATGTCCGGCAGGGCCTTGGCCAGGGCGGGGTGCAACTGATCGCCGTTCGCCATCCGGGCGATCTCCGGCAGGGTGAACCACCGGGCGGCGCTGGCCTCGAAGGTGTCGAGCTTCGGCGTGAACGTCGGCCCGTCGGCGGCCAGGTTGGTGTACTTCCAGCCGTTCCCTCCGACCTCCACGGTGTGCTCGCCCTTGAGCTGGAGCTTGTCGAGGTAGCTCTGGTCGACGCCCAGCTCCTCGCTGAGCTCGCGGGCGGCGCCGTTCACCGGCCTTTCGAGGCTTTCCAGGGCGCCGCCGGGCAGCTGCCACTTGCCGGCGTTGGAGACGTTCTGGCTCTGCCGCATGAGCAGGTAGCGCGGCTCCAGCTGGTCGGTGCTGCGGATGAGGACGCCCGCGGCGCCGTACCTGCCCCAGAGGCCGCCGTCCACGTAACCGTCGCCCGACCTGCCGGGATTGTCGAGGATGCGGAACGGGCCGGGCGGCTGATCGCGCACGGTGCGGGGCTTGGAGCCGGAGAACGTGGTGCGGTCGGCGTGCGCGGTCGAGCCCGTGCCGGGCCGGCCGGGCGCGAACGGGCTCCAGCTCGCCCAGTGGGCGTCGGCGCCGCCCACCAGGCCCGAGGTGAAGCTCTTGAAGAGCCTCTCCGAGTTGAACTGCCCGCTCGCGAGCTGCATGGTCAGGTCCGTGCTCAAGCTGGCGTAACCCGACCTGTACATCAGGCCCAGCAGCGACCGAGCGGGCAGGAGCCCGGTGAAACCCGTCAGGAACGTGCCCAGAAGGGCTCCCGTGCCGCCCGACTTCAGGACCTGCTCCCAGTCGAGGTGGTCGCGCCGCGACTGGGACGCCTGCACCGCCACGTCCATACCGGCCATCAGGCCGGCGAACAGGCCGATGTTGATGAGTAATCGCCTGGCGAGCTGGGCGATGGCCAGCCGGGTGAGCTGGACGCGGGCTCCGATCGAGGCGAGCGACATCGCTCCCCAGGGTCCCGTCGCGGCCGCCAGCAGCCAGCCGATCTGGACGATCATGAACCAGACGGAGACCTCGATCATCCGTTTCGTGTACTGGACCTGGATGCCGAGGTTGTTGTAGTAGAGCGCGGCCGAGACGAGCTGCTCGATGAGCTCCTTGAGCGTCGGGTCGGACACGTACTGGACCCGCTCGACGTACTCCTTGAGCGCGTCGCCGTCCCAGTCGTCCCCCGGCCGGGTGAAGAACTGGGAGGTCTCCTCGTTCAGGATGGCCTGGGCGGTGAGCGCGCAGGCGTCTGCGATCCGGAAGCAGCCGTCCTCGTCGCCTTCCGGCCAGTCGGTGCCGACGGCGAAGCCGACGTACGGCTTCGCCCAGTCAGGCACGAGGAAACCGTCGAAACCCAACGAGGCTCACCAGCCCTCGGGGTTCGCGGGATCGTCGCCGGCGTCACCGGGGTTCCCGTGGTCCTCGGCGTCCTCGTAGTTCCGCGCGTTGCCGCGCAGCCCGTCGCGGAGGCGCTCCATCTCATCGATGTGGGCCCAGAAGGCGTTGAAGACCGCGTCCTCGATCTTGTAGCGCTCCTTGGCCAGCGCCTCGCCGTACTGGTCCCGCCCCAGGGGGTTGCCCTCCACGGTGAAGGTCCTGGACAGTCGCTCACGCAGGTCGTGAAGCAGGTCGACGGTGTAGTCGGCCCGTGCGGAGCGGGACCGCAGGCCGCTGAAGACGGCGTGGTAGCCGTGCTGGGGCGGGCTACCCACGCTTCTTCTCCCCTTCCTGCGGCGGCTTGACCGGCTGGGGCAGGAAGGACTCGATGCTCGCCCCCTCGCCGAAGACGTCCTCCAGAGGGATGCCCTCCGGCATGAACGGCGCCATGAGCTCCTTGGTCTGGCCGGCCACCCGGCCGGTGGCCGCGCCGATCTGCTCCATGATGGCCCTGGCGAGCTCCGAGGGCGACAGCTTGCGGTACACCCGGGGGTCGAGCCTGATGTTCTGGACCTGGCCACGGGGCCCCACGGTCACGCTCACCATCCGGTCGCGGGACTCGGCGGTCACGGCCAGCTCGGACAGCTTCCCGTACGCCTCACGCAGTTGGGCGGCCTGCCGGTTGTACTCCTTGGCCAGCGCCTCGATGTTCAGCCGGAACTCCTCGTTCAACCAGGTACCTTCCCCCTCGGACGTGCCCTTTTTTCACTGCCGTAACGGGGACGATATAGGTTGGTGTGTCCCTCTGTCAGGCGCAGGCGTAGCCGGAGGGATAGGCGGTGTCGCCGTTCGGGCGGGTGGCCTGGAAACCGAAGGTCGTGGTGGCGGCGCCGGGGGCGAGGGCGCCCTTGCCGTAGCGGGAGCAGCCTGTGACGCCGGTCGCGTCCGCCCGGAGGATCGAGCCGCCCGACCGCGAGGGACGCGCGGACGTCGGCGCTCGCCGCCGGCGCCGCTCCAGGGAGCGTGAACGTCGCCGCCGCCGCCAGCGCGGCGACCACCGCGCGGAGCCGGGAACGGCCCAAGTTGATGATCACCGGGCTCTCCTTCCGGGGGACGAGGGTCAGTGTGCGAAGGCGTGCGAAACATGTCAATGATTTTTCGAAATATTTCGGCGTGCCGACTGCTCTGCCTGGCCGGATCTGGGCCTGGGCAATGAAAGTTTCTTCGTCTAACCTGAGGTCAGCGGGCAGGCGTGAGACGGTCGCCGCCCGACCGAAACTTTCGGAGTCGCCGCGCGGGCGGAAATGGCGCGGTGACGGCGGCCGTATTGGTCAGGACATATTGACGTGTGTTCACTGCCGCCGGTAATTGCTTCGTCCGGCGACACCGGTGGCAATTTTCTTCGTCATTCCCGTGAACGCCGTGTTAATCGGCTGCTTTCACGCCGCGCAGGTGGACAGGGTGAATAAGGCGGACGATATTGGGAGCAAGGAGGTTCATTCATGGAGGCACGCCTGGACCATCTCGTCTGCTGGGTCGCTGACCCGTTCGTCTCGCTGCGCTTCTACGAGCGGGTCGTCGGGTTGCCCGGGGTGCGGGCCGAGGAGTTCCGAGAAGGCAAGGCCGGGTTCCCGAGCGTCCGGGTCGCGCCCGAGACGATCCTCGACCTCATGGCGTACGAGAGCGCCAGAGGCGTGGACGAGGGCACCGGGGTGCGGGGCGCCGCGGGGCATCCGCTCAACCACTTCTGCCTGGCGGTCGATCGCGAGGAATTCGACGCGCTCCAGGTGCGGCTCAAGCAGAACGAGGTCGAGGTCACCGGCACCGGAACGAACTCGTTCGGCGCGCGCGGAATCGCGCCGGAGACGATTTATTTCGCCGATCCCGACGGCAATGTCATCGAGGTCCGATATTACGAGTGAGCGCGGTGCCGTCCCGCCGGGAACGGAAGTTGTCGGCGGGCTCTGGTAGACAGGCCGCATGGGTGTGAGCGTCGATGAGTTCCTGGAGATGCTGGACGAGCTGCCGGGGGTCAAGCTGAGCCACGGCGGCGACTGGATCGGCATCAAGGTGCGTGACAAGGGCTTCGGCTACCTCTGGGAGAAGACCGAGACCGTCGGGCTCAAGGCCACCATCGAGGAGCAGCTCGCGATGGTGGCCGAGCGGCCCGAGGTGTTCGAGGCGCAGTTCACCGCGGGGCGCTTCGGCTGGGTGGTCGTGCACCTCGACCGCATCGACGCCGACGAACTGTTCGAGCTCGTGGCCGAGGCGTGGTGCCTGACGGCGCCGCGGCCGATGGTGGCGGAGTTCGAGGCGACCCACCCCATCGGACAACGGGTGCAGTCCGGGTAATCTCCGACATTGTGGCTATTTCGCTCTCCGATCAGGCATCCGGCCGCACCGTACGGCTGCGGGCGTGGCGGGAGAGCGACGCGCCGCTCGTGCTGCGCGCCTTCCGGGTCCCCGACCTGGCGGAGCAGAGCTCGCTGCCGGTGGTCACCCCGCAGGACGCGCTCGGCTGGATCGCGTCCTGGGACGGCGCCGGGCACGCCTTCGCCGTGACGGTCGGCGACGACGGGCCCGTCGTCGGCAACGTCGCGCTGACCGGCTCGCCCGGGCTTGAGGGCGCGTGGGTGTCCTACTGGGTGCTGCCCGAGGTGAGGCGGCTCGGGATCGCGGCGGCGGCCACCGACCGGCTGGCGCGGTGGGCGTTCGAGCGGCTCGGGATCCACCGGCTCAGGCTCGCGCACCGCACGGACAACCCGGCCTCCTGCCGGGTCGCGGCCAAGGCCGGTTTCCGCCCCGAGGGCGTCGAACGGCGGGACGGTTACGACGTGGAGTTCCACGCCCGGCACGGCTGAGCGCGTCCGGGGGCGCGGTCGCGGGTGAAGGGGCCGCTGATCTACCCTTTTCTGGTGGACAGCGAGAGTCTGGCCGCGGCCGCCCTCCTGGCGGCGCTGAGCCGGACGGTGGAGATCTTCGCCGGGTTACGGCATCCCTTCGTCCGGCACGAGCACGTCTCCACCTTCTTCCCGCCCGCCGGCGTCCGCGTCGGCATCGCCTTCGTGCTGCCCGACGGCCGCGAGGTGCGCTTCGAGGTCTCCGTCGCCGCCGCCGGCGACGTCTTCCACGTCGAGGGCTCGATCACCGCCGAGAGCGAGACGCTGCTCGACCTGCCGCGCAAGGCCCTGCCCGACGTCCTGGACGCAATCGCCGTCCTCGACGACTACGCGAGCGACGTCGCCGAGGCCGCGAACCGCACGATCGACCGGTTGCTGGAGGAGATCGCCTGACCCCGTTCCGGAATCGATTGGACTTCATTGTCTGGTTGTCTGACAATGAGGGCATGAGGAACGGACCTGTCGCCGTGGTCGCCGCCGCCGTGCTCTGGGGGACGGCCGGCACCGCGGGCCTGCTCGTCTCCGCCGACAGCGTGGCGCTCGCCGCCGCCCGGCTCGTCGTCGGCGGCGCGGCCCTGGCGCTGATGGCCGGGTCCGGCATCCGGCGGGTGCTGAGCCCGGGGCTGCTGCTCGGGGCCGTGGCGGTGGCGGCGTACCAGCTCTGCTTCTTCGCCGCCGTGGCGCGGACGGGCGTCGCGATCGGCACCGTGGTGGCGATCGGCAGCGGGCCCGTCTTCACCGGGCTGCTGTCCTGGCTGCTGCACCGGCGGCGGCCGAGCCGCCGCTGGGCGGCGGCCACGGCCGCGGCGATCTGCGGCTGCGCGGCGCTCATCGTCGGCGGCGGCGTCCAGGCGGCCGGATCGACGTCGGGACAGGTGGTGTCCGGGGTGCTGTTCGCGCTGCTCGGCGGCCTGCTCTACGCCTTCTACGCGGTCACGGCGGCCCGCGCCATCGGCGCCGGCGGCGAGTCGAACGCCGTCATGGGCGCCATGTTCGGCGGCGCGGCGCTGATCATGCTGCCGGTGCTCGTCGTCAACGGCGGCGTCGGCTGGGAGCCGCGGGGCCTGGTCGCGGTGCTCTACCTGGGCCTGGGGACGACGGCGCTGTCCTACTTCCTGTACGGGCGGGGGCTGCGCACCACGCCGGTGGCCACGGCGGCCACGCTCGCGCTGGCCGAGCCGGCCGTGGCCGCGCTGCTGGGGGTCGCGGTGCTCGGCGAGCGCCTGGCGCCGGTGTCGGTCGCCGGGCTGGTGCTGCTCGCGCTCAGCCTGGCCGCGGTGGCGGTCCCCGAGAAGGCGGCGCGGCCGGAGGTCCGCGTACCGGCGGAGGCGGGCGCCTCGGGCGTGCCGGAACGGCGTTAGAGTCGCAGGCGTGACGTTGCCCCTCAGACCCGTCTCCACCGTCGGGGCGCTCGCCGACGCCCTGCGCAGCAGGGTGCTCTCGGGCGAGATCGCGCCCGGCACCCCGCTGCCCGAGCAGGAGCTCGCCGCCTCCTACGGGGTCGCGAGGCCCACCGTCCGCGAGGCGCTGGCCGTCCTGGTGCACGAGGGGCTGCTCAGGCGGGAGCGCAACCGCAGCGCGTACGTCCCCGAGGTGACGCTCGCGGACCTCGACGACCTGATGTACGTCCGCCGCCCGCTGGAGGACCTGATGGCGCGGGCCGTGGCCGGCCGGCGGGTGCCGGAGGCGGAGGCGGCGCTGCGGCGCATGGCGGCGCTGCCGGCCGAGGCGGTCTGGTCGGAGACCGTGGCCGAGCACATGGCGCTGCACGAGGCGCTGATCGAGGCCGTCGGCAGCCCGCGGCTGGAGCGGCTCTACGGCGTGCTGGCGGCCGAGACCCGGCTGGGGCTGGTCCGCCTGCGCGAGGTCTACGAGGACCGGGACGTGCTCGTGCGCGAGCACCGCGGGCTGCTGGACGCGATCGCCGGCGGCACCGCCGAGGAGGCGAGGGCGGCGGTGGCCGCGCATCTCAGCCATTCCTGGGGCGGCGGCGCCTGACGCGGCGCTTCGTGCGCCATTGCGTGCGAACCCTTGCGGGACGGCCATGGAACTCGCAAGAATCGCGGCCATGCACGGCAATCCGATGCCGGACTCCTACGTGTACGTCACGGAAGAGGGCGTCACCCGTCATTACGCGGACGGGAGCGTCGAGGCCCTCGCGTGGGAGGACGTCGTGGAGGTCCGTGTCGTCACCGAGTCCGGCGAGGACGTCCTTTTCATCCTGCTCGACCGCGACGGCGAGGGTTGTGTCGTGCCCCGCTCCGCCACGGACGCCACGTTCCTCGCCCGGCTGCGCTACCTGCCGGACTTCGACCTCGACCGGCTGACGCACGCGGCCGACTCCGCGCACGACGGGGTCGTGGTCGTCTGGCGCAGCCCGGATCCGCCGTCGGCGCTGCCTGACCTCGAATACGACTAGAGCGTCCATCAACCGGCAAACTGCCGAAATGTCGCCGTAAACCTCCTAAATCCCTCTTGTGGACCGCTGCACCAAATGGAGCGTTCCGTCAACCCCTCGGCGTCCCCATCAAACGTCCGATTGTGGACGGTTGATGCCATTCCCCATGGTGGAGCCGATCTTTAATCTTTAGTGGGGGCCGCCGCCCTTATGAGGGGGTTTTGTCAACCCATGTGGTGATTGGGACGTCACGTTAACAAGGAGCACGGAGTTCACAGGGTGGTGCTATGAGGGTGGGGACCGGGGAGTCCGCTGTCGTGCTCCTCAGAGCCGCGCCACGCCGTGCGTCCAGCATCTGGACGCGGGCGTACCTGCGGCTGCTGCTGTACGGGGACACGACCTGCGCGCTGCTCGCCTGCGTCTGCGTGCTGGGCGCGCGACTGCTGGGCGGGGCGTTCATCCCCTGGGTGGAGTATCTGCTGGGGTTCGGCCTGGTCGCCGGCTGGCCCATGGCCCTCGCGATGGGCGGCGCCTACCGCCAGCGCGCCAACGGCGAGGGCACCGAGGAGTTCAAGGCCGTCTTCAACGGCGGCGTCGGGTTGATGGCCACCGTCGCCATCATGGCCTACGCCACCCAGACCGCGATCGCCCGCAGCTTCGTGATGGCGATGCTGCCGCTGGCCCTGGCCGCCACGCTGGGCTTCCGCTTCAGGATGCGCAAGCGCCTGCACCGCAGGCGGGCCGTCGGCGACTACATGCGCCAGGTCATCGCGGTCGGGCACCGGGAGTCGATCATCGATCTGGTGATCCAGTTCAGGCGGCAGCCGTACCACGGCATGCGGGTCGTGGGCGCCTGCCTGCCGCCCGACCACGACCTCGACGCCGACCTCGACGGCGTGCCGGTGCTCGGCACGTTCGGGGACGTGGCGCGGGTGGCCGAGCGGGAGCGCGCCGACGCGGTCGCGGTGCTGGCCTGCCCCGAGCTGGACGGCGCGGCGCTGCGCCGGCTCGCGTGGAGCCTGGAGACCGCCCGCACCGACCTGTTCGTCGCCCCGGCGCTGCTCGACGTGGCCGGGCCGCGCATCAGCATCAGGCCGGTCGCGGGGATGCCGCTGCTGCACGTGGAGCATCCCGAGTTCGACGGCACCAAGCAGCTCGTCAAGACCGTCTTCGACCGGCTGGTGGCGGCGCTCGCGCTGCTGCTGCTCGCCCTGCCGCTGCTCGGCATCGCGCTGCTGATCCGCCTCACCAGCCCCGGCCCGGCGTTCTTCCACCAGACGCGGGTCGGCAAGGGCGGCACGGAGTTCCGCCTGGTGAAGTTCCGGACGATGGTCGCCGACGCCGAGCGGCTGAAGGGCGCGCTGCTCGACTCCAACGACTTCGACGGCGTGCTGTTCAAGATGCGGAACGATCCAAGGATCACCGCCGTGGGCGCGTTCCTCAGGAAATACTCCGTCGACGAGCTGCCCCAGCTCCTCAATGTCCTGCGCGGCGAGATGTCTCTCGTCGGCCCGCGCCCGCCGCTGCCGCGGGAGGTCGCCGAGTACGGCACCGACGTGCGCCGCCGTCTCGTCGTCAAGCCGGGGATGACCGGGCTCTGGCAGGTCAGCGGCCGTTCCGACCTGACGTGGGAGGAGTCCGTACGGCTCGACCTGCGCTACGTCGAGAACTGGTCGCTCATCCTCGACCTGCAGATCCTGTGGAAGACCTGGTCCGTCGTCACCCGTGGAGAAGGGGCGTACTAGCGGTGAAAGCACTCGTGCTCGCCGGGGGGTCGGGCACACGGCTTCGGCCGATCACGCACACCTCGGCCAAGCAGCTCGTGCCGGTCGCCAACAAACCGGTGCTGTTCTACGGCCTGGAGGCCATCGCCGCCGCCGGGATCGTCGAGCTGGGGCTGGTGGTCGGCGACACCCACGCCGAGATCGAGGCGGCCGTGGGCGACGGCTCGGCGTTCGGGCTGCAGGTGACGTACCTGCGGCAGGAGGCGCCGCTCGGGCTGGCGCACGGCGTGCTGATCGCCCGCGACTACCTGGGCGACGACGACTTCGTGATGTACCTGGGCGACAACTTCGTGGTCGGCGGCATCAACGACCTGGTGGAGCGCTTCGCCCGGGAACGGCCGGCCGCCCAGATCATGCTCACCCGGGTGGGCGATCCGCGCCAGTTCGGCGTCGCCGAGCTGGACGCCGCCGGCCGGGTCATCGGGCTGGAGGAGAAACCCGAGCGGCCGAAGAGCGACCTCGCGCTGGTGGGCGTCTACCTGTTCAGCCCGGCGGTGCACGCGGCGGTGGCCGAGCTGAAGCCGTCCTGGCGGGGCGAGCTGGAGATCACCGACGCCATCCAGTGGCTCATCGAGGCCGGGCTGCGGGTGGAGTCCTCGGTGATCTCCGGCTACTGGAAGGACACCGGCAACGTCACCGACATGCTGGAGGTCAACCGGCTCGTCCTGGAATCGGTCGAGCCGCGCGTCAGCGGGTACGTCGACGCGGCCAGCGAGCTGGTCGGCCGGGTCGTCGTCGAGCGGGGCGCCACGGTCGAGCGCTCCCGCGTCGTCGGCCCGGCGATCATCGGCGAGCGCGCCCGCGTCCGCGACAGCTACGTCGGCCCCTCCACCTCGCTCGGGGCCGACTGCGCGCTCGCCGACGCCGAGATCGAGTACTCGATCGTCATGCCCGGGGCCTCCATCTCGGGGGTGGGCCGCGTGGAGTCCTCGCTCATCGGCCACGACGTCGAGGTGACGCCCGCGCCCAACACGCCCCGAGCCCACCGCCTGGTGCTCGGCGATCACAGCAAGGTACAGATTTCCACATGACCAGAGTCCTGGTGACGGGCGGCGCGGGGTTCATCGGCTCGCACTTCGCCCGAAGCCTCCACGACGTGTACGTCACCGTCCTCGACAAGCTCACCTACGCGGGTGACCGGGCCAACCTCCAGGGCGTCAGGCACGACTTCGTGCACGGCGACATCTGCGACGCCGACCTGCTCGCGCGGGTCGTGCCCGGCCACGACCTGGTGGTCAACTTCGCCGCCGAGTCCCACGTCGACCGCTCGATCGCGGGCGCGGCGGAGTTCATGCGCACCAACGCGCTCGGCACCCAGACGCTGCTCCAGGCGTGCCTGGAGGCCGGGGTGCCGAAGGTGGTGCAGGTGTCCACCGACGAGGTCTACGGCTCCATCGACATCGGCTCGTGGGACGAGTCGGCGCCGGTCCGGCCGCGCTCGCCGTACGCGGCGTCCAAGGCGGGCGGCGACCTCATCGCCCGCGCGTACGCGGTGACGTACGGGCTGGACGTCTCGATCACCCGCTGCGGCAACAACTACGGCCCCGGCCAGTACCCGGAGAAGATCATCCCGCTGTTCGTGACGCGGCTGCTGCGCGGCGAGAAGGTCCCGCTGTACGGCGACGGCGGCAACGTCCGCGACTGGATCCACGTCCACGACCACTGCGCCGGCATCCGGCTCGTGGCCGAGAAGGGCGCGCCCGGCGAGGTCTACCACATCGCGGGCACGGCCGAGCTGACCAACAGGGAGCTGACCGGACGCCTGCTGGAGGCGTGCGGCCGCGACTGGGACCTGGTCGAGCACGTGGCGGACCGCAAGGGCCACGACCGCAGGTACTCGCTGGACGACAGCAAGCTCAGGGCGCTCGGCTACCGCCCGGAGATCCCGTTCGAGCAGGGGCTCAAGGACACCGTCCGCTGGTACGCCGAGCACCGGGACCGGTGGGACCGGGAGGACCGATGAGGTGGCTGATCACGGGCGCGGGCGGCATGCTGGCCGCCGACGTCCTCGACCGGGTGACGGGGATCGGCGAGCCGGTGCTCGCGCTCGGCCGGGCGGAGCTGGACGTGCGCGACCGGCGCGCGGTGCGCGAGTTCGTGGCCGCCTACCGGCCCGGCGTCGTGGTCAACTGCGCGGGCTGGACCGCCGTGGACGACGCCGAGACGCACGAGGCCGAGGCGCTGGCGGTCAACGGCCACGGGGTGCGGCTGCTGGCCGAGGCGTGCGAGGGCGTCGGCGCGCGGCTGCTGCAGGTGTCGACCGACTACGTCTTCGACGGGGCGGCGGCGGGGCCGTACGGGGAGGACGACCCGACGGGCCCGCTCAACGCCTACGGCCGCACGAAGCTGGCGGGCGAGCGCGCCGCCCTCGACCACGGCCAGTACGTCGTCCGCACCGCCTGGCTCTACGGCGCCCACGGCCCCAACTTCGTCCGCACGATGATCCGCCTGGCGGAGGAGCGGCCCTTCGTGGACGTCGTGGACGACCAGCGCGGCCAGCCGACGTGGTCCGCCGACGTGGCCGACCGCCTCGTCCTGCTGGCCCGCGCGGACGACCTGCCGCCCGGCGTCTACCACGCGACCAGCGCGGGCGAGACCACCTGGTACGGCTTCGCCAGGGAGATCTTCGGGCTGCTGGGCGCGGACCAGGACCGGGTGCGCCCGGTGCCGAGCGCCGCCTGCCCGAGGCCGGCCCGCCGCCCGGCGAACAGCGTGCTCGCCTGCCGGAGGGGCGAGCCGATCCGCCACTGGCGCGAGGCGTTGCACGCCGCCTGGCCGGTGCTGATGGGGAGCCGTCAGTGCAGTGTGGCGTAGAACTCCTTGCAGGCGCGGTAGTCGGGGAGCAGCCCGGCCGCCAGCGCCTCGGCGAGGGCCGGCGCGGCGGCGTCCTTGTCCGACAGCACCGGCTCCAGCCCGTCCGGCCAGGCGATGCCGAGATCGGGGTCGAGCGGGTGCACCCCGTGCTCCCCGGCCGGGTTGTAGGGCTGGGAGCACAGGTAGACGACGGTCGCCTGTTCGCTGAGCGCCATGAAGGCGTGCCCCAGCCCTTCGGCGACGAGCACCGCCCGCCGCGTCTCGTCGTCCAGCGCCGCCGACTCCCACCGGCCGAAGGTGGGGGAGCCGGCGCGCAGGTCCACGACCACGTCGAGGACGGCCCCGGACACGCAGGTGACGTATTTGGCCTGGCCGGGCGGCACGTCCGCGAAGTGCACCCCGCGCAGCACGCCGGCGCGCGAGACGGAGCAGTTGACCTGGGCCACGCCGAGCGGGTGCGGCAGCTCCGCGGCACGGAACGCCTCCAGGAAGGCGCCGCGCGGGTCGGTGTGAACGCGGGGGGTGAAGAGCCACGAGCCTTCGATCGAGAGGCGATCCACGAACGCAGCATGCCAGACGGCCGCTCCGACGCAAGCAGTTCTGGGAGGGATCTTCGATGACGACCGCAGTCCCGGCCTTACGCCCCGGGGGTGAGCCGGGGTGACGACCTGCCGTCTGTGCGGCGCGGACGAGCTGGCGGGGGTGGTGGACCTCGGCGCGACCCCGCCGTGCGAGCTGTTCCTGACCGCCGACCGGCTCGCCGCGCCTGAGCCGACGTACCCGCTGCACCTGCGGGTCTGCACGAACTGCTGGCTGGCCCAGCTCCCGCCGCTGATCACGCCGGAGGAGACGTTCACCGAGTACGCCTACTTCTCCTCCTACTCGACCTCCTGGGTGGAGCACGCGCGCCGCTTCGTCGAGGACGCCGGGCCGCGCCCCGGGGACTTCGTGGTGGAGGTGGCCAGCAACGACGGCTACCTGCTCCAGCACGTGGTCGAGCGGGGCGTGCGCTGCCTCGGCATCGAGCCGTCGGCGAACGTCGGCCGGGCCGCCAGGGAGAAGGGCGTGCCGACGCTCACCGGCTTCCTCACCCCGGAGACCGGGCGGCAGGTGCGGGCCGGGCACGGGCCGGCCGACCTGGTGGTGGCCAACAACGTCTACGCGCACGTGCCGGACGTGACCGGCTTCACGGAGGGGCTGCGGGCGCTGGTGGCCGACGGCGGCCGGGTCTCGATCGAGGTGCAGCACCTGCTGACGCTGATGGAGCTCAACCAGTTCGACACGATCTACCACGAGCACTACCAGTACTACACGGTCGCCTCCGCCCAGCGCGCCCTCGCGAGTGGCGGGCTGCACCTGGTGGACGTGGAGCTGCTGCCGACGCACGGCGGCTCGATCAGGCTGTGGGCGCGGCCGGAGGAGGCGCCGGTGTCGCAGCGGGTGGTGGACGTGCTCGCCAGGGAGAAGGCGGCCGGGCTGCACGAGCTGTCCGGGTACGCCGACTTCGCCGCCCGCGTGGCCAAGGTCCGGCGCGACCTGCTGCGCTTCCTCATCGACGCGGCCGACGCGGGCCGGACGGTGGTCGGCTACGGCGCTCCCGGCAAGGGCAACACGCTGCTCAACTACTGCGGCGTCCGGCCTGACCTGCTGGCGTACACGGTGGACCGCAACCCGTACAAGCACGGCAGGTTCACGCCAGGCTCGCGCATCCCCGTTCTTCCGCCCGAGCGCATCGCCGCCGACCGGCCGGACTACGTGCTGGTGCTGCCGTGGAACCTGCGCGAGGAGCTGGTCGACCAGCTCTCGTACGTCCGGGAGTGGGGCGGCCGGCTGGTCTTCCCCATCCCGAGCCTGGAGGTCGTGGGATGAAGGTCGTGCTGTTCTGCGGCGGGCGCGGCACCCGCATGCGCAGCGACTTACCCGGCGGCACCATGCCGAAGCCGATGCAGCTCGTCGGCCCGCGCCCGCTGGTCTGGCACGTCATGCGCTACTACGCGCACTTCGGGCACAAGGAGTTCATCCTGTGCCTGGGCTACGGCGCCCAGCACATCAAGGACTTCTTCCTCACCTACCAGGAGACCGGCTCGAACGACTTCGTGCTGCGGGACGGGCGCGTCGAGCTGCTGTCGACGGACATCTCCGACTGGCGGATCTCGCTGATCGACACCGGGCTCGACGCCACGATCGGCGAGCGGCTGCGCCGGGTGCGCCCGTTCCTCGGCGACGACGAGATGTTCCTCGCCAACTACGCCGACGTGCTCACCGACGCCCCGCTGCCGGACATCATCGCCCGTTTCGCCGCCTCCGACGCCGGCGCGTCGATGATGGTCGTGCCGCCCACCAACACCTTCCACGTCGTGGACGTCGGCGAGGGCGGGCAGGTCGGGGCCATCACGCCGGTGGCCGAGCTGCCGCTCTGGGTCAACGGCGGCTTCTTCGTGCTGCGCCAGGAGGTCTTCGAGCACCTCCCGCGCGACGGCGACCTGGTCGCGGACGCCTGCGCCGAGCTGGCCAAGCGGGGGCGGCTGATCGCGTACCCGCACCGGGGCTACTGGCGGCCGAGTGACACCGTGAACCAGCGCCTGGAGCTGGACAGCGCCTGGGCGAGGGGCGAGCGCCCGTGGGCGCTGTGGGAGAGGTGACGGGCCTGCGCCCGGCGGGGCTGGGCGCGGTCGTGGCGCTCGGCGCGCACTGCGACGACCTCGCGATCGGGGCCGGCGGCACGCTGCTCACGCTCTGCGCGGGCCGCCCCGGGCTGCGGGTGGACGCGCTGGTGCTGTCCGGCGGCGGCACCGGGCGGGAGGACGAGGAGCGGGCGGCGCTCGCGGCGTTCTGCCCGGGGGCCGACCTCGCCGTCACCGTGCTGAAGCTCCCCGACGGCCGGCTGCCCGCCCACTGGGACGAGGCCAAGAACGCCCTGGAGGACCTGCGCGCCCGTACCGCGCCCGACCTGATCCTCGCCCCCTGGCGGGGCGACGCCCACCAGGACCACCGCGGCCTGGCCGGGCTCGTGCCGACCGTCTGGCGGGGCTGTCTCGCGCTCGGCTACGAGATCGTCAAATGGGACGGCGACCTCGGCCGCCCCTCCGTCTACCAGCCGCTCGCCCCGGAGACGGCCGAGGCGAAGGCGCGGCTGCTCCAGGAGCACTACCCCTCCCAGCGGCACCGCCCCTGGTACGACCGGGAGACCTTCCTCGGCCTGGCCCGCGTCCGCGGCGTCGAGTGCGGCGCCAGGTACGCCGAGGCGTTCCACACCGACAAGATCGTCATCGACCTGGCCTCCGGAGGCTGACCGTGCGGATTCTGTTGACCGGCCACCAGGGCTACCTGGGCACCGTGCTGGCCCCGGTGCTGGCGGAGGCGGGGCACGAGGTGATCGGCCTCGACTCCGGCCTGTTCGCCGACTGCGTGCTCGGGCCGCCGCCCGCCGACCCCCCGGGACACGCCGTGGACCTGCGGGACGTCCCCGCCGGGGCGCTGACCGGCATCGACGCCGTCGCGCACCTCGCGGCGCTGTCGAACGACCCGCTCGGCTCGCTCGCGCCCGAGCTGACCTACGACATCAACCACCACGCCTCCGTCCGGCTGGCCAGGCTGGCCCGCGACGCCGGGGTGCGCCGGTTCGTCTACGCCTCCACCTGCTCGGTCTACGGGGCCTCGGGCGGAGACGCGCTGGTGGACGAGGACGCGCCGCTGCGGCCGGTCACACCGTACGCCGAGTCGAAGGTCCGGGTCGAGGACGACCTCGCGGAGCTGGCCGACGACGACTTCTCGCCGGTGTTCCTGCGCAACGCCACCGCGTTCGGGTTCTCGCCCCGGCTGCGGGCCGACATCGTGCTCAACAACCTGGCCGGGCACGCCGTGCTGACCGGCGAGGTGCGGGTGCTGTCCGACGGCACGCCGTGGCGGCCCCTGGCGCACGCCCGCGACATCGCCGAGGCGTTCCTGCGGGCCGTCGAGGCGCCGCGCGAGGCCGTGCACGCCCAGGCGTTCAACGTGGGCACCGAGGCCAACAACGTGACCGTCAGGGAGATCGCCGACGAGGTGGTGGCGGCGGTGCCCGGCGCCGAGCTGACGATCACCGGCGAGAGCGGCGGCGATCCGCGCTCCTACCGGGTGGACTTCTCGCGCATCCGGCGGGCGCTGCCCGGCTACGAGGCCGCCTGGACGGTCAAGGCCGGCGCGGAGGAGCTGGTGACGGCGTACCGGACGTACGGGCTGACCACGCACGACTTCGAGCGGCGCTACACGCGGCTGGCCCGGCTGGCCGACCGGCGGGAGGCGGGCACGGTCGACGCCGGGCTCCGGCCGTGAACGGCGAGGAGATGCACGACCTCGTCCGCCGGCTCCACCCCCTGTGCCGGAGCATCACGGGCGACGGCGTGCGCGGCACCCTGGAGATCATCGGCGAGCACCTGCCGCTGGCCGTGCGCGAGGTGCCGACCGGGACCGAGGTGCTGGACTGGACGGTGCCGAAGGAATGGAACATCCGCGACGCCTACGTCAAGGACGCCTCCGGGCGGCGGGTGATCGACTTCCGGGAGTCGAACCTGCACGTCGTGGGCTACAGCGTGCCGGTGTCGGGGACGTACTCGCTGGCCGAGCTGCGTCCCCGGCTGCACACGCTGCCCGAGCAGCCGGGGCTGGTGCCGTACCGGACCAGCTACTACGCCGAGACGTGGGGCTTCTGCCTCAGCCAGGACGCCCTCGACGGGCTCCGCGACGAGGACGGCCCCTTCGAGGTGCGCATCGACTCCACCCTCGCGGCCGGCTCGCTGACCTACGGCGAGTACGTCGTCCCCGGGCGGCTCCCCGAGGAGGTGATGATCTCCTGCCACGTGTGCCACCCGTCGCTCGCCAACGACAACCTGGCGGGCATCGCGGTGGCCGTGGCGCTGGCGCGGCGGCTGCGCGAGCCCCGCCACACCTACCGGTTCCTGTTCGCGCCGGGCACGATCGGGGCCATCACCTGGCTGGCGCGCAACCGGGAGCGCCTGCACCTGGTCGCGGCCGGGCTGACGCTGGCCTGTGCGGGGGATCCGGGGGCGCTGACGTACAAGCGGAGCCGCCGGGGCGACGCGCTCGTCGACCGGGCGGTCACGCACGTGCTGCGGGACCGGCCGCACGAGGTGCTGGAGTTCTCCCCGTACGGCTACGACGAGCGCCAGTTCTGCTCGCCGGGCTTCGACCTGCCGTTCGGCAGCCTGACCAGGACCCCGTACGCGGGATACCCGGAATATCACACCTCGGGCGACAACCCGGACTTCGTGACCCCGGCGGCCATGGAGGACACCCTCGACGCCCTCACCCGGGTCGTCGAGGTGCTGGAGCACGAGCGTACGTACCTCAACCTCAGCCCGTACGGCGAGCCGCAGCTCGGCCGCCGCGGGCTCTACGGATCTCTGGGCGGCAGGAGTGACACGAAACAGGCCCAGATGGCGATGTTATGGGTGTTGAACCTGTCAGACGGAGAGCATGGCCTGCTCGACATCGCCGATCGGTCCGGACTGCCGTTCGCCGCCGTGAAGGGGGCGGCCGAGTCACTGCTGGACGCCGGATTGCTGAAGGAGAAGGCCTGATGGACCTCAAGGTCGGTGACGTGGTCGAAGTGCGGGGCGAGGCCGAGATCCGCGCCACCCTGGACGAGCGCGGCGAGCTCGACGGCCTGCCTTTCATGCCGGAGATGGCGGCCTACTGCGGCAGGCGCCTCACCGTGCACAAGGTCGCCCACAAGCTGTGCGACACCCAGACCAGGACCGGGCTGCGCCGGATGGAGCGGGCCGTGCACCTGACCGGGGCGCGCTGCGACGGCTCGGCCCACGGCGGCTGCCAGACGAACTGCTCGATGTACTGGAAGGACGCCTGGATCAGGCGGATCGGCGAGGCGCCCGCGCGGGCCGCGGAGCCGGACCGGCGCCTGCTGCCCCTGCTGGAGGTCAACACCCGCAAGCCGGACCGGCCCGACCACTACTCCTGCCAGGCCACCGAGCTGCTGCGGGCCGCGCCCGCCTGCCTGCCGGTGCGCAGCATGGGCCAGTACGTCACCGACGTGCGCACCGGCAACGCCGGCGTGCTCCGTACCCTCCACGCGCTGCTGATCGGCGGCTTCAACCGGATCCAGGCGGTCAGCACGCGCACGCTGCCCCGGCGGCTGCGGCTCCGGGAGGGGCGGCGCTGGGGCTTCCTCAAGCCCGCCCTGCACGGCCGGACGCCGACGGCGGTGCTCGACCTGAAGCCCGGCGAGCTGGTCCGCGTCCGGTCCAAGGACGAGATCATGGCCACCCTGAACGAGCGCATGGAGAACCGCGGCCTCGGCTTCGAGGAGGAGATGGCGCGCTACTGCGGCACCGTCACCCGCGTCCAGTCCGTGGTGGAGCGCTGCGTCGACGAGCGCACCGGCGAGCTGCTGACCATGAAGACGCCCTGCGTGACGCTGGAGGACGTGGTCTGCCAGGGCCTGCACAGCCTCAACTGCCCGCGCGAGTTCGTGCCGTTCTGGCGGGAGATCTGGCTCGAACGGGTGTGACCGCACAGGAAAGGAACGCATGGCGGAGACGGAACGGGTCGAGGAGGTAGGCGCCCGCGCGGGCCGCGGGCTGCGCTGGACCGTCCTCGGCAGTCTGGTGACCCGGGCCGGCTCCTTCGCCATGGGGCTGGTGCTGGCCCGGCTGCTCGCCGCCGGCGACTTCGGCGTCTACGCGGTGGCGCTGGCGGCGACGCAGATCGTCATGCACGTCAAGGACATCGGCATCCAGGCGGCGGTCATCCACTGGCGTGGCCGCGTGGAGGACATCGCGCCGACGGCCAGCGTGCTCAACTTCGCCGTCACCACGCTGGCCTACGGCGCGTTCTGGCTGTTCGCGCCGGTCTTCGCGGGGCTGGCCGGCAACGAGGAGGCCACCGGCGTGGTGCGGCTGCTCACCGCGGTCGTCCTCATCGAGGCGTTCACCGCCGTGCGCAGCGCCGCCCTCCTGGTGCGCTTCCAGCAGGACCGGCTCACGCTCGCCATCATGGCCGGCTTCGTGGCGAACGCGGCGGTGGCGGTAAGCCTGGCCTTCGCGGGCGCGGGCGCGTACGCCTTCGCCTGGGGGCAGGTCACCGCCTCGCTGGTCACCGGGGTGCTCATCTTCTTCTGGGGCTGGCTGCCGATCAGGGTCGGCTGGGACAGGGAGACCGCGGGCAAGCTGCTGCGGATCGGGATCCCGTCGGCGGTCGGGTTCGGGCTGGAGGCCCTGCTCATGAACGCCGACTACGTCATCGTCGGCAATGTGCTCGGGGCCGAGCAGCTCGGCTACTACCTGCTGGCGTTCAACGTGTCGAGCTGGGTGCCGGGGATCATCGGCACCGCGCTGCGCTACGTGTCGCTGCCCAGCTTCTCCCGGCTGTCGGAGGACCCGGCGGCGCTGTCGGAGGGGGTGCGCAGGTCGGTGCCGGTGATGGTGGCGTTCGTGCTGCCGCCCGCGCTGGTGATGGCCTTCCTCGCCCATCCGCTCATCACGTTCCTGTACGGCGAGCGGTGGGACTTCTCGGCCGGGGTGCTGCGCTGGCTGGCGGTCCTGATGGTGGTGCGGATGCTCATCTCGTACCTGGCGGTGGACATCCTGACCGGGCTGGGCGCGACCAGGACCACCGTCTGGCTCAACCTCGGCTGGGCGGTCGTCCTGCTGCCGGCCCTGCTCGCCGGGGCGCACCTCGGCGGGATCCGCGGCGCGGCCGTCTCGCACGCCCTGGTCGCGGTGCTGGTGGCGGTGCCCATGGCGGTGCTCGTCCTGCACCGCGTGGGAGTGCGGCTCGCGCCCGTGCTGCCCGGCCTGGTGCGCCCGGCCCTGGGCGCGGTCGTCTCCGGGACGGTGATGGCGGTCCTGGAGGGCGTCACCCGGGGCGAGCACGCGCTCGTGCAGCTCGGCGTGGCCGGCGGGGCCGGGCTGCTGGTCTTCGTGCTGATCGTGGTGCCGGGCGCGGCGCTGAGGAAACTCGTCACTAGGAGCGCTTGATGTCCTTCGCCGACTCGCTGGTCTCCGTGGGGGTGCCCGTCTTCAACGGCGCCGCCCGCATCGAGGGGACGATCCGCGCGGTCCTCGCCCAGGACCACCAGAACCTTGAGCTGGTCATCTGCGACAACGCCTCGACCGACCGCACCGAGGAGATCTGCCGTGACTGGGCGGCGAGCGACCCCCGCGTCGTCTACCACCGGCAGCCGGAGAACATCGGGCAGTTCCCGAACTTCGCCGACGCCATCCGGCGGGCGCGGGGCGTGTTCTACCGGTGGGCGGGCGACGACAACTGGCTGGCCCCCACGTACGTCTCCCGCTGCCTGGAGGTCTTCGCCGCCGACGAGCGCCTGCTGCTGGTCACCACGCAGCAGGCGTACGCGGCCCCGGACGGCTCGACCAGGACCGCCCCCTACACCGGCACCGGCTACCTCGCCGACGACCCGGTGGACCGCTTCGCCGAGTGCCTGCGCATGCTCAACGAGGACCCGCTCGCCATGGACCCTCTCTACTCCCTCATGCGCCGTGAGCGGATCATGCGGGTGGACCGGGGCCGGGCCATGCTGCGCGAGGACGAGATCTACGCGGCCCGCATGGCCCTGGCCGGGCCGTGGGGCCACGTTCCCGAGGTCCTGGCCGGCCGGGGCTGGGAGGTCCAGCAGCAGGGCGACATCGCGCGCAAGCTCGGGGTGCCCGCCTGGCAGGTCCGGGTCGCCCTGCTGCTGCAGTGCAGGGAGCTGCTGCGGGCGCTCGGCGAGGTCGGGCTGACGCCCGCGCAGCGGCGGCGGGGACGGGCGCTGGTGGCCCGGATGTACCTGCGCCGGCACGGGGTGACGGCCGTGCGCAGGGGCCGCAAGCTCATGGCGACGACCCGGCTCCTGGGGGCCGGCCGGTAGCGGCGGCCGCGCGCGTCCTGCCCGGCCGCGCCAGGCGGGCACGGACCGCGTCGCGGAGCGCGGCGGCGCCGCGGTGGCGCTGGAACGGCAGCTCGAACGCGGCGGCGAAGACCCGAGCGAACAGCACCGACGCCGGCGCGGCCACCGCCAGCAGCGCCGCCAGCCGGCCCACGCCCGGCTCCAGCAGCGGCGCGACGAGGAAGTGGTTCACGGCGACCACGATCGGCGCGTGGACGAGATAGAGGCTGTAGGAGAAGGAGCCGAGCGCCCGCACCGGCCGGGTGTCGAGCAGGCGCACGAGGGGCCGGGGACGTCCCAGGGCGACCGCGGCGAGCAGCAGCCCGGCGGCGGGCGCGAGCGCGAGGTCCACCCAGAAGAACCGGGCGACCGTCCACTCCGAGCCCTGGGCCACGATCAGGACGAGCACCGGGACGGCCGCCACCGCCGCCGCCCAGTGCAGCGGGAACCGGGTCCGCGTCCTGAGCACGGCCGCCGCCAGCACGCCCACGGCGAACAGCACCGCGAACTGCGGGGTCAGCCGCATCAGCATCCCTGTGACCGGCACGTACGCGGCCAGGACGCCCACCGCCACCACCACGACGGCGACCACGGCCGCCATCGCCCACGCGCCGAGCCGCCGCACCAGGAGCAGCAGGAGGGGGAAGACGAAGTAGAGCTGCGCCTCGACGGCGATCGACCAGAGGGCGCCGTTGGGGCTGGGCGAGCCGAACACGTCCTGGAGCAGCAGCCCGTACACGACGACCGTCTTCGCGGTGGGGACGGGCTGGCCGGGCTGCGGCACCAGCAGCCAGGCGACCGCCAGGCTGAACAGCAGCGCCGCCCAGTACGGCGGCAGGATGCGCCAGGCGCGGCGGCGGGCGAAGCGGCGCAGCCCGCCCAGCCGCCAGCCGGAGCGGGCGGGGGAGACCGCGAGGGAGAAGCCCGACAGGGCGATGAAGACGACGACGGCGAAGTGGCCGTAGAGCAGCCAGCCCGCCCAGCCGGGCCCGGTGTCGGCGGGGAAGCCGGGGAAGGACAGCAGCCAGCAGTGGTGCAGGACCACGAAGAGCGCGGCGAGGCCGCGGATCCCGTCCAGGCCGCCGAGCCGCGTCTCGCCCCCGTCCATGCCCACCCCGCCCCCGGCCGCCCGCGCATCGCCCTGGATATATCGCGATCTGTCGGGCTCGCGTAACAAGGAGAAGGAAAGGTGCGATGTCCTGATTGGAACGTATTTCTGGGGGATGAGCGACGCCCCGTTGCGCTGCAAATCGGGCTGGGGATATATGGAATTCTGGACGGCCATTCTGGGTCTTGCCCGCAACGCGTTCGTCGCCGTCCCGGTGGCCGTCCTCACGGCGGCGCTGGCCCTCACGGGCTGGCTCGTCCTGCCGGAGCGGTACGTCGCCAGCGCCTCCATGGTCCTGGTGACCCCGTCGGGCGGCGGCTCGATCGACCGGACCAAGCCGCTCGCGCAGACCAACCCGCTGCTGCAGTTCTCCGACGACCTGCGGACCACCGCCAGCATCCTCATCCTGGCCATGAACTCGCCCGACGTCTTCAGGTCCGTCGGCGTCACCGAGGACGGCCCGGTCGACCTCACGATCGACGACGGGCGGACGAACCCGACCCTGCTCGGCGTCGGCACCACGGGCCCGTTCGTCTACGTCGAGGTCGAGGCCCCCTCCAGGGCCGAGGCGGCGAAGGTGCTGGCGGCGGCCCAGGAACGGCTCCGCGAGGAGCTGGAGGACCGGCAGAACGAGCTCAAGGCGCACCCCGTCACGTTCGTCCAGCTCGACGACGTGGTGCGGCTCGGGCCCGAGGCCGACCTCGCGCCCAAGCTCCAAGGGGCGGCCGGCGGCGCGCTGGTCGGCCTGCTGGCGGGCTTCGGCGCGGCCTACGCGGCGGTGCGCGGCAAGCTGCGCCTCCCCGCCCGCCTCCAGCCGTCCGCCGCCCCTGAACCCCCTCCCCAGGAGAACCGGGAGAACGGGACACCTCGCAGGCCCGCCGGCCTCAACGGCAGAGCCCCGCGCGACCCGGCCGTGGACGACGCCGAGACCGGTCCCATCGACGTCATCAGCGGCGGCGAGCGCTGAGCCCTACTTGCGCGGCCCGACCAGGTCGGCCAGCGCGGGCGGCACCCACCGCCTGGCGACCTGCCGGAAGCTGCTCTTCCACTCCTCGCCGGGCCGCTGCTTGAACTTGGTGTCGTGCTCGTCGAGCGTCTCGTCGTCCGGCCGCCCGTTCGTGTAGTAGTAGAGCGCCATCGAGCGCCTGGCCCGGTCCTCCGGGCAGGTCAGCGGCTCGGGGTGGCCGTGGTTGGCGTCGTCGGTGGTGGCGAAGACCACGAAGCGGTTGAACACCGGCAGGATCCTGTGCTCGCAGCGGGTCATGTCCTTGTCCCAGAGCTGCAGGTGCCCGCCGTAGGACTCCTCCCAGTCCTTGTTGAGGTAGAGCAGGCCGTTGAGCCGGCGGTCCAGGTCGAGCCTGCGGTGCCGGTTGAAGTCGACGTGCACCTTCAGGAAGCCGCCCGGTCTGATCTGGTGCAGGCCGCCGCCGTCGTAGTGCGGGTCGGACACCAGGTGCTCGATGCCGGTGAGCCGTTCGAGGAAGTCGACGAACACCTGCCCGTTGAACTCCGCCAGCAGGTGCCGGGTCGCGGGCCCCATCTTCTCGGTGTCGGCGAGGGCGAGCTTGATCTCGCGGGCGTTGTCGAAGCGCTGCCATTCGGCGTCGCGCGGCTCGGGGAACTCGGCGAGCACAGGCTCCAGCGCCTCGGCGGGCAGGAAGTCGTCGATCACCACGTGCCGGAAGGGGCTGGCCTTGAGGAACGACTCCCGCAGGCTGTCCGCCAGCGGAAGGAGATTGTCACGTTTGAAGGTGAAGTCGGAAAACGGCATCGATGCTCCCCACCCTACGGAAATGGCGTGAATACCCCGGGTGAGACATCGTGAAATACGGTGATCTCGTTACGAGTTTCCTGGTAACGCCGGATACGTCCGGGGCCGATGACCGTATCGAAGGTTCATCCGGTTCGGGAGGGAAAACGCCTTGGACTTCTGGGGGACGGTCCTGGTCGTGTTCCGGCGGTGGTACGTCACCGTCCCGGCGTTGCTGCTGGCCCTCGGCGGATCGTTCGCCGTCTACCGCACCGTCCCGACCGTCTACCAGTCGGGCGCGGTCCTCGTGCTCACCATCCCCGTGACGGGCGGGAGCGTTCCAAACGATCCCGCCTACCCGAACCCCCGGACGAACCCGCTGCTCAACTACAACGGCTCGCTCAACGTCGCGGCCTCGATCCTGCTCCAGGCGCTCAGCGCCCCGGAGACCGCCGCCCGGCTGGGGGCGCCGCCCGGCGGCGAGACCACGTACGTCGTCCACAACGGCAGCCCCAACCCCGAGCTGCTGGCCAGCGGGCCGTTCGTGATCATCAACGCCAGGTCGCCGTCCCCCGAGACCGCCCACACGCTGGTCACCAGGCTCGTGGCGCAGGCGGGCACCGAGCTCGCCGCCCGCCAGGCCACGCTGGGCGCGCCCGTCAGCACCTACATCCAGCTCACGCCGATGGTGCCGCCCACCGAGCCGCAGGAGCAGCGCGGCGGCAAGAGCCGCACGGCCATGGCGGTGCTGGCGCTCGGCCTGTTCGCCGCCCTGACGGCCGGCTACGCCACGGAGAGCCTCGCCGCGGCGCTGCGCCGCAGGCGGGCCGGGCCGGCCCCCGCCGAGCCCGCCGAGCCCGCCGAGCCCGTCGAATCCGTCGAGCCCGCCGAATCCGCCGAGCCGCCGGCGCTGCGCCCGTGAAGGCGATCACCCTCACCAGGACGGAGCCCGTGGCCGGCCTGCCCCGGCCGCACGCCGCCGACGGGGCCACGCTGGGCGTCGTCTTCGTGGTCATCCTGATGATCGTCCCGGCCCGGCTGGTGTTCCGCGGGCTCTCGTTCGCCATCACGCCGGCCGAGGCCGTGGGCCTGTTCGCGCTGGTGTGGTGGTTCTGCGCGCAGCTCACCACCACGCTCGGCGCGGCCAAGGGCCGCACCCTCGTCCGCAGCGCGGTCTTCGTCCACGCCTGCTCACTGATCGCCACCTACGCCTACGCCGCCGCGGGCAACCTGCCGAGGGACGAGCTCGACCTCGCCGACCACATGATGGTGAGCGCGTTCGCGATGATCGGGATCGTGCTGCTCGTCGTGGACGGCGTACGCGGCCGGGCCCGGCTCGACCTGGTGCTGAAGACCGTCGCGGTGATGGGCGCGGTGCTCGGCGTGATCGGCGCGGCGCAGTTCCTGCTCAGGTTCGACCCGACCCCGTACATGGTGCTGCCCGGCCTGCGCTTCACGCAGGAGGAGCTGTTCATCGTGGAGCGCAACGGGCTGAGCAGGGTCGCGGCGACGACCGGGCACCCGATCGAGTTCGCGGTCGTGTGCGCCATGATCCTGCCGATCGCGCTGCACTTCGCCTTCCAGGCGCTCGAACGCCGGCAGCCGCACCTGCGCTGGTGGCTGTGCGCGGGGCTGATCGCGGCCGGGATGGTGTTCTCGGTGTCGCGCTCGGCCTTCGTCGGCGTGGCGGGGGCGGCGGCGGTGCTGCTGGCCGGCTGGCCGCGCCGGCGGCGGCTGCTCGCGCTCGGGGCGATGGTGCTCTTCCTGGGCGCGGTCAAGGTGGTCGTGCCGGGGGTGCTCGGGGCCATCCTGGACCTGTTCACGGGCCTGTCCACCGACTCCAGCCTGCGCTGGCGGACCATGGACTACGCCGCCGCGGCCACCGAGATCTCCCGCCACCCGTGGCTGGGCCGCGGCCTCGGCACCTGGTACGCCCCGAAATACCTGGTCTTCGACAACCAGTACATCCTCACCGCGGTCGAGACCGGGATCATCGGCGTGCTGGCCTTCGCCGGCCTCTTCCTGGCCGGGATCTGGTCGGCGCTCCGCGCCCGCCGGCTGCTCACCGACCCGGCCGACCGCGACCTCGGGCTGACGCTGGCCGCCTGCCTGGTGGTGCCGCTCATCGGGGCCGCGACCTTCGACCTGCGCTCGTACGCGGTGATCACCGGGCTGTCGTTCCTGCTGGTCGGCTCGGCCGGCGCGCTCGCGCGGGAGGCCCGGCTCAGGCGAGCAGCCGCGCCTGCGCCTCCCGCCACGACCCCGCCGCCAGGTCCCGCGCGCTGATCGCGGTCGCCGGCAGCGGCCAGGCGACGGCCAGGTCGGGATCGTCGTAGCGGACCGAGACGTCCTCGGCCGGGTCGTGCTCCCTGTCGATGCGGTAGCAGACGTCGGCCTGCCCGGTGAGCGCCTGGAAGCCGTGGAGGAAGCCGGGCGGCACGTACAGGCAGGCGAAGTCCTCGTCGTCGAGCCGCACGCTCATGCTCCGGCCGTACGTCGGCGAGCCGGGCCTGGCGTCCACCAGCACGTCGTGGATCGCGCCGCGGGCGCACCTGACGAGCTTGGCCTCGCCGCGCCCCACCCGCCCGTGCAGGGCGCGGACCGTGCCGAGGCGCGAGCGCGACTGGCTGTCCTGGATGAAGGCGGCGGGGTCGAGGCCGTGTTTCCCGGCGACGGCCGCGTCGAACGTCCGGGTGAAGAACCCCCGGTCGTCGTGGTGCGGCGTGGGGACGAAGAGAAGGACGCCCTCCAGGGCGCCGCGCTCCACTCTCATGCCTCTCATCCTGCTGGCGGGCCCACACATCCTGCCAGACCCACACGTAACGGATTTCTCCGTCATGCCGATGATCCGGGCGAAAGGTCGGGCTGGGCTGGGCCAGGGCGAAGGAGCGAGGACATTCCGGCAGACCCCTTCACCGCGACCAGTCCTCCCGCGCGCGTCCGCGTGGGAGCCGTGCACGTCATGGCCGTCACCGAGGCGGGGGTGGCCGGCCACGTCTCCCGCGAGTGGGCCGCCGGCCGGGGCGGCGCGATCGTCACCGCGAACGTCGACATCGTCCGCGCCGCCACCCGCGACCCGGCCCTCGCCGCCCTCGTCGCCCGCGCCGAACTGGTCGTCGCCGACGGCATGCCGGTCGTGTGGGCGGGCCGCCTGGCCGGGACCGCGATCCCGGAACGGGTCACCGGCGCCTCGCTCGTGCACACCCTCGCCGGGCGCGCCGCCCGCGACGGCCGGCCGGTCTATCTGCTCGGCGGCGACGAAGGAGTGCCGGAGGCCGCCGCACGGGCCCTGTTGGAACGTTACCCGGCGCTGCGGATCGCGGGCACGCACTCCCCGCCGTACGGGTTCGACGCCGACCCCGCCGCGCGGCGCGCGGTCGTCGAGCGCGTCAGGGAGGCCAGGCCCGGCCTGGTGCTCGTCGGCCTCGGCTTCCCCAAGCAGGAGCGGCTGATCCAGGAGCTGCGGCCGGAGCTGCCCGCCGCCTGGTTCCTCGGCTGCGGCGCGGGCATCCCGATGGCCGCGGGCCAGTTCAGCCGCGCCCCCGAGGCCCTGCAGCGCGCGGGCGGCGAGTGGCTGCACCGGCTCGCGCTCGAACCGCGCCGCCTGCTGCGGCGCTACCTGCTCCACGACGCCCCCTTCGCCGTGCGCCTGCTGGCCGGCGCGCTCCGCGCCCGTCTCCGTCTCCTGGGAAGGTGAGCATGCTGGCGGTCGTCATCGTCACGTACTTCAGCGAGCGCGTCGTCGGCGACTGCCTGCGCTCGCTCGCGGACGCCGGCGCGGGCGACGCCCGGGTCCTGGTGGTGGACAACGACTCGGCGGACGGCACCATCGCGGCGGCCCGCGCGGCCCTGCCGGCCGTCGAGGTGGTCCCGACCGGCCGCAACGCGGGCTTCGCCGGCGGCGTGAACGCCGGGATCGCCGCCGCGCCCGGCTGCGACGTGCTCGTGCTCAACCCGGACGTCCGGCTCGCCCCCGGCGCGATCACCGCGCTGCGCGAGGCGCTGGCCGTGCCCGGCACCGGCGTCGCGGTGCCCCGGCTCACCGCCGAGGACGGCACGGTCCACCTCTCGCTGCGCAGGCGGCCCACCGTGGCGCGCGCGCTCGGCGAGGCGCTGCTCGGCGGCCACCGGGCCGGGCGGGTCCCCGCGCTCGGGGAGCTGGTCGTGGCGGCCGGCGCGTACGAGCGGCCGGGCACCGCCGACTGGGCGACCGGCGCGGCCTGGCTCGTCTCCCGCGCCTGCCTGGACGCGCTGGGCCCGCTGGACGAGCGCTACTTCCTCTACTCGGAGGAGACCGAGTACATGCTGCGCGCCGGCGACCACGGCTTCGCCGTCCGCTACGAGCCGCGGGCGCGGGCCGTGCACCTGGGCGGCGAGCAGGCCACCTCCAGCCGGCTCTGGGCGCTCGCCACCGCCAACCGGGTCCGCCTGCACCGCGAGCGGCACGGCCGGGCCCGCGCCCTCGCCATGCGCGGCGCGGTGCTGCTCAACGAGGCGGTCCGGGCGCTCACCCGGCCCGGCCAGGGCGGCGCCAAGCACCGGGCGGCCCTGCGCGCGCTCGTCCGCCTGCCCGCCTGGCCCGGCCCGCCGGGGACGGCCGACCCGCCGGGGTACGTCTGCTTCGCCGCCCAGGACTGGTGGTACCACAACCGGGCGCACTCCGACTTCCAGCTCATGCGCGCGATCGCCGGCCGCCGCAAGGTGCTGGTGGTCAACAGCATCGGCATGCGCATGCCCGCGCCCGGCACCACCACCCACGTCACCCGCCGCGTCCTGCGCAAGCTGCGCAGCGTGGCGAAGTTCCTGCGGCAGCCGTACCCCGGCTTCCACGTGATGTCGCCGCTGCCGCTGCCGTTCTACGGCTCGCCGGTCCTGCGCCGGGTGAACGCCCTGCTCGTACGCTCCCAGGTGCGGGCGGTGTGCCTGGCGCTCGGCCTGCGCCGCCCGGTGATGGTGGTCACCATCCCCACGGCCTGGGACGTGGTGCGCCCGATGCCCCGGCACGCGCTCCTCTACAACCGCTCCGACCGGCACTCGGCCTTCCCCGAGGCGGACGCCGCCGTCATCGGGGCCATGGAGGGTGAGCTGCTGGCCCGCGCCGACCGGGTGCTCTACGCGAGCCGCACCCTGATGGCCGAGGAGCGCGAGCTGACCGGCGAGCGGGCCTGCTTCCTCGACCACGGCGTGGACCTCGACCATTTCACCAGGGTCGCCGACCCGCCCGCCGACCTCGCCGCCGTGCCGGGGCCGCGCGTGGGGTTCTTCGGCGCGCTGGACGAGTTCGTGGTGGACGTCGGGCTGCTCGAACGCCTGGCCGCCGAGCTGCCGCAGGCGTCGCTCGTGCTCATCGGGGACGCCACCGCGCCGATGGAGCGGCTGACCGCCCATCCCAACGTGCGCTGGTTCGGCTTCGTGCCCTACGAGCGCATCCCGGCGTACGCCTCGGGCTTCGACGTGGCGATCATGCCGTGGCAGGACAACGACTGGATCAGGCACGCCAACCCGATCAAGCTCAAGGAGTACCTGGCCCTGGGCCTGCCGGTGGTCAGCACGGACTTCCCGGAGCTCGCCCACTACCGGGACCGGGTGCGGATCGCGGCCACGCCCGGCGCGTTCGTCGCGGCCGTCAAGGCCGCGCTGGCGGAGGGCGGGCCGCGGCCGGCCGCCGAGCTGCGGGCGTCGGTGCTGGGGATGTCCTGGTCGTCGCGGGCCGACCGGCTCATGGAGCTGGCCGAGGGGGAGCGTTGACGCGGGTCGGCCGGGTGCTCCTCGCCGCGGTGGCGCTGCTCGCCGCCGCGGCCCTCGTGTGGGCGGTCGCCGGCATGTCCGAGGGCGAGCCTGGGCCGCGCCCCACGGCGTCCGGCGGTGCCACCGGCCGGCCGGACGTCGCCGGGCTGCCGCGCGTCCCCTGGGAGGGCGGCCCCGCCTACTACGACCGCTTCGCGAGCACCAAGGCCGCCGGCTGGACGAACCCGGCGTTCTTCCCCGTAGGCGTCTGGTACGAGTCCGTCATCACCCAGGACGACGTGGACAAGGACGTCGAGGCCGGCATCAACACCTACGTCGAGCTGACCGAGACCAGCGACATGGCGCTGATCAGGAGGAACGGCCTGTTCGCCATGCCCAGCAAGCCGCTCAAGGACTACGGGGCCGAGACCGTCGCCTGGCTGATCACCGACGAGGCCGACATGTGGGCCGGTCCCGGCGACGACGGCTGGACCGGCAACTTCCCCGGCGAGGGCCCTCTCTGCATCCCCGACGACCCGCACAAGGAACGCTGCGGCTACACCGTCATGAAGACGCTGAAGGACCGGCTCCCCAAGGACGGCCGCCCGCACTACGCCAACTACGGCAAGGGCGTCATGATCTACCAGGACGACCGCCAGGCCGGCCGGTTCCTCAACGACTACACCGACCTCGTCTCCCTCGACGTCTACTGGTACACCAGCTACTTCGCCTGCCTGGACGGCCAGAACTGGCTGCACTGGCCCGGCGAGGAGCGCTGCCGCCGCGCGGCGAACTACGGCCTGCTCATCGACCGCCAGCGCAAGCTGGACGCCCTCGACGGCAAGCTCCAGCCCATCTGGGCCTTCGTCGAGGTCGGCCGCCCGGCCGCCGAGGACCGGCGGCAGATCGAGCCGGACGAGGTCAAGGGCGCGGTGATGAGCTCGCTGATCCACGGGGCCAGGGGCGTCATCTACTTCAACCACAGCTTCGGCGGCCCCTGCCAGAGCCAGCACGTGCTCCGCGACGCCTGCGGCGTCACCACCAGGCCCGCCGTCGTCGAGGTGAACCGGCAGATCAGGCAGCTCGCCCCGGTGCTCAACACCCAGTCGATCGAGTACGCCTTCGGCCCCGGCGTGGACACCATGCTGAAGGCGCACCAGGGCGCGTACTACCTGTTCGCCATGCCGTCGGCGGAGGGCCGGCCGGGAGCGCGTACGTTCGCGCTGCCCGGCGGCCTGTCGCCCGGTCAGGTCGAGGTGCTGTTCGAGAACCGGCGCCTGCCCGTGGACGCCTCGGGACGGTTCACCGACACCTTCGCGAGCGAGAACTCCTACCACGTCTACCGGATCACGCCCTCCCGCGGTCAGTGACGGCGGGGGCGCAGTGCGGGCAGCGGTCGAGCCGGGGTTAGTTGATGCGCCAGGTGTCGCCTGCCGTGAGCAGGGCGTTCAGGTCGCCGGGGCCTTCCGCGGCGATGGCCTGGTCGAGCTGCTGGGTCATCAGCGTCTCGTAGGAGGGCCGGTCGACGCTGCGGAAGATGCCGATCGGGACGTGCTCGAAGGCGGGCTCGTCCAGGCGGGACAGGGCGAAGGCGAGGCTGGGGTCGGGGTGGTGCGCGTCGTGGAGGAGGATCTGCTCCTCGGTCACGCTGGTGCGGGCCACGACCTCGATGCCGCCGCCGGCGGCGCGGACGACGGCCTTGGTGGCGCTGGCGATCGGCTGCCCGTGCTCCAGGCGCAGCGTGATGTCCTCACGCAGGCCGGGGTCCTTGAGCGGTTCGAAGGCGTTGTCGTTGAAGATGTTGCAGTTCTGGTAGATCTCGACCAGGGAGGTGCCGCGGTGGGCGGTGGCCTCGCGCAGCACGGCTTGCAGGTGCTTGCGGTCGGAGTCGATGGTGCGGGCGACGAAGGAGGCTTCGGCGCCGATGGCCAGCGAGATCGGGTTGAACGGCTTGTCCAGCGAGCCCATCGGCGTCGATTTGGTGATCTTGCCGACTTCGCTGGTGGGGGAGTACTGGCCCTTGGTCAGCCCGTAGATGCGGTTGTTGAACAGCAGGATGTTGAGGTTGACGTTGCGGCGCAGGGCGTGGATGAGGTGGTTGCCGCCGATGGACAGGGCGTCGCCGTCGCCGGTGACGACCCAGACGCTGAGGTCGGGGCGGGAGGCGGCCAGGCCGGTGGCGATGGCGGGGGCGCGGCCGTGGATGGAGTGGAAGCCGTAGGTGTTGAGGTAGTAGGGGAAGCGGGAGGAGCAGCCGATGCCGGAGACGAAGACGATGTTCTCGCGCTTGAGGCCGAGTTCGGGCAGGAAGGACTGGACGGCGGCGAGGATGGCGTAGTCGCCGCAGCCGGGGCACCAGCGCACTTCCTGGTCGGACTTGAAGTCCTTCAGGCTCTGCTTGGCGTCGGTCTTGGGGACCAGGCTGAGGCCCTGGCCGTTGACGAGCTCAGTCACTGTCGATCACGTCCTGGATGACTCCGGCCAGCTCCTCGGCCTTGAACGGGAGCCCGCGCACACGGTTGTAGCTGATGACGTCGACGAGGTAGCGGGCGCGCAGCAGCAGCGCGAGCTGGCCCAGGTTGATCTCGGGCAGCAGCACCTTGTCGTAACGCTTGAGCACCTCACCGGTGTTGGCCGGCAGGGGGTTGAGGTGGCGCAGATGGGCCTGGGCGACCTTGCCGCCGCCCGCCCTGATGCGGCGCGCGGCCGCGGCGATCGGCCCGTAGGTCGAGCCCCACCCGACGACCAGCACCTTGGCGTCGCCGTCGGGGTCGTCCACGACCAGGTCGGGGACGTCGATGCCGGCGATCTTGGCGGCGCGGGTGCGGACCATCAGGTCGTGGTTGTCGGGGTCGTAGGAGATGTTGCCGGTGCCGTCGGCCTTCTCGATGCCGCCGATCCGGTGCTCCAGCCCGGCGGTGCCGGGGATCGCCCACGGCCGGGCCAGGGTCTCGGTGTCCCGCTTGAACGGCAGGAACGCGCCGTTCTCGCCGTTGGGGGCGGTGGTGAACTCCTGGGAGATGTCCGGCAGGTCGGACACCTCCGGCAGCCGCCACGGCTCGGAGCCGTTGGCGAGATAGCCGTCGGAGAGCAGCATGACCGGCGTGCGGTACTTGACGGCGATCCTGGCCGCCTCGATGGCGGCGTCGAAGCAGTCGCTCGGCGACATCGGCGCCACGATCGGCACCGGCGACTCGCCGTTGCGGCCGAACATGGCCATCAGCAGGTCGGTCTGCTCGGTCTTGGTCGGCATGCCGGTGCTCGGCCCGGCGCGCTGCACGTCCACGATGATCAGCGGCAGTTCGGTGGTGACCGCCAGGCCGACGGTCTCGGCCTTCAGTGCCACGCCGGGGCCGGAGGTGGTGGTGACGCCGAGCGCGCCGCCGAACGCGGCCCCGAGCGCCGCGCCGACGCCGGCGATCTCGTCCTCCGCCTGGAAGGTGCGGATGCCGAACCGCTTGTGCTTGGACAGCTCGTGCAGGATGTCGGAGGCCGGCGTGATCGGGTAGGAGCCCAGGAACAGCGGCAGCTTCGCCTGCACGCTCGCGGCGATCAGGCCGTAGGCGAGGGCCTGGTTGCCGGAGATGTTGCGGTAGACGCCGGGCGCGAGGCGGGCCGGCTTGACCTCGTAGGAGACCGAGAACGACTCGGTGGTCTCGCCGTAGTTCCAGCCCGCCTGGAAGGCCGCGATGTTGGCCTTGGCGATCTCGGGCTTCTTGGCGAACTTGTTCTCGAGGAACGTGATCGTGTGCTCGGTCGGCCGGTGGTAGAGCCAGCTCAGCAGGCCGAGGGCGAACATGTTCTTGGAGCGCTCGGCGTCCTTCTTGGACAGGTCGAAGCCTTCGAGGGCCTTGACCGTGAGCGAGGTCAGCGGGACCGCGTGCACCCGCCACTCGGCCAGCGAGTCGTCCTCCAGCGGGTTGGTGGCGTAGCCGACCTTCTGGAGGTTGCGCTTGGTGAACTCGTCGGTGTTGGCGATGATGTCCGCCCCGCGCGGCAGGTCGCCGAGGTTGGCCTTCAGCGCCGCCGGGTTCATGGCCACCAGCACGTTCGGCGCGTCGCCCGGGGTCAGGATGTCGTGGTCGGCGAAGTGGAGCTGGAAGCTCGACACGCCGGGCAGCGTCCCCTGGGGCGCGCGGATCTCGGCCGGGAAGTTGGGCAGGGTCGACAGGTCGTTGCCGAACTCCGCCGTGCCCGCCGTGAATCGGTCGCCGGTGAGCTGCATGCCGTCGCCGGAGTCGCCGGCGAAGCGGATGATCACGCGGTCGAGTCGCTGGACCTGCTTTGTCACAGCCGCTCAGTCCTCCTCGACGCGCCAAGGCGCGGTTGCATTGGGCGCGTTCTCTGTTTCCATGCTAGATCCTCGGAAGGGTCACGCGTTTGCAAGCCGCCGAACGCGGGTAAACGCGGTGGGAGTCCGTCAGGGTGAGGTCGGAGAACGACGACGACACAGCCCGGACGCGAGCCTGCAGAGGTCGACATGCAGGCGGGCGAACAGGACGGTACGGGTCACGAGCGCCAACTATACGTCCCCCCAACCCATGGGCTACGTCAGGGGCTGCTTGCGGGACGGCTCGCTCCCCGACCTGTACAGACGTCCGGCCTGCATGCCGGCGGATCCGTACAACTCTGGAACGGTGACGAAGCTGTAACCCTTCCCGCGCAACCGCTTGAGGATTTCCGGGACCGCGGCGACGGACTCCCGATGGATGTCGTGCAACAGGATGATCGCACCCGGATGCGCGCCACGCACACCCCTATCCGCGATGTCTGGGGTCGCGCCGCCCTGCTGGTCCATGACGTCGACGTCCCAGGTCACCAGCGGGTAGCCCTGTTCGCGCGCCACGTTGCGCAGCGTCCCGCTCACCGCCCCGTACGGCGGCCGGACGAGCGTCGGGGCCTGGCCGATGGCGGCGGCCACCGTGCCGCGGGCGCGCTCCAGCGAGTCGGCGATCTTGGCGGTGCCGGGCTTCGACAGGTCCGTGTGCGCCCAGCTGTGGTTGCCGACGAGGTGACCCTCGTCGCTCATACGGCGCAGCAGGCCCGGCTGGGCGGCCGCGTTGACGCCGACGACGAAGAAGGTGGCGCGGGCGTTCTCGCGCTTCAGGATGTCCAGGAGCTCGGCCGTGTACGGGCCGGGGCCGTCGTCGAAGGTCAGGGCCACGCACTTGGTGGCGGCGCAGTCGACGGTGCCGGCGCGGCTGCTGGTGGCGGCCGGCGAACGCGGAGGCGCGGCGAACGGCCCGCCGGGCGTGCCGGTGGGCGTGTCGCCGGCCGGGCCGCCAGGCGTGCCGGTGGGCGTGTCGCCGGCCGGGCCGCCGGGCGTGTCGTCCGGCGTGCGGGCCGGCGGGTCGGCGGGGGCGGTGCTGGTGGCCCGGCCGCTGTGGGCGGTGCCGTCGAGGGTCGCCCGCTGGGCCCGGTGGCCGAGCTCCGACAGCAGGGGGGCCGCCCGCCCCGCGGGCACGGCCACCGCGAGCCGGCCGAGCCGGCACGGCGTGAGCTGGCAGTCGTCGAACTCGACCACCAGGTCCCCGTCGCGGTTGAAGGCCATGGAGTCGAACTGGTCGCCGCCGGCGGTGACCGCGTCCCGCTGGACCTGCGCGCCGCGGCTCTTGAGCTGCTCCTTGACCAGCGCCGCCAGTTTCCGCCTGGCGTCGTCGCCGGAGAGCAGGCCGGTGGAGCCGGTGGTCCTGCCGGAGCGGGGGTCGTACCAGAGCGTGCGGGTGGAGTTCTCCCAGCCGGTGCCGGTGAACTCGCCGCTGCGCAGCCGCACGCCGACCGCGTCGGGGGAGACGGCGGCGAGCTGCCAGTCGACGTTGAGCTCGGGCCGCGGGTCGGCGACCTCGTCACCGGCCCGCGTGCGGAAGTCGCCGAGCTGCCGCCGCGCCTGCTCGCGCAGCGCCTCGGCGAGCGCGGGCGCGCCGGCCAGCTCGGGATAGGTGATGTGCACGTACCGCGATCCGTGGGAGGCGTGGCCCTCGGTGATCGTCCTGGTGGACAGGCCGGCGACGGCCGCCGGGTCGACGAAGTCGATCAGCGTCGGCTCTGCCGGGACCAGGACGTTCCTGCCGGGGTCGGCGGCGGCGAGGCCGCAGCCGCCGGCCGAGAGCGCCAGCAGAGCGATTCCGATGGCGAACCGCTTGGTGTGCATGAATGTCACACTATGGCGGCGATCATGACATTTGTACCGATTTGTGGGGAAGTGGAAGGGACTTTGACGGGTCTTGGGTTTAGCCGGCCCGGAGAGGGACGTGCGCCCTGGGTTCCGCCGGCGCCGCGGGTTACGATCGCGTCATGGACGGCTATTTCGGGTCGTACGTGCTGGTCGCCGCGCTGTTCGCCATCGGCGTCGCCATCGTTGCCGGGGCCCTCATGGCCAACCGCCTGCTCCGCCCGAGCCGCCCCACGCCCGAGAAGCTGACCACGTACGAGTGCGGCGTCGACCCCGTCGGCGAGGGCTGGGCGCAGTCGCAGGTCCGCTACTACGTCTTCACCTACCTCTACGTCGTCTTCGCCGTGGACGCCGTCTTCCTCTTCCCCTGGGCCACCATCTTCGACGCGCCCGGCTACGGGCTGACGACGCTCGCCGAGATGTTCGTCTTCCTCGGCTTCATCGCGCTCGGCATCGTCTACGCCTGGCGCAAACGGGTCCTCACCTGGACCTGAAGTCCCACGGTCACCTTTGCGATGCGGTCGATCCGCGCGAGAATGGGAGACATGGCAGCGACGGATCTCCCGATGCCCACCGTGGGCCCGGTCTCGCGGCTGGCGCCCAAGCCGATGCGCTTCGTGCTCAACTGGGGCCGCCGCTACTCCCTGTGGGTGTTCAACTTCGGGCTGGCCTGCTGCGCCATCGAGTTCATCGCCACCTCCATGAGCAGGCACGACTTCATCAGGTTCGGGGTCATCCCGTTCGCCAACGGGCCGCGCCAGGCCGACCTCATGATCGTCTCGGGCACGGTCACCGACAAGATGGCGCCCGCCGTCAAACGCCTCTACGAGCAGATGCCCGACCCCAAATACGTCATCTCGTTCGGCGCCTGCTCCAACTCCGGCGGGCCCTACTGGGACTCCTACTGCGTGACGAACGGCGTCGACCAGATCATCCCCGTCGACGTCTACGTCCCCGGCTGCCCGCCCCGGCCCGAGGCCCTGCTCCACGGCATCATGAAGCTCCAGGAGAAGATCGCCGGCGAACGGCTCGGCGACCGCTACACGTCGTCCCGCGGGGAGGAGGCGTGAGCGGCCCGCTCGCCCGCCACTTCGGCGACCGGGCGCTCGTCACCGAGTCCTACGGCGACACCACCGTCGACGTCGCGCCCGCCGACTGGATCGAGCTGCTCACCTTCGCCCGCGACGACCTCGGCCACGTCTTCTTCGACTGGCTGACCGGCGTCGACGAGCCGCCCGACGCCTTCAGGATCGTCGCCCACGTCTACAACCCGGACGCCCGCGAACGCCTGCTGCTGCGCACCTCCGTCCCGCGCGCCGACCCCCGCCTGCCGAGCGCCGTCGGCGTCTACCGGGGGGCCGACTGGCACGAGCGCGAGACGTACGAGATGTTCGGCGTCGTCTTCGAGGGCCACCCCAACCTCGTGCCGCTGCTCCTGCCGGACGGCTTCGAGGGCCACCCGCTGCGCAAGGACTTCGTCCTCGCCGCCCGCGTGGCGAAGGCGTGGCCCGGCGCGAAGGAGCCGGGGGAGTCCGGGCACGGCGCCCCGAGCCGCCGCAAGACCCTGCCGCCCGGCGTACCCGCCGACTGGGGCACGCCGCCCACCTGACCCCGCTGGGAGCCGCCCGATGCTGCTGCACGTGGTGCTGAGCTTCGCCGTCATCATCGTCGTGTTCCTGGTGCTGCCGCTGGTCGTCGGGCAGACCGAGCACAAGGTCATGGCCCACATGCAGTCGCGGCTCGGCCCCATGTACGCGGGCGGCTTCCACGGCTGGGCGCAGCTCATCGCCGACGGGGTGAAGTTCGCCCAGAAGGAGGACGTCATCCCGGCCGCGGCCGACCGCCGCGTCTTCATGATCGCGCCCGGGGTGGCGCTGGTGCCGTACCTGGTCGTGCTCGTCGTCATCCCCTTCGACCGCGGCTTCGTGGCCGTGGACCTCGACCTCGGGCTGTTCTTCGTGCTGGCGGTCATGGGCGTGGGCGTGCTGGGCGCGATCATGGCGGGCTGGGCGTCGGCCAACAAGTACTCCGTGCTCGGCGGCATGCGGGCGGCGGCCCAGCTCATGTCGTACGAGCTGCCGCTGGTGCTCGCCGCCTCCTCGGTCGCGATGGCCGCCGGCACGCTGTCGCTGCCCGGCATCGTCGAGGCGTGGCAGTGGTGGTGGCTGCCGTGGCAGGCCGTCGGGGGCGTGGTCTTCTTCGTCGCCGGGCTGGCCGAGCTGCGGCGGCCGCCGTTCGACATGCCGATCGCCGAGTCCGAGATCATCATGGGTCCGATGACCGAGTACACCGGCATGCGCTTCGCCCTGTTCATGCTCGCCGAGTACGTCGGGATCGTCGTGCTGTCCTTCCTGACCACCGTGCTGTTCCTGGGCGGCTGGCACGGGCCGTTCCTGCCGGGGTGGCTGTGGACGCTGCTGAAGGTGTTCGCGCTGGCGTTCGTGGTGATCTGGCTGCGGGTGACGTATCCGCGGCTGCGCGAGGACCAGCTCCAGAAGCTCGCGTGGGTGGTGCTGGTGCCGCTGGCACTCGGGCAACTCGCCCTGACCGGAGTGGTGAAGGTCCTTTTGTGACCATTCCGCCCCGCGGAGCGGACCTGGATCGGCCATCCTCGAAGAGGACGAGCAGGCGGCAGGGGGATGGCGAAGCCGCCCGCGACAAGCGCTGAGGCGAGAACAAGCGCTGAGGCGAGACAAGCGCTCAAGTGTGACAAGCGCTCAAGTGTGACAAGCGCTCAGGTGGACGGAACGGCTCAGGGGGTGCCGGCGCATGCACGAACTCGTCCCGGTGACCGGCGCGACAGCCGGGGGCAAGCTCCCCCAGCTCGCGATGACCGCCGACGCGGGCACCCTGACCGCCACCGACCGCGCCTCCGGCGCGACCGCCGTGGTCAGGCCCGCCGCCCTCTACGTCTACCGCTACGAGCCCGCCGGCTCCGAGGAGCAGCTCCAGGGCGTGGCCGCGCTGGACGCCGACGGTCTCGTCCTGCTCGACCTGCCGGGCGGCTGGCCCGTTCCCGAGCTGAAGCACCTGGCCGAACGGGCCGGGATCCCGGTGTCGGAGAGCCGTTACCAGAGCCCCGGCAGGATCACCGCGAACCTCGCCGCCCGCGCCCCCGGCTGGCGGCGCTTGTCCGGCCGGCACCGCGGGCCCCGCTTCACCAGAGGCCGCAAGATCGCGCTCGTCGGCGCGGGAGTGGCCGGCCTGGCCGTGATGACGATCCTGGCCCTGAACGGGATGTGGTTCGCCTGGCGCGGCGTGTCCACCCTGGGCCGGATCCTCATCGAGCTGCTGGAGGCAAAGTGGCTGTTCCTCGCCTTCTTCAGCCCGCTCCTCCTGGTGATGCGCCCCATCACCGGCCGGCTGCACCGCTGGCGGGTGGGGCAGGGCTCGATCGTCGGCCCGCCCTCGGGCCCCTACCTGGTGGGCCGGCAGCCCAGCGTCCTGGAAGTCGTCCAGGGCGGGCAGACCCGCGCCACCCTGCGCCGTGGGCGGGCGCCCGGCCTGGCCGCCGGTCTGCTCCTCTACCGCCACGAGGACCTGACCGGCCTGTTCGTCCTGGACAGCCTTGGCAAGGCACTCCACCACCTGCCCGGCCCGTGGCCCGCGGCCGACCTCGACCGTTTCGCCAAGCGCAACGACCTGACGCTGGCCGTCCACGGGTTGTCGCACGAGGAGTACGCGACCCTCGCCAGATCCACCAGATCCGCCACCCCCTGACCCCAGCCGGGGCCGGGCCGGTCAGTGGATGATGGCCAGCATCACGTCCGAGGCCGACGGCCGTTCGTCCGGCCGCTTGTTGAGGCACGACCCCACGATCCCCCGCAACCCCGGCGGAAGCGGCGACAGATCCGGGTGGAACGTGAGCACCCGGTTGAACACCGCCGGCACCGTGTCCTCCCCGAACGCCGGCCGCCCCGTGGCCGCGAACATCATCGTCACCGCCCAGCTGAAGACGTCGGAGGCGGGCCCCACGGCCTCGCCCGTGAGCTGCTCCGGCGACATGTAGGGCGGTGTCCCCACCATCTTCCCGGCCGTCAGCGTCGTCTGGTCGAGCCCGCGCGCGATCCCGAAGTCGATCACCCGGGGGCCGTCCGGCCCGATGAGTACGTTGCTCGGCTTGAAGTCCCTGTGGACGACGCCCGCCTTGTGGATGGCCGCCAGCGCACCGGCTGTGGACAACGCCAGCCGCGTCAGCCCGTCCTCGTCCCTGGGCCCGTGCTTCTTGACCAGTTGCTCCAGCGAGGGCCCGTCCACGAACTCGCTGACGATGTAGGGGAACCGCCCGCTGATGTCGACGTCGAGGACCCGGGCTGTGGAAAACGTCGCCACCCGCCGAGCCGCCTCGACCTCGCGCGCGAACCTGGCCCGTGCCGTCTCGTCCACGAGGTCGTGCAGCACCTTGACGGCCACCCGCGTCCCGTTGGGCGCCGCCGCCAGGTAGACCGACCCCTGCCCGCCCCGCCCGAGCGACCTGAGAACCCGGTAGTGCCCGATCCACTCGGGCTCGCCGGGCCGCCGCTGGTGGGTGGGCTCGGTGCTCCGCTGCTGGACGTTCACGGGCGGCGGCGTCCGGGGCCGGTCGCCGCCGACGCCGGGAACGTGCCGTGGATCCCCCATGACGGGCATGGGCCGCTGACCGCCCATGCCCGTCATGGGGGACGCCTGCGTCGGATGCACCTGCAGCGGCGGATACAGGGGCGGACGCAGCCGCGCCCGGACCATCCTCGGCACCAGCACCGCCGAATGGACGACGCCGCCGAACCACGCCACGACCAGCCCTAACGACACCAGGAACTCGAGCGGCTGCGGGATGTCCTCGATGGTGTCGTACGAGACCGCGCCGATCACGAAGGAACCGATGCAGACGAGGTAAACCGAGGCGGCGCCCGCCTGGAAGGCGCTCCGCAGCCAGTACGCGGCGAACCCGATGGTGAACGGGGTCGCCAGCCCGCACGTGAAGGCAGGCAGGCAGGCCCACACGACGGCGGCCGCCCACGCCCCTCCGCTCGGGCGGACTGCTTGGCTGTGCTGCATGGCGGGAAGACTATCGCCCCGTCGTGGTTCATACCGGGCATGCGCCCAGCTTGTGGATAACCGGCCCTCATTCTGTGGATGGCTGTGGAAAACCTGTGGACAACGCCCCCGCTCATTCACGTGCGCGCCTACTTGCGCCATGATGTTGAACATGGGGCGAATACCGGGAGTGGGACTGGCGAAGGGGCTGTCCATCACCCTCCGCCACATGCTGCGCAAATCCGTCACGCAGCAATATCCCGAGGTCAAGCCCGCCCTCCCGCCCCGCAGCCGAGGCGTCATCGCGCTGGTCGAGGAGAACTGCACCTCCTGCATGCTCTGCGCCCGGGAATGTCCCGACTGGTGCATCTACATCGACTCCCACAAGGAGACCGTCCCGGCTCCCGAAGGCGGCCGCCCGCGCCAGCGCAACGTCCTCGACCGCTTCGCCATCGACTTCGCGCTGTGCATGTACTGCGGCATCTGCATCGAGGTCTGCCCCTTCGACGCGCTCTTCTGGTCGCCGGAGTTCGAGTACGCCGAAGGTGACATCCGCAACCTGCTGCACGAGAAGGACCGGCTGAGCGCCTGGACGCAGACCGTCCCGCCGCCGCCACCCCACGACCCGGGCGCCGAACCCCCGAAGGAACTCACAGCCGCTCCCCGCCGCCCCGCCCCCTCGCCCCGCCCTGCCGCCTCCCAGCAGCCCGCTGCCACGCAGGAACCCTCTGCCGTGGAGCCCTCCACACCCGGTCCGGGATCGGGCACCGCGCCCGGCCGGGGCCAGGAGGCGGAGGCGGGCACTACGGGCAGGCCCCAGCGCCCCCGGCGCGCCGTGTCGAACGTGCGGGGCATCCGCCCGCCCGGCGCCCTCCCCGCAGGCGACACCACCCCGCCTACCCGACCTGACGACGAGAGCGCGGCCACGCCGCCCTCCTCAGGCCCTTCCCCCACGTCAGACGCGACGCCGGAGACCGTGGAGAAGTTGTCCACAGGTTCGGGCGAGACGGAGTCGAAGCCCGATCCGCAGGGGCAGACTGCTGCCCCGAGCCCTCGCCGGCGAAGGATGGCCGACCCCCGGTCCATCCGGCCGCCCGGCAGGCTCGGCCCTGACGAGCCGAAGGAGCCCGAGGAGGAGTCGTGACCGAGGCGGTGCCCTCCTACCTGTCACCCACAGGGCAAGAAATCGTCTTCTTGCTGCTGGGCGCGGTAGCGGTCGGATCGGCGCTGCTCGTTGTCACGACCAGGCAGCTGGTCCATGCCGCCCTCTGGCTCGTCGTCTGCTTCGGCGCCCTCGCGGGCTGCTATCTCGTCCTGACGGCCGAGTTCGTGGCCTGGGTGCAGGTGCTGATCTACGTGGGCGCGATCGTGGTGCTGTTGCTGTTCGGCATCATGCTCACCCGCGCGCCGATCGGCCGCTCCGCCGACCTCGACAGCGGCAACCGCGTCGTCGCGGCGGTGGTCGCGCTCGCCACCGCGGCCGTCCTGGTCACGGTCGTCATCGACGGCTTCCGCGCGGCGTACACCCCGCTCGATCCCGGGGGCGGTGCGGCGAAGGAGCTGGGTGCGAGCATCTTCGCCACGTGGGTGCTCCCGTTCGAGGCGCTGTCGGTCCTCCTGCTCGCCGCCCTGATCGGCGCGATCGTCCTGTCACGTACGGACATCCCAGGCGATACGCCACCGACGAGCCCGGCCACGCCTGCCACCAGAGGCGACCCGGAGCCACCTGACCGCCCATCCGACCAGCCGAGCGGGGGCCAGTAGTGCACATCGTCCATCCGGCGGTCGTCTCCGCGCTGCTGTTCTCGATCGGCGTCTACGGCGTGCTGGCGCGCCGCAACACGATCCTCGTGCTCATGTCGGTCGAGCTGATGCTCAACGCCGTCAACCTCAATCTGGTCGCGTTCGACGTCTGGCTGGCGGACCGGCTGCACAGCGGCCAGGTCCTCACCCTCTTCGTCATCGTCATCGCGGCGGCCGAGGTCGGGCTGGGCCTGGCCATCGTGCTGGCGCTCTACCGCAACCGCCGTACGGTCGATCTCGATCGTCTCCGTGCGCTGGCCGAGCCCGCCGCCGCGTCTCAGGGCACGGGCGAGGAGCGCCACCGAACGACAGGGGGAGAGGCACAGGCCGAGGGAGGGCGCGGGGGCGGGCAGGCTGTCAGGCGAGAGAGGGGCACGCTGTGACGACGTTCCCGCTGTCGGCCGTCCTGCTGCCCTTCGCCGCCGCCTTCGCCGGACTGCTGCTCAGCCGCCGGCCGCACCGCCGTCCCTCCGCGCAGGCCGTCGCCGGCGCGGACGACAGGCGGGCCGGCAGCCGGGCCGCGTGGATCGCGATCATCCCCACCGCCGGCTCCGCCGTCCTCGCGGTCTGGCTCGCGTGGGACCGAGGGTTCGCGTTCCTGACGAATCCAGACGCGGGCGAGGCGACCGGCCGTACCTACGGCACGATCACCACGGGCGGCGTCCCGATCTCGCTGATCCTCCAGGCGGACGACCTGTCCGCCCTCCTCGGCGTCCTGGTCACCCTCGTGGCGCTGGCCGTCCAGGTCTACTCGGTCGGCTATCTCGCCGGCGACCCCCGCTACCCCTCCTACAGCGCGTTCATCAGCCTGTTCACCAGCGCGATGCTCCTGGTGGTCTACGCGGGCGACCTCCTGGTCCTGTACGTCGGCTGGGAGATCATGGGCCTCTGCTCCTACCTCCTCATCGGCCACTGGTGGGAGGACAGAGGCAACTCGCGGGCCGCGGTGAAGGCGTTCCTCGTGACCAGGCTCGGCGACGTCGGCTTCCTGTTCGGCATCTTCGTCCTGGGCGCGGCGGCGGGCAGTTTCCGCATCGCCGACGTCCTGGCCGCGGTGCCGGAGATGTCCAGGGCGACGCTCGTCACGGCCACGCTGCTCCTGCTGGCGGGCGTGGCGGGCAAGAGCGCCCAGGTCCCGCTGCACACCTGGCTGCCCGACGCGATGGCCGGCCCGACGCCGATCAGCGCCCTCATCCACGCGGCCACCATGGTCGCCGCCGGCATCTTCATCGTGGCGAGGCTCTTCCCCGCCTTCCTCGCCGCGCCGCCGACGATGGACGTGCTGGCGGTGCTGGCCGCCCTCGGCATGCTGGGCGCCGCCCTCGCCGCCCTGGCCCAGGACGACCTCAAACGGGTGCTCGCCTACTCGACGGTCAGTCAGCTCGCGTACATGGCGGGCGGTCTCGCGGCGGGCTCCGACACGGCGGCGATCTTCCATCTGCTGACGCACGGCGCGTTCAAGGCGCTGCTGTTCCTCTGCGCGGGCGTGGTGATCCACCGCGTCGGCTCCAACCTCATGACCCGGATGGGCGGTCTGCGCAGGGAGCTGCCGGTCACGTTCACCGCGATGACGATCGGGCTGGCCGCCCTCGTGGGCATCCCGCCGGCCGGCGGCTTCTTCAGCAAGGACGCGGTCCTCGCGGCCATGGACGACGCCGTGACCACCGGCTCGCTCACCGACGCCGCGGCCCTGCTGCTGTACGGCTGCGCGCTCGCCACGGTCGCCGTCACCGGCGCGTACGCGACCAGGGCGTGGCTGCGGACGTTCTTCGGCGAGGCCAGGGCGGTGCCGGTGCCGCTGCCCGAGCCGCCGCCCGGCACGGCCCACGTCGTGGACGTGACCGAGGCCCCGCGGACGATGCTCGTCCCCGTCGTCCTCCTCGCCGTGCCCGCCCTCCTGCTGGGCCTGGCCGGCGGGCTGCACGTGGACGCCGGCGTGGCGGCCGTCGGCGTGGTGCTCGCGCTGCTCGGCGCCGGAGCGGTCTACGCCTTCTGGCGCATGGACCCGCTCGCCGACCCCGCCCGCCTGCTCGGCCCGCTCCAGGCGCCCTGCGCGGAGGCGTTCTACGTCGACCGCGGCTACGCCGCGCTGTTCGTCCGCCCGGTCCTGGCCCTCGCCCGGCTGGTGGTGAGGACGGACGACACCGTCGTGGACGGCGCGGTGCGCGGCTCAGGACGGGCGGCGCGCGGCCTGGCGGGCGTGCTGCGCCTGGCCCAGAACGGCAACGTGCAGCTCTACGTGAGCGGCCTGCTCGCGGGTGTCCTGCTGATCGCGGTAGGGGCGGTGGTGTTCGCATGACCGGGACGGGATGGCTGCCGGTCGCGCTGCTTGCCGTGCCGCTGCTCGGGGCGCTCGGCCTCGTCGTCCTCCCGCGCGTCCTGCGGCCGGTGCTGCGCGCGTACGGGCTGGTCCTGTCGGGTGTGACGCTGGCGCTGGCCGCGCTGCTGGTGGCGATGTTCGACCACGGACGCCCGGGGAGCCCGCAGTTCGAGGTGGACGTGCCCTGGATCCCCGGCCTCGGTCTCCGCCTCCACCTGGGGATCGACGGGATCTCGTTGCCGCTGGTCGCGTTGACGGCGCTGCTGACGTTCCTGTGCTTCGGTTATCTGTCGTGGGGACGCGCCCGCGCGGGCGAGCTGCTGCGCGCCAGGCCGCGGGCTCTGGTGTTCACGCTGCTGGTGCTCGAAGTCGGCATGATCGGCACGTTCCTCGCCCTCGACCTGCTGCTCTTCTTCGTCTTCTTCGAGGTCGTGCTCGTCCCGATGTACTTCCTGATCGGCATCTGGGGCGGCGAGGGCCGGCGGGCGGCGTCGATCAAGTTCATCCTGTACACCCTGCTCGGCTCGGTCGTGATGCTGCTCGGCCTGCTGCTGGTCTGGGCGCAGACCGGCACGCTCGACATCGTGGCGCTGGCCGCTGCCGACGGCAGCGGGATGGCCAGATCGGTGCAGATCCTCGCGTTCGTGGCGATCGGCATCGGCCTGGCCGTGAAGACGCCCATGTGGCCGCTGCACACCTGGCTGCCCGACGCGCACACCGAGGCGCCCACGACGGGCTCGGTGCTGCTGGCCGGCGTGCTGCTCAAGATGGGCACGTACGGCTTCGCCCGGATCGCCGTCCCCGTCCTGCCCGAGGGCGCGCTGGCCGTCGCGCCGTGGCTGGGCGCGTTCGCCGTGGTCGGCATCGTGTACGGCTCCCTCGCCTGCCTGGCCCAGCGCGACCTCAAACGCATGATCGCCTACTCCTCGGTCGGGCACATGGGCTTCGTGCTGCTGGGCTTCGCCACCCTCACGCCCACCGGCATCAACGGCGCCCTCTTCGCGAACGTCGCCCACGGCCTCATCACCGGCCTGCTGTTCTTCGTGGCCGGCGCGATCAAGGACCGCTACCACACGGCCGACATGACGGCGCTGGGCGGCGGCCTGCTGGCCACGCTGCCGCGCCTCGGCTCGGTGCTGACGTTCGCCGCGATCGCCTCGCTCGGGCTGCCGGGCCTCGCCGGGTTCTGGGGGGAGATGCTGGCGCTGCTCGGGGCGTTCCAGCCGGCGGGCGGGCTGCCGCGCGGCCTGTTCCTGACGTACATGGTGATCGGCGGGCTGGGCGCGGTGCTGACGGCCGCGTACTTCCTGGTGATGCTCTCCCGCGTCACCCACGGCCGCCCGCCGCCGCTCCCCGCCCAGAGCCTTGCGCACCCTGACGTCCGGTCGTACGAGCTGCTCGCCTGGACCCCGCTCGTCGCCCTCATCCTGCTGTTCGGCCTCTGGCCGGGCCTCCTGCTCTCCCTCACCACCCCGGCCGTCCAAGCCCTGCTGGGAGCCCTGCCATGAGCCAGCAGATCGACTACTTCGCGATCGCGCCGCCGCTCGCGCTCGCCGTCACGGCCGCCCTGGCGCTCCTGCTGGACGCGTTCCTGCCGCGCCGTCCCCGTACGCGGGCCGCGCTGGGCCTGGTCACGCTGGCCGGCGTCCTGGTGTCCCTGGGCTTCGTCGTCGCGCAGGCGGCGGCGGGCCGGACCCTCGGCACGTTCTGCGTCCCGCCCGCCCTGGCCGGGACGGGAGGCGCGGCCCCGTGCTCGTACGTCGTGGACGGCTTCACGCTGGTCCTCGCGGGTCTGGTGCTGGCCTCAGCCGTGGTGATCGTGCTGATGTCGATGGCCGAGCTGGCCGGCGGCGACATCCCGGCAGGCGAGTGGCACTTCCTCCTGCTCTGCACCCTCGTGGGCGCGGTGACCCTGCCCGCCTCCCGCGACCTGGTCATGCTCGTGGTCGCGCTCGAACTCGTCTCGCTGCCCGTCTTCGCCCTCACCGCGCTGAGACGCTACGACGGCCGCGCCTCCGAGGCGGCGGTGAAGCTGTTCGTCGTGTCCGTGGTGTCCACGGCGGTGATGCTGTTCGGCGTGTCGCTGCTGTACGGGATGACCGGCACCGTCCACCTGTCCGGCCTGGCCGCGCGGCTCGGCGGGCAGGTCCAGGGCATGGCCGGGGCGCCGGTCGTCACGGTCGGGGTCATGATGGTCGTGACCGGGTTCGGGTTCAAGATCGCGGTGGTGCCGTTCCACGCCTGGGCGGCCGACGTCTACCAGGGCGCCCCGGTCCCGGTGGCCGCGTTGCTGTCGGTCGTGTCGAAGGCGACCGGTTTCGCCGGGCTCATCCTGGTCCTCACGGCGGCGCTCCCCGGACAGGCCGGCACCTGGGGCCCCGTCGTGGCGATCCTGTCGGCGCTCACCATGACGGCCGGCAACCTGCTGGCCCTGCGCCAGCGCTCCGCCGTACGCCTGCTGGCCTGGTCCTCCGTCGCCCAGTCCGGCTACGTCCTGGCCCCGCTCGCCGTCACCGGGGCCGTCGGGGCGCGGGAGGCCGTCGGCGCGTCCGTCGCCTACCTCGTCATCTACGCGGCCATGAACCTCGGCGCCTTCGCCGTCGTCCTGCTGGTCGCCGGGGCCGCCGGGGCCTCCGGATGGAACGAGCTGGACGACTACCGCGGCCTCGCCTTCCGCAGCCCGGCGGCGGGCATCGCGCTCGCGTTCTGCCTGGTCTGCCTGGCGGGCCTGCCGCCGGGGCTCGCGGGGCTGTTCGCCAAGGTGTTCGTCTTCCGCGCGATCGTCGAGGGCGGGCTGGGCTGGCTGGCGCTGGTCATGGCGGTCAACACGGTGATCGGGCTCTACTACTACGCGCTGTGGACCGCCCGCCTGTTCACCCCGGCCGCGCCGACGCCCGTCGTGCTCCGCGCCGCTCCCGCGCTCTGGCCCGCGATGGGCGTGGCGGTGGCGGTCGCGATCGTGTTCTCGCTCGCCCCGCAGCTCGTCCTGGACCTCACCGCCTGGTGAGGCGCGCGAGGTCGCGCTCCGCCCACGGCTGAGCACGCCGGGGAACGAAGAGCCGGGTCGTCTTCGTTGAAGGGGGTGAACCCAGAGCACGAAGGGGGAGCCTTGCACCACAACGGTCTGCGCACAGCCGTCCTGCTGGGCGGCATGTCGGCGCTGATCCTGCTGGTGGGCGCGTGGTTGGGCGGTGGCACCGGTGTCCAGATCGCGTTCGTTCTCGCCCTGGTGGGCAACGGCGTCGCCTATTTCTTCTCCGACCGGATCGCGCTGTCCGCCATGCGGGCCAGGCCCGTCAGCGAGGTCGAGCAGCCCACCCTCTACCGGATCGTCCGCGAGCTGAGCACGCAGGCCCGGCAGCCGATGCCGCGGCTGTACATCTCGCCGACCGTGCAGCCCAACGCGTTCGCGACCGGCCGGAGCCCGCGGCAGGCGGCGGTGTGCGTCACGTACGGGCTGACGCGGCTCCTCGACGAGTCCGAACTGCGCGGCGTGATCGGGCACGAGCTGTCGCACGTGTACAACCGCGACATCCTCATCTCGTCCGTGGCCGGCGCTCTGGCCACCATGATCACCTGGCTCAGCTATCTCGCGGTCTTCTTCGGCGGCTCCGACGACGACGAGGGCCCCGGCTTCCTCGGCGCGCTGCTCATGATGGTGCTCGGCCCGGTCGCGGCCGGAATGGTGCAGATGGCGATCAGCCGCTCCCGCGAGTTCCAGGCGGACGAATCGGGCGCCCGCCTCACCGGCGACCCGCTCGCCCTCGCCTCGGCCCTCCGCAAGATCGAGCTGGGCGCCCGCCGGCTGCCGCTCCCCGAGAACAGCCGCCTGACCTCCGCCTCCCACCTCATGATCGCCAACCCGTTCGCCGGCTCCGGCATCGGTCGCCTGTTCTCCACGCATCCGCCCACGTCGGAGCGGGTCGCGCGGCTGGAACGCATGGCTGGATACCGGCGATAATGGGACGTATGCCTCGATTAACCGAGGCCGAACGCCGCCTGTGGAACGCCTTCCCGACCGGCGAGTTCGTCGACCTCGGCCCGGTGACGCCGAGCAGGCCCGGCACCGCCCCCGGCGACAACGCCCCCAAGGACGGCGACACCTGGGGCCCCGAGCGGACGATCCGGGCCAAGGTCATCGCGTCCCTGCTGCTCGGCGCCCGGGAGGCGGGCGCCGGCGCGGTCCCGGCGGTCCGGCTGCGCGGAGCCCGCATCACCGGCCAGCTCGCCCTGCTCGGCGGCACGATCCCGTACGAACTGATCCTGAGCGGCTGCCACCTGGACCAGCCGCTCCAGCTCATGGGCAGCACCACCCGCACCATCCGGCTGACCGACTGCGCCTTCCCCGGCCTCAGCGGGAGCGGCCTGCGCGTCGCGGGCCACCTCAGCCTGTCCGGCTCGAACATCACCGGCACCGTACGACTGACCAGGGCCGTCTTCGAGAGCGGCCTGTGGGCCTCCGGCACCAAGGTCGTCAGTGACGACGGCGAATGGGCCTTCTACGCGAACGCCGCCGTCGTCGACTCCGGCCTGTTCTTCCGCAACTCTGACTTCACCGGCGGCGTCAGCCTCGTGGGCGCCCGGCTGAACGGCGGCTGCTTCATGGAGGGCGCCACCCTCCGCAACCCGGGCAAGAACGCCCTCGCCGCCGACAACGTCGTGGTCGAGGACGTGATGCTCCTGACCGACGGATTCCGGGCAGAAGGCTGCGTACGCCTCCGCGGCGCCCGCGTCAACGGCCGCTTCGCCCTGCGCGGCACCGTGACCAGCCCCGACACCCGCTACGCCCTCCACATGAGCCACCTGGAGATCCGCGAGGCGTCCCTCCTGCCCGCCACGCCCGTGGACGGCGTCGTCACCCTCGCGCACAGCAAGCTCGGCACCCTGCACGACGACCCCGACACCTGGCCCGCCAAGCTCCGGCTCAACGGCCTCACCTACGAACGCCTGCGCGGCTCCGGCGTGAAACGCAGGATCGAATGGGTCACCCGGGATCCCGAGGGGTTCCGGCCGCAGCCGTACGAGCAACTCGCCGCCTGGTACCTCAGCGACGGCAACGACGTCCTCGCCCGGCGCGCCCAGCTCGCCAAGCTCCGCGCCCGCCGCCGGACACAGGGCCCCGGCGGCCGGATCTGGGGCCGGCTGCTCGACGCCGCCGTCGGCTACGGCTACCGGCCCTGGCTGGCCGGCATGTGGTTCACGCTGCTGCTGGCGATCGGCACGGTCGTCTTCGCCGTACAGCCGCCCCGGGCCATCAAGCCCGACGAGAGCCCCCATTTCAACGCGTTCGCGTACGCCTTCGACCTGCTCCTGCCGCTGCCCGCCTTCGGGCAGCGCGAGGCGTTCGACCCGATGGGGTGGACGCAGTGGCTGGCGTACACGCTGATCGTCGCCGGCTGGATCCTCGCCACCGCGCTGATCGCCGGCGCTACCCGAGTTCTCCGGCCGCAATGATCTTGCGGACGATGTCCGCCAGGTCCTCCGGGAAGTACTTCTCCTCGGTGCTCTCCAGCTCCGCCACGCTCCACCACCGGTAGGCGGTCGTGGTGTCCTTCTCGATCTGCTCCATGTGCTCGAACGACACGGCGGACGCCGCCTCGGCCACCCGGACCGCGTAGAAGGTCTGGTCCTGGGTGATGGCGTACCCGCCCCAGTCGAAGGAGATGGTCGTGGTCCCGTACGGGCCGCGGAACCCGCCGGCGTCCGCCCGGATCCCCGCCTCCTCGAACAACTCCCGCGCCGCCGCCGCGACCGCCGTCTCACCGTCCTCCACAGCCCCGCCCACCGTGAACCAGAACGGACGGTCGGGGCGGTCCGGGTCGAACCCGTACAGCAGAAGCACCCGATCCTGATCGTCAAATGGGAGGGCACGTGCCGTGAACCGGCGCAGGGGGATCTTCGTCACATTGGGGAGCTTACGGCGACGCGGCGCGGTCCGGCGCGGACCGCGTATCCGAACGCGGACCCGGACCTGAACCCGGACCTGAACCCGGACTTGGACTTGGACTTGGGCGTGTGGCGAGGCGGAGGACACGTAACCGCCCACTCCGCCACCCCGACCACACGCCCACGCCGCCCCCCGGACACCGCAACCGCCGGTGGAGAACCGCCGGCGAAGGCCCAGCCGCGCACTGCCGCATCACAACCGATGGACCGATGGACCGATGGACCGATGGACCGATGGACCGATGGACCCATGACCCGAGACCCATGACCCGAGACCCATGACCCACGACCCCCACGACCGCAAGCCATCCCGCCCGACCAGCCGCTCTCACCCCGCCACCCAGCCTCGGCGACGTCCCGCAGCACTACCGGATCATCGGATTCCGGACTACCGGTAATTCACGAACTGCAAAGCGATGTCCAGATCCTTGCCCTTGAGCAGCGAGATGACATCCTGCAGATCATCCTTCTTCTTCGAACTGACCCGCAGCTCCTCACCCTGAATCTGGGCCTTGATCCCCTTGGGCCCCTCATCCCGGATCAGCTTCGAGATCTTCTTCGCGTTCTCCTGATCGATGCCCTCCTTGAGCGCGATCATCATCCGGTACTCCTTGCCGGACAGCTTCGGCTCCCCAGCATCAATGATCTTCAGCGAGAGCCCCCGCTTGACCACCTTCTCCTTGAAGACGTCCAGCACCGCGTTGGCCCGCTCCTCACTGTTCGCCTTGATCTCGATGTTGTTCTGCCCTGACCAACTGATGCTCGCCCCGGTGCCCTTGAAGTCGAACCGGTGCCCGATCTCCTTGACCGTCTGGTTCAGCGCGTTGTCGACCTCCTGCCGGTCGATCTTGCTGACGATGTCGAACGACGAATCAGCCACAACACCCACCCTCTCAGCTGCGAAGTCCTCTAAGGATCCGACCACCCGGACGTACCCCTGTGCCCGGCACACCGACGCGCATGATGCACCCGAGCCCAGACCCGTCCGTACACGCGGACCCAGCGAACGAGCCTAGCCAGCATCGCCGCCCCATGCAGTCCACCGCCCCCGCCCCACACCCCGATCCGACGCAACCGGCCGCGAGAACCCGCCCCAGGACAAACCGGTGTCACGTACACCTCCGAAGTCCGCTATCCTTCTGTGTGTCGCCGCAAGAGCGGAAGACAAGGCAGGTTGCCCGAGTGGCCAAAGGGAGCGGTCTGTAAAACCGTCGGCTCAGCCTACGCAAGTTCGAACCTTGCACCTGCCACCAGCAGTAACAGCAGGTCAGAGGCCCTACGGGGCCTCTTCTGCGTTTCGGGGGCATGCAGCCGTAGGCGGCTCTGAGCGGCCGTTTGTCGGTGGTCACGCCATATACGCGCAATGATCTTGAGGCTGTTTTCGCAGGTCGGACCAGCGGTTTCGGAGGTTGTGCGCCCCAGAAACGCGAAGGGCCCCGGAGATCATCCGGGACCCTGACTCGCATGTTCACGCCGATTGCAGCCGTTCCTCTATCCACTGGTGGCCGGCATCCCAGCTCGTGAACTCCTCCAGATGCTCTCCGCTCTGAGCATCGAAGACGTGATACCGCCGCCTGCCCTCCTTGCCGGTACGGATCAGGTCATAAGAGCCCTCGTGCGAGCGGTACCAGATGCACTCCCCGCCGTCTGCGCGTCGCGAGGAAGGTGATGCGTATGTGTACGCGTACTCACTAACCGTTCGATCCGACATGGGCTGGATCGTATCTCCGTGTTTCTCCCGAGGGGAGGTCTCCGGCGGGTCAAGCTGCCAGGGCGTCATCGATCCTCCGATTTGCGATCTCTTGGTGGCCGTCGACGCACTTGGCGTAGACGCGGAGGAGAACGTCAACGCTGTGCCCCGCCCGCTCGGCGACCTCAGGAGCCGGTACGCCCGCGTTCAGCCAGAGCGAGACGGCCGCGTGGCGAAGGTCGTACGGTCGGCGGGCGAGGGGAGAGGCGACCTGGGCGGGAGTCAAGGCCAGCTTCCGCGCCTCCTGCCATACCTCGGTGTAGGCCGTTGAGGCGATCACCCCGCCACGCTCGCTCTGGAAGAGCCGGCCACCCGGCCCAAGCCCGAACTCGGCGATGTGGTCCCGGATTATCTTGACCAAGGCCGGAGGGATGGGCACGGGCCGGACATCATCCCGGCCGCGATGCTTGAGCCCGCGTTCCTCGTGGGCATCGCCGGTGTCCGTCCACTGAGTGTTGACCTCCGGCCGGGAGACGTCGATGAGGAGACGTCCCCACCCTGCCGCAGGAAGATCGCAGTCGTCCATGCGCAGGGCGATCACCTCGGCGGGCCGGAGGGCGGCGTAGTACATGCACGCAAACAGGGCCATGAGGCGCCTGCCACGTCCCCGCCTGCCGACGTAGGTCACCGCGGTCAGGAGCTCTTGAGCCTGCCGAGGGTTGACGACGATCCGAGGGTCTACCGTCTCCGTGGTCTTCGGCGGCTTCCACTTGATCCGGTGCAATGGATTTGCCGAAAGCTCCTCCAGTTCCACGGCGTACTCCAAGACCGCGTGCAGCACGGCGCGCTTACGTCGAACGGTGTTTGCGCCGGCCGCCTTGCCGTCGAGCCGAAGGGCTATCGCGTCGAGTGCCAGCCGCACGGTCTTCGCCTCGCCGAGGTCGGCCAGGTCGAGCGATGCGCCTTCCAGCCACCGAATCGCCCGCTGCATGTCGGCAGGAGGGACGGGACGTTTCCCTTCAGGGAGAAGCGCGTACTTGCGCAGGGCCGTGCGCAGCATCTCTGCGTCCGGTCGGCCGGGCTTGTCCTTCACGAGTGCCGGGAGCGCTGTCGCGAGCGCGTCAGACATGCTGTCGCGGCTCTTGGCCGCCATGTGCGGCCACTTCATCTCGACGTAGGCCCTGACGAAGTCGAGGACCGTTCGAGCACTCTTGGCTTGGAGCATGGAGAGCGGGAGACCGGTCTCCATGTCGAACGGCTCCCCGCGCTTGGCCGCCTGCCGTAGATCCGACAGCAGGTTCTCGGCGTGCGCTTTGGTTCGGAGCGTTTTCGACTTCTGACGGCCGCCGACCTTCCACCGGACGACATAGGAAGGCGTCTTACTCGACTCGTTCCGCGTGATCGCCCAGAACTTCACGTCGTAGGAGGTGTTCACGCGGCCTCCCGCAGGCTCTCAAGCCACGCAGTGAACTCGCTCCGGTAGATACGGAGTTCGCCGTTGGGCAGCTTGAAGCCCTCTGGCGCCTTGCCGACCTCGCGCCAGCGGTAGAAGGTGCGGCGGGAGACTCCGCCGAGTTCGTCGAGGACTTGAGCCACGGTCAGCAGTTCGTCTCGCTTGATCATGCCGCCCTCCCCACGTCCTCGGTTTCCGGAAGATCTTGACCGGCTGCTCTGGCTTCCAGCTCTCGCAGGTGGGCTCGCCAGCGTTGACGTTCGGCGACGGTGCGCAGGAGCCGTACGGCGAGGGGTGGCACGTTGGCGTCACCGGCCGAGACGGGCCGCCAGATGTAGCGGTGCGGGTCGGTGGGCTCGTCGGCCTGGCCGAGGGCTTCCAGCACCCACGTGCGGCGGTCCTGCCGATGCTCGGCCAGGGTCTTGTTGGACCACTTGCGGGATACCAGGACGCGACGGCCCGCGTAGCCGAGGTGTTCGGGCTTGTGCGCCTTGGAGCGGCAGCGGCCCGGAGTCATCCCAGCTTTGGCGTTCTTGGGCTGGACGCCGTAGCGGAGCCAGTTCGGGCAGTTCGGCGAGCAGGGTTCGTAGCGCAGGGCGTCGACCATGTGGGCGGCGTGCTCGCGCTGGGCCTGGCCGCCGTCGAGGGCGTCGCCGAGGGACTTGGTCAGATACTTGGACAGGTAGCGGATGCACTGGTCGGCGTCCGGCGTACCGGCGAGGACGCCTTGCACGTCCACCTGTTCGCCGAAGCGGATCACGTGGAGGGGTCCTGCGTCCTCGTCGAGGGCGTCGAGGGCTTCGTCCCAGGTGGGCAGGACCTCGCCGGTGACCGGGTCGAGGTAGCCGGCCTGCTCGTCCCAGACGGGCAGGTGGTCACCGTCGAAGCGCACCTCGTCGGCCTGTGGCCACCAGACCTGATGGTAGGTGGCGGCGGCTATCTGCTTGATCTCGGCGCGTGGGAGTGTGCCGCGGATGGCCATGTGCAGGTGCGGGGCGAGCCGCTTCTGAGGTTCGACGGCGGCGAAGTACTGCACGTCATAGCCAGCGACCCGGCGCAGGTTCTGCACGAACCGATCGACCAGCTTAGAGAAGTGCAGCGCGTCCCGAGCCGCCTGCCGGTAGTCGTAGGCGTCCGGATCGATCGGGACGCCGTCACGAACCTTGCCGTAGCTGGGCAGGGTGAGCGTGACGAACAGCGACGGCCGGTAGACCTTGCCATCGGGCGTGTGGAAAGTGCGTCCCAGGGTGGTGCTGGTCATCTTGCGCTTGGGCAGGTCGGGTGCGTCCTGCCGCCGCCGGGTCGAGCGGGAGCGCTTGGGCACCGCGGATCCGGTGACGCTGCCCCTCATCCCGGCGGCGTTGATCTCCTCGTCCAGGCCAGCGAGGATGGCGTCCAGATCGGTCGTGTCGTCGCCCGCCTGCGCGGCGGCGTCACGCTTGACCTGTATGTCGGCGCGGAACTCGACCAGCCAGCGCTGTTCCTCGTTCGGCTCGTCCGGGATGATGGCCGGTTCGGTGTCGAGGTGCCAGCCCTCACGGCACTGAGCCATACGAAGCTGCCGGTTGCGCTTGGCACACGACGGGCACTTACTGTCCAGAGTGGAGCCACACGGAACGTCTATGATCTCGGCCCTGCCAGTGACGATGTCGAACCGTCGCAGCGGGACGGGCTTGATGCAGACACCGTGGAGCTTGGCGACCTCCACGAGCACATCCCGGGCCATCGGCATGGCTTGACGTACGGCCCGGGGGAGAGCGCGGTCGTGCGGATGGGTCATGCCGTCCTCCCTTCGTTGGTGGTCTCGGTCATCGCGGCGCACAGCCGGTAGTGCTCCAGACGCGGGTAGGCGTCGATGCGGGAGTGATACAGCTCGAAGACCCGCATGCGGGGCAGGTCACGGGCGGTCAGCAGGACCAGCAGCGGGCGCCCCGCAACGAGGCTGATCTCGTCGGCGGTGCCGTGGAAGCAGATCCTCATGCCGCACCGCCGTGCGAGGCGTAGGTGTCGGCCATGGCGCGGATGTCGGTGTCGGAGACATAGGCGGCGCGGACCCGGACGGGTTCGGGGCTGGCTTCCAGCCGGACGTAGCCGACGCCCGCGCCCAGCTCCGGAACCGGCGAGATGTGGTCAGCCAAAGCTCCGCGATCACGTGCGCCGTCGCCGAGGACCATGTCCACCTGTTCCGACTCGTCCAGCCGCAGGGCGATCTTGTCGGGGAACAGGTTGCGGATGTTCATGACCTCTTTACGCGGGTCCTGCAACGCGGCCAGGACGCCCACGCCGACCGCCCGCCCTTGGGTGGTGAGCGTGGCCAGCGCGGCGGAGATGCGCTGCCGCAGTTGCCGGTCGGACTGGTAGGCGGTCAGGAACGCCACCTCGTCGACCACGACCAGGACGAACGGGTCATCGACGGTGGGAGTGTGGGAGCGCTGGAGACCGGCGAACCGGGCCGCCCGCTTCTGCATGACGCTCACGGCCTCGTCCAGCAGGTCGGCGCACTCTTCCGGAGTGGCCGCGTACCGCTCGCCGAACAGGTCGCGTCCGTAGGACAGTTCCATCAGCTTGGGATCCAGCGCCCACAGCTCGACCAGCCCCGCACGCGCGGCGGGCAGGAGGGTGCGGATGACGGACCAGATGATCGACCCCTTGCCGGCCCCGGTCGCGCCCGCGACGAGGACATGGGTGCCGTGCACCTTCAGCCGCCACGGCCGCCCGTCCTCTTGCTTGCCGATCTCGACCGGGCCCACGGTCGGCTCCTGCGGCATGGGCAGCGCCGAGAGGGGCGAGGCGAGTGGATCGCTGCGCGGAAAGGTCAGCGTCAGATGTCCGGCCCGAGACAGCGCCACCCGGCACGACTTCGCGCCGAAGCCTTGGGCCAGGTGGTCGAGGCGATCGGACCAGTCCTTGACCGCCTGGCCCTTGAGCATGCGCACGGTGACCAGGTCGGCCCACGAGGTGCAGGTGACCCTGCCCAGGCGCGGGAGGTAGTCACGGCCCCGGAGGTGACGGCCGAGACCGGAAACGACCATGACGGGTTGCCAGTGACGGCGGTAGACCCAGACGAGCCGCCACCAGGCCAGCAGCCGGAAGCCGACGAGACGGGCGAACGACGGCCGGTCGATGAACGCCCACGAGATCAGGGCCAGAACGACCGTCCCGGACAGAGATGCCGCCGCAGGCCAGCCGTAGACGTACCAGACAGCGCCGAGGGTCACCGGGACAAGCGCCGCGATGGGGTGACGCCAGATCATACGGACGAGCCCGGCGAGCATGCGCCAGACGAGGATGACGATGGTGAGGATGGCGGGAGTGGTGACGACGGCCGGACGGAAGACGACGGCCGTGTCGGGCGTGGTGGAGACGAGGTTGCGCGCCTCGTCGCCAGGCAGCCGCTTGAACATAAGCTGGGAACCTCTCGTGATGTGGAGTCGTGGGAGAACCGAGGGGCCGCCGGAAGTTGCCGCTTCCAGCGGCCCCGCCTCATGTGTCAGACCGCCGAGTCGCCGGCGTCCTTATCGGCCTGTTCGGCGTGCAACTGCTCGCAGTCGGCCAGGTAGCGAGCGGCAGCGGTGAAGATCTCGCGGGCGATGGCCAGATCGGCATCGGTGATCGGCCCGGCCCCGGTGGTGGAGATGTGCACGTTCGCCTCGTCGGAGGTGAACTCCAGGAACGGGCGCGGGTCGTCGAGCAGTAGCCCGGCGCCGGCCCGGAGGCGCGGCGTGTGGAAGGAGACCCGGACCTGCGGCTCGGAGTCGGGCCGCAGAGACAAGGTGACGTAGGTGTAGGGCCGGTGCGCGCTCATGCCGCCACCCCGCGCCCGTCCGAGAGTCCGTAGAAGCTGCGCTCCAGCGAACGGGCGAAGCGCGATGCCTCGCGAGCGAGCTGGCGCGCGAACTCCAGGTCCTCCACCGTGACCGGCCCGCTGGTGGTGACCAGGACGGAGGTGGCGCCGAAGTCGAGCGCCAGAACGGGCTCGCGGCGCGGGAACGGGTGGTTGAGGGTGCGGGCGGCGTGCCCGGTGGTCAGCCGGATCACGCTGTTGCGCGGGGTACGGCGTCGGGTCATTTAGGCGGCGTCCTTCCCGGCCGAAGCCTTGCTCTGGGCGGGCTGGTTGAGCTGGCGAGGTGCGTGCATCTCGCGAACCTTGATCGAGTACGCGAGACGGCCGGCGGCGTTGACGTACGGCGTGACGGACATGCCGTCGAACTCGACCGGCGTGAACGGCAGCCCCGGCATCGGCTGCGGGGGCACCGGCTGCACCGGGGCGAGGATCTTGACCGCCACCGTCTTCTGGGCGGGCTTGAGAGTCGGGTCACCGTCCATGACCGCGACCTGCCAGACCAGCTCACCGGTCTGCTTGTCGCGGGCCTGCACGAACCGGCCGCCGGCGGAGGCGTCGAAGTCCTTGACGGGCTCGACCTCGCCGACGACGTAGCAGCCGTGCGGGAAGACCATGGGGTAGGTGACGGGGATGGGTCCCTGGATGGCCATGTTGTTCCTCTCGATAGCGGAGGACAGCTCTTCATTCGCTCGTCCACTTGTCCGCATGAGTTGAGACTAGGTGACCGCAACTCGTCCGCACAAGTGGATGAGCGTTAAGTGGCGGGTAAGAGTTAGCTCACCTTGAAGACATCTTCGAGCACGTGCAGGCTCCCCGGCAGCGCCAGGCTCACCACCATCAGCACGTCGCCGGCCGCATCGTGCACGGTGGCCAGCACCCCGAGAACCGGGTTGGACGACCCAAGGAGCTCGGCTTCCTCCTTGGTCGGCTTGCGCGCGCTGACCCGCTCGGTGATGTGGTCGAAACGCAGATGCTTGACCGCCTGGAGATGCTGGCGGACACCCCGCCGCAGAGGCTCGGGCTTGTCCAGGTCAGTGCCGATAGCGTGCTCCAGCGGCACCCAGATCGTCTCTACCGCCGAGACCACATCGGCCTGCCGCGCCACTCTCTTCCGCGCAATCAGCGGCGTTCCCTCGGCAACACCCAGCAGGCGCGCGACATGACGAGGAGCCGCCACACGCCCTGCCTCCAGCACCGCATCCGCGTTCTCGCCCTGCTCGGTCGTGCTCAGGCTGGGGCGTACGGCCTCGGCAGCGCTCTGCGGGCGACCTTTGACGAACGACCCGCGGCCATGCTCCCGCTCGATCCACCCCTGCATGGCCAAGGTCTGAAGAGCGCGCACAACAGTGGTCCGGCCGACGCCGAGTTCGCGCACGAACTGGGTCTCAGACGGCAGCATGTCACCCGGGGCGTACTCGCCCGATTCGATCCGCTCCTGAATCGTCCGCATGACCTGCGCGTACTTGGGTGGGGCGAAATCCATGCCCATCTCAACCGCCCGTTCACTCTTCCACTCGTGCGCATAAGCACAGTACCGGCTGAGGCAACCGTCTGTCAGTGGCCCTCGTCCAAAGGGCAGCAGGATGTAACCGGCTCAAGAGCCTTCACCATGGCAACGCACGTGGGGCACGCCCTGCGCGCAGTCACAGAGAAGGGCACCGACCAACCACACATCGGCAGCGGCCAAGCCGGCGATGAACACAACGCCACCTCGGCGCCCGGCTCCACGGCGTGCAACTCGGTCGACTGCCCCGTCCTCATCAGCCCGGTCACGAACGCCGGGGGAGCAGCTACCACGACCGGCTCCTTCAGATCGAGGTCATCCCACTGGAGCGGCCAGCGCCGTATGCCATAGGGCAGCTCACAGGCGTAGCCGTCGAGCCGAACCAACGCCGTCGTACCGTTGCTCAGGACCGCCACCACCACGCCCCGACGCCCGACCAGCGCCGAGTGAAGAGCACGCGTGCGCACATGGCTGTGGAAGGTGTCCACGATCGTCGCTCTCCAGCCGATGCGCGAACCCGGGTCGCTCACGACGACTCCGAAGCCTGCCGAGACCGGAGTTCCCCTCTCTGTCAGACTGCTGTGAGACATGGGATGAACGAGTCCTTTTGATACGAAGCAGGGCGAGACAGGACGATCGAGACAGTGACGATGACCCTCGCCGACCAGGCCGCCATGAGCGGGCAGAACGGTCAGGCGACCGACAAGCAGGTGAGCCGGCCGACGCGCCGGACGTTCACCGCGGCCTACAAGGCACGGATCCTGGCGGCCTTCGACGCTCTGCCCGAGGGCAGCTCCGAGCGTGGCGCCCTGATGCGCCGGGAAAGGCTGTATCACTCGCACATCGAACACTGGCGAAAGCAGCAGGAGAACGGGACGCTGGCCTCCTCGACAGGTAAACCGAAGAAGGACACGGAATCTGAGGAACTGGCCCGGCTGCGGGCCGAGAACAAGAAGCTCAAAGCCGACGCGGCCAAGCTTGAGGCCAAGAACGAAAAGCTCACCAGCGAACTGGGGAAGACGAAGACCGCGCTGAATATCGCGGGAAAAGCATTCGCGCTGCTGGACGACATCTCACGCAGCGCGGACTCCGACGAGACCTGAACCGCATCATCGACGAGCATTTCCCGGGCATGGAGACGGCCGTCGGCACGACCAAGGCGTGCGAGGTACTCGGCAAGGCCCGCGCCAGCCTGTACCGGCAGCGAAATCCGAAGCCGCGCAGGCAAGGTCCGCGCCGGCCGTTTCATCACCCGGCGGAGTTGTCCGAGGAGGAACGGGCGCAGGTGCTGGCGGTGCTGGACTCGTCCCGGTTCGCCGACAAGTCGGCGGGCCAGGTATGGGCGATCCTGCTGGATGAGGGCACCTACCTGTGCTCGCAGGCCACCATGTACCGGTTGCTGCGCGAGCGCGGCCAGTCCGGCGAGCGGCGCGCGCAGGCCACCCATCCGGCGAAGAAGAAGCCCGAACTGGAGGCCGACGGACCGAATCAAGTATGGAGCTGGGATATCACGAAACTGAAAGGCCCGGCGCGCGGCGTCCACTACCTTCTCTACGTCATCCTCGACATTTTCTCCCGCAAGGTCATCTGGTGGGAGATCTGGCCGACCGAGAACGGCACTCTGGCCAAGGAGTTCATCGAGCGCGCCATCGAGCGCAACGGCGGGATCGCACCTGACGCGATCCACGCCGATCGCGGCACGTCGATGACGTCGAACACCGTCACTGGCCTGCTCGCGCAGCTCGGGATCGATCAGTCGCATTCACGGCCGCGCGTGTCCAACGACAACCCCTACTCGGAGGCGCAGTTCAAGACACTCAAATATTGCCCGGCGTTTCCCGGGAGGTTCGGCTCGATCGAAGACGCCCGTATCTTCTGTGAGCAGTTCTTTGATTATTACAACAACGAGCATCGTCATTCGGGTATCGCGATGCACACTCCCGCGTCCGTGCACGACGGCACCGCCGTCAAGATCCACGCCCAGCGGGTCGCCACGCTGAACGCGGCCTTCCTGGCCCGCCCCGAGCGGTTCCGCGGCCGGCGCCCCTACCCGCCGTCGCTGCCGGCCAGAGTGTGGATCAACAGGCCACCTACGACCCTCCAGAGCGACGCTTCACCTCAAACCACACAAGTAGCCTGATGTCTCATTCGGTTTGACAGGCACCGTTCGGAGTAACGCATTGCCACCCGGCGCGCCGCCCCGAGAGGGTCATTCGCCGGATGCCACGCATAGATAACCCGGTGGCGATCGGGATTCCATCCGGTACGCCACCAGAACCGCATACCGTCGCACCACACGACCAGGCCCACCCAGACCGAAACCAGCGCCAGCCCATAACCATCATGGACCTCGGCATTGATTCCTTGGTGGCGCAATTCCTGTTGCAGGAACGCGGCCGATCGACAGGGACCGCCGCCGATCAGCATGGAGGCGGTCACTTGGCAATCCGCTCAAACAGCACGGACCCCGCCGGATCCAGATATGCGCGGAAGATCTGACGGCTTGACAAAGCGTCAGAACCCGCGCCGAAGTCAAAGACCCTATGCACGATGCTGCCCCGGACAGAGACGTCGCCCGGCACGCTCCGCATCGCCTTGCGTAGTTCGTCCATCGCCGTGGCCTGGAACGCCGAGGACCCGCACGGCCCCAGGGCGTCGCCCTGCTCCGAGGGGATGCGGACCTCCCACTCGAACCGCTCCTGCGGCGTCTCGGCCGGCCCGGGGCAGTGCAGGCAGTCCTCTTGCGCGGATGCTGCCAGACCCAGCCCGGTGGCAGCGACATGGCCGCGCCGAGTGACGATCTTCCAGCCCCGCCCGTCGCACTCTGTACATCTGACTGGCGTTGTCATGCCGGACAGCATGATTGCCGATACTTTTCAGACCTATCCCACGCTGATATACGACCACGGGATATAGGCTCCGCCGCGCGTGGGAAAGCATCGTCCGGGCACGAAAGCCGGAGGTAAGCAATGCAGAATGGCGCGTTCGACCCCATCGAACTACCCGCTCCTGTCTGGGAACACGAACAGACCCGGGACATTCTCAGGAAGCGCGACATTGCCGGACTTTTCAGGATCGCAGCCAAATACGGCGCCAGTCAGGTCCGCATCGGCACCGCCACCGGTCTCGGCCAGCCCCGCGTCAACGCCATCCTGCGCGGCAACGGAACGATCAAAGAACTCGCCGTCATCGAGCGCATCGCCGTCGGCCTACGCCTGCCCGATCACGCCCGCATGCTCCTCGGCCTGGCCCCGCTGGACATCGCCTCACCGACCGGCGACCACGACGACGAACACGAAGAGCAAACCACCGAACTCCTCAGCCGACTGGACGCCGCCTCAGCAGTGGACGACACCACGGTCATGATCCTCCGCACTGACACCAACAACCTCCGCCTGCTGGACCGCCGCCTCGGAGGACCCGCCATCACCGACAAAATGCACGCCCAGATGGCCCAGATCGAACGAGCCCACCGCCACGCTGTACGCCCACGCATCCGCGCCCAACTCGCCCACCTACTTGCCGAAACAGCTTCCTTGGCCGGATGGCAGGCCATCAACACCGTGGCGCTCAACGACGCCTGGAACCACTACGAACGCGCCAAGGCCGCCGCTCGCGAATCCGAGAGCGCCGCCGTTCTGGCCTACGTCTCCGGCGAACAGGCGTACGTCCTCATGGACCTGGGCCGCCCCGCCGAAGCCGCCGACCTCCTCCAGCACATCCACACCACCCACCGCGACCGCGTCCCCGCCCGCCTCAGAACATGGCTCGCCGCAGCCGAAGCCGAAGCCGCGGCCATCCTCGGCGACGAAGCCGCATGCCGCCGAGCGCTCGACCAAGCCGCCCTCGTGCTGCCGGAAGGCGACGGCGACCCGGACATGCCCTACCTGTCCATCAATGCCCACCACTTCGCTCGCTGGCGCGGAAGCTGCCTACTCCGCTTTGGCGATCCCAGCACCGTAGAGGACCTACGCTCAGCACTTGCCGGGATGGACGGCACCTACAACCGCGCCGAAGCAGGCGTCCGCTGCGATCTCGGCCACGCCCTGCTCGCAGCCGGCGAACCCGAAGCAGCACAGCCCCACATCCAGCGCGCCAAGCAACTGGCCACCATGACCGGCTGCCGCCGCCAACGACGCCGCATCGAAGAACTCTCGCGGGCGGTCAACCGCGCTCTCGGCCGTTGAGCCGCTGCTGAGCCTGAAGCAATCCAATCAGCGTCCCGGACGTCCAGATGTCTCCGCGAGCAATCATGTCGGGGATCTCGGCCATCGGAACCCACTCGATCCGATCGGCCTCCACCTCACCCTCAGGCTTACCGACCAGTTCGGCACCATGCACAAGGAACAGGATGTGCTCGGAGTCCACCATGCCGGCCATCGGCTGATAGCTCACCAGGTGCTCAACCCGCTTCGGCCGATACCCGGTCTCCTCCTCCACCTCCCGCACAGCGGTCGTCATCGGATCCTCGCCTGCCTCCACCAGCCCGCCAGGAAGCTCCCAACCCCATCGATCGAACACGAACCGATGCCGCCACATCAGCAGCACCCGATCCTGCTCATCGAGAACGACAGCGATTGCGGCCCGATCCAGATGCACAACGTGATGCTCGAACCGCTCCCCGCCTGGGATCTCCACATCGGCCAGCCCCAACCGGATCCACCGGTTGTCATAGACCAGCCGTTCCCCATGCACAACCCAGCGTGTCAGCTCAGCATCATCATCCACACCGTGAAGCTACCGCCTTATTCGTACCCGGTGTATAGCTTCCAACCAGACACTGTTATCACACCGTGTCCCGCGCTTGGCTCTTCAGAGGTCGCGGGCAACTGAGCCCCAGCATCCTGAGCTTCCAGGACAGTTTGTGTCTGAGGGCTGCTTCTTATAGATCACTCCCACACCGTTGTCGGGTCGGTCTGTGCGACAGCTTTGATTTCCGCTTGCGTCATGCCCGTCACATTCCTGAGATCGGCCCCTCGCAGATCGGCACGCTCAAGATGGGCGCCTTCGAGGTTTGCCTTGGTGAGGTCAGCATGCCGCAGGTCAGCGTCTTGCAGGTGTGCGCCGTCCAGACGCGCATCCTTAAGGGATGCGGATGTAAGATTCGCCTTTGTGAAGCGGGCATCGGTAAGCATCGCTTGGCTGAGAATCGCGTTCCTCAGGTTCGCACGCCGAAAAAAGCTTGCAGGTGCTTTTATTCGGTCCAGGTATGCGCCTGACATGTCCGCATCGTCCAGGTTAGCCGAAAAAAGGGTAGCGCCAGACAGAATCGCGTATCGAAGTTGTGCTTGTGCCAGGTTGGCCCTGGCCAAGTTCGCATCGGTTAGGTGCGCTCGGGCTAGAGGCGCTCCCGAAAACCTTCATACCCTGAAGGTCGATGGCAGAGAGGTCGAAGGCGAACTCTGGTTCGCTGGGGCTCAACCGGGCGATCACACTTAACGCGGCGGCCACGTCTACACGTGCCTGCCCTTTTACCAATTCGGACGTGGGGGGGTGTGCGTGGAGACGGACGTAGGCGACGAGCACCTCGATGATTGTGATCTTGTCGCGATCGGAGTCTAAGGCGAGGCGCTGAAGCGCGTAGACTCCGCCCAGCCGGACATCGACCTTGGTGGAGCCAAGCTGCTCAACCGCTTTTGTGTAGCGGTCTGTGAGCTGCCCTTCCCGAGTTGCGTCCAATGTACGAGCGGATACGTCAAGCGTGCGAGCCGTGTAGACGAGGCCAGCGCCTGTGAAGATCAGTCCGGCAACTACGACTAGCCCCGTTGCAGCTTGCAGCACGGTGCCCCGTGCGTTGTTGACGGCGTCAACACGATCCTTGATGCTGAGCCGCTTGCGCTCGCGCGCGGTCAGAGGTCCAGTCTCCCCAGCCATTCGCCGTGCAACTGGTCCGAGAAGCACGGCCATCCCTACAACAGCCGTCACGCCGGCGACGACTGAGGATATCGTCCACCACAGCCACTGCGGCCCTCGTGCTCCGGCAGCTGTCCACAAGAGTCCCGGCGCTGCTAATGCGCCTGCCGCGACAAAGACCGCAACGATACGCCCCCTGCTGCTCCGCATAGCCACATTGGACTCGCAGCCAGACCACCAGCCCATGGAAACCAGGATCTCGGAATCGGACCGTGATGCTTGCGCGGCACCGCTGCCGACGTGGTCCTCGTCTGGAATGATGATCAGTTGGACGGCCTAATGGAGCGCTGCCCCAGATCCGGGCGGCCTTGAGGTCACTGCCGAATTATTCTTGTAGGTATCAAGCGGCGGCGCGGCGCGCCGCCGTACCCCCGGCCCTCCGCCCGCCCGCCGTCCGGGCGTGCGGCCTGGGGGCCGGTCCCGGACGGCGGCGGGACACCGGGCCGGGCACCGCACGCCGGCCTCGCCGTACCAACCGAACGCACCGACCAGGGTTGCCACACCGCCGCACAGATGCAGCCCTACGATCGCCACTGCATGGCTGGTCGCCGTGAATGGCTGGGGGCGATCGACGATCCAGGGTTCGTTCCTCACCCTGGCTCACCGACCGACATGGCTGATCTTCAAGGCTACTAACTGCGTAAGTAGGTCGGGCGGAACATGCGGTCAGACTACGGTGCGTTCTGAGAGGATCAAGGCTCAGCCATTCACCGAAGGGTTAAGGAGACCAAGTTGACGCCCTCTGGCGGTCCTGCGTGGACTGACACTTTCACTGCCATCGCAGCCGTGGTGGCCATAGTGGTCTCTCTGTTCTCGGTCTGGTTCGCCAGGCGGCAGGCCAGCGCTGCGATTGATCAATCGGCCGATGCTCAGCGAGCCGCTGACGCAGCCAAGGACCAAGCGGTGTCGGCACGCGATCAGGCGGAGATTGCTGCCAAACAGCTTACGCTCGACCGCACCGCATTCACAGAATCGCAGCAACCATATGTAGTCGTTGACATCCGGGCGTCCGACTTCATCTCCGAGGCCCTGGTTCTCATAGTCGAGAACGTAGGACCCACAGTCGCCCGCAACGTTCGGATCAGATTCAATCCGCCTGTTCAGACCTCGATGGATGGGGACGATGGGGAGAAGCTTGCGGATGCCCTCATCTTCACCCAGGGCATCCCTCATTTGCCACCTGGGCGCAGAATCGAGGCGCTCTTCGATATCGGATGGCAGTTCTTCAAGAAGGATCTGCCTCGTAAATACACCGTAACAGTAGAGGCTGATGGACCATACGGTACTGTCGAACCACTCACCTATCTGATCGACTTGGAGATCTACCGTAAGCTCCGACACCTCACCATCAGAACTCGCCATCAGCAGGTGCAAGAAATCGAGAAGCTTCGTGTAGCAGTAGAGAAAGTCGCCCAAGAACTCGCCCGTCCACGCAGAGAAGCCGAAGCGGCGGAGTGGCAGCGAGTAGTCGCGGAGCAGAGAAAGCGAACTAGGCGCACCACTTCAACTAGCGCGCACGACTCCTTGCAGTCTGGAACAGAAGAGGTCGGCGAGGGAAACGGCAGCTAGCGTTTCACTCGTATCACTGACTTATTGGCCGGCCTTCCCGGCTAGAGCATATAAATAATGCGGAGGGGTGAAGTCATGGAAGTGCACGTAACGATTTTAGGAGATGCCGCTGGGCAAGAGTTGCTCAGCTTGCGCGACTGGCTTGATGGCGAGAGCCAACTGCACGGAAGAGTGCGGTATCTGCTGACGGCGCCCAAAGCCACAGAACTGGGCTCTATGCTCGATACTCTGGCGATAGTCATTGGATCCAGCGGCACCACGGCCCTCTTTGCGCGTGTTCTCACAACCTGGATTAGAAGTCGTCGATCGGACATAACCATCAAGATCAAGGCTGCGGATAAAACCATCGAGATCAGATCACAGAGCGTAAGTGACCCTCTCCATCTCCTAAAAGAAATACTCAAAGATGAACAGCAATAGCGAATCACGAAACTTCTCGGCTTCGCGAGCCGTGCTTGTCGGAGTGTCGGATTACGATGATCCGGATTTCGTTCCCGTCCCCGCAGCATGCAATAGCCTCGATGCAATTTATGAGGTGCTCACCGATGCAGATCTCTGCGGTTGGCCAGAAAATCGCGTAACTGTGATTAGGAATCCAAGCAATGCTGGGAGGCTGGCGGCGCAACTTCGGTCCATCGCTACTGACGCGCGTGACATTTTCATGCTCTACTTTGTAGGGCATGGCACGCTGACGCCAAGAGGGGAATTGAGTCTCACCCTGACTGATACTGTTGCTAGTGACTGCGACTATACGGGATTGCGCTACTCCTGGATAAGAGAAGCGTTTCTCGATACGCCGGCGCGGACAAAAGTAGCAATTCTTGATTGCTGTGCCGCTGGACGTGCACTTCAAGCTCTATCTGTCTCCAATCAGCTTCTCCAAAGCGTCGCAATTGACGGTGTCTATACATTCGCTGCGACGGAGGGAAGCGCCCCTGCTCATGTGGTGCCATTCAAGCATCAGGCCAGCGAGATGACATCGTTCACTCGCGAGTTGGTCAGGGTTATCAGATCAGGGATACCGTTAGCACCCACATGGCTCACGTTGGAGCACATATACACCCACGTTCGGCATGGGCTATTAGGGAAAAATCTTCCCGCTCCCAACCGCAGCCTTCTGGGTAATGTGAATAACTTCCGTTTCGCAAGGAACGCGGCTTCCCATGCGGTTCACTCCGAAAAGGGTGGTAACTATCTTGATCTGCGTCGGCGGGAGCTAGCTGAGATAATAACGGTCAACCCTTCCATTGCTCTCCCCTCTTGGCCAGCGGTAGAGCAGGAGGGGGATTATAACTTGTCCGTCGAAGCTAGAGACCCTTCGTTTATATGCATGGATAGGTATTTCGTGCGCACCGGCACTGGTAGGCGCAGCGCCTTTGAAATCTGCGATCTACTGGGACCTTTGAACGAGCTTATATATGTGAAGCGGACGCGAAACTCGATAGCGCTTAGTCATCTATTCAATCAAGCGATTGTGGCGGTCGATCTGCTGGTTAATGTACCGGAAGTTCGTATGGCTTTCAGTTCGGCCGTGCGCGAGCGTGGTCGGGATCGTCTTTTGGGTGACGACAGCTTTCCGTGGAAAGTCGTTTTTGCGTTGGCGGGGGAAGTTGGAAGAGCTTTGACCCCTGAATCCCTGTTTCCGTTCTCGCAGATTACGCTCGTGCAGGCATCTAGGGCTATCCGATCTCTCGGAGTGGTGACAGAAATGATCGGCATAGAGATTGAAGCAGAGAGTCCGGGCGCCTAGCTAAGCCTCTAGCCGAGAAAAACGGTGGATCACAGGTGGGTCGTATTGGATTTTCTCGTCGCATAGATCGTTGAAGAACGACGGTGATGCGTGCGCGGCTGTCCTGAACGATGCTCTCCAGGCTACTCGTGCGGCTTGGATACGCAGGGTTGTGACACTGGGGCCTGGGTTTGATGATCCGGAACTTACGCGTAATGATCTTTACGTTCTGAGGTATCTACGGATCATTTCCTGAGGTCTGGGGCCGGAGAGGGTGGCAACCGCTGTTCCACTTTCTAATCCGACGGCTACAGGCTCCATCTCGAAGGCGCCTGCTACGCCGGAAAGTCCGTATTCCAGGGATAGGCGAACCGCTCGGGCGCTGCACCCCACTCTTGGAGCAAGGTCAGGAGGTCAGCCTCGTCGGTGGCGACGATGCGTTTGATTTCGTTGCGTCCAATGTCGTAGTCCCAGCCGTCGAGGTGCTCGATGACGTATTCGCAGTGTGTCAGTTGGAAGCCGCGCCTCTCGTCGTTACGTGTCCAGCCTTCTCGTCGGGCGGTATCGTCGGCTTCGCTGCGCAGTGGGCGGATCTCGATCCATGCCCGATACTGCGGCCGGCTCGCCTCGACTTCGGCGACGAGGGACCTGCCAAGGCGAAGCGCGCTTAGCTTGTCTGTCGGGAAGACTGCCTCAGCGGGTTGATCCACAGGTTCCAGGGTCTCACGGTGGCGTCCGGGGAGCCGTGCAATATACGTGCAATGATCTTGCTGGTCGAGGCATTCTGACAAGACGGCACAGCAGGTCAGAAGCATTGACGCGGTAGGAACGGTCACGAGCTGTAAAACCGTCGGCTCAGCCTACGCAAGTTCGAACCTTGCACCTGCCACACCAGCGGGAAGAGGCCCGTCACCAGCGGAAACGCGGTGACGGGCCTCTCGCGTTGTGTCCGGCTGTCCACGGCGATCACCGGCTTCCTACGGCCTCTCACGGCCGATACGCGGCCAAGTTTCGGGACAGCGCCCAGCTCATGGTGTGGTGCCCAAGTCGGTGGGAGTGGTTCGGTACGGCGGCGCGTGGTATGACAATGCCCCGCGCGGCGCCCGCGCCGTGACCGGCCCCCAGGCCGCAGCGCGGCGCGGGGACGCCAGCGCAGGGCATACGGCGGCGCGCCGCGCCGCCGCCGCTTGACCGAGTATCACGAGTTACCTGTCGATGCCGTCGCCGGCAGGCGCTCTACGGCCGGCGCTCCTATGGCGACTGTCAGGACGAGCTTCGGCAGCGAACGGCGGGCTGAGACGATACGGATGAGCTGCCGGGGAATCGCGATTGCGCGTTCAGCTCAGCCGGGCGTGCGCGTAGGCGGTCATGGCGTCGCGCATGTACTCGGCCAGGCCTTCGGCGACCTGCTCGTAGTTCGCCCGGAACTGCTCCTCTTGCACCTGCATTCGGGCCAGGTGTAGATACTGCGCCGCGGTCGGCATCCAGGACTCGCTCAGGTGCCGATAGTGGACGTCGAGTTCGGCGAAGACCTGCGGGGCGTCGACGGGGGTGCCGGCGAGCATGTGCTCGGCCATCCGTATCATCCCTGCCGTCGCCTCCCGCTGCATCTGCTCCAGCTCCTGCGGAGTGTGGCTGGCCAGGAGCTCCTGCTGCCCGCTCTGCTGCCAGTGCTCCGGCCACCGCTCGCAGGCGGCGGCCTCGTACCGTGCACCGTCGAATCCCTTGAACAGGTTTTCCGGTCTACTGATCTTGGACATGGTCGTCTTCCCTTCGTTCCGCTGAAGTTCGGCGATGGTGCGCTCCACCATCCGGGCAACCTCGTCCAGCCGGTCACGCTCCGCCAGCAGGCGCTGGTGGTGCTCACGCAGCGCTGTGATGGGGTCGGTGTGCCGCTCGACGATCTCCTTGATCTCGGTCAGGCCGAGGCCCAGCTCACGCAGCACCAGGACCTGCTGCAAGCGCAGCAACTGGTCCTCCTCGTAGTAGCGGTAGCCATTCCCGCCGACCCGTGCAGGCGGCAGCAGCCCGACCTCGTCGTAGTGGCGCAGCGTCCGAGACGTCACTCCCGACATCCGCGCCACCTGTGCGATCGACCACGCCATGATCGGCTCACCCGTCCTTATCCATCGCCGAGCCGGTGCTTTCCGGCTCATGCACGACCGTAGAAGTTGACATAACGAGAAGGTCAAGAGTGAGGCTTTTCCACCCTGTTCGTGCAGTTCGGCAGGGGCCGGCGTCAGGACTGGTTGGCATGAGAATTGGCTCCCGGTGAGACGGGCGACCGAGGATCGCAACGAACAGAGGCTCCACATCCTCGAACGCACCTACCCCGGTGGCGGTCGCCCTTCCGGTGCGGACAAGATCGCAACAACGACTGGATTGGACACCTCTAACACCAAGACGGATGCCCTCTGGCGCGCGGTCACGGCCAATACGCGGCCAAGCCGAAGTGGCGGTGCCTGTATCCGCAGGTCAAGACGTGAGCGTGACCTTGCAGGTGTCGTCGTAGCACGTGCGCAGGCCCGGCCGGGCCGCGAGCTCCGTGGTGCCCGCGGTGCGTGCGGCGCTCATGGCGGGACCGGCCTGGCCGGCCGTGGAGGCGGGCCGGACCCGCGTCGTGGCGTCGGTCTGCGCGGGACCGTAGGCCACGGTGGACGCGATCATCAGAAGGGCGGCGGACGTCGGAGCCATGGCCTCCCTCTCGTCGTTCTCCCACACCTGCCGGCGGCCGCCGGCGGCGCACCCTTGGTAACACGCGGCCCCGGGGACCCTCCCGAGCCACGCGGTCCGGAGGAGCCGGCGGCCCCCGATTTGCCTCGCGCTAACCCCGGGGGGTATAACGGAGCACGTGAGAGTACCCCCTGGGGTATCCCGAGCACAGTGAAGATGGAGAGCAATGACCACCGACAACGCCTCCGCCAGCGTTGATGCCATAACCGCGCGCGCCATGATCGCCTCCAACCCCGACGTGCTCGTCGTCGACGTGCGCACGCCCGGCGAGTTCGATGCCGCGCACATCGACGGGGCCATCAACCTGCCGCTCGACCAGGTCGACACCCACCTGCGGCGGATCGTCTCCGACGCGGGCGGCAGGATGTTGCTGATCTGCCAGTCCGGCGGGCGCGCGACCCAGGCGCACAAGAAACTGTGCGACGCCGGGCTGCCGGACGCGACGGTGCTCGCGGGCGGCATGAACGCCTGGATCGCCGCCGGGGCGCCGGTGGTGCGCGGCCGGCCGAGGTGGAGCCTGGAACGCCAGGTCCGCCTGGTCGCGGGCGGCATCGTGCTGGGCGCGGTCGTGGCCGATCTGTGGCTGCCGGGCGCGCGATACGTGGCCGCCTTCATCGGCGCGGGCCTGACCTTCGCCGCGCTGACCGACACCTGCGCCATGGGCATGCTGCTGTCCCGCCTGCCGTACAACCGTGGCCCCGGCGTCGACGTGGACCAGGCGCTGGCCTGCATCCGCCGCCCGAACGCCTGACCCCCTGTCCCCCCGGCCCACCATCGGCGGGGACATCTGCCTCGCATATACCCCTGGGGGTATAGGAAGGAATCGCATGAGCGCTCTGACCCTGGCCGCCGCCGTGGTCGTCGGCCTGACGCTCGGCCTGTTCGGCGGAGGCGGCTCGATCCTCACCGTGCCGCTGCTGGTCTACCTGGCCGGAGTCCCGGCCAAGGCCGCCATCGCGATGTCGCTGTTCGTCGTGGGCGTGACCAGCCTCGTGAGCGCCGTCGGGCACGCCAGGGCCGGACGCATCCGATGGCGTACGGGGCTCGTCTTCGGCCTGGCCGGCATGGCCGGCGCGTACGGCGGCGGCCTGCTCGGCCCGCACCTGCCCGCGACGGTGCTGCTGGCGGCGTTCGCGTTGATGATGGTGGCCACCGCGGTCGCGATGATCCGCGGCCGCCGCGCGCCCGAACCGTCGCCGGGCGGTGCCAAGGATCTGCCGCTCCTCCACGTGATCGCGGAAGGCGCCGTCGTCGGCCTGGTCACCGGACTGGTGGGCGCGGGCGGCGGGTTCCTGGTGGTGCCCGCGCTGGTGCTGCTCGGCGGCATGCCGATGGCCATGGCCGTGGCGACCTCGCTGGTCGTGATCGCGATGAAGTCGTTCGCCGGGCTGGCCGGTTACCTGCAGTCCGTCCCGGTCGACTGGTCCATCGCGCTGCCGGTCACCGCCGCCGCGGTCGTCGGCGGAGTCATCGGCGGGCGGCTCGCCGGCCGGATCGACGCCGAACGGCTGCGCAAGGGGTTCGGCTGGTTCGTGCTCGTGATGGGCACGTTCGTGCTGGTCCAGCAGGTGCCGCCGGACCTGTTCCGTACGGGGTGGGGCCTGACCGCACTGGCCGCCGGGGTGGTGGCGGCGGTCCTGGCCCTGGTCCTCATCAAGAAGTCCACCCGCAACAAGCTCCTCGGCAAGACATCAGTGAACAGGAGGAAGACCATGTTCTTCACCCAGTACTACCTGGACTGTCTCTCCCAGGCCTCCTACATGATCGGTGACCGGGAGACCGGCCGCGCCGTCGTCGTGGACCCCAGGCGTGACGTCAGCGAGTACCTCGCCGACGCCGAAGCGCAAGGGCTGCGCATCGAGGGCGTGATCAACACCCACTTCCACGCGGACTTCATCGCCGGACATCTGGAGCTGGCCGCCAAGACCGGGGCGTGGATCGGCTACGGGAGCCGGGCCGAGGCCGAGTACCCGATCCGCAAGCTGACCGACGGCGAGCGCATCGTGCTCGGCGACGTGGTGCTGGAGATCATGGAGACGCCGGGCCACACGCCCGAGTCGATCAGCGTGCTGGTGTACGAGCACGCCGGGGACCCGGTCCCGTACGGCGTGCTGACCGGCGACGCGCTGTTCATCGGCGACGTGGGCCGCCCCGACCTGCTCGCCTCGCTCGGCGTGACGTCCGACCAGCTCGGCCGCATGCTCTACGACAGCGTCCAGCACAAGCTGATGAGGCTGCCGGACGACACCCGCGTCTTCCCCGCGCACGGCGCCGGATCGGCCTGCGGCAAGAACCTGTCCACCGAGCTCCAGTCCACGATCGGCCAGCAGCGCCTGACCAACTACGCCTGCGCGCCGATGGACGAGGAGGAGTTCGTGTCGATCGTCACCGAGGGCCAGCCGCCCGCGCCCGGCTACTTCGTCTACGACGCGGTGCTCAACCGCAAGCAGCACGACCTGCTCGACGCGGACGCGCACACCGTCGCCCTGTCCGCGGCGGAGTTCCTGGCCGAGCGGGCGGCGGGCGCGGTCGTCCTGGACACGCGCGACCCGCAGGAGTACGCGCTGGCGCACCTGCGCGGCTCGATCAACGTCGCCGCCGACGGCCGCTTCGCCGAACGCGCCGGCATGGTCGTCGCGCCCGGCAGGGAGATCCTGGTCATCGCCCCCCAGGACCGCGAGCACGAGGTCGTCACCCGGCTGGGGCGGATCGGCTTCGACAGGGTGACCGGCTACCTGCACGAGCCCGAGAGCGCCTTCCTGGCCATGGCGGACGAGATCGCCCACAGCACCCGCGTGACGGCCACCGAGCTGCGCGCCGTGCTCGAAGGACCCGAGCAGCCGGTCCTCCTCGACGTGCGTAACGCCGCCGAGACCGAGGGCGGCGCGGCCATCGAGAACGCGCTGAACATCCCGCTCGCCCAGCTCGCCGGGCGGCTCGCGGAGATCCCGCAGGACCGTCCCGTCGTCGTCTACTGCGCCGGCGGCGCCCGCTCGGTCATCGCCGCGAGCCTGCTGGAGCACGAGGGCCGCACGGGGGTGTCGGACCTGCTCGGCGGCTACGAGGCCTGGCAGCGGACCGTCGCGCCGGCCAACGCCTGACCCGCAGCACCCAAGGGGGACAGAACACCATGACCATCGACGCCGCAGCCCCGGCGGGGCTCCCGCTCATCGGCGACAGGGCGCCGGACTTCGCCGCCGAGACCACCCACGGCCCGGTACGGCTGGCCGACTACGCCGGCCGCTGGCTGGTCCTCTTCAGCCACCCGGCCGACTTCACCCCGGTGTGCACGACGGAGTTCGTCGCCTTCGCCGAGCTCGCCGGGGAGTTCGCCGACCGGAACGTCGCCCTGCTCGGCAACTCGATCGACTCCGTCCACAGCCATCTGGCCTGGACCCGCGCGATCAGTGACAAGCTGGGCGTGACGATCCCGTTCCCGATCGTGGCCGACCTCGACACGAAGGTGTCCCGCGCGTACGGGATGCTCCACCCGAACACGTCGGCGACGGCGGCCGTCCGCGCCGTCTTCGTGATCGACCCGGAGGCGACCGTACGGGCGATCCTCTACTACCCGATGAACGCCGGGCGCATGGTCCCCGAGATCCTCAGGCTCGTCGACGCCCTGCAGACCTCCGACCGCGACGGCGTCGCGTGCCCGGCGAACTGGCGGCCGGGCGACGACGTGCTCCTGCCCGCGCCCCGAACCCAGGCCGAGCTGGACGCCCGGCTGGCAGACGAGCGAGTCAAGCTCGCGGACTGGTACCTCGCCAGCGTCCCGGGCACCGTGTGATCCGACCCCCGCGGGCGGGGCCGCCCGCGGGGCCCTTTCCAAGGAATGAGGCGTCCGATGCCTTCGTACGACCCCCACGCAGCGAGCGCCGGCGGCAGGCGGGTGCTCATCATCGGCGGCGGCACCGCCGGCATCACCACCGCGGCCCGCCTGCGCCGGGCCGGTGTCGGCGGCGTGACCGTGCTCGACCCCGCCGACACCCACTGGTACCAGCCGCTGTGGACGCTGGTCGGCGGCGGTCAGGCCCCGCTCAAGAGCACCTGCCGTCCGGAGGCCTCGGTCATCCCCGAGGGCGTGACCTGGATCCGGGACGCCGCGACGACCGTGGACCCCGACGCCGGGCAGGTCACCACCGCCGGCGGCAAGGAGCTCGGCTACGACTACCTCGTCCTGGCCCCCGGCATCCAGCTCAACTGGCAGGGCGTCCCCGGGCTCGCCGACGCCGTCGGCCACGACGCCGTGAGCAGCAACTACGCCCCCGAGCACGCGCCGCGCACCTGGGAGCTCATCAGGCGGATGCGCTCCGGCACGGCCGTGTTCACCCAGCCGTCCGGCCCGTTCAAGTGCGGCGGCGCGCCTCAGAAGATCGCCTACCTGGCCGCCGACCACTGGCGGCGCAAGGGCCGCCTGGCCGACATCCGCGTCGTCCTGGCGATCCCCGACGCGGCCATCTTCAAGGCCCCGGCCTACGTGCCCATCCTGGAACGCGTGGTCGCCCGCTACGGCATCGAGGTACGGCTGCAGTCGGAGCTCGTCGGCCTGGACCCGGCCAACCGCGAGGCCACCATCAGCGACAACGCCACCGGCCGCAAGGACGTGCTGCGCTACGACCTGCTGCACGCCGTGCCCCCGCAGAGCGCCCCCGACTGGATCAGGGCCGGCACCCCGTTCTCCGATCCGGCCAGCCCGTTCGGCTACGTCGAGGTGGACAAGCACACCCTCGTCCACCCCCGCTACCCGAACGTCTTCGCCCTGGGCGACGCCGCCAACCTGCCGACGTCCAAGACCGGCGCCGCGGTCCGCAAGCAGGCCCCCGTCGTGGTGGCGAACCTGCTGGCCGCGATGGCGGGCCGCCCCGCCACCGCCCGGTACGACGGCTACACCTCCTGCCCGCTGGTGACCGCCCGCGACAAGATGGTGCTCGCCGAGTTCGACTACGACCTGCGGCCCACCCCGACCGTCCCGCTGATCGACACCAGGAAGGAGCGCCGCGACATGTGGCTGCTCAAGCGGTACGGCCTGCCGGCGCTGTACTGGCACGGCATGCTGAAGGGCCGTATGTGATCGGACCGCCCGCGCTCACACCAGCTCGACGGTGACCTCGGGCGGCTGCTGCAGGGTGTTGTGCACGGTGCAGTGCGAGGCGACGGCCAGCAGGGCGGCCCTGCGCTGCTCCGGCACGCCGGGGGCCGACAGCCGCACCCGGATCTCCCCGACGCGGGCGGGCCGGTCGGCGGCCATGGCGAACTCGGCCGTCACCCGCAGGCCGTCCCGGGGCAGGTCGTGGCGGCGCAGGTAGCGGCCGGCGTAGAAGGCCACGCAGGCGGCCAGCGAGGCGACGAACAGCTCGGTCGGCGTGGCGGCGCCGTCGTCGCCGTCCACGTCGGCCGGCTGGTCGGCGAGCAGCGTGTGCTGCCGGACGGCGATCGCGTATGCCTCTCCTCCGGCGTGGGTCACCTCGACCCGGCCGGGGGCGGCCTCCTGCCCGTCACGCTCGACGGCGGCGGCCTGGGCCAGCAGGCTCTCGGCGAGCCGGCGGCTCTCGGCCGGCGTCAGGCTGAGCCACGCGTCCTCGTGGTCGTACGAGCGCAGGCCGACGTCGAGCGTCACCCGGCCGTGCGGGTGCTCGGGCCCGGTGAAGGGCAGGCGGCCGACGCCGATCTCCCGGCCGCAGGCCGTGGTCATCCGCCGGTGGGCGGCCGGGGCCGCCTGGTCGTGGGCGTTCATGGTGATCTCCTTTGCGTGCCTCCGGCAGGCGGGTGGTGCGTGCCGCCCGGGGTCGGGCACCGTCCTTCCGATACCCCCAGGTGTATCGTCCGATTCAGGCAGGTGACGAGGGCCGAAAGCCCCTGTTCGCCCCGTCCGGAAGTCATCCGGGGCTGCGGCGGCGGGCGCTCAGGCGGCGACCACGACCGGCAGCCCATGCTTGTCGCCCGCGTACTCGTCGTCGATGAGGACCACGTCCCGGCCCGCCGCGGCCAGCATCGAGGCGGCGACGGCGGCCCGGTAGCCGGAGGCGCAGTGCACCCACACCTCGCCGTCCGGGACGTCCTGGAGGCGGCCCGCTCACCGCCGCCCAGCGCGGGCCCCCGGTCACGGCGCCCGCAGGCAGACCTCGGGCAGCGGGAACCAGCGCAGCTCCTCGAAGTCGTCCGGCAGGCCGGGCGGGGTCGGGTCGAGCGTGTCGGAACGGGCCGCCAGCAGGTCCCTGGCCTGCTCCAGGTAGCCGGGCAGGGCGTCCTCGCCGGCCCGCACGCGCGGGGCGAGCGGCGCGTACGGGTCGTCAAAGCGCAGGTCGGACAGGTGCAGCGGCGGCTCGGTGGGGCCACGGTGATGGCGCCACAGCCCGGTGCGCGGGTCGAAGCGGTAGTCGGGCAGCAGCCGGTGACCGGCGGTGGCGAGCAGGTCCACGGCGTCGATGAGGTAGTCGCAGACCGCGTCGGAGATGAAGTAGTTGAAATTGATCCGCGCCCAGCCGGGCTTGATGCCCGCGCAGCCGTGCCCGATCTCCTCCTCGAACGCGCGGGAGTGCGCGGGGTCGATGGCCAGCAGCCGGTGCCCGTACGGTCCGGCGCAGGAACAGCCGCCGCGCGCCTGGATGCCGAACAGGTCGTTCAGCACCGCCACCACGTAGTTGTGGTGCAGGAACAGCTCGCCGGCGCGGATGCGGACGGAGACGATGGACAGCCTGCGCGCGTGCCGGTCGCCGAGGATCTCGATGTGTGGGTGTTGGCGTAGCGCGGCAGGACGTGGTCGCGGATGAAGTCCTCGATGAAGGCGAGCGACCGGCCCGAGGCGGTGTGGTCGGCGTAGATCGTGCGGCGGGGCCCGTACAGGCCGTCGAGCACCTCGTCGTCGCCGATGATGGCGCCCCGAATGCGTTCCAGCAGCGGCGTGGTCGGCGGAGCGTGCTGTGTCACCATCCCGCCAGGGTCCGCCGCCGGGCCGCGCGTGCCAGCGGCCGTTGGTCCGTGATCGGCGGGCCGTTGGACCGTGAGCGGGCGGTGGGATTGCGCACCGAAGATACCCCTTGGGGTATAATCCCAGGCATGGAGCTGAACGAGAGCGTGGTGGGCGACGCGCTGACCCGCTTGAAGCGGGCACATGGTCAGCTGGCCGGAGTGATCACGATGATCGAGGCGGGCGAGGACTGCGCCAAGGTGCTCACGCAGCTCGCCGCCGTGTCGAAGGCGCTGGACCGGGCCGGGTTCAAGATCGTGGCCTCCGGGCTGCGCCACTGCCAGGACGCCCAGAACCGCGGCGACCAGCCCCCGATGAGCGTCACCGAGCTGGAGAAGCTGTTCCTGGCCCTCGCCTGAGACGCTTGTCTGACGAGGCCGCCCGCCGGCGTGGGAAGAGGCCCGTCACCAGCGGAGATGCGGTGACGGGCCCCTCGCTGCGGCTAGGTGGGGGAGGGTGTGGCCGCGTCCGGAAGCGCGGGAGCCCCTGTTCCGGACGCTTGGTCAGCGCCAGATGACGGCCTGGGTGCCGCGGCCGGTGTTCCAGTAGTAGGTGACGGAGCCGGCGATCCAGCCTTGGTTGTTGATGTCGGAAGCTTGGGTGCTGGTCACCTGCGCGTCCGTGGGTAGCGGCAGGGGGCGGGGCTGGGTGGTGGGGGAAGGGCCGTCATGGAGGAGCCGTTCCAGAAGAAGCCGCGACGGCGGCCGTCGGTCGTGTCGGAGTTGCCGGCCACCTGGCCGTGGTCGTTGACGGCGTTGGCGGTCAGGCCAGGGCGGAGGTCGATGGGGTCTTGACGTCACCGGACAGCAGGAAGGCGCGAAGTTCGGCGAAGCCGGGGGTGGGCGCGAACGTGACGACGATGTGCCCGTCGGCGACAGCTGCGCCGCAGTAGCCGGGGGCGCCGTGCGCGCCGAGGTCGTTCATCTTGCCGTTCTTCCACAGGAACGCGTGGCTGACCCCTGACTCCAGCGGGCTGTCGCCGACGACGTGGCCCAGGTTGTTGATCCCCCGGGCGATGCTCCAGGTGCCGCCGAGGGTGCCGAGGTGGACGACGCGGAGGCGCTCCGGACTCGCCGCGGCGGCCGGCGGCGAGGCGAGCGGGGCTAACGACGTGGTCGCGATCAGGGCGAGGGCCATGGCCATGGTACGGCGGAGGGATCGGCGCATGTTGAGGAGTCCCTTCGGGGGCACGCACGGGGCAAGGTCGTGATCAACCTAAGTGCCGTCCGGGCCGACGTTTCTGACGAAGTCCTTACGTCGTCGGGCGGACATCGTGATGATCTTGGAGTTTCCGCAGATGAGACCGAGTGAGGCCCCAAGAGCCGCACGCGTGCCGAAAGTCGTACCGAGGGCCTGGAATGATCAGGCTTGGATGAACCTAGCCAAGGAGTTCATATGGCTGCCAAGCTCCTCACGTTCGTCGCCTTCCTGCTGATCGGCTCGGGCGTGCTTGCCGGCCTGATGCCTGTTACCTCAGAAGGTGAGGCGTGTGGTTCTGCCTTCGTCGCCGCCTCTCTCCCCGACTACATGATGGATGAGACTCGTGACTGGAGAGGAGAGGAGCAGGACTACAGGAACAGGTGTGAGGATGTGCGGAACCTTGTTCGGATTCCCGCCACCGTCCTGGTCGCCGCAGGGGCGACCACGTTGATCGCTGCCTTCTTCTCGCGGAGGGCGATCTCTGTGGCGAGGAACTGACCCGCACACGCTGTGGTTCCCCTGCTCGGTCAGAAGGGGGACGGGGCGTTGTTCTCGGCCCAGAGCTTCTCGGCGTCGGAGCCTGCCGGGGGCGGTGCGATGCCGTTGATCATCCAGAGGTCCTCGCTGGTCTCGTCGACGTGGAACTCCCAGTGCAGCCCCTCGTGCCGTTCGAGGTGGGGCCGCAGCATGCTGGTGATCCAGCGGGCGGTCCTGCGCCGGCTCTCCTGGTCGGGGTTGCGGCGGGCGATGTGGTCGACGGTGATGCGGACCCCGACGGGGGTGGGCTGCCCGCCGACGTAGAAGTCCTCGGGCCGGGTCTGGTGGAACAGGGTGACCACGTAGAACCGGGGCAGTCCGACCTTTTCGTAGTGGTCGGCGATGTGGGCGGCGAGTCGGTGCTTTTCCTCGTCGGTGAAGATTCCGGGCGTGTGGTGGATCGTCCACAGGGGCATGGCGGTGCGTCCTCCTGAATGGTGGGGGATGTCAGCGGGTGGCTGAGAAGGTCAGGCGCTCCACGGGGCCGGACAGGGCCGCCTTGGCGGCGACGGTCGCCTCGTCGGTGAGCACCTCCGTGGCCCCGGCCTCCAGGCCGTCGAGGATCCGCGTGGCCACGTCGGCGGGCGTCGCCTTCGGCGCGTCGATGGCGGAGATCATGTCGGTGTCGATGAACCCCGCGTGCACGCCGACGACGTGGGTGTTCTGGCGGGCCAGTTCGAGCCTGAGGGAGTTCGTGACGGACCATGCCGCGGCCTTGGACGCCCCGTAGGCGCCGCTGCCGGCCAGCCAGGACAGCACGGAGTGCATGTTCACCAGCGCGCCGCCGCCGTTCGCGGCCAGGACCGGCGCGAACGCCCGGGCGATCCGCAGCGGCCCGAAGACGTTGACGTCGAACGTCGTGGTGACGCGCTCGAAGTCGCCCGTCAGCAGCGGGGCGGGCAGCAGGACTCCCGCGTTGTTGAACACGATCTCGGCGTCGGCCGCGGCCTCCGCGAGGGCCGCGATCGACTCCGCCGAGCGGACCTCCAGCTCGGCGGTGACCACGCCCGGGCGGTCGTCGGCGTACGCCGAGCGCGCGGTCGAGTACACCTTCCGCGCCCCGCGCGCCAGCGCCTCGTCGACCAGTGCCGCGCCGAGTCCCCGTCGGCCGCCGGTCACCACGACCACCTTGCCCGCTACTGCTCCCACAACGCTCCCCGATCTGGCTAACGTTCTCGTTAGTGAGATGTAAACACATCCCGCTGGGTAACACAAGCGTTAGTTACAATGGCGGCATGGCGATGAGGTTCGAGGAACGGCTGGGCGACCGGGACGCGTGGTCGATCGGCGACGGATGCTCGGCGGCCAGGGTGCTCGACCTGCTCAGCACCAAGACGGTGTTCCTAGTGGTCCGCGAGTGCTTCTACGGCACGACCAGGTTCGACGACTTCGTGGCGCGGACCGGGACCTCGGCGCCCGCGGTGTCCCGGGCGCTCAAACAGCTGAAGGCCGCGGGCGTCGTCGCGTCCGCTCTCTACCGGGAGCCGGGCAGCCGGGCACGGGAGGAGTACCGGCTGACCGAGGCGGGCCAGGACCTGCTGCCGGTGTTCCTGTCGCTGATGCAATGGGGCGACACCTACCTCCAGGAAGGCCGCCCGCCCCTGTCGTTCGTCGAGGCCGGCACCGGCCGTCCGGTACGGGTCCGCGTGACCGCCGACGCGGCGCCGGAGACGCCGTGCGACGACATCGAGATCCGGCTGAACCCCGCGGTCGCCGCGCGGCTGGCCGCCTCGGGCGCCGGCACCGGGGAACGCCGCGATCCCGAGGAGCCCGCAGGCGGACGGCCCTGAAGAGGAGCGCGCGCCGGCCCCGGGCTCACGGCTTCAGCTTGAGCCTCTTCCTCGACGCGCCGGGGTACACGACGACCAGGTGTTCCTCCCCCGCCTCGCCGACCCGCACGTGGACACGGAGCCGGTAGCGGCCCTTTCCCGCGATCGCCAGGTTCGGCATCGGGGCGCCCGCGCCCACCTCGCCTTCGCCCATCTCCGGCACGGTGAGCCGGCCGGTGCGGCTGACGATCGGCACCTCGGTCACCTGGTCCCACCCGGCCGTACGCCGCGGCGGCGCGGTGCGCAGCGCCTTCACCGTCAGGCACAGGTCAGCGACGTCCTCGACGTGCCCGACGAGCGCCGCGCTGCCGGACACCCCGATGCCGGCGCTGTCGTCGTAGAGCTTGTCCACCGCCTGTTCCGCCGCCTCCTCGGCGGCCGCGTCCTCGGGGTCGTGGACCAGATAGCCGTGATCGCCGTCGGCGAACAGGAAGTAGGTGGCCGTGGCCTGGACGACACCCTTCGTCCGGGGCCATGGATCGCGGCATCTCGCGTTCTCCTCGGCGAGGTGGGCGTCGTTCGCCGCCTTCGTCTCCGCGGTCGACCGCAGCAGTTCGGGACGGGTCGCGCCGACGGTCTCCGGGCAGACATAGACGAGGTCCCACGGGTCGGCGCCCCAGGTGGGCCGCGCGCTCCCGGCCCGCCGCAGAATCGCCTCCTGCTCGTCGCGGTCCTTCGCCCGGCACAGCGCCCGCCCGTACGCGAGGACCGCCTGGTCCGACAGGTCGTCCGGGAACATGGGCGGGACCCCGCCGTCTCTGCTCCGCGCCCGGCACAGGAACGCGGCGTCGCGTTCGGCAGGTCTCAGGTCGCCGAAGCTGGGCCGGTGGTAGCAGCCCGCCAGCCGGTCGGAGTAGGTGAGGTGCGCGGACTGCTCCGGGGAGATCATGGCGATGATCGGCAGCACGACCACGGCCGCCACCGCGACGCGGACCGCACGCCGCCGCGCCGGCGGAAGGTCCGCCAGGCGGTCGCCGGTGGGCAGCTCACGGGCGGTCGCCGCCATCCACACGGCGCCGACGAGCCCTGCCGTGTCCACCACGACGGACATCGCCGGACTGCCGCCGGCGATCTCCTCGAAGAGCAGGTTGAGCGGGATCACCAGCGCGTAGACGCCCAGTGACGACCATCCGGCGATCAGCGTGCCGCGGCTCCACCGGCCGTCGCGCCACTGCCCGACGACCGTGAGGACGACCGACGCCGCCCCGCCCAGCATCAGGCCCAGCGCCACGATGCCGCCCGAGCGGAGCTCGAGGAGGTCGAGCTCGTCGAGCAGCTGGTCGGCCGCCCCGGCCAGTTCGACCGCGAACGCCGCTCCGGCCGCCGTACGCAGCATCCAGGACCGCCAGCGGATGACGAGCAGGTAGAGCACGTCGATCGCGGCCGACAGCGCGAACTGGAAGGCCGCGTCGACCTCGTCGGGGAGCAGCGCCATCGGCAGCCACAGCACGAGGCTGTACGCCACCGCCAGATACAGCAGCAGGCGCAGCGCCCTCGCCCGGCGGTCCAGCGGTCCCGGCATGGGGGCGCGCAGGATCAGCCACAGGAGCGCGGCCTTCACCAGGGCGGCCACGAGCAGCACCGTCACCGTCAGGGTGTCGAACCCGTCAGGTGCGGAGAACCCCATGTAGGCCGGCGGCGACCATACGACGGCCATCCAGAGCCAGGCGTCGCCGAGCACCAGGCCCGCGACCGCCGCCGCAAGAACCAGAGCTACTGCAACGGTCCTGATAATTCGCCATAAACCATCGGGGAGCACGGGACGCGATCTTAGTGCGGCACCGTTTCCGTTGTTGTGCTGTCTCTCGCCGGGTGCCGCGGTTCTCATTACCCTGAGGACTGTTCTTCCGGTACGAGAGGGGCTCATGTGGATCCGATCGTCCTGGCCGCCGGCACCGCGCTGGTGACGGCCATGGCCACCGATGCCTGGCAGTCGGCTCGTGACGGCGCGGTCGCCTTGTGGCGCAAGGTGCGGCCCGAGCAGGCCGAGGTCGTCGAGGCGGAGCTGGTCGAGGTGCGCGAGCAGGTGCTGCGGGCCCGCGGGGAGGGCGACGCCGACACCGAGCAGGCGCTGGCCGGGTCCTGGCAGGTCCGGTTGCAGCAGCTGCTGCGCGCTGATCCGTCGCTGGCCGGCGAGGTGCGGCGGGTGCTGGACGAGGTGCTCACCCCGGCGCTGGAGCCGGCCGATCAGGAGCGGGTCGGCTCGCTGGTGATGAAGGCGACCGCGAGCGGGCACGGCCGCGTCTACCAGGCCGGCCGCGACCAGACCATCCACGAGAAGTGACCGCGCCCCCGGCGCGGCGGCCGGACGAGCCCGGACAGCCGCAGCCAGAGCCGCAGGTTCTGCTGGAGGCCACCGCTTCCGGACATGCCCGCGTGATCCAGGCCGCTCGTGACCAGTTCATCAGCGTGCATCTGCACGGACAGCAGGAACCGGTACGGTGGCCGCACCAGGTCGGGGCCGTGCCGCAGCCCGCCGAGGGGTTCCATGCCCGGGGCGCGAACGCCCCCTTGATCTCCTTCGGCTCGGCCGACGGGGAGCCCCCGGACGCGGCGCTCGTGCTGACCGGGCTGGGCGGGGTCGGCAAGACCCAGTGGGCCGCGCACCTGGCCCGTTCCGCACAGGCCGGCGGCGCGGTCGACCTGCTGGTGTGGATACCGGCGACCACCCGCCAGGCCGTCGTCGCCGCGTACGCGGAGGCCGCCGCCGATGTCTGCCCCGGCGAAGTGGCCGACGCCGACCAGGCGGCGGCCCGGTTCGTGGCCTGGCTGGGGCGCACCGAACGCCGCTGGATGGTGGTGCTGGACGATGTGAGCGCGCCCGCGGACATGCGTGACCTGTGGCCCCCCGCGCGGGCCGGGAGCGCGACCCTGGTCACCACCCGCCGCCAGGACGCGGCGCTCGCCAGCCAGGGCCGCAGGCTGGTGGAGCTCGGGCCGTTCAGCGAACGGCAGGCCGCGTCGTATCTGGCCCACCGGCTCGGGGAGGACCCCCGGATGCTCGACGGGGCCGCCGAACTCGCCGAGGCTCTCGGTCGGCTGCCGTTGGCCCTCGCGCAGGCGTGCGCGTACATGCTGGACCAGGACATGGGCTGCCGCGCCTACCGGGCCCGGCTCGCCGACCGGACCCGCCGCCTGGACGGCCTGCTGCCGGAGAGCGGGGCCCTGCCCGACCAGCAGCGGGTGACCGTGGCGGCGGCCTGGTCCCTCTCGGTCGAGCTGGCCGACCGGCTCAACCCCGTCGGCCTGGCGCGCCCCGCGCTGGAGCTGGCCAGCGTGCTCAGCCCGGACGGCATCCCGCCCGAACTGTTCGCCAGCGCCGCCGCGCGGGACCACCTCGCCGGTCGGGGCTCCGCGACGGAGGTGGACGCCGCCGACGCGCTGGGGGCGGTGCGCTCGCTGCACCGGCTCAGCCTCGTCAGCCACGCGCCGGGCCGGCCTGTCCAGGTCCACGGGCTGGTGCAGCGCAGCACGCGCGAGCAGCTTCCCCCGGAACGGCTGGCCCGGACCGTCCGGGCGGCGGCCGACGCCCTGCTCCAGGCGTGGCCGGAGACGGAGCCCGACTTCGCCACCGGCCAGCGGTTCCGCGCCAACGCCGAGGCGCTGCGCTCCCATGACGAGCACCTGCTGTGGTCCGAACACGATGTGCACGAGGTCCTGCTCAGGACCGGCCAGAGTCTCGCCCGCGCGGGGCTCTACCAGGCGACGATGGACCACTACCGGCAGCTCGCGGCGACCTCCGCGCGGAAGTACGGCGCCGACCACCCCCGTACTCTCGCCTGCCGCACCAACTCCATCGGTTTCCTGAAGTTCACCGCGCCCCCGGCGGAGGCGGTGGCGGCGTACTCGGAGCTGGCCGCGGACTGTGCCCGCCTGTTCGGGCCGGACGACCTCGCCACCTTCGCCGCCCGCGGCAACCTCGCCGACGTCCGGGCCGGTGGGGGCGACCTGGCCGGTGCGCTAGCCGACTACGAGGACCTGCTCGTCGGCCACCTGCGCGTGCGGGGCGCGTACGACCGCCGCACCCTCGAGGTCCGCTCCCGGATCGCCGCCCTGCACGACGACATGAGAGACGAGCCGCGCGCCGCCGCCCTGTACGAGGAGCTGCTCGGCGACTGCCTGACGCACCTCGGGCCGCTCGACGACATGACCCTGAACATCCGCGGCAAGCTCGCGCGCCTGCGAGGCCAGGCGGGCGACCCCGTCGGGGCCCGCGACCGGTTCGCGGAGCTGCTGGACGAGCACCTGGCGGCGTTCGGTCATGACGACTACCGCACTCTGCTGGTGCGGCACGAACTGGCCGACTGGCGCGCGGCCGCCGGAGATCCGGCCGGGGCCGCCGCGGACCTGGAGGCCATGATCGACGACGCGGTACGGGTCCTGGGGGCCCACCACATCGACGTCTCCCGGGCCCGCTACACCCTGGGACTCCTGCGGAACGAGGCGGGAGACGCCACCGCGGCACCGGCCGGCCTGAGCGAGTCGGCCCACCTGCTGGAGCAGCTGTTCGGGCCCGAGCACCCGCTCGTCGCCGGCAACCGTACCGTGCACCTGATGTGGCAGCACGCGCTGGTGGAGAGCGATCCGGTCACCGCCGCCGAGGTCCTGGCGGAGAACGTCGCCTCCATGCGCGCGCTCCTGGGCCCCGACCACCCCCAGGTGCTGGAGTCCCGCCGTTACCTTCTCAAGATCGAGGGAGTGATCGGTGACCCGGGCCGGACAGCCGAGGAGGTCGCCGTGCTGCTCGCCGACTGCCGGCGGGCCCTGGGCCCTGAGCACCTCCTCACCCTGGCGGTGCGCGCGGACCTGGCCGACTGGCGTGGCGAGGCGGGTGACTACGCCGGCGCGGTCGCCGACCTCCGCGACCTGCAGGAGGACATGACCCGGGTGCTGGGGCCGCACCATCCGGAGACCTTGGACGCCCGCAGGTTGCTCGCCGAGAAACTGGACGCGACGGGCGACACGGCCGGGGCCCTCGCGGTGTACGAGGACCTGATCTCCATCCACGGCCAGGTGCTGGGCCCGGACCACCCGGACACCCTCTGGCTGCGCAGCGCCTCGGCCGACTGCCGCTCCAGCGAGGCGGAGGCCGGCACGATGATCCCGGTCTACCAGGAGCTGATCGCGGACTGCGAGCGGGTGCTGGGCCCGGACCATCCGCGTACGCTCGGCATGCGCGGCCGCCTGCTCGACTGCCGGGGGGAGGCCGGTGAGCCGGCCGCGGCGGCCGAGGAGTGCCGCGAGCTGCTGCTCGGCTACCAGCGGATCATGCCGCCCGACCACATCGAGACCCTGCCCGTCCGCGCCACCTACGCCCAGTTGCTCGCGGACAGCGAGGACTTCGCCGGGTCGGTCACCGTGTACGAGGACCTGCTGCCGGTGGCCCTGCGGATCTGGGGGCCCGACCACTTCGGCTCGCTCATGGTCCGCGGCTGCCTGGCCGAGGTGCGGGCCCGGCGCGACCGCGCCCCGGCCGACGGCCTCGCCGCCTTCGCCGCGCTCTTCGACGACTGCCTGCGCGTCCTGGGCCCCGCCCACCACATCACCGAGGCCACCCGAGCCTTCCTGGACGCCCTGCGCCAGGGCGGTCCGGCCCTCCCGTCCACCACGTACAGCAAGCTCGTGGACCAGTACGCGAAGGCCGAGCGCTCGGGCCGCGCCCTGCCGCCTGCCGCCGGCTGATCCCGTACGCCCCCATGGGGTCAGCTCTCCGGTGGGGACGCGGTCACCGCCGCGCCCCAGTCCCACAGGGCTTGCAGCACAGGGCCGAGGCGGCGCCCGTGAGAGGTGAGCGTGTAGTGGACCCGGGGCGGCCAGCCAGGCTGACGGCGGCGATCGAGCACACCGGCTTCCGTCAGGTGCGCCGGCCGATCGGACAGGACCTTGTCCGACAGCGCGGGCAGGGCATGGCGGAGTTCGGTGAACGTGCGAGCGCCTTGCAGGAGTTCGCGGATCACCAGGGTGGTCCAGCGGCCGTGCAGGGCCGAGAGGGTGATCTCCACCGGGCAGGAGGGGGCGGGTTCGGTGACCTTGGCGAGAGGGTCGTCGGGCAAGCCGGGCCTGGCCCGGTGGCCAACCGTTTGGTGAGTCACGAAGGCGCCTCCCGGCGTTGCCGCGTCTGACTGAATTTCTACCTGCTGAAAGGACGTGCATCGATGACGCGGCAACTGGCTGAACGTCCCGAGGACGTGCCCACGGTGTTCGCCGAGCGGTTCAACAGTGGTGACGCGGAGGCGATGGCGGAGGTCTACGAGAGCGGGGCGGTGTTCGTCGCGGAGCCGGGCACACCGCTGACCGGGCAGGAGGCCCGTGCCGCCAACGAGCGCTTCATGAACCTCGGACTGCCGATCACCGTTCGACCCCGACACGTCTACACGGCCGGCGACATCGCCCTGCTGATCGTCGACTGGGTCATCGACGGCACGGATCCTGACGGCCGCCCCGTCCACATCGAGGGCACCGCCACCGATGTCGCCCTGCGCGGGCAGGACGGGCGTTGGCGCTACGCCATCGACAACCCGTTCGGCGTGAAGGGGGGAGTCGCCGAAGGACCTTGACCAGTAGGGGTGCCCCCGTGCCCGCGGTCCTCCGCCCCCGCGCCGGTCACGTCGTACGCTGCTGCGCGGCCTTGCGGCGCTGCTCCTCGACGGCCGAGCCCGACTGGCGGCGGGCCATGCGGCGCAGCACCAGGGGAGCCGGCAGGAACCCGGCGACCGCCCAGAGCCCCAGCATGAGTGCGGTCTCCAGGTGCCGCCACGACTCGCCGATCTCGGCGACGGCCATCGCGTCGGGCAGCATCGCCGAGCGGAGGCCGAGCGCCAGCCGGCGTGGACATGCACCTACGTGAGCCCCACCCCCGGCGACGGGTATGCCGGGGGCGGGTGTGAGGGGACGTGGCTGCTGAGGTTCTGGCCGATTCCCGGCGGCTACTCGGCGTAGGGCTGGTCCTCTCCCCGGGCGCTGTAGCCGAGGTTCCAGACGTAGCCGTCCGGGTCCGCGAACGAACCGCCGTACCCGCCCCAGGACAGGGGACCTGCGGGCTTGAGTATCGTGGCGCCGGCCTTCCCGGCCTCCGCCATGATCTCGTCGACCCGGGCCTCGCTGCGGACGACGTACGTCAGCACCAGTCCGCTGAAGCCGCTGCCCTCGGGGCTGACGCCCACCTGGTCGGCCAGGCCCTCGCGGCCGTAGAAGCCGACAGGCGAGGCTCCGTCCGACGCGAAGAACACCGAGATGCCGTAGTCGTCCTTGATCTTCCAGCCGAGCCCCTCCGTGTAGAACCGCTTGGACGCCTCCATGTCCCGGACGCCGAGGAGGATCGAGCTCACGTGTGCCTTCAACGTCTTGTCTCCTTGTGGTGCTTGAGGTGAGGTGTCACATCGGCGTCGGTACGCCGGTCAACTGTTATGACCGGCTAGACGAAGGAATGTGACAGATGGTCGAGCAGGACTGGGTGAGCGAACGGTTCGCCGAGCACCAGGACCGCCTGCGTGCGGTGGCCTATCGGATGCTCGGTTCGGCAGGCGAGGCCGAGGACGCGGTGCAGGAGGCATGGCTGCGGGTCAGTCGCGCGGGCACCGGCCGGATAGAGAACCCGGGAGGGTGGCTGACCACGGTCGTCGCCCGGGTCTGTCTCAACATGCTGGAGGCGCGCAGGACCCGGCGTGAGGACGCGGCCGGGGCGCTGCCGCCCGAGCCGGACGCGGCGCACGCGAGCACCCGGCCCGCCGGTCAGGCCGGTCCCGAGGACGAGGCGCTGCTGGCCGACTCCGTCGGGGTCGCGCTCATGGTGGTGCTGAACGCGCTGACTCCCGCCGAGCGGCTCGCGTTCGTGCTGCACGACGTCTTCGCCGTGTCGTTCGGCGAGATCGGCGCCATCATCGACCGGTCCCCGGCGGCGGCCAGGCAGCTCGCCAGCCGGGCCCGGCGGCGGGTGCAGGGAGCGGCAGGGGCGTCCGACGCCGCGCGGTCGGCGAAGCGGGAGCTCGTCGAGGCGTTTCTCGCCGCCGCCAGGGGCGGGGACTTCGCCGCGCTGCTCGACCTGCTCGATCCGGACGCCGTGGTCGGCGAGGTCCGGGGTGGCCGCGACGTGGCGGCCTTCTTCTCGGGACGGGCTCAGGCCGCCAGGCTCGCCCTGGTCGACGGCGTACCGGCGGCCGTCTGGTCGCACCTCGGCCGGCCGAAGGCCGTCCTCACGTTCACCGTCACCGACGGGAGGATCAGCCGCATCGACATCGACACCGACCCCCTTCGGCTCCGCGACCTCGACATCGTCATTCTCGCGGGCGGCGACCAGGAGCGCCGTTGACCGGCCCGGATCCCAGGCTCCGGTCCTGCGCCGTCGCTGGGCCGTCCGTGCCACGGGACCGGGACGTCAGTGCTTCAGGCCCTCGCCGTGCAGCAGGCACTCGGGGCAGTGGGGCATCCGGGACGGGGGCGGTTCGACGGCCACGGCCGAGATGAAGGCGTCCGTCACCCGGTCGCTGGGCTCGGCGAGGAGCGCTCGCGGGCCGTAGAGACACACCAGCTTGAGCAGGTAGACGGTCCGCTCGAAGCACCGGTCGTCGGGCTTCAGCACCGCCCGGCACAGCAGCGCCGAGACGGAGCACAGGAAAACCGCCACGGCGAGCCCGATCGCGATGCCGCACACCGTCGCCACGGTGCCGTTCATGACGATCACGGTGGTGAACAGGGCCCCGATGATCCCCGGACGCTTCTTGACCAGATCGGCGACGCGATGGCGTACTCTCTTCTGGTGAGGCATGGTGCTCCTTACCGTGTCCATACGGGCCATCACTTCTCGTCCTTGCCTAGGTCGAAGTGGTGGCCCGATCTTTTTTTGAATGCGTGAGCGATTTAGCGTTACATTTCCCGATCACCGCCTCTCCGTGACTCCGTGAACTCAGGTTTAGCGTTCCGGTCTTGGGCCTGTCCACAACGGCGACAAGTGCGAAAGATGATCGAACCTGCCGGTCGTCGACGGACAGGCGAAAATCCGCGAACAGCGGCGGACAAGAACGAACGGAGATGCGATGATGGCGTAAGGCCAACTCTTCAGCCGAGGTCACGCCCATGCCATCTCCGCAACGCCGGCTCGACCCCTCGGTCCCCCGGGAGCGCTTCGCCCTGGAGCTGCAGGACCTGCACCGCGCGGCGGGCAAGCCGACCCAGCAGGTGCTGGCGGCCGCGATGCACTGCTCCCACGCGACGGTCTCCGCCATACTCAACGGCCACCGTTTCCCGTCATGGGAGCACACCCGCGCTTTCGTCAGGGCATGCGGGGGAGAAGAGGCGGAATGGCGCAGGAGATGGATTCAGGCGGACCGGGAGAGCCGTTCGGACGGCGTGGTCTTCACGCCCGAGCCGGCTGTTCCCGAGTCGAGCGTCCTGCGGCCCGCCTGGTATCTCGACAATGAGCAGTTCTATCTCAACGCGGCCGAGCGGGTCCGGGCCACGCACAGCCGTATTCTGGTGACGTACGTGCGGCGGCGACCGCCGGACCATTACACCAGCGAAGCCGCCGCCGCCTATTTCGCCGCAGTGCTTGATTGGGCCCGCCGGCCAGGGGCGCGGTCCGTGCGGCGTATCATCGGCATCTCCAACCGCGGAATGCGGGACTGGGTGCGCCGCCATTACGAGGACACCAAGGATATTCGTAACTATGATGCCCGGGTCATTCGGTGGGAGCTGGACGCGGACGGCATCAACATGGCGCTGTTCGACGACTCCGCCGCTTTTCTCGCTTTCTCCGGGGTCGCCAGTCAGGAGCTGAGCGGGTTCCGGGTGGACAGCGTCGAGTTCCTGCGTTATTTCGTCGGCTACTTCGACCAGCTCTGGGCCTGCGGCACGGCCCTGGAACAGTACGTGTCCACCCAGGACGACACGCGCGCCTTCTGAGGGGTCACAGGCCGATGTTGGCCTTGGCGCCCATGTAGGAGCCGGCGCCGGGCCAGCCGTCCCGCGCCAGCTGAACGAAGCGCGGAGAGAAGCCGAGCGCCGTCAGGCCGGTCAGCGGCACGAACCTGACGCCGCGGATGGGCGTGGTGTCGGCGCCCTCGGCGACGGCGCCCACGTCTCCGCCGATCCTGGCGGCCTCGAACGTCAGGTGGATGACGTGGGCGCCGTCGCCGGGCAGGTGGTCGCACACGTACAGCAGCCGGCCGGGCCGGACGTCGAGGCCCGTCTCCTCGCGCAGCTCCCGGACCAGGGCGTCGCCGATCGGCTCGCCCGGCTCGACCTTCCCGCCCGGCAGGGACCACGAGCGGCCGTCACCGGTGTCCTGGTCCAGCAGCAGGATGCGGCCGTCCTCGATGACCACGCCGGTGACGCGCACCTTCATGGGAGCACGGTACCGGTCGCGGTCAGCTCGCGGCGCGGTCGCCGGGCGGGCGGCGGCGCAGGGCGGGGTCGGTCAGCGGCGCGGGGCTCCAGAGGGCGACCGGCTGGTAGACGTTGGTGCCGGGCGGCGCGAGCTCGTCGATCCGGTCGAGGACGGCGTCGTCGAGCATCAGCGACGCGCCCTTCAGCAGGCCGTCGAGCTGTTCCATCGTCCGCGGGCCGAGGATGACCGAGGTGACCGCCGGATGGGAGGCGGCGAAGGCGACGGCCAGTTCGGGCAGGGTGCGGCCCAGCTCGTCCGCCAGCTTCACCAGCCCTTCGACGACCTCCAGTTTGGCCGCGTTGACCGGGATCGACGGGTCGAACCGTTCGGGAGCCCGCGCGGCGCGGCCCTGCGACATGTCGACCTCCCGGCCCTTGCGGTAACGGCCGGTCAGGAACCCCCAGCCCAGCGGGCTGTACGTGAGCACGCCCATGCCGAGCCGCTGCGCCGTGGGGAGGACGTCGCCCTCGATGCCGCGGGCGAGGATGTTGTACGGCGGCTGCTCGGTCCGGAACCGGTACAGGCCGCGCTGCCGGGCCACGTGGTAGGCCTCGACCGTCTCGTGCGCGGGGAAGGCCGAGCTGCCGAAGGCCCGGATCTTGCCCTGGCGCACCAGGTCGGTCAGCGCGGAGAGGGTCTCCTCGATGTCCGTACGGTGGTCGGGGCGGTGGATCTGGTAGAGGTCGATCCAGTCGGTACGCAGCCGCTTGAGGCTCGCCTCGACCTCCCGGATGATCCAGCGCCGCGAGTTGCCGCCCCGGTTGGGCCCCTCGCCCATCGGGAAGTGCACCTTGGTCGCCAGCACCACCTCGTCCCGCCGGCCCTGCAGCGCCTTGCCCACGATCTCCTCCGACTCGCCCGCGGAGTACATGTCGGCGGTGTCGACGAAGTTGATGCCGTGGTCGAGCGCGGCGTGGATGATGCGGATGCTGTCGTCGTGGTCGGGGTTGCCGGCCGCGCCGAACATCATGGTGCCGAGGCAGTAGGTGCTGACCTCGATGCCGGTGCCGCCGAGGATGCGATATCTCATGGTCCGGAACCGTAGAACCTAGAGTCGGCTCTAAGGCAAACTCAACGACATGTCGGGTTTGAGCATCGGCCAGGTCGCCGAACGCACCGGGCTCAGCGTGCACACCCTCCGCTTCTACGAGCGGGAGGGGCTGCTGGCCCAGCCGGTACGGCGCGGACCCGCCGGGCACCGGGTCTACGACGAGGACGACGTCGGCTGGCTGGGCGTGTGCATCCGGCTCCGCGCCTCCGGCATGCCCCTGACCGACATCCGGCGCTACACCGAGCTCGTCAGGGCGGGCCAGGGCAACGAGGCCGAACGGCTGGAAGTGCTCCGCGAACACCGGGAACGGGTCCTCACCCAGAGGCACGAACTCGACGAATGCCTCAAGCTGATCACCCACAAGGTGGGGATCTACGAGAGCCGTCTGGGCCTGCGGGACCACGTCCCCGACTGCGCTGATCAAACCCTTTGAACGGAGCCGGACGGCCTGGCTAGGCTGCCGGCCATGCCTTCGCTCGTACGCCGCCGCCTGACCTCCGCGGAGACCGGCCCGGCGCTGCGGGCGCTGTCCGCGTGGACGCCCGCCGACGTGCCGGGCGGCAGCCTGCATCCCGGGGACGTGGGATGGTACCTGCGCTTCGACGACGCGGCCGTGCTGCTCTGGCTCGATGACGGGACGCCGGTGGCGGTCGGCTTTCTCGACGGTCCCGTGCTGCGCGTGACGGCCGCGCCCGGCGCCGACGTGGGTGCGATCGCGGCCGACGCCGAGGAGGTGCTGGGGCCCGGCGACGACTGGTGCGACGGGCTGCCGATGCCCGGATGGGAGCTCGACCAGGGCGCGCCCTGGCTCGTCATGTCGTGGACGCCGCGCCCGGTGCCGGACCGCGCCGAGCGGGCCGGCGAGGTCGGTGCGGACGACGCGGCCGATCGGGTGCTGGTGCAGCGGGCCGCGTTCGAGGGCTCCACGTTCACCGTCGAGCGGTGGCACGCCATGAAGCGGTCGCCGGCGGGCGCGCTGGCCGTGGAGACGCTCGTCCGCACGCCCGGAGGCGAGCCCGCCGCCGCCGCGACCGGCTGGCTGGCCGGCGCGGGCAGATGCGGGCTGCTTGAGCCGGTCGGCACCCACCCCGACCACCGCGGGCACGGCTACGGCCGCGACGCCGTGCTCGGCGCGTGCGCTGCCCTGGCCCGGCGCGGCGCGAGCGCGGTCGCCGTCGCGACACCGGCCGCCAACGAGGCCGCCGTGGCGTTGTACCGATCGGCCGGCTTCACCGTCGTCCGCGAGCACCACGACCGGGTCCGAGCCGGCCGACCGGCCTGAACCCCCGGGCGGACGCGGGAGAAGGGAGATGGCTCCGGACGGCGCGCAGCCGCCGAGGTCCGGGCTTCCCGAGAGCCTTATCCTTCCGCCGCCGGGCCGCGGGTGACGCGCCAGAGCAGGTACGCCTGCAGCACCCCCACGGCGGTGAGGACCACGATCAGCAGGACGGGGTCCGCGAGCCCGGACGGGACCGCGTCCCAGGCCCACCACACGAGCGGCCCGAGGGGGAAGGTGACGATCATGAGGGCGACGCCGGTCACCAGGATCGGGTCCGGGACGGTCAGCAGGATCACCGTCGAGACGACGCCGAGGAGCACCACCAGCGCGGCGTACGCGCCGGCGAGGACCGCCGCCAGGCGGCCGTTGCGGTAACGCCTCACGCCCCCCACGCTAGCTCAGGTCACATTCCCCAGCACGCGCTGCGGGGTGAGGCGGATGACGACGCGGACGGCCTCCGGAGGGAGCCGGAGGTACTCCTCGCCGGCTCCCTCGCCCTCGTAGCGCTCGGCCAGGAGCACCGCGAGCCGCCGCCCCTCGTCCACGGTGACCTCGGCCGTGCCGCGGACCTCGACGTAGCGCTCGGTGTCGGCGAGGTCGAAGACGCACAGGCTGGCGCGCGGGTCGCGTTCGAGATTGCGGATCTTGCGCCGGCCGGCCTGGGAGGAGATGACGACGTCGTCGCCGTCGGTGCCGATCCAGACGGCGGAGGTCTGCGGACTGCCGTCGGGGTTGACGGTGGCGAGGACGCCGACGTTGGGCGCGTCGAGGAGCCGCCGGACGGCGTCGCTGAGCGGAACGGTCATGATCGGCAGCGTACGCGCTCAGCCGGCGGCCCGGCGGCTGCGGAAGGTGCGGCGGTAGGCGTCGGGCGGGACGCCGACCGTGCGGTTGAAGTGGCGGCGGAGCGTGGCCGCCGTGCCCATGCCGGTGGCCGCCGCGATGGAGTCCACGCTGTCGTCCGTGGTCTCCAGGAGCTCCTGGGCGCGCCGGATCCGCTGGGTGTGCAGCCACTGGAGCGGGGTGGTGCCGGTCATCGACCTGAAGTGGCGGCCGAGGTGGCGGGAGCTGAGGTTCGCCCGGCGGGCGAGGTCCTCCACGGTCAGGGGCTGGTCCAGGTGCTCGACCGTCCAGCCGAGCAGCTCGCCGAGCGGGTGGCCGTCCGGCTCCGGCACGGGCGTGGCGACGAACTGGGCCTGGCCGCCGGGCCGGTGCGGCGCGACGACCAGCCGCCGGGCGATCGCGTTGGCGACGGCCGAGCCGTGGTCGCGGCGGACGAGGTGCAGGCACAGGTCCAGGGCGGCGGCCTTGCCCGCGGAGGTGAGCACGTCGCCCTCGTCCACGTAGAGGACGTCCGCGTCGACCTCGACGCGGGGGTGGCGGGCGGCCAGCGCCTCGGCGTGCGCCCAGTGCGTGGTGGCGCGCCGCCCGTCGAGCAGCCCGGCGGCGGCCAGCACGAACGCGCCCGTGCAGAGCGAGGCGACCCGCGCGCCCGCGTCGTACGCGGCGCGGACGGCGGCCACGAGGTCGGCCGGCGGGTCCACGTCGACCTCGGCCCAGCCGGGGACGATCACGGTGTCGGCGCCGGCGAGCCGGTCGAGCCCGCAGTCGGGTTCGAGCAGGAAACGGCCGTCGGCGCGGACGGGGGCGGCGCCGCAGATGACCGGCTCGTACCAGTGGCTGACCGGGATCGGCGGCGAGCCGCTGAACAGCTCGTACGCCAGGGCCAGCTCGAAGTGCAGGATCCCGTCGGCGACGGCTATCGCTACTGTGCTCACGTCCGGAATTGTACGCATCATGTCGTTCCGGACGCTCGTGCGGTGACCGCCTTCTTCGCCACGATGTGGGGGTGAAGCTTTCCGGCGGCGAGGGAGATGTGATGATCACGGTTTACGGCGCGTACGGGCACACGGGCCGCTTCGTGGTGGCGGAGCTGCTGCGGCGCGGGTTCGTGCCCGTCCTCGCGGGACGGGACGGCGGCAAGCTGCGGGACCTGGCCGCCGGGTACCCGGACCTGGAGGTCCGTGAGGCGTCGGTGGACGACGCGGCGGCGCTGGACCGGGCGCTGGCCGGGGCCGACGCGGTGATCAACTGTGCCGGGCCGTTCGCCGACACGGCGGGTCCGGTGGTCGAGGCGGCGTTGCGCGCCGGCGTTCCCTACGTGGACGTGGCGGCCGAGATCGAGGCGAACCTGGACACGTTCGAGCTGTTCTCCGAGCGGGCCAAGGAGGCGGGAGCCGTGGTCGTGCCCGCGATGGCCTTCTACGGCGGCCTCGGCGACCTGCTGGTCACGGCGGCGATGGGCGAGTGGCGGGAGGCGGACTCGGCGCACGTGGCGTACGGGCTGGACAGCTGGCACCCCACGACCGGGACCCGCGACGCGGGCGCGGTCTCCCGCCGGCGGCGGAACGGCCGGCGGGTGCGTTACGCGGGCGGCCGGCTGGAGTACCGCGACGACGCCGCGCCGACCGGCACGTGGACGTTCCCCGAGCCCGCGGGCGTGCGCGAGGTCATCGGTGAGTTCTCGATGGCCGACATCGTGACCGTGCCGAGCCACCTGGCGATTCCCGAGGTGTGCTCGTACATGACGGTCGAGGCGGCCAAGGACCTCTCCGGCGCGGACACGCCGGCCCCGGCCGCGGTGGACGAGCTCGGACGCTCGGCGCAGTCGTTCGTCGTGGACGTACGGGTGCGCGCCGGCTCGGCCGAGCGCCGGGCCGTGGCGAGGGGACAGGACATCTACGCCGTGAGCGCGCCGCTCGCCGTGGAGGCCGTCCTCCGGATCCTCGCCGGGCGGACCAGGGCAGCCGGGGTGGCCTCGGCGGGGGAGATCTTCGACGCGGAGGACTTCCTGGCGGCGCTGGCGCCCCACATCGTGGTCGAGCTGGACCACGCCGCCGCCCGGTGACGGGGTCAGGGCTGGCCGGCGGCGTCCTGGAAGCGGGGGCGTCCCGGGTCGTCCTCAGGGGAGTCGCCGGGAGGCGGCGGGTCGCGGTGGCGGCGCAGCCGCAGCACGTGCCGCGGCACCGGGGGCCGGGCCTCGCGCGGGGGCGCGTCCTCGGCCGACGTCGTGCCGCCGGGCTCCGTGACGGGCCGGCAGGCCATGTAGAGCTCCAGCCGGGAGTGCCCTTCTGGATGGTCCAGCCGTACCTCGTCGCACACCTGGCGGATCACCCAGAGCCCCATCCCGTGGGTGGGCGGCCAGGGCGGCGAGCGGTCCAGGTCGGCGGGCCTGAGCCGCCCGGCCGGATCGACGATCTGCACTCTCACGCCCTGGCCGGCCCGCGACAGGTGGACCGAGCCGGTGCCGGCTCCGTGGTCCAGGACGTTGGTGACGGCCTCGTTGACCGCCAGCACCAGGTTCTGGAGCCGCTCACCCGCCAGCCCCGCCTCCTCGGCGAAGCGACGCACCGCCTGGCGGATCCCGGCCAGGTCGGCGTCGATCGGCAGCGTCATGGCGGCCGGCTTGTCCATCCTTCCTCCGTTCTCGACGTCGGCGGAACGGCTGGCGACAGGTGCGCCGCGAGCAGCCCTCGGACGCCGTTCACACTGCCAGTGTCGCGCGTGAACGTGCCGAACGGTTGCAGATCGCTTAACACGTACAAGTTGGTCGAATCATTACAAAGGAAAACCCCCTCGCCGCCCCACGGTGAAGGCGGCGAGGGGACACGCCGGGCTGCTTACCGCACGTGGCGGCGCCGGCCGTACATCCCGGCGGCGAGCGCCACGCCCACGCCGGCGAGCACCACCTGGAGGATCAGTTCGATCCAGTCGATGCCTCCGGTGTCGGCGACCCCGAACGCGGCGGCGAGAGCGGTGCCGATCAGCGCGGCGACGATGCCGATCACGATGGTGAGCCAGATCGGGATGCTCTGGCGTCCGGGCACGACCAGACGGCCGAGAACACCGATGACGAGCCCGATGATGAGGGCGGAGATGATGCCGGTGACTGCCACGCTGCACGCTCCTGTCGCTTGGCGACCTGACCCTGGGGCAGGTCAACGCTTCATAACCTGACAGTCGAGTGCTGCCCATTTGCGCAAAGCGGAAACAAGCCGCTTCGCGGCTATTCGCTCACCTCGATGGCGAACGCGGGGCAGACCGCGGCCGCCTCGCGCACGGCGGCGTGCCGGTCCGCGCCCGGCTCGGCGTCCAGCAGGACGACGATGCCGTCCTCGTCACGCTGGTCGAACACCTCAGGCGCGATGAGCACACACTGCCCCGCGCCGCAGCACTTGTCCTCGTCGATGGTCACTTTCATGGCAGATGTCTCCTTGTCGAGTGGTTCCAGGGTCGTTACCAGCGGACCGGAACGGTACGGAGGCCGCCGACGGCCAGCCCCTCGACGCGCTCCAGCTCCGCCTCAGGGACGGCCAGCTCCAGGGTGGGCAGCCTGCGCAGCAGCACCTCCAGCACGACCTGCAGCTCGGTACGGGCCAGCGCCTGCCCGAGGCAGGAGTGCGCGCCCGCGCCGAAGGCCAGGTGGGGGTTGGGGCTGCGGGTCAGGTCGAACTCCCCGGCGGCCTCGAAAGCGCTCTCGTCCCGGTTGGCGGCGGCCATGCTGCAGATGACCGTGGTGCCCTTGGGCAACTCGACGCCGCTGACCTCGGTGCCCTCCTTGAGGTAGCGCGGCAGGCCGAAGCCCGAGTTGGCGTCGAGGCGCAGCGCCTCCTCGACCGTCGTGCGGATCAGCGACCGGTCGGCCAGCAGCGCCTCCCAGCGGCCGCGGTCGGCGAGCAGCATCGAGACCATCTTGCCGATCATGTTGGCGGTGGTCTCGTGCCCGGCGACGAGCAACGCCATGCCGGTGACCAGGATCTGCAGGTCGTTCAGCCCGCCGTTCTCGGGGCCGCCGGCCGCGATCAGCTCGCTCAGCAGGTCCTCGCCGGGCTCGGCGCGCTTGCCGGCCAGCAGGTCGGTCATGTACTGGAAGAACGCGGCCTGGGCGGCCTCGGTCTCGTCCTTGCCGTAGCGGGTCAGGTTGAGCAGGGTGTCCGACCAGTAGGAGAACCGGTCGCGGTCCTCGGCCGGCACGCCCAGCATGTCGCAGATGACGTAGACCGGCAGCGGGAAGCCCAGCGACGCCTTGAGGTCGCCCGGCGCGCCGCGCTCGACCATCTCGTCGATGAGGTTCTCGGCGATTCCGGCCATCGCGGGCCGCATGGCGTTCATCCGCTTGGCGGTGAACCACTTGCTGACCAGCCGCCGCCAGCGCTGGTGCTCCTCGCCGCTGTCCGGGATGATCATCGCCATCTCGCTGTTGAACACGCCGCCGCCGTCGGCCGAGAGCCGGGCCGCGTCGGGCGCGTTGAGCTGGCGGGTGAAACGCGGGTCGGCCAGCACCTGCCGGACGTCCTCGTAGCGGGTCAGCAGCCGGGCCCGGTCGCCGCTCGGCAGCTCGACGTGCGCCACCGGGCACGTGCCGCGCAGCTCGGCCCACTCCGCGGGCGGCTTCAGCGCCGCATCGTTCGGGATGGGGTAGGGCAGGACCTGCTCGTCGATGCTCATTCTGCTTCTCCCTCAGAGGTCGGTCGGGTTGGTCGTCACGCGGGCGTGAGCGGCTGGACCAGGGCCTGCTGGCGCAGCAGGCGGGCCTGCTTGGGCATGTTCCAGCCGAGCACGGCGGTGACCCGGCCGCCCTCGCGGTAGAGGGCGGCGAAACGGTGCCGCTCGGGGTCGCCCTCGGCGACGGTCACCTCGGCCGCCGGCGACGGCAGGCCGTGGGCCTGGATCTTGACGTCGTACTGGTCGGTCCAGAAGTAGGGGATCGGGGTGTACGGGCGGTCCGCGCCGAGCACGTTCGCCGCGACCGTCTGGGCCTGCTCGGTGGCGTTGGTGCGGTTCTCCAGGCGCAGCCGCCTGCCGAGCCCCTCGTGGTGGAAGGAGGCCACGTCGCCGACCGCGTAGACGCCCTCGGCGGCGCGGCAGCGGGCGTCGCACTCCACGCCGTCGCCCAGGGCGAGGCCGCTGCCTTGGAGCCAGCCGGTGGCCGGGCGGCAGCCGATCGCGATCACGACGACGTCGGCGGGCAGCGTCTCGCCGGTGGCCAGCCGCACGCCGGTGACCCGTCCGCCCTCGCCGGCCAGGCTCTCCACCGCGACGCCGAGCCGCAGCCGGACGCCGCGCGCGGCGTGCGTACGGGTGAGCAGGCCGCTGACGAACGGGCCGAGCTGGTCGCCGAGCACGGCCGGGCCGAGACCGGCGAGGGTGACCTCCAGCCCGAGGCCGCGGGCGGTGGCGGCGATCTCGCCGCCCAGCACGCCCTCGCCGACGACCACGAGCCGGGTGCCCGCGGTCAGGTGGGCGCGCAGGGTGAGCGCGTCGTCCAGGCCGCGCACCACGTGCACCCCGGCGAGACGTTCCTGCCCGTTCTGGCCTGGCAGGTGGCACGGGGTGAGGCCGGTGGCGAGCACCACGGCGTCGGCGCGCAGGACGCGCCCCGACCCGGTGGTGACGGCGCGCTCGGCGAGGTCCAGCGCCACGGCGGGCTCGCCCCGGACGAACTCCGCGTCCAGGGCGTCGAGCTGGGCCTGGCCGCGCAGCCGGGCGCGCTCCGGCTCCCAGGCTCCGGCCAGCACCTGCTTCGACAGCGGTGGCCGGTCATAGGGGAGATGGGGCTCGGCGTCGAGGAGCGTCAGCCGGCCCTCGTGGCCGAGCCGGCGCAGCGCCTCGGCGGTGCTCAGGCCGGCGGCGGACGCGCCGACGATCAGGACGTCACCTGCAGAGCCGCGCATGTCGCAAAGATCCTTCCCGCCGGCCGGACTTGACCACAGTACCTTACAACTGCAAGATAACTGACACATGTAAGCGAAGGGTAAACTGCTTGATGTGTCCGGCATGAAAGACAGCAGAAGTCCGTCCGTCGACCCGCGGGTCCTCCGTACGCAGGCGACCCTGGCCCGCGCCCTCCTGACGCTGGTCGAGGAGCGGGAGCTGTCCAGGATCGGCGTCTCCGACGTGGCCGAGCGCGCGGGCGTCAGCCGCACGGCCTTCTACGACCACTACCGCGACGTCCACGAGCTGGCCGAGGCCGCCTGCACCGCGATGATCGACGGCCTCATCAGGTCACTGCCCTCGCCGGGCCCCGACTCGGCCGACCTCCAGGAGGAGGCCACCCAGTCCCTGGAGGCGTTCTTCGCCAGCCTGGCCGAGCACGCCGGGCTCTACCGCAGCCTGCTCGGGCCGCAGGGCAGCGCGCGGGTGGCCGACCACATCCGCCGCCGGCTGACCGACGGCGTGCGCGAGCACATCCGCCAGACGCACGACGTGCCCGCCGCCTTCACGGCGGGGGCGATGTACGGCGTGGCCGCCGACTGGCTGCAGCGTGGATGCCCCGAGCCGCCCGCCCGGATGGCCGCGCTGACCTGGCCGCTCTTCCACGCGCTCTACGATGTGGTGAGCGCGCCTCCGCCGCCCGCGCCCTGATCGGTCCGCCGCCGTCTTGGTTCCCAAGTCGGCTCCAAGCCATGGACAAGAGCGATACCGCACCATGGCCGACCGTGAGCGGATATTTCAGAAAAACCTTCGCGAAGATCGCCGCGAGTACGGCGGTCGTCCTGGCGGTCGCGCTGCCCGCGGCCCCCGCGGCGGCCGACGAGTCGCCCGACCAGCGGCCTGACGTCCCCGTCGGCACCTGGCTGGCCGCGCGCACGCAGCCGGCGGTCCAGCTGACGAGCTTCTCCTACACCGGCACCGTCGCCGTCCCGACGAGCACGATCAACGAGAACGCCTTCCAGCAGCTGACGCAGCAGGCCGTCATCGCCGTGCAGAACGGCAAGATCGCCTCCGACGAGCGCAGCATCGCCAAGTGGCTCTTCCAGCGCATCGCCGCCGACGTCGACGCCTACCTCGTCGAGACGACCCCGGAGCGTACGGTCGAGGCCGAGGTCGGCGGCATGTGCACCGGCTGGTGGGTCACCCCGGACGGCTACATGGTCACCGGCGCGCACTGCGTCCAGGTCGGCGACACCGAGCTCAACCAGCTCTTCGCCCAGCAGGCGCTGGCCAAGTTCAACGAGCAGGACGCGAAGGAGATCATCAAGGGCCTCCAGGGCATCGAGGCCGACGAGGAGATGGTCAAGCTCGCCCAGCAGATCTACATCACCTTCAACAGCACCCACATGCGGCTGCGCGGGCTCAAGCAGAGCCTGTCGGTGCTGCAGAGCCTGCCCGGCGGCGGCGTGGACAAGACCGCGAAGGCGGTCCCCGCGGAGCTGGTCTCGGTGGGCGAGAGCTACCCGGGCAAGGACTTCGCGCTGCTCAAGGTGAACGGCCAGCAGAACCTGCCGACCGTGCCGCTCGGCGAGGACGCCGACGTGCGCACCGGTGACACGCTCTACATCAGCGGCTTCCCCGGCCTCGTCACGAACACGCCCTTCTTCAGCCTGGAGTCGAAGCTGGAGCCGGCGCTGACCGAAGGGCCGTACAACGCCAAGCGCTCCACGCAGACCGGCGTGCCGTACATCCAGACCCAGGCCCCGTCCTACCACGGCAACTCCGGCGGCCCGGTGTTCAGCAAGGACGGCAAGGTCATCGGCATGCTGATCGCGGGCACGGTGAGCGAGGGCGGCGAGGCGTCGGAGAGCGAGAGCTTCGTGCTGCCGGTCAGCATCATCAAGGAGAAGCTCGGCGAGAAGAACATCAAGGCGGCCCAGGCCACCACGACCACGCGCTACAACGAGGCGCTGAACGACTACTTCCGCAACTACTACGAGGACGCGCTGCCGAAGTTCCGCGAGGTGCAGGCGCTGTTCCCGAACCACCCGTACGTGGCCAAGTACATCAGCGAGTCGCAGACGGCGATCTCGGCGGGCAAGGACGAGTCGCCCAAGCCCCTGATGACGTGGGTGCTGATCGGCGGCGGCGTGCTCGTCGTCCTGGTGCTGGCCCTCGTGCTGCTCCGCGTGCTGACGCGGCGCAAGCGGCGCGGCGTCTCCTACGGCCCGCCGGCGCAGCCCGCGTACAACGCGGTGCCCTCGCCCCCGTGGCCGCAGCACCAGCTCCCCGCCGCCCCCGGCCAGCACGTCAACGGCCACGACCCCCAGTACGGCCCGCAGTACGGCTCCGGCCCGCAGTACGGCTCCGGCCCCCAGTACGGCTCCGGCCCCCAGTACGGCCCCGGCCCCCAGCAGCCCTCCGGCCCGCAGTACGGCTCCGGCGGCCAGTACGGCGGCCAGCCCGGCGGCTACGGCCAGCCCGGTCAGCACGGCCAGCACGGTCAGCACGGTCAGCACGGTCAGCACGGTCAGTCCGGCGGCTACGGCCCGCACGGTCAGCACGGCGCCTACGACCAGCCCGGCCACTACGACCAGTACGGCCGCCCCGGCCCGCACCCCGCCGACCCCACCCGCGACGTCCGCTACGGCCAGTTCGCGCCGCCGCCGGATGGCCACCAGCAGTGAGCGCCCGGGGCGCCTCCGGCCCGGCGCCGGACCGCCCCGAGCCCACTGGACCCTCCCGCTGAGACGTCCGATCGCCGCCAGCGCCCGGCGGCGACCGGCGGCGACAGTGGGACGCATGAGCAACACCACCACCACCACCACCGCTGTCGGCGAGCACGTCCGCATCGAGCCGAACATCCTCTACTTCGGCACTCCGGTCGTGCTCATCTCGACGCTCAACGAGGACGGCTCCCCGAACCTGGCCCCCATGTCGTCCGCCTTCTGGCTCGGCTGGCGCGGCCTGCTGGGACTCGGCGCCCGCGCCAGGACGGCGGAGAACCTGCTCCGCACCCGCGAGTGCGTCCTCAACCTGCCCTCCGACGCCCTGGCCGCCGCCGTGGACCGGCTGGCGCTGACGACCGGCAGCGACCCCGTCCCCGAGCGCAAGCGGGAGCGGGGCTACCGGCACGTGGCGGACAAGTTCGGCCGGGCGGGGCTGACGCCGGTGCCGTCCGAGACGGTGGCGCCGCCGCGGGCCGCCGAGTGCCCGGTCGCCATGGAGGCCGTGGTCGAGGCGGTGCACCCGTTCGGCGAGGGCGGCGGCACGCTCGCCTTCGAGGTGCTGGTGCGGCGCGTCTGGACGCACGAGCGGATCAGGCTGGCCGGCACGGACGACCACATCGACCCCGACGCCTGGCGTCCGCTCATCATGAGCTTCCAGAAGCTGTACGGCCTGGGCCCGCAGGTCCACCCGTCGACCCTGGCCACCATCCCCGAGCGGGTGTACCGCACGGCCGACCTGGAGCGCGCCAGGACCCTCTAGACCAGGACCCGCCAGACGTGGTCGGGGCACACGCGGGCGATCTCCTCGCGCGGCAGCCAGCCGGCCCTGACGCTCTCGGAGCCCGCGGGCGGCGCGGTGGGAGCGCCGGGCCCGGGGACGACGGCCCGGAAGACGGCCATGTAGGCGAGTGAGGGGTAGCGGTAGCCGGCCGGCGGCGGCTCCAGCAGCTCGACGCGCTGCCAGGCGAAGGCGGTCAGCGCGGCGGGCGGCAGGCTCAGCCCGGTCTCCTCGCGCAGCTCGCGGACCGCCGCCTCGACGGCGCTCTCGCCCGGCTCCAGGTGGCCGCCGGGGATGTCCCAGCCGCGGCCATCCCTGTCGACGTACGTCATGAGGGTTCTGCCGAGCCCGTCGGCGACGAGGACGAACGCGGACGTGGTCGACGCGACCGGTGGCGTCTCGGCGGTGCGGATGACGTCGAGGCGGTGCGCCACGGGGATCCAGGGCACGGTTCGCGTCGCGATCAGGTGGGCCACCTGGCAACTCCAAGCCAAAGCTAGGGAGATGTCAAGGCATTATTGGGGTGAAAAGTCCGTTCCGTCCGCAAAAGTGGGGGCACACCCTGTACCTGATCCGTAACACCGCGCGACTGTGGACCGTGCTCATCCCCGCCCTTGCGCTGCTCTCGCTCGGGCTCTCCTGGGGCCGCGAACCGGCCGGTCCGCTCGTGATCCTCCTCGCGCTGCTCCTGGCCGGCGCCGTGCTCGCCGCCGTGCACCACGCCGAGGTCATCGCGCACCGCGTCGGCGAACCGTTCGGCTCGCTCGTGCTCGCCGTCGCCGTCACGGTGATCGAGGTGGCGCTCATCGTCAGCCTCATGATCTCCGGCGGTGACCAGACCTCCACGCTCGCCCGCGACACCGTCTTCGCGGCCGTGATGATCACCTGCAACGGCATCGTGGGACTGTCCCTGCTCACCGTCACGCTGAAACGGAAGACCGCGGAGTTCAACGCCGAGGGCACCGGCAAGGCGCTCGCCACGGTGGCCACGCTCAGCACGCTGAGCCTGGTCCTGCCGGCCTTCACCACGAGCGAGGGCGGGCCGGCCTTTTCCGGCCCGCAGCTCGGCTTCGCGGCGGTGGTCTCGCTCGCGCTGTACGGACTCTTCGTCATCACGCAGACCGTCCGCCACCGCGACTACTTCCTGCCGGTCGCCCGGGACGGCGCGCCCGTCGATCCAGAGGAGCACGCGCCCCGGCCCACCGGCCGCACCGCCCTGGCCAGCCTCGGCCTGCTGCTGGTCGCGCTGGTGTCGGTGGTCGGGCTGGCCAAGGTGGAGTCGCCGGTGATCGAGGCGGCGGTGTCGGCGGCCGGGCTGCCGCAGGCCGTCGTCGGCGTCGCCATCGCGCTGCTGGTCCTGCTCCCCGAGACCATCGCCGCCGTCCGGGCGGCCCGCCGCGACCAGGTCCAGATCAGCCTGAACCTGGCGCACGGCTCGGCCATGGCCAGCATCGGGCTGACCATCCCGACCATCGCGGTGGCCTCGATCTGGCTCGACGGGCCGCTGTTCCTGGGGCTCGGCGGCACGCACATGGTGCTGTTCGCGCTGACGGTCGTGGTCTCCACGCTCACCGTCGTGCCGGGGCGGGCCACGCTCATGCAGAGCGGGGTGCACCTGGTGCTGTTCGCGGCGTTCCTGTTCCTCGCGATCAGCCCCTGATCAGGCCCTTGCGCATCGCCCTGACCCCCAGGGCGAGGCCGGCCGCGGCGATCAGGCAGGCGGACGCGGTGCCGTACAGGACGGACGGGTCGGCGAGGTCGCCGGCGAACAGCGCCCGCTGCGCGTCCACGACGTACGTCACCGGATTCACCTGCCCGATCGCCCGCAGCCACGCCGGGGCGCTCTCCAGCGGCAGCAGCACGCCCGACAGCAGCAGCAACGGGAACAGGATCGACTGGCTGACCACGTAGAACAGCGTGCCGCCCGGGGCCGACCTGAGCGCCAGCACGAACGAGAACGCCCCGAGCCCCACCCCGAAGACCACGAGCTGGGCCAGCCCCGCGAGCACCCCGGCCGCGTGCAGCTCGAAGCCGAGCGGGATCGCCATCAGGATGATCAGCACGGCCTGGACCAGCAGCAGCACGAGAGCCTTGAGCGCCCGGCCGACCAGCATCGCGGTCCGGCTCAGCGGCGTCACCATCAGCCGTTCCATCGAGCCGCCGATCAGCTCCACCAGCAGCGAGTAGCCGGAGGACATGGGCCCGGTCAGGCACATCATCACGAGGATCCCCGGCACGAACCACTGCCACGACGAGCCGACGGCGCCGTCCAGCAGCGCCCCGAACAGGAACAGGAACAGCAGCGGCTGCCCCATCTCGAACACCAGCGCCACCGGATTGCGCAGCGCGGGCCGCACCTCGCGGGAGAAGACTGTGGCGGTGTCACGCAGGAATGTCGTCATCAGTGAGGCTTCTTCCGGTCAGGGCGAGGAACACGTCGTCAAGGGTGGGGCGGGAGGTCTCGGCCGTGACGACCTCGACCAGCTTCGCGTCGAGCGCGCGCAGGCACTCGGGCAGCGCGGCGGCCGCGTTGGGGACCCGCAGGCGCACGGTCGTGCCCTCCGCCGTGCCGCCGATGGTGGCGGCGGCCCGCGCGGCGTCGTCCGCGGTGGCGGTGGTGAGCGTGACGAGGTCGCCGGCCAGGTCGTTCTTGAGCTGTTCCGAGGTGCCGTCGGCGATGACCCGGCCGTTGTCGATGATCACCACCCGTTCGGCCATGGTGTCGGCCTCCTCCAGGTAGTGGGTGGTGAGGAACAGCGTCGTCCCGTACGCCTCGCGCAGCCGGAGGATGTGCTGCCAGATCTCGGCGCGGCTCTTCGGGTCGAGCCCGGTCGAGGGCTCGTCGAGGAAGAGCAGGTCGGGGCGGTGGACGAGACCGATGGCGAGGTCGAGGCGGCGGCGCTGGCCGCCGGAGAGCGTGCCCGGCGTCCGCTTGGCCAGCGGGGCCAGGTCGAGCAGGTCGAGCAGCTCGTCGGCGCGGGCGGCGGCCTCCCTGGGGCGGAGGCCGTAGCAGCGGCCCTGGGTCACCAGTTCGTCGCGGACGCGGAACTCCTCGCCGGCGCTGCCGCGCTGGCCGACGTAGCCGATGCGGGAACGCACGGCGGCCGGCTCCGCGGCCACGTCGTGCCCGGCGACCGTGGCGGTGCCGGAGGTCGGGGGCAGGAGGGTGGTGAGGATGCGGAGGGTGGTGGACTTTCCGGCGCCGTTCGGGCCGAGGAAGGCCGTGAGCTGTCCGGCCTCGACGTCGAGGTCGAGGCCGCGGACGGCCTCCACCTTCTCCTTCTTGACTCTGAACGTACGGGTCAGCGCCCGGGCATGGATCATGGCGGTCGGTCTCCTGCGGGCATGACGAAGAAACCCCTGGTCGGGGCTCGGTTGATCGGGATCGGCACCAGTTTGTGCAGGAAGAAGCGGCTTTGGCAAACGCGAACGTCACGTTCATGAACGGCCCTGACCTGCGGAAACACCACGTGTGACGAGGGGTCGCTGGAGGCGATTTCAGGGCCTCTGACGTGCGGTTTCCCGGCTCGGAGGCGCCGATTTCCGCCCGCCCCCCGCCGGGCCGCCCGCCGCGCCGCCCGGTGGGGGGCGGGCATGATGCGATTTATTGATATTTCTGGCCTTGCGAGGTTCTGTCAAACCTCGTAAGGATCACGCGCGTGAAACGTCTGGGGATTTCAGTGGTAATCGCGGCGTCGGGGATTATGGGGAGCTGCGGGACCGCGTCCGCGGCCGACGGGGTGGCCGGTGTCGACGTCAGCAACTGGACCGGCGAGATCGACTGGGCGAATGTGGCCGAAGGCGGCGGGAGATTCGCGTTCGTGCAGCTCACCGAGGGCACGAACGTCCGTAATCCGATATTCGACGCGCAGTTCGGCGGCGCCGCGACGGCCGGTCTGTATCGCGGGGCCTATCACTTCGCGCAACCGCATGAATCCGACGGGGCCGCGCAGGCCGACTATTTCCTGCAGAACGGCGGCGCCTGGATCGCGGACGGCCGCACCCTGCCGGGAGTGCTCGACGTCGAGGACAATCCCTACCGCGACAGGAACGGCAAGAACTCCTGTTACGACCTGTCCCCGAAGGACATGGTCGCCTGGCTGAAGGCGTTCACCCAGCGCTACAAGCAGCGCACCGGCCTCCAGGCGATCATCTACACCACCACGAGCTGGTGGCGGACGTGCACCGGCGACTCGGCGGCCTTCGCCGCCCACCCGCTGTGGCTGGCCCGCTGGGGCGCCGACCCGGGCGAGCTGCCGAAGAGCTGGACCTCCCACACCTTCTGGCAGTCGGCCGAGAAGGGGCCGCTCGCCGGCGGCGGCGACGTCTTCAACGGCACGGAGGACGACCTCAAGGCCCTGGCCAACCCGCCGGCCGAGATCTCGGTCGCGGCGGCGGCGCGCAGCCGCAAGGCGTACACGGTGACGCTCAGGAACACCGGCCCCTACCCGGTCACGAACGTCAAGGTCGCGGCCCGGACGTTCGGCGGGCAGCGGGTGGTCCGCGCGCCGGACGGCTGCCGGGTGAGCGGCACGGCGGTCCGCTGCACGGTCGCCGAGGTGGCGCGGGGGTCGAAGGTGACGCTGACGTTCACCACCGCGCCGCGCAGGGCGCGGGGGACGGTGGGCATGAACGTGACCGTCGGAACGACGAAGTTCACCATCAAAGTCCGATAAGGCACCATAAGCTCCGAAACCTGTTATTTCGGGGGATGGAGACGCGATGAGTCGGCGCCGCACGGCCCTGGCCCTGCCGGCGGCCCTGCTTCTCGTGCTGACCGTGGCCGCGTCCGTGCCGGTCTCGACCTGGACGCAGCCGCGCGTCGTGCGCCTGGCGTACGAGCTCGGGCGGCTCGGCGTCGTCTACTCGTGGGGCGGCGGCCACGCGGAACTCCCCGGGCCGTCCACCGGCACCTGCCAGGGCTACCAGGGCCGCATCCGGCCCTGCCCGGCCGCCCGCACGCGGGGACTGGACTGCTCGGGCTTCACCCGGTGGGTGTACGCCCTCGCGCACGGCCGCGACGTGCTCGGGCCGGGCAACACCGACGACCACGTACGCCGCCTGCACCGCGTGCCCTCCGCCCCCCGGCCCGGCGACCTCGTCTTCTTCGGCGTGATCGCCGGCGACACCGTACGGACCCACCACGTCGGCGTCTACCTGGGTGGCGACCTCATGATGAACGCCCCGGAGACCGGCGCGCGGGTCCGCGTCGACCGCCTCGCCGGCCGGAAGGACCTCGCCGGTTTCTACCGCTACTGAGGCACACGCCTGGGGCGGGCGGAAAATGAGAGACCCGGCGGCTACTCTGTGCGGCATGGAAAGGCGATGGGTCGGTCTCGACGGATACGAGGTCGTGGGCGCCGTGCGGGCCGGGCGTCAGGTGCTCCGGCTGCGCAGGCACGGCCGGCTGGTCGCCGACTGCTCGTCCGTGGCCGAGCTGGCCCGGCACCTCGATCTGGCCGACCTCTGCGAGGTCGTCGAGCTGCCCGCGCGCCGGCCCGAGCCGGAGAAGATCGTCGAGGCCCGGATCAGTTCGCGTCATCGCTGAGTGCCGTGTATGGTTACACCTGTCCGCAGCGCCGGACAGGCCCCTATAGCTCAGTCGGCAGAGCGTCTCCATGGTAAGGAGAAGGTCAACGGTTCGATTCCGTTTGGGGGCTCCAGTCTGACAAGGAAAAACGCCCGGTTCGAGGTCACTCGGAGCCGGGCGTTCGTGTTTTCGCGCCCTCAATACGCGGTCACTCGTCGACCTCGGTCGACACCGTGGCGGGGGCCGGGGCCTTGACGGACACCCGGCGGCCCCACGAGGTGAAGCGGGTGTCGATGGTCATCGTCTTGCCGTCGAAGGCCGAGATGTCGAAGACGCCGGTGGCGGCGTACGAGCTGGTCACCCTGGTGACCAGGCCCGCGCCGCTCAGCGTGAGGCGGTAGGAGACCTTCGTGTCGTCGTGGTAGCGCAGCGGGATCGAGGCCGCGAACCACGGCGAGACCTTGTCCAGCTCCTTGAAGGTGATCGTGCCGGTCAGCGCGTTCCCGGCCCGCTTGCCCTTCTTCACCAGCGCGGCCAGCGTGCCCGGCTCGACCGGGTTGATCACCTGGCCGTTGTAGCCGCCGCTGCCGTGCAGGCCGCCGACGCGATACCAGCGCTTGCCGGAGGGCAGCTTGTCCGCCCAGAGGCCGCCGGACAGATAGGAGGTCTTTCCGATGGTGATGACCCGCTCCGGGCCCATCCCCTGGAGTCCCTTGGCCGTGATGTCGGAGGCGGCGACCCCCTTCCTGCTGAACTGGAAGGTGCCGGTGCGGCGCTGCAGCACCTGCTTGTCCGAGCCGTCGACCAGGGTGGTGGTCTCGGTGAAGCGGACGCCGTGACCGGCGACGAGCTTGGCTTTCAGCGCGCGTACGGGGTCCTTGGGGGCCGCGGCCTGGGCGGGCAGAGGGGCCAGCAGCAGGGCGCCGCCGGCGGACAGGGTGATGATGATCATGCGTTTCATGGCAGGCGATCGTGCCAGTCCTTGATCACGAAAGTGTGCAGAGCGGGCCCCTGGCGGGAATAGGATTTCTGCTATCGGGGTTCCTGATGCATACTGGTTCCACCCTTGCCCGATCAGGTGCGTTACGACTCTGGTCGCCGCTTCGGGTATCCTCTACGGGGCCGGGTTCATACCGGCCCAAAGGCGGAGTAGCTCAGTCTGGCAGAGCAAACGGCTCATAATCGTTGTGTCGCCGGTTCAAGTCCGGCCTCCGCTACTGCCCAGCCCCAGGTCACCTGACCTGGGCACGGGTATGTCCATATCCCGAACGTAGAAAGGCACTCCCCAGTGGCTGCCACCGACGTTAGGCCGAAGATCACGCTGGCCTGCCAGGAGTGCAAGCACCGCAACTACATCACGCGGAAGAACCGGCGCAACGACCCGGATCGGCTTGAGCTGAAGAAGTACTGCCCCAACTGCCGCTGCCACCGCGCGCACCGCGAGACCCGATAACGGCTCGCCAGGGGGGCCACCCCAACCTCTGATCACGCACAACCGGCGTCCCGATCGCGGGCGCCGGTTTGTCGTGTGTGCGCACCGCTCGCGGTCGCGTAAAAACCCGTCCATCCGCGACGACAGCCGAACCTTGTTCTGTTACCGTCGGCCTCAGCAGCGCTCGGATGACGGACACGCGAGGGAGCACTGATGGCCTTGAACCGTGACTTCGTGGGCAGGACCTATCCGCCCAGCGCCCCTTACGAGGTCAGCCGGGTGAAGATCAGGGAGTTCGCCGCGGCGATCGGTGACGGCAACCCGCTCTACCGGGACCAGGCGGCGGCCCAGGCGGCCGGCTACCGCGACGTGATCGCGCCGCCCACGTTCCCCATCGTCTTCAGCCTCCAGAGCGGCGGCGAGGCGCTGGCCGACCCCGACCTCGGGCTCAACTTCGCCATGGTGGTCCACGGCGAGCAGCGCTTCGAGTACGTACGCCCGATCTGCGCCGGCGACCAGCTCGTCACCACCGCCACCATCACCGACATCCGCTCCGCGGGGCGCAACGAGCTGCTGACCGTGCGCAGCGAGGTCACGACCGTCGAGGGCGAGCCGGTCTGCGTCACCTACAACACGATCGTCGAGCGCGGAGGGGCGGGCTGATGGCTGCCACGGTGAAGTACGACGAGGTGGAGGTCGGGCAGGAGATCCCGGCCGTCGACTACAACGTGCGCCGGCTCAACCTGGTGATGTACGCCGGCGCCTCCGGCGACTTCAACCAGATCCACTGGAACGAGCGCTTCGCCAAGATGGTCGGGCTGCCCGACGTCATCGCGCACGGCATGTTCACGATGGCGCAGGCCGGGCGGTTCGTCACCGACTGGGCGGGCGATCCGGGCGCGGTGGTGGACTTCGGGGTGCGGTTCTCGTCCATGGTGGTCGTGCCGGACGACGACCAGGGCGCGACGATCTCGGTGAGCGGCGTCGTGGAGGAGAAGCTGGAGGACAAGCGGGTGGTCGTCGCGCTGACCGCGAAGGCCGGGGACGCCAAGGTGCTGTCGAAGGCGCGGGCGGTCGTCCAGCTCGCCTGACATTTCATGATAAGTCGGGCGGCGCTCGGGTACCCGTGTGCCTATGACTGAAGCTGCGCGACAGGTATGGCCCACGGTCCGGTCGATCCCCGTCTCCGCCGTGACCGACGCCAAGCCGCCCGGGCGGCTGCGACCGGCACGCCCGGAGCAGGTGGCGGGCGGCGCGGGAACGGGACGCGACACCGCGGGCGGCGCCGCCACCGGACACGACGGGGTAGGCGGCGGCGCTCCGCCGGCGACGGGCGTGGGCACGGCGGGCGCCCGCCCCCGGGGCACGCACGCCCGCCTCAACCCGGCCGCCGAGCTGGGCTTCTCCGGCGACCCCGAGCAGCACGGCGACCACGGCGACGAGCTCCTGCACGCCCAGCGCGTCTGGGACGCCACCCTGGCCACCAACCGGCTCGACGACGCCGGGCTGAACGCCGAACGCCAGCGCGTGGAGACCCAGGACGTCACGGCCGCCGTGAGCCTGCTGGTGGACGGCTGGCCGGAGGACGTACGCGCCTGCGTCGAGTCGCTGCTCGAGCACACGCACGTGAAGGTGCTCGCCCTGGACCTCGGCGACGTGGACGGCGCGGGCGACGTGCTGGCCGGGCTGGCCGAACGCCATCCGGAGCGCGTCACGCTCTGGCGGGTGGCCGAGCAGCCGCACTGGCGCGGCGGCACCGCGACCTGGGGCGAGAGCCGGGCCAAGCTGCTGCGCCTCGACGACTCCGAGGTGCACGTCCTCATGGAGACCTCTGTCGCGCTGCGCGGCGACGCGCTGACCCCGCTGCTCGCCGCCATCGCCGAGGGCGCGGCGGCGGCCGGCTGGCACGGCGCGGACCTCTACGACGACGGCCTGCGCGAGGCCGGCCCCGGCCGGGTGCGGGCGCTCACCGGCGAGATCGTCGCGGTGCGGCGGCAGGCGGCGCTCGGCGCGCTCCCCGAGGACGCGCACTACGCCCGCAACGCCGACCTGGCGCTCTCGCTCGGCCTGCGCGGCGAGCTGGTGGTGCCCGAGGGCACGCCGCCGATGGTGCGGCTGAACGCCCACGACGTGCCCGCCGACTACGCCGACCGCGAAGCCCGGCGCAACTACGACGACGCCCTGCGCCTGACCCGAAGGTGATCAGGCGGGACGTGCCGGGCATGGCGGGGGCCTCCTAAGCTAGTGGCCCATGGAGATGCTCGCGCCGTACACCACGCTGGGCCTGGGCGGCCCCGCCCGCGACTTCGCCGAAGCGACCACGGCGGAGCAACTCGTGTCCCTGGTCGCCGAGGCCGACGCGGCCGCCGTGCCCACGCTGGTGCTCGGCGGCGGCAGCAACGTCGTGGTGGCCGACGAGGGCTTCGACGGGCTCGTGGTGAAGGTGGCCACCCGCGGCCTGTCCTTCTCGCGCGACGGCGAGCAGATCGTCGTCACCGCCGAGGCGGGCGAGGACTGGGACACGCTGGTGCGGCGGGCCGTGGCCGAGGGCTGGTCCGGCATCGAGTGCATGTCCGGCGTCCCGGGCCTGGTCGGGTCCACGCCCATCCAGAACGTCGGCGCCTACGGGCAGGAGGTCGCCCACACCGTGCGGTGCGTACGCGCCTACGACCGGCGCACCCGGCACGTCGTCGACCTGGAGGCCAGGCAGTGCGGCTTCGCCTACCGCGACAGCATGTTCAAGCGCGACCCCGCCCGCTACGTCGTGCTGGCGGTGACGTACGCGCTGGAGCTGTCCGGCCGTTCCGGCCCCGTCCGCTACGAGGAGCTGGCCAGGCGACTGGACGTCGAGCCCGGCGGCCGGGTGCCGCTGGAGCGGGCCAGGGAGGCGGTGCTCGCGCTGCGGCGCGGCAAGGGCATGGTCCTCGACCCTGACGACCCCGACACCCGCAGCGCGGGCTCGTTCTTCACCAACCCGGTCCTCGGCCCGGAGGAGGCCGCCGAGCTGGCCGTCCGCGCCCCCGGCCACCCCGGCTGGGACCTGCCGGGCGGCGCGCGCAAGGTGCCGGCCGCCTGGCTCATCGAGCAGGCCGGCTTCCCGAAGGGCTACGCGCGCGGGCCCGTACGCATCTCCACCAAGCACACCCTGGCGCTGACCAACCCGTCCGGCGCCGCCACCGCCGCCGACCTGCTGGCGCTGGCCCGCGAGGTGCGCGACGGCGTACGCGAGAAGTTCGGCGTCACCCTGGTCAACGAGCCGGTCCTGGTCGGCTGCGCGCTGGGGGAATAGCAACCTTGGCGTTGCTGTTAAGGTGTGTTGGTAATACCGAAGGGGAGTAGTCCCAATCGCGTGGTCGACACACTGGCGCCGCTCGCGGCGCCCGGTCACGCGGGCCTTTCTTCGTGAGGCGGACGAGACCTTCGGCCTGGCAGTCAGTTCAGCACCGAACAAGACGCTGCCGGGCCGAAGTCGTCGTGCCCGAAATCCCCTGGCTCGTGCTTCCGGTCCGGTTCGCGCGGAAGAGGACCGTTGGAAGCGTTCTGGATCAGTCTCGTCGCCATCTTCGTGGCCGAGCTCGGCGACAAGAGCCAGCTCATGGCGATGACCTTCGCCACCCGGTTCAAGACCTCCACCGTGCTTCTGGGCATCACCATCGCGACGACCCTCGTGCACCTGGTGAGCGTCGCGGTGGGCGGCCTGCTCGGCAGCGCCCTCCCGACGACGGCCATCTCCATCGTGGCCGGCGTGGCGTTCCTCGGCTTCGCCGGGTGGACGCTGCGCGGCGACGAGCTGAGCGAGGAGGAGTCCAAGAAGGCTCAGCGCACCACCAGGAACGCGCTGATCGCGGTGACCGTGGCGTTCTTCCTGAGCGAGCTGGGCGACAAGACCATGCTGGCCACGATCACCCTGGCCACGCAGCACGGCTGGGTCGGCACCTGGATCGGCTCGACGGTCGGCATGGTGGCCGCCGACGCCCTCGCCATCCTGGTGGGCCGGATGCTCGGCCGCCACCTCCCCGAGAAGGCCATCCGCTACGGCGCCGCCGCCGCCTTCGCCGTCTTCGGCATCGTCCTCCTGGCCCAGGCCCTGATCTGACGGGCCGGCCGTGCGTGACTAACTTGCAGCTTACGCAAGTCCCGTCAATCACGGGCGTCGTCTCCTGCGTTCAGCAGCTCCGTGATGCCTTCCCGTAGCGCGGCGGCGTCGTTCCTCGTGCCCCAGGTGACGAGGTGGAGGGAGGAACGCAGGGACGCCGCGTACGTTTGCGCCGGCTCGCTGAACCCGTTCCTGGCGACGACCAGCAGCGCCGCAGGGACGGGGAACGAGTCCGCCACCCGCGCGTGCCATCCCATGAGCTCACGGAGGTGGCTCTCCTCCACCTTGCGCGTCAGCGCCACCACTTCGATGAAGACCATCTTGCTGGCGTTGCTGAAGACGAAGTCCACCTCTCTGGGTTCGTCGGGGAACAGGCGGCTTCCGCCCGCTTCGAAGACACGTCCGAGGTCATCCATCCGGCGAAGCGCCGCGAACACCTGGTGCTCGAACGCGAGCGCCTCCATGGAGTAGACGAAGCCCTCGCTGACCTGCTGCCCGCAAACCCGCGCCGCGCCGAACGCGAGCCCGACCGCGTGGCTCTGGTCGACCTCTACCAGCGTGCGTAGGCTCTGGACGGACCGCTCCTCGTCGCTCACCACGGTGGTCCGGCTCAGGGGAAAGCCCAGTTCGAGATCCAGCATGGCGGCCTGGACGAGCCTGTAGGCCTCCGCTCGCGAGGCTGCCAGGCGCGGCGGGACCGCGATCATCAGACGCCACTCGTCGGCTTCCACCAGGTGTGCCCACAGGGCGGTACTGACGGGGAAGCCCCGGTCGTTCAACTCCTGGAGCAGCCGGGCACCGCCGTCGATGTCTCGCTTCACCAGTTTCGTCTCACCCACGGAAGCACCCCATGTCCGCGTTGGCTGATGGCTTTGTAGAGGTTCCTCGCCTCGCTCTCGTTCCAGACCCTATAGCGGCTGCTTTCGTTCCAGTCCTTGACGATCGACCAGTTGGCGGCGAAGGCCGGATCGGAGCTTTCCTGTACGGCTAGCGCGCCCTTGAGGTCGGCCAGGTTGACGAGCTTGGCGAGGTCATGGGTGTGTCCGTCTTTGACGAGCTGAAGATCCGGCATGCAGTATTGGCGGAATTCGCGTGCGATGCACACCTTGAGTCCGCACTTAACTGCATATCCTGCCAAATAGTACGCTCCCGACCATTCTTTATGATCCAGCAGGATGCGTGCCTCGCGTATGCGCATCCGCGTGATCAGGCGGAAGTCCGCTGCCGATGCCAGTTCTGTTCCTTTCCCTTGCAGGCGTTGGAGAGCGTGTGCAGAGCCTCGATGAGTCCGGCCGGGTTGTGAAAGGCGAGTTGACTGAGGAGCTCTGCGAGGTAATCCGCCTCGCTCAACGCGAGGTCGAGCCACGCGGGCCTCAAATTCGAGATGGTGGGTCCGTATGTGATGCGGATGGACGGTTCAGCGGGTTGGGCGTGCCTGAGTTCTTCTTGACGGCACACAAGGGTCAGCAGATGAGTGGGGGTCGAAAAGTCCATCAATGCGCTGATGTGTTCTCGGCTGGTCTCTGTGATCGGATGGTGAATGCGGCACCATGTCAGGCGATCACACGGTCCCGAAGGTATATTTCTGTCCACGATCTGTCTCCTGATATCCGCAGGAAGTGGATCCAGGTCCCGTCGGGTGGTGGTGCACCGGGCGGGACCTACTATCGATACACAGTATCGATACTTCGTATCGGCAACGTTAGTCCCTGCCTCTCGGCGGCGCAACAGCCTTTCGATACCTTGTCGCGTATGGCGACTGACATCGACCCTTTGGATGCGCTCGCGGAGAGCACGCGCCGTTACCGCGAGACGGAGCGGGCGCACGAGAAGTCGCGTGACGCCGTGGTCGAATGCATCGTGACGGCGCTCAAGGCCGGCAAGCGTCCCACCGACGTGGCCGCGCGCTCGCCGTTCACCGACGCGTACGTACGGCGGCTGGCCAGGGAGAACGGGATCCAGGCACAACCACGTCGAAGAGGGTGACAGGGACGCCGCCGATCAGGGCGAGCCGGGCGGCCTGAGCCCGACTGGCGAAACTCTGGTCCGGCGGCGGGCCCGAGATCGAACAGCGTGGTCGGCCCGTTGATGCAGTCGCTGGCGGAGCGTCGTGTCGCGGGCACAATGCCGCTGTCGATCATGCGTACAGAGAGGCAGCCTCATGCCCCGTAGCCGCTGTCTGCGATGGTGCCTGGCCGCGCTGGTGATGTGCGTGCTGAGCTTCCTGTCCCTCTGGCTGCCGTACCTCTTCGAGGGGGACGGCGCTGCGGGCTGCGCCGGGCTACTACCCGCTGCCGTTCGGCTTGGCGGAGTTGTGGGACGACCTCCACTGGACGTGGCTCCGTCTGCGCGAGCCCGTGATCGAACACATGGTGGCCCTGAACGGCCTGCCCTCCGTGAGCGCGCTGCTGTCGACCCTCGTCGCCGCCTGGGCCAGGTGGCCGTTCAGTGCCGTGGTGGGGCTGCTCGCCGTTCTGGTCGTGGCGGTGGTCGCGCTCGACTGGGTGTTCATGGCCTTCTCGTACTTCACGCTGCTCGGCTGCGCGGGCTGGGAGGGACGGGTCCTGTGGATGCTGTGGCATCTGCTGCCGGTGGTCGGGTACGGGAGTGCGGTCGTTCTGCTGGTCGCGGGGATCCTGGCGCACCGGCGTACTCGGTGAGGACTGAGGGAAGCGCGGTGCCTCGGACGTCAGGGCTCATCGCCGTTCCTTGTGGTCGGCGTGGAGGAAGACGATGTCGAGGTCGCGGAGCCGGTCCGGGTCGGTGTCGATGGTGATGTGGGTGATCTTCCCGTTGCTCACGGTGAACGTGAAGACGGCCTTCGTCTGGCCGCGGTGCGACCAGACGGCCCCAGGAACGCCGTCGATCAAGGCGAGCCGCGCGGCCTGAGCTCGGCCCGCGAAGAACGACGCCACCGCGTGGGCGCCCCGGACCTCCAGGGCCACGGCGTCCGGATCGAGCAGGTCGAGCAGGGCGGCGAAGTCGCCGGTACGGGAGGCGGCGAGAAAGGCGGCGACGATGTCCCGCTTCGCCGACCGCGCGGCCTCGGACGCGTCCGCCGCGCCCTGCACCCGGCGCCGGGCGCGGCTGGCGAGTTGCCGGGCCGCGGCCGGGGAGCGGTCGATGATCTCGCCGATCTCGCCGAACGACACGGCGAAGACGTCGTGCAGGACGAACGCGAGCCGTTCGGCGGGCGTGAGCGTGTCCAGCACCACCATCAGCGCGACACCGACCGAATCCGCGAGCAGCGCCTCGTCCTCGGGGCCGGCCCGGCCGGCCGGACAGGTGTCCGGGGGCGGCTCGGGCGGCAGCGCGCCGGCCGAGTCCTCACGCCGGGACCGGCGTGCCTCAAGCATGTTGAGGCAGACCCGGGCCGTGATCGTGGTCAGCCAGCCGGCCAGGTTCTCCACCTGGCCGGTGTCGGCGCGGCTGACCCGCAGCCACGTCTCCTGCACCGCGTCCTCGGCCTCGCCGGGTGAGCCGAGCATCCGGTGGGCCACCGCGCGCAGGCGGTCCTGGTGCTCGGCGAACCGCTCGCTCAGCCAGTCCTGCTCGACCATGTGTCACATTCCTCCGTCTCGGCCTGTCATACGAAATGACCGGCGAATCCACGCTGATGTGACATCCGGCCCCATACGCTACGAACAAGGGGATACACCATGAAAGCGCACGTGAGCTCGATCCTGCTCGGCGTCCAGGACATGGAGCGGGCCAAGCGGTTCTACACGGACGGCCTCGGCTGGAAGATCAAGAACGACTACGGCATCTCGGTGTTCTTCGAGTCGGACGGAGCCTCGCCCGTCGGCTTCTACGGCCGCGACGGCCTGGCCGACATGGTGGGAACGAGCCGGGACGGCAGCGGCTTCGGCGGGCTTGTCCTCACCTACGTCGTCCGCAGCGAGGCCCGGGTCGACGAGATCATGGCCGAGGCCGAGAAGGCCGGCGCCACCGTGCTCAAGCCCGCCGGTGCTCTGCCGTGGGGCGGCTACGGCGGCACCTTCGCCGACCCGGACGGCTACATCTGGAGCCTCGGCTACAGCGCCCAGGGCAAGGACCAGCCGTACGCGGAGTAGCCCGTCAAGGACCACGTCGTGAAGTTCCGCGCCCTCGCCGAGCCGCCCGAACCCATACGAGGGCTGGAAGTCCGCCCGAGGTAGTGGACGTGCTCGGCGCAGCCGCCACCTGCTCGGCCTCAGAAAGGCCGGCCGGGCGGCGCCGGTGTAGCGACCGGTGACGAGGTCGGTGTCGAGCTGGAGCTCGACACCGAGCCGCGCGTAGTCGCCGAGCCCCCTGACCTCGCCCCGAGCCCTGGACGTCAGTGGCCTTGCACGTCGAAGACGACCTTGGAGAAGTCGCGGGCAGCGAGGTGGTCCCGGCGTACGCCCCAGATGATGTGCGCCCCGTCTCCCCAGATCATGTGGTCCGTCTCGTCCAGTTGCAGGAGCAGCACCCACTGGCGGGCCTCGGCGTAGAACGACTCCTCGCCGTACCAGCCCGCGCCCTGACGTTCGGCGGCAACGGCCTCGAACGGCACCTGCAGAACCATGGCGTGGCCGCCGACCTGGTGCCGTGAGCCATGGTGGCGCCGCTCGTACTCGCCGACCACTTCCATGAACTCCCGGCCGTCCGACACCTGCCTCCACACCGCCTCGAACGCCGCCAAATCGCCGCCGAAGGCTTCAGCGAGCTCCGGCTGGACATTGTCCGGCCAGGTGAGTACGGTTCGCGCGGTGAGCGGCTCCTCCGGATGAGCCCAGCCTTCGGACCGCCGGAGCGTGGGCGTCCCGGCGGGCACATGGATCACGGCATCGCCGTCGCCCTCGAACTCGACGAAGAACAGCAGCGCGCCATCCTCGGGCAGCTCGATGTCGACCTCGTAGGCGGCGAGGCGCGCGCAGTCGAGGGTGGCCACGAGCGACAGCGGCCGCGCACTCGGACCGACCGGCCAAGGCACACCTTCCGGCAGGTCCGCGGCTCCACCCAGCCGCCCGACCACCGGCTGGTCATCCTGGGCGACGGACAGCTGGATCGCCGGACGCAACAGCGCGAGCAGTTGGTCGGCGGTGCCGGCGGGCAGATGGGCCCGGGCGAGGTCGGCGAAGGTCGTCATGCTCGGAGATCGTGCCACTGTGCACCGACATCCAGTCCCCTTGGCGAGGTTTGTCCAGGTAGCGGAGCTCTCGGGAGCGCCACATCGGAAACTGTCTCCGGCTGTTGTTCGGTGAATCCACATCTTCCGTCGTCAGCGGAGTTAGGATTTTTCCCGAACGTCGAGGGACATGGAGAGCACCAATGGAGGCGGGACCACAGCCACGGAATGAGGTCGAGCTCTTGCGAGCCGGAATGGCCGTGCTGGGTGACCGGCTGCCAGCCGGATGGGACCTCCAACCTCTGAGCCTACGAGCTCCCGATGTCCGCTTCGGCGCTCTGTGGAAGGTGACAGCACCGGATGGAACCTCGGTCGTGCTGGTGGTGGAAGTCAAGCGCGTGGTGGAGAGACGCGACACGGCCGCGCTGCGCCAGCAGCTGAACGCGGCGGTGGATGAGCATCCCGGCGGCCATGCGGTTGTCGTCTCCCGCTACCTGTCGCCGCCCGTGCGCGAACGGCTGTCGGCGGCCGGCCTGTCCTACATAGACGCGACAGGGAACATCACCCTGAATGTCTCCCGGCCCGGTCTCTACATCGCGGACCGAGGGGCCGACCATGACCCGTGGCGCGGTCCTGGGAGACCGCGCGGAACGTTGAAGGGCGCTCCCGCAGCGAAGATCGTACGTGCGCTGCTGGACCACGAGAGATCGTGGGCGATCCGTGAGCTGATCGACGTCGCTGAGGTGTCCACTGGGTCGACCTACCGGGTGATCGAGTTTCTGGAGGGTGAGAACCTGGCAAGTCGGACGAGCTCGGGTGCAGTCGTAGTTCCCGACTGGATTGCGCTGCTGCGGCGTTGGAGCGAGGACTACGGATTCGTACGAAGCAGCCGCGTCACACGGTGGATAGCACCGAGAGGCCTGCCCAACCTCATACGGCGGGCGGTCGACAACCCCACCCGGTACGCCGTGACCGGGACCCTGGCCGCAGCCAACTGGGCTCCCTATGCTCCAGCCCGCTCCGCCATGATCTACACGTCGGACGCTGAGCACACCGCGGGACTCTGGGAACTTCGCCCTGCTGATGCCGGCGCGAACGTGATGTTGGCCGAGCCTGAGAGCGACGTCGTCTTCACTCGCACCCTTACCGACACTTCCGGTCTCACGATCGCAGCACCGCCCCAAGTCGCCGTCGATCTGATGACAGGTCCTGGACGCAGCCCCTCTGAAGCCGAAGAACTCATCGAATGGATGGCGCGACATGAATCCGCCTGGCGTAAGCAGTAGCGACATCCTCGTCCGATCTCGGTCCGCGCTTCTCGACGCATTGGCCGCGCTGGACGCCCATCGCGACGCCGTAATCGTGATCGGAGCACAGGCCGTCTACCTGCGGACTGCACGAAGCCCTGTCGCCCTCGCCGAAACGACCAAGGACAGCGATCTCGCACTGGACCCGAGAGTCCTGGAGGACGATCCGCTTCTGGAACGATGCATGGGCCGGGCGGGGTTCTACCGCGACCCCCTGGGGGGACAACCCGGAGCCTGGCTGAACCCCGCGGGCATACCTGTCGATCTGATGGTGCCCGAGGCACTTGCCGGAGCAGGTACGAAGAACACGCGCGGAGCCCGCATCCCTCCGCATGATCGCCGTGCCACCCGACGTGCTCGAGGTCTCGAAGCCGCTGTCGTCGACAATACGCTGATGGACGTCACCGCCCTTGACTCGGCCGATACCCGCGTATATGGAGTCAGGGTCGCCGGGCCTGCGGCTTTGCTGGTGGCGAAGCTCCACAAGATCGCCGAACGGGTCGCGGTCCCCCACCGGCTGAATGACAAGGACGCACACGACATGTACCGCATCCTCATCGACGCCGATACCGCGGAACTGGCCGCCACGTTCAGGCTCCTGGCTCATGACCCCATCAGCGGCGAGGTCACCGAGCAGGCCGTCGAACATTTGGCGACGCTGTTCGCGACAGGACCGGACGCGCTCGGCTCGATGATGGCCGGACGCGCGGAGGAGGGAATCGGCGAGCCCGAGACGGTCGCTCTGGCAACGTCTCTGCTGGCCGCCGATCTTGTGCAGGCATTGGAACGAACCTGAGCCCTCCGGCGACTTCACAGGGGGCTCGACCTCGACTGCGGGTCTGGCTCTCTCCAGGCACGACCACATCGAAAGGGTGACAGGCGGTATGGAGATCTGGATCAATCCGGGGTGTTCGAAGTGCCGGGCGGCGTTGTCGGTGCTGGACGCGGAGGCGGCCGACTACACCGTTCGCCGGTATCTCGATGATCCGCCGAGCGCGGAGGAGATCCGGGACGTGCTCGGGCGGCTGGGGCTGGAGCCGTGGGACATCGCGAGGACCGGGGAGGCGGTGGCGGTGGAGCTTGGCATGGGGGCGTGGCCGAAGGACGCCGGGGCGCGGGAACGGTGGGTCGAGGCGTTGGCGGCGCATCCGATCCTCATCCAGCGGCCGATCATCACCGCCGACGACGGCACGGCGGTGGTGGGGCGGAGCGAGGAGGCCGTACGGTCCGTGCTGCCCCCGGAGTGAGGGTCAGGCGAGGAGGGAGAGGCGGTGGGCGGCGGCGGCCGCCTCGCCTCGGGTGGTGACGCCGAGTTTGGCCAGGATGTTCGACACGTGCACGCTGACCGTCTTGGCCGAGATGAACAGCTCGGCGGCGATGTCGCGGTTGGTGCGGCCCTGGGTGACCAGGCGCAGCACCTCCAGTTCGCGCGGCGTCAGCAGCTCGGACGGCTCCTGCGACTGCGGCGCGCCTGCGCCGACCCGGCGTGACAGGGTCTCGATGTCCTCGACGAGCGGGATGGCGCACAGGGCGCGGGCCAGGGGCAGGGCGACCTTGAGCAGGGCCGCGGCGCCCTCGCGGTCGCCGGTGCGGGCGGCGTCGGCGGCGGCCCGCAGCAGCGCCTTGGCCTGGTTGTGCGGGCGGTTGAGCCGCTCCCAGCCGGCCGCCGCGGCGTCGAAGTCCCCGCTGTACGACAGCCGGTACGCCTCCACCACCGGCCCGATGACCGAAAGCTCCGCGGCGACCTCGGCGGCCCGCGCCCGTACGGCGGCGGTGCGCCCGGGCTCGGCCGGTTCGGCGGCGTCGCAGACGGTGCGCAGCAGGGAGAGCAGCCGCCAGCCGAGCATGGCCTTGCTGGAGCGCGTGGGATGGGCGAGCACCTGCTCGGCCGTGGCCAGCGCCTGCGTCGGCTCGCCCCTGAGCAGGTGCCAGCCGATGCGCAGCCGCGCGTTGTTGGTGATGTCCTGGACGAAGTCCTCGGGGCGGTCCTTGAACACGCCGACCTCGGACAGGATGTTCTCGACCAGCTCCACCTCGCCGCGCCCGAGCGCGATGTCGGCGCGCACGCGCAGCAGCGCGTAGCGGGTGCGGAGCGCGGGGCCGTAGGCGAGGGCGGCCTCGACGATCTCGATGGCCTCGTCCCAGCGGCCGAGGGCCTCCAGGACCTCGGCCCAGTTGTTCATGATGAACAGGCCGCTGCCGCGCAGCCTGCCCCATTTCCTGGCGGTCTCCCAGCCCTGCTCGGCCAGGGCCAGGGCCTCCTCATGGCGGCCCATCTCGATGAGGGAGTCGATGTTGTTGCCGATGGCCCGCAGGATGATGCGGTGGGCCTGCTCCTCGCGGCCGATCTCCAGAGCCTGCTCGTTGAGCGTGATCACGGACTCGGTCTCGCCGTTGAGCGAGTGGCCGAGCGCGAGGTTCATCAGCAGGTCGCTCTCCAGGCAGCGGTCGCCGTGCCGCCTGGCCAGGCGCAGGCCCTCGGTGATCAGCTCGCTCGCCTCGGCGATCCGGCCGCGCAGCATGAGGTGGCGGCTGAGCTGGGTGACGACCTCGGCGCGTTCGAGGCTGTCCTGCGGGACGAGCCGGAGGGCGTCCCTGAGGTCCTCGATGACACCCATGTGGCCCTTGCCGCTCTTGAACGCGGCCCGCCGGACGATGAGCTGCGCCACGCGGGCGGGTTCGGCGGCCTCGTCAAGCTGCTTCAGCGCGGCCTTGACGAACTTCATGCCCTTGTCGACGTCGCCGCCGGCGTGCGCGGCCTCGGAGGCGCGTTCCAGGACGGCGGTGTGGTCGGCGCCGATGCGTTCGGCGGCGTCCGGGACCCGGTCCCACAGCATGAGCACGCGTTCGAGCAGCTGCACGGCCTCGGTGTAGGCGAACGCCTTGAACGACTTGCGCGCGGCCTCCCACGCCGAGATCAGCGCCCAGAGGTCGTTGCGGGCGCCGTACCAGTGGTGGGCCAGCTCGACGGCGGCGCGGCCGGGCGGGACGAGCGCGCGGTCCTTGGAGATCTCCTCGGCGTAGCGGGCGTGCAGGCGCTGGTGCTCGCCGGGCAGCAGCTCGTCGTGCACGGCCTCCTGGATGAGGGAGTGGCGGAAGACGTAGGCCCGGTTGTCGGCGACCTGGAGCACGTTGCCGGCGATGGCGGGGCGGAGCGCGGTCTCCAGCTCGACGTCGGACAGGCCGCTCACGGCGGCCAGCAGCGCGTGGCCGACCCTGATGCCGCCGGCCGCGGCGATGCGCAGCACGCGCTGGGTCTCCTCGGGCAGCCGTTCGACCGAGTTGAGTATGAGGTCCTGCATGGACTCGGGGAAGCCGCCGTCCTGGCCGCTGTCCAGCATGGCCTCGACGAACAGCGGGATGCCCTCGCTGCGTTCGTAGACCTTCTCGACCCTGGCGTACTCGGGGACGCGGCCGAGGATGGCGGTCATCTGCTGGGCGACCTCGTCGCGGGTCAGGCGGGGCAGGTCGAGCCGGTGCACGCCCTGCACCCGGCCGAGCTCGGCCAGCACGGGCCGGAGGGGGTGCTGGCGGTGCAGGTCGTCGCTGCGGTACGTCATGAGGATCAGCACCTGCGGGATGTGCAGGTTGCGGCTGAGGAAGGCGATGAGGTCGCGGCTGGAGCGGTCGGCCCAGTGGATGTCCTCGATGACGAGCACGGTGGGCCGGGCGTCGGCGAGCCGTTCCAGGAGGGTGAGGATCTGCTCGAACAGCCGGGCCCGGCCGGTGTCGGTCTCGCCGTCGCCGACCGGCTCGCCGAACTCGGGCAGCAGCCGGGCGAGGTCGCGCTCGGCACCCTCGGGCAGCAGCGCGGCTACGGCGGCGGGGCCCTGCTCCCGGACGAGCTGGCGCAGCGCGGCGGTGAAGGGCGCGTACGCGAGGCCCTCGGTGGACAGCTCGACGCACCCGCCGAGCAGCACCTGCGCGCCGTCGGCCGCGCAGCGCTCGGCGAAGCGCTGGACCAGCCTGGTCTTGCCGACGCCGGCCTCGCCGCCCAGCAGGACGGCCGTCACCTTGCCTTTGAGCGCGTCCTCGAAGCTCTCGGAGAGGGCCGCCAGCTCCTCTTCCCGCCCGACGAAGACGGGACTGACGCTTCGTCCCCGCATGTCATCCAGCATGTCATGCCTTATCAATGCTTTCGACGGATTTGTGAGCGTTAGGGAGGCATCGAGGCCCGGCCACGAGGGAGGTGGTGGCCGGGCTCTCGTGGGATGGTCATGACGTGCGGCGCTTGCCGAAGACCGAGCGGCGCCCGGCCTTGTTGACGCGCTCCGCCTCGCGTACGCGGCGGTGCTGGGCGGCGGCCCGGCGCAGCTCGTTCGCGTGGCTCTTCATGAGCTCGTACTCGATTTCGGGATTCATGCCCGTGTCTCCTGATATTTCGTGTGTCTTGCTGACATCTTCAAGAATCGGGCTAAGGTGCACCCCCGCACATCGGGTGGATGCCTTATCTCCAGGGCCCACGCGGGCAGGAGATACCTAGGGATGCCGCCGTTATGCCCTAGGCGATCGGTTTGGAGGTCGCGGGGCTGGTCGGCGATGCTGTGATGGTGTCAACTATGACGACTTCGCTCGCGGACGTCGCCGCGTCCGGCGCGACGCTGCGGGCCTTCCTGCACGGCCTGCCCGGCGTCGACCGGATCGGCGCCGACCAGCGGGCGGCCACGCTCGGCACCCGTTCGATCAAGACCTCAGCCAAGGCCACCGCCATCGACCTCGCCATCTCCATGGTCGACCTCACCACACTGGAAGGCGCCGACACGGCCGGCAAGGTGCGCGCGATGTGCACCAAGGCCGTGCACCCCGGCGGCGGCGCGCCCCGGGTGGCGGCCGTCTGCGTCTACCCCGACCTGGTCGCCGTGGCCGTCGAGGCGCTGCGCGGCTCGGGGGTGAAGGTGGCCTCGGTCGCCACCGCGTTCCCGAGCGGACGCACCTCGCTGGAGGTCAAGGTGACCGACACGGCGCTGGCCGTCGCCGCCGGCGCCGACGAGATCGACATGGTGATCGACCGCGGCGCGTTCCTGTCCGGCGACTACCTGAAGGTGTACGAGGAGATCGTCGCGGTCAAGGCCGCCTGCGGCCGGGCCCACCTCAAGGTCATCCTGGAGACCGGCGAGCTGTCCACCTACGACAACGTGCGGCGCGCGTCCTGGCTCGCGATGCTGGCGGGCGCCGACTTCATCAAGACCTCGACGGGCAAGGTCTCCCCGGCCGCCACGCTGCCGGTGACGCTGGTCATGCTGGAGGCGGTGCGCGACTTCCGCGACGCCACGGGGCGGCAGGTGGGCGTCAAGCCGGCCGGCGGCATCCGTACGACGAAAGACGCGATCAAGCACCTGGTGCTGGTCAACGAGACGGCCGGCGACGACTGGCTGACCCCCGAGTGGTTCAGGCTCGGCGCGTCCTCGCTGCTCAACGACCTGCTCATGCAGCGGCAGAAGCTCACCACCGGACGGTACGCCGGCCCCGACTACTTCACGTTGGACTGATGATGGCGATCTTCGAGTACGCACCCGCCCCCGAGTCCCGCGCCGTCGTCGACATCCAGCCGGCCTACGGCCTGTTCATCAACGGCGAGTTCACCGACGGCTCCGGCCCCACGTTCAAGACCGTCAACCCGGCGACCGAGGAGCCGCTGGCCGAGATCGCGACGGCCACGTCCGACGACGTGGACCGGGCGGTGCAGGCCGCGCGCAAGGCGTTCGGCGTGTGGAGCGCGCTGCCCGGCGCCGAACGGGCCAAATACCTGTTCCGCATCGCCCGCATCATCCAGGAGCGCGCCCGCGAGCTGGCCGTGCTGGAGTCGCTCGACAACGGCAAGCCCATCCGCGAGTCGCGCGACGTGGACCTGCCGCTGGTCGCCGCCCACTTCTTCTACTACGCGGGGTGGGCGGACAAGCTGGAGTACGCCGGGTTCGGCACCAAGCCCTTGGGCGTCGCCGGGCAGGTCATCCCGTGGAACTTCCCGCTGCTCATGCTGGCCTGGAAGATCGCCCCGGCGCTGGCCTGCGGCAACACGGTGGTGCTGAAGCCCGCCGAGACCACGCCGCTCAGCGCGCTCTGGTTCGCCGACATCTGCCGGCAGGCCGACCTGCCGCCCGGCGTGGTCAACATCGTCACCGGCGCGGGCGAGACCGGTGCGGCCGTCGTCGCGCACCCCGACGTCAACAAGGTGGCCTTCACCGGCTCCACCGAGGTCGGCCGGATCATCGCCCGCACGGTCGCGGGCACCGACAAGAAGCTGACGCTGGAGCTGGGCGGCAAGGCCGCCAACATCGTCTTCGAGGACGCCGCGATCGACCAGGCCGTCGAGGGCGTCGTCAACGGCATCTTCTTCAACCAGGGCCACGTCTGCTGCGCGGGCTCGCGCCTGCTGGTGCAGGAGTCGATCCACGACGAGCTGCTGGCCGCGCTCAAGCGCCGCATGGCGACGCTGCGGGTCGGCGACCCGCTGGACAAGAACACCGACGTCGGCGCGATCAACTCGGCCGCGCAGCTCGCCAGGATCCGCGAGCTGTCGGAGCTGGGCGAGGCCGAAGGGGCCGAGCGCTGGTCGGCGCCGTGCGAGCTGCCCGAGCGCGGCTTCTGGTTCGCGCCGACCGTCTTCACGGGGGTCGCGCAGTCGCACGCGATCGCCAGGGACGAGATCTTCGGCCCGGTGCTGTCCGTGCTGACCTTCCGCACCCCGGCCGAGGCCGTGGAGAAGGCCAACAACACCCCGTACGGGCTGTCGGCCGGCATCTGGACCGAGAAGGGCTCGCGCATCCTGTGGATGGCCGACCGGCTGCGCGCGGGCGTGGTCTGGGCCAACACCTTCAACAAGTTCGACCCGGCCTCGCCGTTCGGCGGCTACAAGGAGTCCGGTTACGGCCGTGAGGGCGGCCTGCTCGGGTTGGAGGCCTACCTTGACGTGTGAGCATCGCCGTCGAGGCCGCGCCGGGCGGCGGGCGCAGGCCACGCGCGGCCACGCCTTCGCCCGCGCCGGGCGGCCCGTCCGCACCGGCTGGTACGCCCACCGCTGCGGCGTGAGCCGGTGCGGCCAGGTCTTCGTGCCGGTCCAGATGTCGCAGGAGTCCACGTGGAGGGGGCGGGGCGATGAGTAGGTTGTCCGTCAGAAAGACCTACAAGCTCTACATCGGAGGGGCGTTCCCGCGCTCGGAGAGTGGGAGGTCCTACCCCGTGACCTCGGCCAAGGGCGACTTCCTCGCCAACGCCTCGCTGGCCTCGCGCAAGGACGCCCGCGACGCGGTGGTGGCCGCGCGCAAGGCGTTCCCCGGCTGGTCCGGCGCGACCGCCTACAACCGGGGGCAGATCCTCTACCGGGTCGCCGAGATGCTGGAGGGGCGGCGCGCGCAGTTCGCCGACGAGCACGGCGGCGGCAGGCGGGCGGCCCTGGAGTCCGTCGACGCGGCCGTGGACCGGCTGGTCTGGTACGCGGGCTGGTCCGACAAGATCGCCTCGGTGCGCGGGGCGGCGAACCCGGTCGCCGGCCCCTACTTCAACCTGTCGGCGCCCGAGCCGACGGGCGTGGTCGCGGTGGTCGCGCCCGCCGATCCGCTGCTCGGGCTGGTGTCCGTGGTCGCGCCGGTGATCGTGACCGGCAACACCTGCGTGGTGGTGGCCTCGGAGCCGTCGCCGCTGGCCGCGATCACCCTGGCGGAGGTGCTGGCCACCTCCGACCTGCCGGGCGGCGTGGTCAACCTGCTCACCGGCAGGCAGGCGGAGCTCGCGCCCTGGCTGGCGGCCCACATGGACGTCAACGGGCTCGACCTCACCGGGGTCACGGACGCCGACCTGGCGCTGCGCTGCGAGCAGGAGGCGGCGGAGAACCTCAAGCGGGTCCTGCGGCCGGTCCAGGAGGACTGGACGGCCGATCCCGGCGTCGGGCGCATGACCAGGTTCCTGGAGACGAAGACGGTCTGGCACCCCAAGGGCGTCTGACAACCGGGCCGACGGGCCACGCCGGGTCGGCGCGGGTCCGGCGGGGTCCGGGGTGCCTCAGGCGTAGCCGGGCGGGCGTACGAGAGGGTGCGCGGCCTGGAGCTGGGCGGCGAGGCCGAGCAGGTGCGGCTCGCCGCCCGGCGGGGCGACGAGCTGCACGCCGATCGGCAGCCCGCCGCTGTGCGTGGCGACCGGCACGGTGAGCGCGGGCCAGCCGCACATGTTCCAGGGCCCGGCCCCCGGGGCGAAGCGGACGTTCAGCAGCAGGTTCCGCAGCAGCCCGCGCTCGCCCCACCGCTCGGCCCGGGGCGGCAGGGTCGCCAGCACCGGCATGACCAGCGCGTCGGCGTTGTCGAACCACTGATCGGCCCCGTAGGCGCGCCAGCGCTCGCGGCCCCGCCTGCCGTCCGCGCGCACGGCGGCGAGGGCCCGGCCGGCGCGGGCCAGCGACCGGGTGCGCCGCTCCAGCCTGTCGCCGTCCAGTCCCTCGGCAGTCCCAGTGGCCTGGCGGAGCCAGGTGGCCACCGTGGCGGGGCCGAGCCAGGCGGGCAGCCTGCGGGTGTGCTCGACCACGGTGTGCCCGGCCACGCGCAGGGTCTCCGCCGCCGCGCGCACCGCCGCCTGGAACTCCCTGTCCACCGGCAGGCCGACCGGCAGCGGCTGCGGGGCGTAGGCCACCCGCAGGTCGAACGGTTCCGGCCCTGGGGGCGGCGGCTGCGGCTGCCACACCTCGGCGTCGTCGGCCCACACCGAGCGCAGCATCGGCGGGGCCGGGTCCGTACGCCGGCCGGTCCGCCACGCCTCGGCCAGCGACGGGTCGGCGGCCAGCACCGACAGGGCGAGCGCCAGGTCCTGGGCGGTCGCGGCGATCGGGCCGTTCTCGGTCAGGCCGTCCCAGTCCGGCGACGGCGCGGGCACCAGTCCGGCGCCGGGCTTGACGGCCAGCACGCCGCAGGCCGCTCCGGGGATGCGCAGGGAGCCGAGGCCGTCGTTGCCGAGCGCGAGCGGCACCATGCCGGCCGCCACGGCGGCCGCGCCGCCCGAGGACGAGCCGCCCGCGGTGCGCTCGCGGTTCCACGGGTTGCGGACGATGCCGTACGCGCTGTCGCCGACCGCCACCAGCCCCAGCTCCGGCAGGTTGGTCAGCCCGATGACCAGCGCGCCGGCCGCGCGCAGCCGGGCGACCGTCTCGTGGTCCCGGGGCGCGGGGGTGGCCGGGCTCGCCGCGGAGCCGTGCCGGGTGGGCTCGCCGGCGACCTCCAGGTTGTCCTTGACGGCGACCGGTACCCCGGCGAGCGGCAGCTCGGCCAGGTCGCGCCGCTTGCGCAGGGCCTGCGCCTCCTCGACGACCTGCTCGCGGACCAGCCGGAACGCGCCGATCCCCGGCTCCCGCTCGGCGATGACGTGCAGATGTTCCTCGACGACGGTGACGGCGCTGACCTCTCCCTGCCGGACGGCCGTCGCGATCTCGATGGCGGACCTGCCTGCCCACAACATGTCTAGAGTGTGCAGGTTTTCACTCTTTGTTGCGAGTTGTTGCGCGAGATGGCCCCCAGATAGCAACCGTTAGGATCCGAACATGTGATCCGCACCTCACTCGCCACCGGCCAGCGCTCCCTCGGCGACCGCGCCACCGCCTACCCGCTGTTCCCGCCCCTGACCCGCGGCTGCCCCGCCACCAGCACCGGCGAACTCGCCTACCCCCTTGAGGTCGTCTACGACTACGACCGCGTCGACCGCCGCCTGTTCGACCAGGAGCCCGGCCCCGACCTCGCGCGCTGGGCGCCGCTGCTGCCGCCGCTCGCCGCGCCCACCCTGGGCGAGGGCGGCACCCCGCTGGTGGAGCTGGAGGGCGTCTTCGTCAAGGACGAGTCCCGCAACCCGACCTGGTCGCACAAGGACCGGCTCAACCGGGTCGCGGTGAGCGCCGCCGTCGCGGCCGGCGCTCCCGGCGTCGTCGTCGCCTCCTCGGGCAACCACGGGGCCTCGGCCGCCGCCTACGCCGCCCGCGCCGGGCTGCCCGCGATCGTGCTCACCTCGGCCGACTCGCCGCCGGCCGTGCAGGCGTTCGCCCGCGCGTACGGCGCCCGCGTCCTGTCCGTGCCGGCCGAACGGCGCTGGCCGCTGCTCCGCGAGATCGTGGACCGGCTCGGCTACCACCCGGTCAGCAACCAGACCGTCACCCACACCGGGCACCCGTTCGGTCCCGAAGGCTACAAGACCATCGCCTACGAGCTGTTCCTGCAGCTCGGCGCGGTGCCCGCGGCGGTGTTCGCGCCCACGGGCTACGCCGAGCTGCTGTTCGGGATCTGGAAGGGCTTCACCGAGCTGCGGCTGCTCGGGCTGACCGGATCGACGCCCCGCATGTACGCCTGCGAGAGCGCGGCCGGCAGCCCGCACGCGCACGCCCTCGACACCGGCGCGCCCGCCGCGATCGTCGAGGCCGGGCCGAGCGCGGCGTACGGCATCGCGGGCGGGGTCGGCGGCCACCGGGGCGTGCTGGCCGTGCGGGAGAGCGGCGGCGAGGCGGTCAGGGTGAGCGACCAGGAGCTGCGGGCGGCCCAGGACGCCCTCGCCGGGCACGGGCTGTGGCAGGAGCTGTCGGGGGCGGCGGGGCTGGCCGCGTACCGGAGGCTGGGGCGCGCGTTCGACGGGCCGGTGGTGTGCGTCGCGACCTCCAGCGGGTTCAAGGACGTCGGCGTCGGCACGCGGACCTTCCCCGTGACCGAGAACCCCACGCTGGAGGACCTGCGTTAGCCCTTCAGCCAGACGCGCAGCGGGCCCGTGGCGCGGAAGCCGTGGTACAGCGCGGCGGACGGGTCCTGCTCGTAGCCGACGAGCGGGCGGCCGGGGAAGCGGGCGGCGGCCGCCGCGACGACGCCGGCCCAGGCGATGTCCTCGTCGCAGCCGGCGGCGAACACGTTGGAGACGCCGACGACCCGCTCGCGCGGCGTGAGCACGCAGCCGCAGACCAGCTCGCCGTCGATCCGGCCGCACAGCACGCTCACCTCGGCGAGCAGCGCGGCCGGGAACAGCCCGCTCACCTCGCCGTCGAAGCACGCCCGCTCCCACGCGGGCAGCGTGCCGGGCGTGGCCTCCTCCCACACGATCGGGGACGGGCGCGTCGCCGGCGCGGGGTGGTGGATCCACTGCGCCTCGAACAGCACGTCGAAGCCCGGCAGGTCGAGCGTGGCGAAGCTGTCCTTGACGCTCGCGCCGGGGCCCGCGTCGATGCCGCCGAGCACGTCGGCGGCGGTCGCGGCGGGGGAGAGCGTCACCGCGTCGGGATAGTAGAGCGGCGTCCTGACGGGGCTGGTCCAGGCCCGTTCGGTGAAGACGCCGCCGGAGTCGTGGGCGCGGCACATGGTGTCGCACCACTCGGCGTTGTCGCGGGCGGCCAGCTCGGCGAAGGTCATGAACGGGTCCTCGGGTTCGTCCGTCGGGTGGGCGGCGCGGTGAGCGGGTCCTCCGGCCAGGGATGTTTCGGATAACGGCCACGCAGCTCCGCGCGTACGGCACCGTACCCTTTCGCCCAGAACGAGGCGAGATCGGCCGTCACCGCGACCGGCCGGCCCGCCGGGGACAGCAGGTGCACCAGCACCGGCACGCCCGAGATCCGCGGCGTCTCCCGCAGGCCGAACAGCTCCTGCAGCTTCACCGCCAGCACCGGCTGATCCCCCGAGTAGTCGACGCGCACGTGCGACCCGCTCGGCACCTCGACGCGCTCGGGCGCGGCCTGCTCCAGGCGCTCGCTCCACGGGACCAACCGGCGCAGGGCCTGGGCCACGTCGACCCGCTCCAGGTCGGCGCGGCGGCGGGCGCGCGACAGCTCGGGCTCCAGCCACCGGTCGGCGAGCGCCACGAGGTCGTCCACGGGCGGCCAGGGGTCGCCGAGCGCCCGGTGGCAGAAGGCCAGCCGGTCGCGCAGCTCCCTCGCCTGCCTGGTCCAGGTCAGCACGTCCTCGGTGCGCAGGCCGTACAGGAGGGCGGGGCGGACGTCGGCGTCCTCGATCGGGGTCGCGGACAGCTCGATCGCGCCCAGGCGCTCGACGGTGCGGGCCACGACGTCGCCGCGCCGCCCGCCGGGCGGCACCCGCCACTCGACCTCGTCCTCGTACGTGACCGGGTGCGCGAGCCTGGCGATCTCCTCGTCGATGGCGACCGCCTGGCGGACCCGGGCCGAGGCCGCGCCCGTGGGGCGGTCGGCCACGGCCACGGCGAGCCACGGCGCGCTCAGGAGACGGGAGCCGTCGGCGAGCAGGGCCTGCGTGCCCGAGGCCATCAGATAACCGCCGCCGCGCCGCCGCGCCACCCGCTCGGGGAACGCCAGCGCCACGACCAGCCCGGCCACGGCGTCATCGGACACGGCAGCGGACGCCGCCCCGGACACCGCACCGGTCGCTGAACCGGAAGCGTCGGACGCCTCCGGTCGGGGGGTGGCGGTGCGGCGGAGCCGGCGGGTTTCCTGGCGCCAGCGGGCGGCGAAGCCGGTGCCGCCGCGCCGCGCCGCGCGCCAGACCTCCACGAGGTCGTCACCGGCGTCCCTCGGCAGCTGCTCGGAGAGCAGGGCCACCACCTCGGCGGCGCGCGGCCCGCCGTCGAGCAGCGCGCGGGCCAGCCGCGGGTGGACGCCCGCGAGCGCCATCCGCCGCCCCCGCCCGGTCACCCTGCCGCCGGCGTCGAGCGCGCCGAGGGCGCCGAGCGTGCGGGCGGCGGCCGACATGGCGGCCAGGGGCGGCGGGTCGAGCAGCGCCAGGCCGCTCGCGTCCGGGTCGCCCCAGCAGGCCGCCTGCAGCGCGAAGCCGGTCAGGTCGGCGAGCGCGATCTCCGGCCGCGGCTGCTCGGCCAGCCGCTCGTGCTCGGCCTCCGTCCAGCAGCGGTAGACGGCTCCTGGGGCCTCGCGGCCCGCCCGGCCGGCGCGCTGCCCGGCCGCCGCCTTCGACACGCGTACGGTGGTCAGCGAGCCGAGGCCGCGCGCGTGGTCGGTGCGCGGTTCCCGCGCCAGCCCCGAGTCCACGACCGCCCGCACCCCGGGGACGGTCAGGCTCGACTCGGCCACGGACGTGGCGAGCACCACGCGGCGGGCCGCGCCGGCGGCGAGGACGGCGTCCTGCACGTGGGCGGGAGCCTGGCCGTGCACCTGGAGCACGTCCACGTCCAGGCCCGCGAGCAGCCCGGCGACCCTGGCGATCTCGCCGACGCCCGGCAGGAAGCACAGCACGTCGCCGTCGCGCTCGGCGAGCGCCCGCCTGACCACGCCGGCGACGTGCGCGAGCAGGGCGGGATCGACGCGCAGGCCGTGCGGCGGCGCGACCGGGCGCGGCGGCGGCGCCCAGACGGTCTCGACCGGGTGCGCCACGCCGCTCGCCGCCACCACGGGGCCGCCGAGCAGGCCGGACCAGCGTCCGGCGTCGGCGGTGGCCGAGGCCGCGACGAGCCGCAGGTCGGGGCGGAGCGTGGCGCGCACGTCCAGCAGGAACGCGAGCGCGGTGTCGGCGTCGAGGTGCCGCTCGTGGCATTCGTCCAGGATGACCGTGTCGATCCCGGCGAGTTCCTGGTCCCGCTGGAGGCGCTGGAGCAGCACGCCGGTGGTGACGACCTCGACCCTCGGGTCGGCCCCGGTGTGGCGCTCGCCGCGGATGGTGTAGCTGACGCCCATGCGCCGGGCGGCGGCGCGCACCGCGAGCCGGCGCGGCTCGGCCACCAGCACCCGCATCCCGGCCTCGGCCAGGGCGAGCGGGACGACGGTGGTCTTGCCGGTGCCGGGCGGGGCGGTCAGCACGGCCGTCCCTGACCGGTCGAGGGCGTCCAGCAGGCCGGGCAGGACGTGCCGGATGGGCAGGGTGTCGGCGGGCGGCGGCGCGTCGGAGGGCACGGCGGGCACGGCGGTCACGGGCGGGCCGCGCCCAGCACGGAGTTGAGCACCGAGTCGAGCAGGCCGGGGAAGCGGCGGTCGAGGTCGTCGCGGCGCAGGCTCATGTACTTCAGCCTGCCCACCTGCTTGGTGAGCACCACGCCCGCCTCGCGCAGCATGCGGTAGTGGTGCGAGGCCGTGGACTTGTGGACGCCGAGGTCGTCGCCCGCCACGGTGCAGGTCATCTCGCCCGCCACCGCGAGCCGGGCGACGATCTCCAGCCGGACGGGGTCGGACAGCGCCCGCAGGACCTCGGTGAGCTCGATGTTCTCGGTGGCGGGGTGAGGCAGCAGGCGCATGGCTGGAACCCTACCTCCGTCCAATGGTTTGACAACAATCCAACTATACGTCAGTTTGATGAGCGTCCAACTGTGTGTCCCTGGAGGCTTCTTTGAGCGCGCGGCTCTACCCCCTGGCCGTCGGGAACTTCGCCCTCGGCACCGGCATGTTCGTCACCGCCGGGCTGCTCCCGCCCATCTCGGCCGACCTCGGCGTCTCGCGCTCGGCCGCGGGGCAGCTCATGACGGTGTTCGCCCTGGCGTACGCGGTGCTCTCGCCCCTGCTGGCCGCGCTGACGTCCCGGATGCCGCGCAAACGGCTGCTGCTGCTCGCCATGGGCGTCTTCGTGGCGGGGAACGTGCTGACCGCGCTCGCGCCGACGTACCCGCTGGTGCTGGCCACGCGGGTGCTCGCGGCGGCGGGCGCGGCCGTGTTCACCCCGACCGCGTCCGGCGTGGCCAACGCGCTGAGCGCGCCCGCGCGGCGCGGGCGGGCGCTCGCGCTGGTGATGGGCGGGCTGAGCGTGTCCTCGGCGATCGGCGTGCCGCTCGGCACTTGGCTGGGCGGCGAGGCCGGCTGGCGGGCCACGATCTGGATGGTGACCGGGCTCGGCGTGCTGGGCCTGGCCTGGGTGGCCGCCGTGGTGCCCGAGGTCAGGATGCCCGCGTCCGGGCGGCTGCGCGAGCGCTTCGCGCCGCTGGCCGAACGGCCGGTGCTGGCGGTCCTGGCGACGCAGCTGCTGGTGTTCGCGGCCGGGTTCACCGCCTACACCTACATCGGGTCGCTGTTCGACCTGCCGCTGACGGCCGTGCTCTGGGCGTGGGGGCTCGGCGGCGTCGCCGGCAACCAGCTCGGCGGCCGGCTCACCGACCTGTACGGCCCCCGCCGGATGATCATCATCGGCCTGGCCGCGTCCACCGTCTTCCTGGCCCTCATCCCGGTCGCCAACCTCGCCCTGCCCGTCGCGCTGGTGTGGGCGTTCCTGTGGGGCGTGCTCGGCTGGCTGATTGCCCCCGCGCAGCAGTTCAGGACCGTGGCGGCGGTGCCGGACAACGTGCCGATCGGGCTCGGGCTGCTGTCGTCGGCGCAGTACCTCGGGCTGTTCGTGGCGGGGCTGGCGGGCGGCGCGGCACTCGACTGGTTCGGCAGGACCGGGGTGACGGCGCTCGCCACCGCGTTCGGGCTGACGGCCCTGGTGGTCACGCTGGTCACGTACCGGCCGGCGCGGGCGCCGGTCCCCGCGCGGGTGCCGGCCGCCTGACCCGCCGGGCGATCTTCTCCCTCCGGCAGCGGACGGGGGATCGTCCGGCAGGTGGACGACCGCCCGCGGGAGCGGCGCCTACCGTTCGCGGCATGTTGAAGAACCAGGTGACCTTCCGCCGCGTCACGGCAGGCGTCCTGCTGATCGTGGCCCCGCTGCTCCAGGCCGTCGCCGTCGTCGTCGACCCGGGAACCTGGGGCGACGACCGCGAGGCGGTCAGCTTCGGCGACAACCCCGTGCTCGCGCAGGTCCAGTCCGCCCTCTACCACTGGTCGTGGATGCTCATGGCGGTCGCCGTGCTCGGGCTCGTGCACTTCACCCGGCGCCGGGCCAGCGTGCTCGGGCACGTCAGCGGCGGCCTGACGATCCTCGGCTACCTCGCGCTGTCGGCGCTGCTCATGATCGACCCCGTCGAGTGGTACCTCGGGCAGCGCAACTCCCCCGAGCAGGCGCAGAAGATCCTCGACGAGATGCTGAACCTGCCCGGCGTCATCTTCGGCTTCCAGCTGCCGTGGATGTTCTTCGGCCTGCTCGGCCTGCCGGTGGTGCTGCTCGCGGTGTGGCGGGCCGGCGCCGTGCACTGGTGGGTGCCGCTGGTCGTGGGCGTCGGCTACGTCGGCTCCTTCGCCGTGGAGTACGGCCCGCTCACGGTGCCGTTCTGGGTGGCGCCCGCCGTGGCGCTCGGCTGGGTGGGCGTGAAGGTGCTGCGGATGGGGGACGCAGCCTGGGCGGCCTACTACCCGGCGCCCGTGCCCGCCGTGACCGAGGGCGCGCCGGCCTGAGGGTCGAGCCAGCCCATGCTGATCGCGAAGAGGATGAAGAGCCCCAGGAGGATCCGGTAGACCACGAAACCGGTGAACCTGTGCGTGCTGATGTAGCGCAGGAACCAGGCCACCGCCGCGTAGCCGACGGCGAACGAGATGACGGTGGCGAGGATGGTCGGCCCCCACTCGGGGGCCGGCCCTTCGCCGATGTCCTTCAGCTCGAACAGCCCTGACGCCAGCACCGCGGGGATGGCCAGCAGGAACGAGTACTTGGCGGCGTCCTCGCGGCGGTAGTCGAGCAGCAGGCCCGCGGTGACGGTGCCGCCCGAGCGGGACACGCCGGGGATGAGCGCCAGCGCCTGGGCGAAGCCGTAGACGACGGCGTGGGTGAAGCTGAGGTGGCGCTCCAGCGTCAGCTTGTTGCGGGCCGTGTGGTCGGCGAACCACAGGATGACCGCGAAGACGATCAGCGTGGTGCTGACCAGCCGCAGGTCGCGGAAGACCGTCTCGATCTGGTCCTTCAGCAGCAGGCCGAGGATGGCGATGGGCAGGGTGCCGACGATGACGTACCAGCCCATGCGGGCCGCCCAGTGGCCGCGCAGCTCCTTGTCGAACAAGGATCGCGTCCAGGTGGAGATGATCTCCCAGATCTCCTTGCGGAAGTAGATGAGCACCGCGGTCTCGGTGCCGAGCTGGATGACCGCGGTGAACGCCGCGCCGGGATCGGGCCAGCCGGCGAAGGCGGACACCACGCGGATGTGGGCGCTGGAGGAGATCGGCAGGAACTCCGTGAGCCCCTGGACCAACCCCAAGATCACCGCTTCCAGCCAGCCGATCACGTGGACACCTTCCCGGACGCGCGAAGTGACGAAGCGAGGGTAGCGGAACTCCGGCCCCGGCAAGCGCGGTCCTGCAGGCGAGACGCTTCCTGGTTGAGCGGGGGCCTCGGCATATGCGATCGTCTCACTCATGGATCAGCTCGCGGCGCTGCTGGACGGCCCCCGGGCCCGTGGCGCCTTCCTGCTGCGCTGCGTCCTCGACCCGCCGTGGTCGATCCGGGTGCAGGACGAGGCCCCGCTGTCGGTGACCGCGCTGGTGCGCGGCGAGGCGTGGGTGCTGCTCGACGGCGCCGAGCCGGTACGCCTCGGGCCGGGAGAGGTGGCGATCAACCGGGGGCCGGAGCCGTACGTGGTGGCGGACCGGCCCGGCACCGCGCCGCAGATCGTCATCCACCCCGGCCAGCGCTGCACCACGCTCGACGGCAGCACCCTCCACCAGGCCATGGACCTGGGGGTGCGGACATGGGGCAACGCCGCCGACGGCGGGACCGTGATGCTGACCGGCACGTACACGATGGAGGGCGAGGTCAGCAGGCGGCTGCTGGAGGCGCTGCCGCCGCTCGTCGTCCAGCCGGGCGGCCCGGTCATCACGCTGCTCGGCGCTGAGATCGTCAAGGACGAGCCGGGCCAGGAGGCGTTCCTGGACCGGCTGCTCGACCTGTTGCTCATCGCCGTGCTGCGCCGCTACTTCGCCACCCACGAGGCGCCCGCGTGGTACCGAGCGATGGGCGACCCGGTCGTGGGAAGGGCCCTGCGCATGCTGCACAACAACCCCGCACACCCGTGGACGGTCGCCGCGCTGGCCGCCCAGGTCGGCGTCTCGCGGGCGTCGCTGGCCCGGCGCTTCACCGAGCTGGTGGGGGAGCCGCCGATGGCCTTCCTGACCGGCTGGCGGCTGGCGCTCGCCGCCGACCTGCTGCGCGAGCCCGGCGCCACGATCGGGGCGGTGGCCCGCAAGGTCGGCTACGGCAGCCCGTTCGCGCTGAGCGCCGCGTTCAAGCGCGTACGCGGCGTGAGCCCCCAGGAGTTCCGGCGGCAGCCGGCCGGAGCCGTCGAGTGAGACCGCTGCTGCTGCTCGACGTGGACGGCGTGCTCAACCCGATCGGCCGCCCGCACCCCGGCTACCGGCGTTACCGCTGCGTCGTCGAGGGCGAGACGTACGTCGTGCACCTCGACCCCGGGCACGGCCGCCGGCTGCTCGACCTGGCCGAGGGGACCGGGGCGGAGCTGGTGTGGGCGACGACGTGGGAGCACCACGCGAACGAGTGGATCGCGCCGCGTATCGGCCTGCCCTCGCTGCCCGTCGTCACGGTGAACACCGGCACGGCGCCGGTGAGCGAGCGCGGCGAGATGTTCAAGACCCCGGCGGTGGCGGCGTACGCGGGGCGGCGGCCGTTCGTCTGGTTCGACGACCAGGTGTGGGCGGAGGACGAGGAGTATCTCAGGGTCCATCAGGGTGTCGGCGATTTCCTGCTCGTCCAGGTGGCTCCCAAGGGCGGACTGACCAGCGATCATCTGGGCATGGCAAGGGAGTGGCTGACCCTCACAGGGTTTTCTCAGGGTCCCTGACGGGAGTCCTGGAGGGGGTCCCGTCCGTTGACCCAGTAGGTCCAGAAACGGAAGGAACGACATGTACCGCTCCCGAGAGCACAGAATCCTCGCCGGCGTCTGCGGCGGCCTCGCCGACAAGCTGGGCATGCCCCCCACGCTGGTCCGGATCCTCTGGCTGCTCCTCTCCCTCATCCCCGGACCGCTCTGGGTCGTCTACGTCGCCATGTGGATCCTCGTCCCCGAGGAGCCCAAGGGTTACCGCACCGTCTGATCCAGCCAGTTCCGCAGCGTCTCGGCGAACCACAGGGGGTCGTCGAGCCACGGGAAGTGGCCGGCGCCGGGCTGCACCACGAGCCCGGCGCGGCGGAACAGGCGGGCGACCTCGGCCATGGCGGGGGGCGGGCCGGCCACGTCCGCCTCGCCGGCCAGCACGAGCACGGGCGCGTCGAGCGCCTTGAGCGCGGCGCGCGTGGCCGCCGGGTCGAAGGCGCCCTCGGCGCCGAACCCGGCCGCGGCCTTCCGGTTCAGCCGCCGTTCCCCCTCGGCGTGGTGGGCCCGCGCGGGCGCGTCCCAGCGCCCGTAGGTGAAGGGGGCGATGAGCGTGCCGTCGCCGGGCCGGCCCTCGCCCGCCGTGATCCGTTCGAGCGCCGCGTACGCCTCGGCGAACCAGGGCTCGGCGGCGCGTGAGCGGGCGACCTCGCGGCGCGCCTCCCCGGCGATGTCGACGCCGGTCGCCCGGGTGCTGGGGGTGATCAGGAGGAGGCGGGCGATCCTGGCGGGGTGGCGGGCGGCGTACTGGACGGCGAGGTTGGCGCCCCCGCAGTGGCCGAGGAGGTCGAGGCGGTCCTCGCCGAGGTGCGCGCGCAGCGCCTCCACGTCGGCGACCTGCCGGTCGCACCGGTACGTCGCGGCGTCGGCCGGCGTCGCGGACTCCCCGGTGCCGCGCGGGTCCAGGGTGATCACCCGCCGGTGCGCGGACAGCCCGCCCAGGTCGCCCAGGTACGCCGACGCCTGCGGCCCGCCCGGCAGGCAGACGAGCGGCCGGCCCCCGGAGCCGTGGACGTGGTAGGCGAGCGTGGTGCCGTCATGGGCGGCGAAAGTCGGCATAGCGGGCATTCTGGCAGGCGTCCCTGGCGTCCGCCGCGTTCCTGCGGCGGCTTATCCTCGAACCATGAGGGCAAGGCCGCTGACACTCCTCCAGGACGATCTCGTCGACTACGACCCCGCGATGGAGCGCATGACCGACCTCGTCGGGCAGCGCCAGCGGGACGAACGCCCCGACACGCTCTGGCTGCTCAGCCATCCGTCCGTCTACACCGTCGGCCGCCGCACCCCGGCCGACCACCTGCCCGACCCCTCGCACGGCATCCCCGTCGCCGAGACCGGCCGCGGCGGGCAGCTCACCTACCACGGCCCCGGGCAGCTCGTCGGCTACCTCGTCGTCAAGCTCGCCGAGGACGAGGGCATCGTCGACTACGTCCGCGAGGTGGAGCTGCGCCTGGTGGAGGCGCTGGGCAAGCTCGGGCTGCCGGCCGAGCGCCGCGACACCCCGCCCGGGTCGGAGCTGCTGACCGGCGTCTGGACGTCCGGCACCGGCCGCAAGATCATCTCCATCGGCATGCGGCAGAGCCGCGGCGTCACCAGCCACGGCTTCGCGCTCAACGTCGACGGCGACCTCACGCCGTGGAGCTGGGCGGTGGCCTGCGGCATGCCGGACGTCGACATGACCTCGCTCCAGCGCGAGCTGGGGACGGCCTCCATGGACGAGGTCCGCAAGGCCGTCGCCGAGGCGTTCGAGGCGTCCGCCTGAGGGCCTGCCCGCCCCGGCCGGCAGGCCCCCCGGAGGACGGTCAGACGGTCTCGGTCTCCTCGTCCACGGTCCGGCGCGGGCCGGTGAACCAGTGGCGGGCCGACAGGGTCCACCACAGCGCGATGAGGATGAGCACGACGCCCACCGCGATCGGCGCGTAGTTCACCGACGTCCAGGTGAAGCCGTCGCTGCCCGGCACGCCGGCGGGGCTGAACGGCATGATGAAGTAGATCGAGACGATGACGATCTCGACGCAGGCGATCCAGCAGAGCGCCTTGTACTTGCGTCCGAGGGTCCACGGACCCGGCTGGAAGGCGTCGCCCATGCGCAGGCGCAGCCAGATCGGGATGAGGAAGGCCAGATAGAGGCCGATGACCGCGATCGACACGACGGCGTAGAACGCGACGGGGGTGGTCAGCCCCGCGGGGGCGTAGAGGGCGGGCAGGGTGATGAGGGCGGCCACGACGCAGCCGGCGATGATGGCGTTGACGGGCGTGCGGTTGCGGTCCACCTTCGACCACAGCCGCCAGCCGGGCACCGCGCCGTCCCGCGAGAAGGCGTACGTCATCCGTGACATCGAGGTGACGCAGCTCATGCCGCAGAAGAACTGGCCGATGGTGGAGATGGCGAAGACGACCGTGGCGAGCGGCGAGGACAGCGCGGTCTCGAAGATGGCGCCGACGAATCCGCCCTGTTTGTTGAGCTCGTCCACGTTCGTGGCGGCGAACAGGAACGCCAGCAGCAGGATCCAGCCGCCGATCGCCGAGTAGAAGATCGACTGCCACAGGCCGCGGGCGGCGGTCCTGGCCGCGCCGTGGGTCTCCTCGGAGACGTGGGCGCAGGCGTCGAACCCGGTGATCGTGTACTGGGTGAGCAGGAAGCCGAGCGGCAGCACGTACAGCCAGAAGGGCAGGCCGTCGGAGCCGTCGCCGAAGCCGGAGTTGTTGTTGGTGCCGCCGAAGACGAAGCCGAGCGACTGGTGGTCGGAGGGGGCGAAGACCAGGATCGCGACGACGATCACGGCCCCGGCGACGTGCCACCAGACGCTCACGTTCTGCAGCAGCGAGATGAGCCGGTGGCTGAAGATGTTGATCAGGGCGTGCAGGGCGAGCACGATCACGAACAGCAGGAACGTCTGCGGGAGCGTGCCCGCCCAGGCGCCGCCGGTCAGGCGGGCGAGGACGATGTTGAGGAAGGTGGCGCAGCCGTAGTCGACCGACGCGGTGACGGCGATGAGCCCGATGAGGTTGAGCCAGCCGGTGAACCAGCCGTGGATCGGCTTGCCCATCTTGGCGGCCCACCAGTAGATGCCGCCCGCCGTCGGGTAGGCCGAGACCAGCTCGGCCATGCAGAACCCGATGATGAGGATGAACAGCGAGATCACCGGCCAGCCCCACGAGATGGCGATGGGGCCGCCGTTGTTCCAGGCCTGTCCGAAGGTCGTGAAGCAGCCGGCGAGGATCGAGATGATGGAGAAGGAGATGGCGAAGTTCGAGAATCCGCTCCAGGTGCGGGCCAGCTCTTGCTTGTAGCCGAGCTCGGCGAGTCGCCTGGAATCCTCGTCAACGGACATGAGGTCTCCCTGGGGGGCGCGGAGGACGCTCTGTTTGGTCTACGTCTAGACCATTTCCTGCCGTGGGACAAGGAGTTACAGGCGAGTTTCGATCTCGTCAGGGCCGGACGACGACGGCCGGCGACCTCCAGGAGGAGGTCACCGGCCGTCTGCCGCGCGTCACTGGCCGAACACGTCGGTCGCCGCCTGGCAGAAAGCCTTCAGGTCGTCCGGCTTGCGGCTGGTGACGAGGGTGTTCGGGCCCTCGGTGTCCACCACGACCTCCTGGTCGACCCAGGTGGCGCCGGCGTTGCGGAGGTCGGTCTGGAGGCTGGGCCACGAGGTCATCGTGCGTCCGCGGACCACGTCCGCCTCGACCAGCGTCCAGGGCGCGTGGCAGATGGCCGCGACCGGCTTGCCGGTGTCGAAGAAGGTGTGGACGAACCGGACGGCGGCCGGCTGCGTGCGCAGGAAGTCCGGGTTGGCCACGCCTCCGGGCAGCACGAGGCCGTCGAAGGAGGCCGGGTCGGCCTCGTCCACCGTTTCGTCCACGGCGAACTCGTCGGCCTTGTCCAGGTGGTTGAATCCCTGGATCTGCCCGGAGTCGGTGGAGATCAGCCGGGGCGTGCCGCCCGCCTGCTTGACCGCCTTCCACGGTTCGGTGAGCTCCACCTGCTCCACGCCCTCGGGCGCGACGAGAAAGGCGATGGTCTTGCCGTTCAGCATGTGAACTCCCCTATGAGTAGCCGTTTTCTCCCCTCTATCCGGGCATGCCGGATGTATGCGTCTTTACCCTAGGGGGGTATAGTGCCCGAGGAACGTCACTGTGAGGAGGGAGTCGTCATGACCGTCACGACCTATCAGGTGGAAGGCATGACCTGCGGCCACTGCGTGAGCTCGGTGACCGAGGAGGTCGGCAAGGTGGCCGGTGTGAGCGGGGTCCAGGTGGACCTGGCGTCCGGGGCCGTGACCGTGACGAGCGCCGCGCCGCTCGACGCGGACGCGGTCGAGGCCGCCGTCAAGGAGGCGGGCTACGAGCTGGCCGGCCGGATCGAGCTGCTGCCCCAGGCGGGCGGCGGGTGCTGCGGCGGCTCCTGCGGCTGCGGCTGACCGCCAGGCCCGCCGGGAGGGGTCCGGGGGCCGCGCGGACGGCCCCCATCGCCCTCGGTGCCACGGGCACTGAAAATTTACACCGCTAAAGGATACGAAGATGAAACAATTTTCCGTCTTTCGTTGACACGCGGTCTCCGTATGGTGTGCCTTTCCATACACAGGAAAACCCCGCCTGAAGGTGAGGCACTCATGAGGAAATGGCTCGCGCGCTTCGTAGCGCTGGGCGTGGCGGTGTTAGTAGCAGGTCAGGGGACCACAGCGGCCCTTGCGCAGGACCCGGCGGCGGGGAAGAAGATCTTCAGGGTCGGCGCGACGCAGTCCATGGACTCGATGAACCCGTTCCTCGCGGTCCGGCTGGTCTCGACCTCCATCCACCGCTGGATGTACGGCTACCTGACGGTGCCCGACCCGAAGACCCTTGCCCCCAGCCCCGACCTCGCCGAATCGTGGACGACGTCGGAGGACGGGCTCACCTGGACGTTCAAGATCCGCCAGGCGAAGTGGTCCGACGGCCAGCCGGTCACGGCTGAGGACGCCGCCTGGACGTTCAACAAGATGATGACCGACGAGGCCGCCAAGACGGCGAACGGCCCCGCGGTGGAGAACTTCGAGACGGTCACGGCCAACGGCCAGGACCTCGTCATCAAGCTGAAGGCGCCGCAGGCGTCCATGCTGGAGAACCCGGTGCCGATCATGCCCAAGCACGCTTGGGAGTCGGTCACCGACATGGCCAACTACGACGCCGAGAAGTACCCCTCGGTGAGCAGCGGGCCCTACATCGCGGTCGAGCACAAGAAGGACCAGTACGTCAAGCTGCAGGCCAACCCCAACTACTGGCGGGGCAAGCCCAAGATCGACGAGCTCCAGGTCATCTTCTACGACAACCCGCAGGCCGCCGTCGCCGGCCTGAAGAAGGGCGACATCGACCTGCTCGGCCGGATGACCCCGCAGGAGTTCGAGGCCATCCAGAACGACCCGAACATCGAGGCCTGGAACACCCAGGGCCGGCGCGCGGCGTACCTGCAGGTCAACCACGGCGCCACCACGACCGACGGCAAGGCCGTCGGCGACGGTCACCCGGCGCTGAAGGACGTCAAGGTCCGCCAGGCCGTGCACTACGCCATCGACAAGCAGAAGCTCGTCGACGAGGTCCAGAACGGCCTCGCCAAGCCCGCCGACGGCTCGATCGTGCCGCCGATGTACAAGGACTGGTTCTGGGAGGCCACCGGCGAGGAGAAGGTCACCTACGACCCCGCCAAGGCCAACCAGATCCTCGACGACGCGGGCTACAAGAAGGGCTCCGACGGCGTCCGCACGATGCCCGACGGCAAGCGCAAGCTGGAGTTCCGCTTCACCATCCACACCGACACGCCGGTCGAGGACAAGCTCGCCGAATACCTGACCGCCTTCCTCAAGGAGGTCGGCATCACGGTCACCACGGTCAAGCTGGACTCCAGCAAGTTCACCGAGGAGACCGGCACCACCGGCAACTTCGACATCGCGATCAGCGGCTGGTCCGTCAACCCCGACCCGGAGGAGGTCCTGGCCACGCACCTGTGCAGCCGGCGGCCGGCTCCGAACGGCGAGGGCGGCGGCACGGAGTCCTTCTTCTGCGACGACACCTTCGAGAAGCTCTACCAGGACCAGCTCAAGGAGCTGGACCGGCCCAAGCGCGTCGAGCTGATCAAGCAGATGCAGGAGCGGCTCTACACCCAGGCGCCGATCATCGCCATCTACTACACCAACGACCTTGAGGGCTACCGCAAGGACAAGGTCACCAGCATCACCCCGATCCCCGAGGACAAGGGCCTGCTCTACGGCGGCAGCGGCTACTGGCCGTTCTACACCGTGGACGTCAAGGCCGCCGCGGCGGCCGGCGCGAGCGGCGAGAGCGGCTCGAACACCGGGCTCATCGCCGGGATCGTCGGCGTCGTGGTGATCCTCGGCCTGGGTGCCTTCTTCCTGACGAGGCGGCGCAAGAGCACCGCAGACGAACGCGAATGACCACACCTCTCGAGTCAGCGGAGCCCGCCGTCCAGGCGGCGGGCCCCGCGGACGACCGCCCCGCCCGCCGTGGCACGCTGCGTTACGCGGCGTCCAAGGCAGGCGGGGCGCTGTTCAGCATCGCCATGGTGATCGTCGGGACGTTCTTCCTTTTCCGCATGCTTCCCGGTGATCCCGTACGCAACCTGGCGCAGGGCCGCAACATGACCCCTGCGCAGCTCGACCTGGAACGTCGCCGGCTGGGCCTGGACAAGCCGCTGATCGACCAGTTCTTCGACTTCGTCGGCAAGACCCTCCGGCTCGACCTCGGCACCTCCTACGAGTACAAGCGGCCGGTGCTCGACCTCATCGGCGAGCGCATCGGCCCGACGCTGCTGCTCGCCGGCACCGGGCTGGTCATCGCGGTCAGCCTCGGCATCTGGCAGGGCACCCGCGCCGGCTGGCGGCACGGCACCCGCTTCGACCGCTTCTCCACCGGCCTGTCGCTGGTGCTGTGGTCGGTGCCGACGTTCTGGCTCGGGCTGCTGCTCATGATGGTGCTCGGCGTCGGCATCGGGCCGATCCCCGGGCTGTTCCCGTTCAGGGGCATCGAGAGCGTGGACGCGCCCGACGGGTTCGCGTACGTGCTGGACGTCGCCTCGCACATGGTGCTGCCCTGCCTGACGCTGGTCGCCGTCGTCTACGCCCAGTACCTGCTCGTCATGCGCTCGTCGCTGCTGGAGGAGGTCGGGCAGGACTACGTCACCGTGGCGCGGGCCAAGGGGCTGCGCGACGACGACGTGCGGCGGCGGCACGCCGTGCCCAACGCGCTGCTGCCGACCGTGACGCTGGTGTTCATGCGGATCGGGTTCGTCGTGGGCGGCGCGGTCACCGTCGAGACCATCTTCACCTGGCCCGGCCTCGGGCAGCTCTTCTACGAGGCGGTGCGGGTGCCGGACTTCACGCTCATGCAGGGCACGTTCCTGCTGATCACGGTCGCCGTGATCCTCATGAACACGCTGGCCGACGTGGTCTACCACATCCTCGACCCGAGAGTGAGGTCGGCATGACGAGCCTCGCCGCGACGCGGCGCCGCCTCGCGCTGAGCCGCTTCTGGGCCGACTTCCGCACCCATCGGGCCGGGCTCGCCGGCGGGGTGATCCTGCTGGTCGCCGTGCTGCTCGCGCTCGTCGCCCCGCTGTTCATCAGCGAGAACGTGACCAGCGTCGTCGAGGGCACCGGCCAGAAGTTCGCGCCGCCCAGCCTCGCCGAGCCGTTCGGCACCGACGAGTCGGGCCGCTCGATCCTGCTCATGGTGTGGTGGGGCTCGCGCACGTCGCTGCTCATCGGCTTCCTCGCCGCGCTGCTCAGCGTCGTCATCGGCCTCGTGGTCGGCGTCGCGGCCGGGCACTTCCGCGGCTGGGTCGGCGGCGCGCTGATGCGGATCACCGACTGGTTCCTGGTGCTGCCGTCGCTGGTGACGGCGCTCGTGCTGGCGGCGATCCTGGGCGGCAGCACACTGACGATCGTCACCGCGATCGCGATCACGACCTGGCCCTCGACCGCCCGGCTGATCCGCGCCCAGACGCTCGCCGTCGAGGCCCGCCCCTACATCGAGCGCTCCAAGGCGCTCGGCGCGGGGCACTGGCACATCACCACCCGGCACGTGCTGCCCAACGTGGCCCCGCTGCTGCTGGCCAGCACCACGCTGGAGGTGGCCAGCGCGATCGTGACCGAGTCCACGCTCGCCTTCCTCGGCGCCAGCGCCAACAAGACGTCCTGGGGCACGATGCTGCGCGCCTCCTACGACTTCGGCGCCGCCACCAACGCGGCCTGGTGGTACATCCTCATCCCCGGCCTGGCCATCCTCATCGTCGTCATGGCGTTCACCCTCATGGGGCGGGCGCTGGAGGCCGTGCTCAACCCCCAGCTCAGGAGGAAGGCGTGAGTCTCCTCGAACTCGATGACGTGTCGGTGACGTACCGCATCGCCGCGGGCGAGGTGCCCGCGGTGCGCGGCGTGTCGCTGACCCTCGACTCCGGAGCGGCGCTCGGAGTCGCCGGCGAGTCGGGATCCGGCAAGTCGACGCTGGCCATGGCGCTGCTCCGGCTCCTGCCCCGGGACGCGCGCGTCGACGGCCGGATCCTCCTCGGCGGCGAGGACATCGCCGCCATGACGTGGGGACGCCTGCGGGCCGTGCGCTGGGCGGAGGCGTCGATCGTCTTCCAGGGCGCGCAGCACGGGCTCAACCCCGTGCGCAGGATCGGCGACCAGATCGCCGAGCCGCTGCTCGTCCACGGCCTGGCCAAGCCCGAGGGCGCCCGCAAGCGGGTGACCGAGCTGCTCGAACAGGTCGGCCTGCCGGCCTGGCGGGCGCGCAGCTACCCGCACGAGCTGTCGGGCGGCCAGCGACAGCGCGTGATGATCGCAATGGCGCTGGCCTGCTCGCCGCGGCTGATCATCGCCGACGAGCCGACCACCGCGCTCGACGTCATGGTCCAGGCGCAGGTCCTGACGCTGATCAAGGAGCTGGTCGCCGAGCACGGCATCTCGCTGATCATGATCTCGCACGACCTGTCGGTGCTCGCCGACGTCTGCGACCAGCTCGCGGTCATGTACGCCGGCCGCGTCGTCGAGCACGGCCCCTCCGCGCAGGTCTTCCACGACCCGCGGCACCCGTACGCGAAGGCGCTGGCGGCGGCGTTCCCGACCGTGGGCGACCCGGCCTCGCGCATGGCGCCCCAGGGGCTCGGCGGCGACCCGCCCGACCCCATGCAGCTCCCGACCGGCTGCGCCTTCCACCCGCGCTGCCCGGTCGCGCTGCCGGAATGCGCGAGCACCGACGTGGAGCTCTGGCCGGCCGGTCCCGGCCGCGTCGCGGCCTGCGTGCACGTACGGGCCAAGGAGGAAGCCTCATGACCGAGACGCAGACCCCCGCCGAGGCGGTCGAGACCTCGCGGCCCACCCTGCTGGAGGCCCGCGACCTGCGCGTGGAGTTCAGCTCGCGGGGCCGCAGGGCGCGCGCCGTCGACGGCGTCAACCTGGCCATCGGCAAGGGCGAGATCGTCGCGCTGGTCGGCGAGTCGGGCTGCGGCAAGACCACGCTCGCCCGCACCCTGCTCGGCCTCGAACGCCCCACCGCCGGCGAGGTCCGCTTCGACGGGGCCGCGCTCGACTACCGGGCGCGGGCGCTCAAGGCGTACCGCCGGCAGGTCCAGCTCGTCCTCCAGGACCCGATGGGCTCGCTCAACCCCCGCCACACCGTGTACGAGGCCGTCGCCGAGGGCCCCCGCATCCACGGCCTCGCCGACGAGCGGGACGTCGTGGCCACGGCCCTGTCCCGCGCCGGGCTCCGGCCGCCGGACCGGTTCTTCCTGCGCCACCCGCACGAGCTGTCCGGCGGGCAGCGGCAGCGCGTGGTGATCGCGGGCGCGCTGGCCCTCGATCCGAAGGTGCTGATCGCCGACGAGCCGGTGGCCTCCCTGGACGCCTCCGTACGCGGCGAGATCCTGGCGCTGCTGCTCCGGCTGCGCGCCGAGCTGGGGCTGTCGGCGCTGGTCGTCACGCACGACCTCGGGCTGGCGTGGAACATCGCCGACCGGGTCGCCGTGATGTACCTCGGCAGGATCGTCGAGTCGGGGCCGGTCGAGCAGGTGCTGACCGCGCCGCGGCACCCGTACACGCAGGCGCTGCTGTCGGTGCTGCCGGAGTCGCCGGAACGGGTGGTGCTGACCGGCGAGCCGCCGGACCCGACCCGCATCCCCGGCGGGTGCCGCTTCCACGCCCGCTGCCAGGTGCTCGCCTCGGGGCGGGCGGCCGAGGCCGGGGTGGACGGCAGGTGCCGTACGGAGCCGCCGGCCGTCCTGCCCGCCGTCGCCGGGGCGCAGGCGGCCTGCCACTACGCGGACGTGTCCGGCTGACCGAGATCGGCGTCGTGCACCAGGATGGCCGCCTGGACCCGGTTGGCCAGGCCCAGCTTGGCCAGCACCCGGCTGACGTGCGCCTTGACCGTGGCCTCGGTGAGGCGCAGCTCGCGGCCGATCTCGGCGTTGGACAGGCCGCGGGCCAGGGCTCTGATCACGTCCTCCTCGCGGCCGGGCAGCCCGGCAGGCGGCGACCCGGGAGCACGGTCGGTGGCACGGTCGGTGGCCCGGTCGGTGGCCCGGTCGGTGGCACGGAGCACGCCGAGCACGTCGCGCAGGTTCGCCAGCGCCTCGCCATTCGATGGGCGGCAACAGCTCCGCCGCCGCCCTGGCGACGGACCGCCGCCTGAAGGCCGGCGCCAACCTGGACGGGACCTTCTTCCCGCCGGTGAAGCGGCTGGACCGGCCGTTCCTGATGATCGGCGCTCCGCGCACGCACGCCTGGGACGGCACCGACGACTCCTGGAAGAAGTCCTGGGCCCATCTGAAGGGCCCGAAGAAGTGGATCACGATCGCCGGCACCGACCACTCCGCCTTCGTCGACTACGCGGTGCTGCGGCCCCGGCTCGGCCTCCCCGCGCAGGAGCTCGACGGCGCGCGGGCGCTCCGGATCACCCGCGACCATCTCGCGGCCTTCCTTGACCGCCACCTGCGGGGGCGGACGACGCCGGTCCCCGCCTATCCCGAGGTCGCCGATCAGGGGCGGAAGGCGGCGGCGTTCTCCTCGGCCCACTGACGGAAGCTCCTGGCGTCCCGGCCGGTGACCTCCTTGACGGTCGGGACGACGGTGTAGCCGACCTCCGGCGTCTCGCCGAGCGCGTGGACCAGGAACTCGACGGTCTCCTCGCCCATGCCGTCGGCGCGCCACTTGGCGCGGGCCTCGTCCACGGTGAGCTCGACGAAGCGCACGTCCCTGCCGACGGCGCCGGCGAGGATCGCGACCTTCTCCCTGAGCGTGATCGCCTCCGGGCCGGTCAGCACGTACGTGCGCCCGCCGTGCCCGCCCTCGACGAGCACGGTCGCGGCGACGGCGGCGATGTCGCGCTCGTGCACCAGCGCGCTCAGCCGGTCGCCGAACGGCTCCTTGATGACGCCTTCCGTCCGGACCGTCTCCGCCCACCAGCGCAGCGTGTTGGACATGAACTCGACAGGGTGCAGCAGCGTCCACTCGATGCCGCTGCCGGCGAGCGCCCGCTCCAGGTCGCCCTCCTCGCGCCCGCCAAGCACGGTGGCCCGCCGCACGCCGGCCTCGGCGGCCAGCTCGACCAGGGCGGCGCCGTCGGGGAGCGGGGCGTAGTCGTCGCCCGCGAAGGTGATGAGGTGCGCGGCCTCGACCCCGTCGAAGACGCCCGCCAGCTCGGCGGGCCGGGCGAGGTCGCCCGCGACCACCTCGACGCCCTCGGGCAGGCCGGCCGTGTCGGGGTTCCTGGTCAGGGCGCGGACCCGCTGCCCGGCGGCGAGCAGCTCCTCGACGAGGAGGCGGCCGACGGTCCCGGTGGCGCCGGTGACGAGAACGGTCATGGTGAACCCTTCCTTCGGAACGGAACGTTCTGCTCTTATATTAGCAGAACGGAATGGTTCATTCCATGTAATCCTTGAGCGTGATGGCGTTCGCCGCCTGCCGGATCGGCCCGGCGACGCGCTCCACCACGCGGTCGCGGCCCGGCAGGCGGGGGAGCAGCCGGATCATCGCGAGCTGGAACCACAGCGCCAGCCGTGACGGGATCACCATGCCCTTGAGGTTGGCGTCCGCCAGCGCCTGGTTGGCCGCGACGAAGCCGCGCAGCTCCCGCTCGTAGCCCTCCGGGCCACGGCCCGCCGCCAGCTCGCCGGCCAGCACGTACGCCCCCACGATCGCCAGGCTCGTGCCCTGCCCCGAGGCGGGGGAGGCGCAGTACGCCGCGTCGCCGAGCAGCACGACCCGCCCCTTCGACCAGCGGTCCATCCGGATCTGGCAGACCGCGTCGAAGTAGAGGTCGTCGGCCTCGCGCACCGCGTCGAGCAGGCGCGGCACCTCCCAGCGCATCCCGGACATGGCCTCGGCCAGCAGCTCCTTCTGCCGCTCGACGTCCCGGTGGTCGTAGACGAGCGCCGGGGACGACCAGATGAACGCGGCCCGCGCCACGCCGTCGTCCTGGCGGGTGCTGTAGACGTTGGCGGTGCGGCCGGGCGCCGCGTGCACCGCCTCCTCGCGGTCCAGGCCGAGCGGGTCGGGCACCGAGCAGATCGAGATGTAGTGGCCGAGGTGGCGCACGAAACGCTCCTCGGGGCCGAACGCCAGCCCGCGCACGTTGGAGTGCGCGCCGTCGGCCCCGACCACCAGGTCGAACGCGCGGGGGAGCGAACGTTCGAAGGTGACCGTGCCGTCCTCGGCGACGGCCGTGATCGAGTCGTCGAAGACGTACTCGACCTCGTCGCGGGTCAGCTCGTACAGCAGCTCGTTGAGGTCGCCGCGCATGATCTCGACGTCGTCGCCGGTGCGCCCGCCGAACAGGTCGGCGTCCATGGTCGCGACCTTCTTGCCGGCGGCGTCGTAGTGGGTGGCGACGCGCATGTCCGTGGCGCGGGCGCGGACCGCGTCCATGAGGCCCATGCGCTCGATCACCCGCAGCGCCGCGCCCCGGATGTCCACCTTGTAGCCGCCGGCGCGGACGGCGGGGGCCCGCTCGACCACGGTGACGGTGAAGCCGTGGCGGCGCAGCCAGTAGGCCGCGGACGTGCCGGCGATGCTCGCGCCGGAGATGAGGATGTTCGCCATGCCGCCGACGGTACAGGCGTCTTAGACGCTTGTCTAGGACGCTTGTGCTACTCTGACGGCATGGGAAACAGGGAGGACCTGCTGGCGGGCGCCAAGCGATGCCTGGTCGAGAAGGGCTACACCCGCACCACGGCGCGCGACGTCGCGAAAGCGTCGGGCGTGAGCCTCGCGGCCATCGGCTACCACTTCAAGTCGAAGGAGGCGCTGCTCAACGAGGCGCTGTTCGAGGTCATGCGGGAGTGGGGCGAGGAGCTGGCGGCCACGCTGTCGGCCGAGGCCGAGCCGGGCGCGGACCGGCTGGAGCGCTTCGCCGTCGCCTGGGACCGGGTGCTGGAGTCGTTCGGGCGGCTGCGACCGCTGTGGGTGACGCAGCTCGAACTCCTGGGGCAGGTCGAGCACCTGCCGGAGGTGCGCGAGCAGCTCGCCGCCGCGAACCGGGAGGCCCAGGCCGGGCTCGCCGAGCTGTTCGACGGCGGTGAGCCCGGCGGTGAGCCCGGCGGTGAGCCCGGCGGTGAGCCCGGCGGTGAGCCCGGCGGTGAGCCCGGCGCCGACCCCGAGCGGGCGCGGCTGACCGGGGCGCTCTACCAGGCGCTGCTCACCGGGTTCCTGGCCCAGTGGCTGCTCGATCCGGAGCGGGCCCTGTCGGGCCGGGAGGTGGCCACCGCCCTGCGCCTGGTGACCGCCTGAGCCCCCGGCCGGGGCCCTGCTACTCCCTGGTCCGGGGGCGGGTCGCGGGGCCGGGAGGTGTCAGAAGGCGCTGATCGTGGCCGGGGCGCGTTCGGCGCGGCTGAGCGCGCGGATGACCGCCGTCGCGCCGTGCCGGTGCACCGCCAGCCGGGCCAGCAGCTCGACCACCGGCTCGATGACCTCCGGCGGCAGGGCGGGCGTCTCGACGCCCACGCTCGCGGCCAGGTCGTCGGCGTGCACCGCCAGCTCGACCAGGCGGGTGAGCAGGAAGTCGTCCAGGGTGAGCGCCCAGCCGGACCACTTCAAGTGGACCACCCGGTCGGCGGGCTCGGCGGGCAGCGCGGCGATCTGCGCGTCGAGCAGCGCCCGCGTCCGCTCGATCAGTGCGGCCGGTCCGTCGGCCGCGGCGGCCTCGCCGCCCCGCCGGATGCCGACGTTGGTCTCGTGGTCGAGGCCCGCCTCCACCCACGGCGAACGCGAGTAGTGCTCCAGCAGGCCGATCGGCTCGTGGCCGGCGCCGTCCGAGTCGAGCACGTCGCGGACCCGGACGACCTGGTGCGCCAGATGCCCTGCCAGCCCCGCCACGCTGAACTCGGTGAGCGCGCTCGGCTTGTCCCAGGCCGCCGCCACGGCCGCCTGGCTGAGCAGCGACACCGCCGACGTCGCGGCTGTCACGTACGACTTCCTGATCTCCGCCATCGCTCGCCCTTCGATCGTGTCAGGCCGTGATCCGGGCCAACACTATCCCTCCCACGATCAGCGCGAGCGCCGCCATCCGCCCCACGGACACGGGGTCGTCGTGGAGCACCACGCCGAGCGTGATCGCGCCGGCCGCGCCGATGCCGGTGAAGACCGCGTACGCGGTGCCGACCGGCAGGGTGTTCATGGCCCGCGACAGCAGCCAGACGGCGGCGGCCATGAGCAGCAGGCTGACCAGCGTGGGCAGCGGGCGGGTGAAGTTCTGGGTCGGCTTGATGCTCTGCGACCAGGCCACCTCGACCAGCCCGGCCAGCAGCAGGACGAGCCAGCTCACGACGCCGCCTCCTCCGACGCCGCCTCCTCGCGGGCCTGGGCGCGGACCTGGGCGAGGGCCGCGGCCAGGGACTCCTCGTGCCGTTCCCGCAGGTGGGCGAGCGCCGGGTCGAGACGGGCGTTGACCAGCTCGGCGTGGACGAACGTCACGTCCTCGACCTGGAAGTGCCCCTTGAGGAAGTCGCGCAGGTAGCGCTCCTCGTGGTCGTACGGCTCGCGGGGGGAGCCGGGGCCGTACGCGCCGCCCCGCGCCCCGGTCACCACGAACGAGCGGCCGGCCAGCGACATCTTGGGGAAGGTGATCTGGTCGAGCCACGCCTTGAGCGACGACGGGATCGAGTAGTTGTACATCGGCGTGCCGATCAGCACGACGTCGGCGGCGACGACCTCGGCGAGCAGCGGCTCGACGATCGCCCAGGCGGCCCGCCGAGCGGGCGTGCGGGCCGCCTCCGGGTAGCGGGCGGGGTCGGTGATCTCGTGCTCCAGGATGTGGTCGCACAGTTCCGTCCACGCCTCGCCGATGTGCGGCACGGGGCGGGCGGCGAGGTCGCGGTAGACGTAGCCGGCTCCGGGGTGGGCGGCTCGCCAGGCGTCGGCGTACTCGGCGGACAGCAGGCGTGAGAACGAGTTCCGGCGCGCGCTGGCGTCCAGGTGCAGCAGCATGAGGGATCTCCCAGCTATGTGGACACTGTGTCCACTTGACTATAACCGGACGCCGTGTCCACCTACAATGGGCGTGTGGAGAGAGCCGACGCCGCCCGCAACCGGGCCAGGATCCTCGAGGCCGCGGCCGCGCTCTTCGCCGAGCGCCCGCCGCAGGACGTGACGATGGACGACATCGCCAAGAGAGCCGGCGTGGGCCGGGGCACGCTCTACCGCCGCTACCCCGACCGCGCCTCGATCGCCGTCGCGCTGCTCGACGAGCACGAGCGCGAGCTGCAGGAGCGGTTGCTGCGCGGCAAGCCGCCGCTCGGCCCGGGCGCGCCGCCCGCCGACCGGCTCGCCGCCTTCTACGCCGCGATGGTGCGCCTGCTGGAGGACCACGCCCACCTGGTGCTGGGCACGGAGGTGGGGCGTTCGCGCTTCGAGACCGGCGCGTACGGCTTCTGGCGGGCCCACGTGCGGGCCCTGCTGGTGGCGGCCGGCACACCCGGCCCGGACGCGCTGGTGGAGGTGCTGCTCGCCCCCCTCGCCCCCGAGGTGTACGGCTACCAGCGCACCCGGCTCGGCCTCACCCCCGGCCGGATCACCGAGGCGCTCACCCGCCTGACCGGCGTGCTCGGGCCGGGATCCCCGTGACCGCCGCGCTCAGGCGAGGATCTTCCTGATCGCCGGCCGGATGAACGCGCGGGCCAGCTTGGCCCGGCGGAAGCGGCTGAGCGGGGGGCGCGGCGTGCCGTACCGGCGGGCCGTGACGTCGGCCACCACGAGCTCGGGCGCCCCCATCCCCGGCAGCAGGTCCAGAGCCTCCCGCTTGGTGATGAGCCGCCCGTCGGCGAGCGTGACCGCGGCCCGCGCGACCGTCACCGTGCCGAGGTCCACCCAGACGTCGTGCAGCCAGCGCCGCCGCCCCTGCGTCTTCACCAGCCAGAAGTCCCGCAGGTCCGTACGGACGAACTCGGCCAGCTCGGCGTCCGACACCGGCGGCAGCAGCCCGGCGGGCGACGGCCCGTACAGTTCGAGCGCCTTCACGTGCAGCTCGCGCCGGGTCACGGGGGTCACCGGACGGCGGAAGATCTCCTCGTGCGCCCACGTCACGTGCTCGGCGGACGGCTCGGCCAGCTCCTGCCGGGGGATGTACGAGCAGTGCAGCCGGTCCGCCAGCGGCAGGTCCAGCCCCCGGTGCACGGCCTTGATCCGCCGCCAGTGCCCCATCGTGACCGGCTCGTCCACGATCGCGACGAGATCGAGGTCGCTGCGGCCGGGCTGGTAGTCGTCCGTCGCCAGCGACCCGTGGGCCCACAGCGCGACGAGGGGGACGGCGGGCTCCACGGCCTCCAGGAAACGGCTCAGCAGGCGGTCGGTTGCGACGTGCATGATGGTCACTATGATCGATCCTCGCCTGACTGGAAAGGTCGCGCTGATCACCGGCGCCAATCAGGGCATCGGGGCGGCCACCGCGATCGCGCTGGCGGCCCAGGGTGTGGCGGTCTTCCTGACGTACAAACGGCTCGACCCGCTGAAGCATCCCGCCTATCCCGAGGCGTACGACCGGCTGCGGGCCGGCGACGCCGGCGAGGTCGTGGCGCGGGTGCGCGAGGCGGGCGGCAGGGCCGAGTCGGCGGAGGCCGACCTTGCCGGCCCGGAGACGCCCGGCCGGCTGTTCGACCTGGCGGAGGAGGCGTTCGGGCCGGTCGAGATCCTGGTCAACAACGCGAGCGGCTGGCTCAGCGACACGTTCGAGGCGCGCGGGCACGACGGCTTCGGCCGCCCGACCCGGCCGGTGGACGCCGCGACCCACGACCGCCAGTTCGCGGTGGACGTGCGCGCCCCCGCGCTGCTCATCGCCGAGTTCGCCCGGCGGCACGTCGCGCGCGGCGCGAGCTGGGGCCGGATCATCGGCCTGACCTCCGAGGGGCCGCAGGGCTTCCCCGGCGAGGTCAGCTACGGCGCGGCCAAGGCGGCCCAGGAGAGCTACACGATGTCGGCGGCGCACGAGCTGGGCCGCCACGGCGTCACCGCCAACATGGTGCATCCGCCGATCACCGACACCGGCTGGGTCAACGAGGAGGTGGAGAGTCTGGCCCGCGCGCACGGCCCGATCGGCACGGTCGGCCGGCCGGAGGAGGTGGCCGAGGTGATCACCTACCTCGCCTCCCACCAGGCCCGCCGGGTGACCGCGCAGGTGATCAGGATGTACTGAACAGGGCGCTCACCGACTCGCCGTCGTGGATCCTGCGCATCGCCTCGGCCAGGGCGGGCGCGATCGACAGGATCGTCAGCTTGTCGCTCCGCCGGGGCGGCGGCACGGTGTTCGTGCAGACGATCTCGGCGACCTCCGGCAGGGCGCTCAGCCGCTCCACCGCGCCGTCGGAGAACAGCCCGTGGGTGCACGCCACGCGCACCGAGCGCACGTTCTGCTCGCGCAGCCGGCCGAGCAGCTCGATCACGGTGCTGCCCTTCGCGATCTCGTCGTCCAGGATGATCACGTCCTTGCCGGCCACGTCGCCGATGACCGAGCTGATCACCACCCGGTCGTCGGCGTAGCGCTGCTTGGCGCCCATGGCGACGCTGGTGCCGAGCAGGCGGGCGAAGTGCGCGGCCTCCTTGGCGTTGCCGAGGTCGGGGGAGACGACGACCGTGTTCGACAGGTCGTAGCGGCGGAAGTGCTGGGCCAGCTCGCGCAGCGCGTGCAGGTGATCCACCGGGACGCTGAAGAAGCCGTGCACCTGCGGCGAGTGCAGGGTCATCGTGAGGACACGGCTCGCGCCGGCCGCGACCAGCAGGTCGGCGACCAGCCGGGCGCCGATCGAGATGCGCGGCTGGTCCTTCTTGTCCGATCGGGCGTAGGCGTAATGGGGCAGGACCACCGTCGTACGGGCCGCCGACGCGCCACGGGCGGCGTCCAGCATGAGCAGCAGCTCGACCAGGTGCTCCTGCGTGGGCGGCACGAGGGGCTGGATGAGGAAGACGTCCCGTTCGCGGCAGTTGGCCTGGAGCTGCACTTCGAGGACGTCGTTCGCGAACCGGTCGACCTTCACCGGCTGCAGGGTCGTGCCCAGATGGGCGCAGATCTCCTCAGCGAGCTCGGGATGTGCGCTGCCGCTGAAAACCGTGATGTCTCTCACGATCCAGAAAGCATAGCCAGCGAGCCTCGGGACTCAGCGGATCAGGTCGGGGGTGAGCGCGCTGAGGTCCGGCAGCACCCGCCAGGCGAGCGCCAGCGCGTCCGGCGCGGGCGGGTAGCGGGGGTGCGGCACCGCGATGACCCGCATCCCCGCCGCGTGCGCCGAACGCAGGCCGTTGCTGGAGTCCTCGACGGCGACGCAGCCGCGCGGGTCGAGCCCCATGCGGCGCGCCGCCTCCAGGTAGCCGTCGGGCGCGGGTTTGCCCCGCTCGACCTCCTCGGTCGAGACGGTGGCCGCGAAGCACCCCGCCAGGCCGGCCGCGTCCAGCACCACGTCGATCAGCCGGCGGGGGGACGAGCTGGCGAGCCCGAGCGTGCGCCCTTCCGCGAGCCGCCGTACGGTCTCCACCGCGCCCGGCATCAGCGGCACCTCGTCGCGGTAGCGCGCCGCCATCCGGTCGACGACCCCGCGGGCGATCTCGTCAGGCTCCAGGCGGACGCCCAGCTCGTGCAGGTACGCGGCCCACTCGCCGGTGCTCATGCCCATGAGCCGCGCCTGGGTGTCCGGCTGCCACGTGCCGCCGTGCTCGGCCACGAACGCCCGCCGCACCTCCTCCCACACCGGCTCGGAGTCGACCAGCACGCCGTCGAGATCGAACACACACGCTCCCATGAACGATCAGCTAATCACACGGCCGACTGCCCTGCTTGTCCTGATTGCCCGAGATTCATCCTCTAAGGGGGAATTGTTGAGCTAGCCGGGAACCACTACCGGGCATGCGAACAGGCATGGCAGACCTTCCAGTTCGCGACACGGGCGACTTCGACGACGCCGATCGCGGCTTCATCGCCAGACTCGACCCCGGGGTGATCAAAACGGCCGACGGCAGGGTCATCTGGGACATCGACGCCTACGACTTCCTCCACGACGAATGCCCCGAGACGGCCCATCCCAGCCTGTGGCGCCAGGCCCGGCTCTGCGCCCGCCAAGGTCTGTACGAGGTCACCCCGGGCGTCTACCAGGTACGCGGCCTCGACCTGGCCAACATGACCCTGATCGAGGGCGAGCGGGGCGTCGTCGTCATCGATCCGCTCGGCTCCGTCGAGTGCGCCGCCGCCGCGCTCAGGCTCTACCGCGCCCACCGCGGCGAGCGCCCCGTCACCGGCGTCGTCTACACCCACCCCCACACCGACCACTACGGCGGCGGGCGCGGCGTCACCCGCGGCGACGTCCCGATCCTGGCCGCCGCCGGGTTCCTGGAGCACGCGGTGGCGGAGACCCTGTACGCCGGCCCCGCCCGGGCCCGCCGCGCCGTCTACATGTACGGCCCCGCCCTGCCCCGCTCGCCCGAGGGCCAGCTCGGCTCCGGCCTCGGCATGACCGTCGCCCCCGGCACCCGGTCGCTGCTCCCGCCCACGCTGGAGGTCACCCACACCGGGCAGGAGGAGACGATCGACGGCGTGGACCTGCTCTTCCAGCTCACCCTGGGCGGCGGCGGGCCCGCCGAGCTGAGCATCCTCCTCCCCGCGCACCGGGCGCTGTTCCTCGCCGAGAACGCCGGCCGCGGCCAGCACGCCGTCCTGTCCCTGCGCGGCTCCGAGGTCCGCGACCCCCGGACGTGGGCCCGCCACCTCGACGAGGCGCTCGCCCTGCTCGCCCCGCACGCCGACGTCGCGCTCGCCGCCCACCACTGGCCCACCTGGGGCGGCGACGGCATCGCCGGCCACCTCACCCGGCAGCGCGACCTGTACGCCTACCTGCACGACCAGACCCTGCGCCTGCTCAACAAGGGCCTGACCGCCGCCGAGATCGCCGAGACCGTACGCCTGCCGCCCGAACTGGAGCGGGCCTCGCACGCCCGCGGCCACCACGGCTCGACCGCCCACAACGTCAAGGCCGTCTACCAGCGCTATCTCGGCTGGTTCGACGGCAACCCCGCCCACCTCTGGGAGCACCCGCCGAGGGAGAGCGCCATCCGGTACGTCGCCTGCCTCGGCGGCGGCGCGGCCGTGGTCGCCTTCGCCCGCCGCTACATCGACGACGGCGACCTGCGCTTCGCCGTCCAGCTCCTCAACCACGCCGTCTTCGCCGACGAGGGCAACAAGGAGGCCCGCGACCTGCTCGCCGAGGTCTACACCCGGCTCGGCCACGGCGCGGAGAACGCCGCCTGGCGCAACTTCTACCTGATGGCCGCGCTGGAGCTGGCCGACGGCATCGTCCCCGCCACGCCGGAGCGGACCGCGCCGGACGTGCTCGCCGCGCTGAGCGTGGCGCAGATCTTCGACACGCTCGCCGTACGGGTGGACGGGCCGCGGGCCTGGCACGAACGTCTGGCCATCGACTGGCACCTGACCGACCTCGGCGAGCGCCACCGCACGACGCTCTCCAACGGCGCCCTCATCCACCAGCCGAACCCGCCCGCCGGTGTGGTCCCCGACCTGACCCTGCGGCTGACGAAGGCGCAGCTCGTGGGGCTGATGGCGGGCAGGGGCGTGGAGGGCGTGGAGCGGGAGGGCGACACGACGGCGCTCAAGCGCCTGGTGGCCGTCCTCGACCACCCGATCAGGGACTTCGCGATCGTCACGGCGTGACGGGAGGCGCGGGCCGCTCACGAGCCGCCAGCCCCGCCAGGTCACGAGCCGTCGGGCCGGCCTGCTCGCGCATGGAACGGCAGGCCAGCGCGAGCAGGGTGACCACGGCCGCCGCGAGCGCCGGGCCCACCACCAGTGGCACCGCCGGCTCGCCCGCGTGCCACGCCGCGGCCAGGATCGCCACCGACGTCACCGCCCCCACCCCGAACATCGCCAGCCAGAGCGGCAGCACCCGCACATAGGAGTAGAGCAGCGGGAACGCCGGCCACACGAACGGCGCCGAGGCCACGGCCAGCACCAGCCAGAGCGCGGTCACCGCCCCGAGCCACACCGGCCCGGCCACCGGCCTGCCCTCCATCGAGGGCCCCGCCGCGTAGAGGGCCCCGAGCAGGACGCCGCCGGCCGCCACCCCCACCTGGTCCTCGCGCAGCACGGTGACCACGGCCATCGCCAGCAGCCCGAAGAGCGTGAGATGCACCGCCCACGCCAGCAGTCGCAACGGTATGTCCATCATCGATCACCAACAGTAACGGCGATCGGCCATGAACGCGACGTACCCGGCGGTGACGGTTCTCAGGCGCCGGTGCGGCCCGCGGCGCGCCGGCGGGCGCCCGCCGGGGCCGTGGCGGCGAAGTACAGCACCCCGGCCACCACCAGCGCGATCACCACGCCGATGTTCGCCGCCCCGAACGTGGACCCCTTCAGCTCCTCGCTCATCAGGAACCCGACGACCTTCGCGATGTTCTCGTCCGCCGAGGTGATCAGCCCCATGCCCACGACCGACGCCACCACGAGCGTGGCGACCCCCGTCCAGTTGACGGCGGGCCCGCCGGGGCGCAGCAGCGACTCGTCGTACGCGCGCCCGCCGTCCCGCAGCCGCCACATGTCCACGAGGAAGATCGCCACCCAGGCGGCCATCACCACGCCGACGATCGCGAGGAACGCCTGGAAGGTGCCGAAGAAGCTGTCGCTGACGAACAGCAGGTAGTAGCCGCCGAGCACCATGAGCACCCCGTCGATCAGCACCGCGAGGTGCCGCCGCACCGGCACCCCGAGCGCCAGCATCGACAGCCCGGACGAGTAGATGTCCATGATCGCCCCCGCCAGGAACCCGCCGATCGCGGTCAGCAGGTACGGCAGCAGGAACCACGTCGGCAACGCCCCCGCCAGCGCCGCCACCGGATCGCCCCCGGCCGCCTCGGCGAGCTTCGGGTCGCCGCCCGCCAGCAGCACCCCGAACACCAGCAGCACCATCGGCGGCAGCGCGCCCCCGAGCATCGTCCAGAACGCCACCGCCCGGCCGGACGAGCGGGCGGGCAGGTAGCGCGAGTAGTCCGCGCCGCAGTTGACCCAGCCGAGGCCGAGCAGCGTCATCGCGAAGATGATGCCGCCGATCCAGCCGCCGGCCCCGGTGGTGGTCTCCAGCGACACGCCGAGCCGGGGCGCCATGAGCGCCATGTAGACGACGGTCAGCACGACGAACGCGTACGTCAGGTACCGCTGGACCACCATGATCAGCGCGTGGCCGTACACGCCGACGGCGATCACGACGAGCGCCGCGACCGCGAAGCAGAGGGCGGTGGCGGTCGTGCGGGGGAGGCCGGGCGCGAGCCGGGCGAGGATGGCCGCCCCGCTCTGCGCCGACAGCGTGACGAGCACGATCTCCCAGCCGACGTTCGAGATGTACGACAGCGTGGCGGGCAGCTTGTTGCCCTGGTAGCCGAAGGGCGCGCGGCCCAGCGTCATCGTCGGCACGCCGGACCGGGTGCCGGCGACCGCGACCAGGCCGACCAGCAGGAACGACAGCGCGTACCCGACGGCGCCGGTGATGATCGCCGGGATGACGCCGAGCCCGAGCCCGACGATGTAGACGCCGAACGCGACCCCGAACAGCGACAGGTTGGAGCCGGCCCACGGCCAGAAGAGGTCACCCGGCCGGCCGTGCCGCTCCGCCTCGGGAACCGCGTTGATGCCGTTCTGCTCGACGGCCATCGTGTCCATGATCCGGACGTTACTCCCGGTCTGTGGCGAAACCCACCCTTCGCGAATATCGGGATCGTTACGGCGCCGAAATCCTGGTTAGGGAAGGACGATATCCGCACGCCGTCCGGGGGACGGGGGAAGGGCAGCCGTTCATGAAGGCGTCGTGGCAGGCCGACCCGCGCGGGCGTGCGCTCGCCGTCTGCCTGGTGGCGGCGTTCATGACCGGGCTCGACGTGAGCATCGTGAACGTGGCGCTGCCGTCCATCCGCGAGGGCCTGCACGCGAGGGAGGACGGGCTCCAGTGGACGCTGTCCGGGTACGCGCTCACGTTCGGCCTGCTGCTGGTGCCCGCCGGGCGGCTGGGGGACGCGCGGAGCCGGCGGACGCTGTTCATGTGGGGGGTGGTGCTGTTCACCCTGTCCAGCGTCGCCTGCGGGCTCGCCTGGAGCATGAACGTGCTCATCGTGTCACGGCTCCTCCAGGGCATGGCGGCCGGCCTGCTGAACCCGCAGGTGTCGGGGCTGATCCAGCAGATGTTCCGCGGGCACGAGCGCGGCCGGGCCTTCGGCGCCCTCGGCGCCACCATCGGCGTCTCCACGGCCGCCGGGCCCCTGATCGGCGGAGCCCTGGTGACCGGGTTCGGGGCGGAGCTCGGGTGGCGCTGGGTCTTCCTGGTCAACCTCCCGATCGGTCTCGCCCTCCTCCCGCTGGCCCACCGCGTGCTCCCCACCCCCGGCCCCGCCCAGCTCGCCGGGCGGCGGGAGAGCATGGACCCGGTGGGCGTCCTGCTGCTCGGCCTGGGCGTCGGCTGCCTCCTCCTGCCCTTCATCCAGCAGCACCAGTGGCACGGCCAGGCGAAATGGCTCCTCGTCCCCGCCGCCCTGCTCGTCCTGGCCGCCTTCGTGGCCTGGGAACGCGCCTACCGCCGCGAACCCCTGGTCAACCTGGCCCTCTTCCGCAAGCGCTCCTACAGCCTGGGCTCCGCCATCGCCCTGTTCTACTTCGCGGGCTTCACCGGCATCTTCTTCGCCTTCACCCTCTATCTGCAGAGCGGCCTCGGCTACACCCCCCTGATGGCGGGGCTGTCGATCACCCCGTTCGCGCTGGGGTCGGCCTCCGCCTCGGTGGTCGGCGGGCGACTCGTGGGCCGGGCGGGGCGCCGGCTGGTGGCCGCCGGGCTCACGACCGTGATCGTCGGGCTGAGCGCCACGATGGTCGCCACCGTGCTCGTGCCCGGCCACGACGTCGGCCTGGCGACCGCCCTGCCGCTGCTGGTCGCGGGCGTGGGCAGCGGCCTGGTCATCTCGCCGAACCAGGCGATCACCCTCTCCGAGGTGCCGCCCCAGGGCGGGGGCAGCGCGGCCGGCGTGCTGCAGACCGGTCAGCGCCTCGGCTCGTCGATCGGCATCGCCGCCGCCGGCTCCGTCTTCTTCAGCTCCCTTCCCCTGGGCTGGCCGACCGCCTTCCGCCACGGCCTCCTGGTGGTGCTCACGTGCGTCCTCATCGCCCTGCTGGCCGCCGGCTACGACCTCCTCCGCACCTACCACCGCTGACGCCCGGCCGCCTTGCCGGGGCCAGGGGTCTCCCTCTCACAGGCCCAGCAGGCGGGCCTCCACCTCCGGGGCGAGGCCCTTGCGGGGGCGGTCGGGGCGGACGGGGGCCTCGCCTCCGACGCTGCGCAGCCACGCCCACGTGTCGCCCACCGTCTCGGCCACGGGCCGGAAGGTCA